>NZ_JBIRWQ010000019.1:0-69031 GCF_044388125.1 Actinoplanes sp. NPDC020271
CGGTTCTTCTGGGGCCTGCGCCTGCATCTGATCTGCACGCCCGCAGGACTACCGATCGCCTGGTCGCTGGCCACTGCGAAAACCGATGAGCGTCAGGTCTTGGCCGCGGCGCTGGAGGAAGATCCCGATCTGCTCGCATCCCGGCCAGGGCAGCTGATCATCGCGGATAAGGGCTACGTCTCCGCTGAACTCGACCGATGGCTGGCTGAACGCGGAGCCCGGCTACTGCGACCCTCATACCGCAACCGGGCTCCGCACCCCGGAGAACACCTGCTCAAGCCCGTTCGCCAGCTCATCGAATCAGTCAACGACACCCTTAAAGGTCAACTCGACCTCGAACTGCACGGAGGCCGCAGCATCGAAGGCGTCGGCGCCCGCATCGCCCAACGCCTCCTCGCCATGACCGCAGCTATCTGGCACAACCGGGCAACCGGACAGCCTCTGACCAGGTCACTAATCGCGTATGACCACTGACCTCAGTTAGGACTTACTCATCTAGTGCATCGACCCCGTCCCGCGCAGGGAAGCCGCCCGGCCCCGCGAATCCGTCCACCGCAGGGATGTCACGCACAGTAAGACCGCCGGTCCCGGCAACCCAGGAATCGCCGTAGGACACGCGCCCGGAGAGGACAAAATCGGTCACCAACCTGGTGTCCCGAGCCGCATCCTCCATGAACAACGTCGGCGTAGCCCCTGCCAACTCCACCAGCCGGGCATCCGGCAAACCGTCCGCGAGCCGCCGGAAAACCTCCACCGGAATCTGTTCCTGGCTCTGCCGGTGCAATACCAGAACCGGCGCCCGAACCGACGCCAATTCCCCGGTCACATCGATTTCCTCCGCCGCCGAGAACCACGCCCGGGCAACCGCCGCGGTGGTCGCCGTCCGGAACGCTTCCGCCGTCCACCGCCCGGACGGCGCCGAATCCCATCCCAGCCACGCTGTCGCCACCGCGTCCGCGAACAGGCCCCAATCCTGCTCGACCAGCGACAACAACGCCTGCGTCTGAGCCGGCCGCATTGCTTCCCGCATCCGGGCGGCGCCACCGAACAGCACCAGTCGTTCGACCCGTTCCGGTTCCCGCGCCGCGAAGGCGATGGCCGTGGCCGTCGCGTGGTAATACCCCAGAAGGGACGCGCTGCGAATTCCGGCGTCGTCGAGAACGGCCCGCAGGTCCCGCAGGTGCGCGTCGACACCGAGGTCGGCGAGGTCGATCCGCCGATCCGACGCGCCCATTCCGCGCCCGTCGTAGAGCACGACCGTCATGTCCCGGGCGAGCCTTTCGTAGGCCGCGCGCAACGCCGGAATCCGCCACTGCGCGGAGATGTTGCTTAGCGACGGCATCCACACCAGCACCGGGCCCTGCCCGAACATCTGGTAACCGATCGTGACGCCGTCCTCGGCGCGGGCGAAACGCATCTCCACCCGTCCATTATCCCCACGGCCGCGAATAATGTCGTACCGGAAAGGCAATTCAAAAGATTTTATTGACTTTCCCGTACGCCGTGAAAGCTGGCAGGATCAGCCTATGCGCCGTATTTCTGAGCGAATCTCCAGCATCGCTGAATCCGCAACCCTGGCCGTGGACGCGAGGGCGAAGGCCCTGCGCGCCGCCGGCCGCCCGGTCATCGGTTTCGGGGCCGGTGAGCCTGATTTCCCCACCCCGGATTACATCGTGGAGGCGGCCGTCGAGGCGTGCCGTGACCCGCGCTCGCACAAGTACACGCCGGCCGCCGGCCAGCCCGCGCTGCGTGAGGCGATCGCGGCGGTGTCCGCGCACCCGGTCGAGCCGTCCCAGGTGATCGTCACGAATGGCGGGAAGCAGGGCGTCTACCAGGCTTTTGCCGCGCTTCTCGACCTGGGTGACGAGGTGCTGATCCCGGCTCCCTACTGGACGACCTATCCGGAGGCGGTGCAACTGGCCGGGGGTGTCCCGGTCGCGGTGAACACCGACGAGTCGACCGGGTATCTGGTGAGCGCCGACCAGCTCGAGGCCGCGCGAACCCCGCGTACCAAATTGTTGTTGATGTGTTCTCCGTCGAATCCGACGGGCGCAGTTTATTCACGCGAGCAGTTGCAAGAAATCGGCGACTGGGCCGTCGAGCACAATCTTTTCGTCGTCACCGACGAGATTTACCAGCATTTGGTGTACGGCGATGCGAAGTTCCATTCCTTTACCCGTCGGTGAAGGGCCTGCTCGGGCGCGGCCGGCTGCCGGGCACGTCGGCCGAGCTCGCGAATTTTGTTCTCGACGAGGCGGAGGTCGCGGTGGTGCCCGGGGAGGCGTTCGGCACGCCGGGTTACTTCCGTTTCTCGTATGCGCTGAGCGACGTTGATCTCCCCGAAGGGGTGTCCCGCATCGCGCGACTGGTGGAGAGAGCCGCCGCTTGATTGGCGGAGCGAGCCGGCCTGGCTGCGGAGAAAGCCGCCGCCTGAGGGTCGGAACGAGCCGGCCTGACTGCGGAGAAAGCCGCCGCCCGACACCGGTGGAGAGCGCCGCCGTCCAACCTGTGACGGACACCTCGATTCGCTGTGGGATCGAATGAAAACGGCCACGATGGCTCGGGCGGACACGGCGGAACGGGGGAGCGGTGACGGATTCGAAAGCGCGCACTGCGGACGATCTCGACGAGGCAGCACGCATCTTCACCGAGGTGCGGCCGCGGCTGTTCGGCATCGCCTATCGGATGCTGGGCAGTGCGAGCGAAGCCGAGGATCTGGTGCAGGATGTGTGGCTGCGCTGGCAGGCCTACGATCGCGCCTCCGTGCGGAGTCCGGCCGCGTTCCTGGCCACCACCACGACCCGGATGGCGATCAATGCGCTGCAGTCCGCGCGGGTTCGCCGGGAGACCTATGTCGGCCCGTGGCTGCCCGAGCCGGTCGACACCAGCGCCGATCCCTATCTGGGGGCCGAGCGTGGGGAGGCGCTCGCGTTCGCGGCTCTGCTGCTGATGGAGAAACTGACGCCGAGCGAACGCGCGGCCTACGTGCTGCGTGAGGCTTTCGATTATCCGTACGGGCAGATCGCCGACATTCTCCGGTCGACCGAACCCGCCGTCCGGCAATTGGTCAGTCGCGCCCGTAAACACGTCGCCGGTGAGCGGAAGACCAGGGTCGCCCCGGAGGCACAGAAGGATCTGCTCACCAAGTTCGTCGCGGCTGCCCGCACCGGTGACATGACCGCGCTGGAACGCCTTTTCGCCGCCGATGTCGCCAGTTACTCGGACGGCAACGGCGCGGTCAGGGTCGCCCGGATCCCGGTCCTCGGTGTCGAGCGGGTCACGAAATTCTTCGGCGCGCTGGCCTGGTATTGGGAGGGCATCGAGGTCGACTGGGTCGCGACGAACGGCGAGACGTCGGCAGTGCTGCGCCGGGACGGGGTTCTGCAGGGCGTGATGACGGTGGTCGCCGCGGAGGGCGGCATCGAGCGCATCCTCTGGATCGTGACCCCCGAGAAGGTCGCCGCTTTCGCGTGACGTATCGCTGGGAGCGGGCGGCTCACGACGTACGCGCAAATCGGGTTTGAAAGAGGGACTGCCGCCCACCTGCCGGAAGCAGGTGGGCGGTCAGTTTTACATAGTCGTCAATCAGTATTTGGTGGTGCAGATGGTGTAGTACGGGTTCGCGGTGCTGCCGCCGTCGTAGTAGAAATAGCAGGCCTTGGAAAGGTAGCCCGCGTCGTTCACCATCGGTCCCCAGGCCTGGCTCGCGCGATCCAGCCCGTCCAGGATGTAGTGCAGGCGCTCGGTGCCGCTGGAGGTGTAGTTGTACAGCGAGATCGAGCTGAGGAGCTGCGCGTTGTTCGACCAGCGGGCCCAGGCGGTGCGGCAGCGCGGGCTGTAGCGCAACTCGACGCCGGCGTAGGTGCCCCCGGGCTCATAGACGGCTCGGACCGTGGTCGCGTCCGCGGCGCAGGTCGCACCAGCGTACTTGTAGTTGTTCGGGTCCTTGCCGTCGCAGGTGGAGCCGCATCCGGTGGTCGCCAGCGTGGTGAACGTCGTGGACTTCGCGGCCAGCGCGGCGGGATCCACCTCGGCCAGGATCGAGCCGTCGGCCTGCGTGCTCACCGTGGCGGGCAGGTCCCACCCGGGCAGGAGGGTGGTCTCGGCGTGCGCGGAAACCGGCGCGACGCCGACCATTGTGGCTGCGGTGGCGGCCACCGTAAGCGCACGCACCCATCCGCGGAATTTCTGATAAGACATGTAATTCTCCCCGTGACCGGTGGATTCTTCGACAAGCAGAAAAGTATCTTAAGGACTTGCTCAAGTCGAGGTTTGCAGCGAGAAAAAAAATCTCGTGGCAAATGATCCGTGAATTGCTGTCAAGTCAGCCGAATCGCCGCTTGAACCATTCGGCGACAACGGTCACCGCGGCTGCGGAGACCGCGTAGGCCGCCGCCGCGAGCAGAGCGTTGGCCATGGCGACATGGTCACCGCTGAACGGCTGGACGACGTCCAGGAGCACGACGAGGACGACGGGGGCGAGGAATGCCACCGGCCAGGCCGGGCGCACCCGGAGCAGCCCGAGCAACGCCCATCCGACGAGTGGTAGCCCGACGAGGTAGCCGACAAAGATGGTCAGGTCGTAGATGCCCCAGTCGACGCGATCCTGCATCGCGAGCAGCACCGAGACTCCGAACCAGACCAGCACGTACCCCACCGCGGCGGCGGTCGCCGCGGCGGCCGGCGGTCGTAGCCGTCGCACCCGTCGTCCTTCTCTCATCGCTGGTTCAGTTCAGCACGTCGTTGACGACTTTCCCGTAGGCGACGTGCCCCTTGTCGTTGGGATGGAAGGAGGAGGCCTGGTCGAGGGGCTCGATCGCGTGGAGATAGGCGTCGGAGTCGCACGGGTGGTGCCCGTCGAACGCCGCATCCGGGTCGGCGAACCGAATATCGAGCCCGGGATACGCGGCCTTGGTGTCCGTGATGGCGTTCAGGGTCGTTGTCTTGACTTGTTCCGCGAGGTCGTTCATCCACTTTTGCTTGTCCGGCGAGTACAGACTGCAGTACCCGTCGTTCCGGTCGAACAGGGCCGGATAGCCGACCACGACCACCTGAGCGTTCGGAGCGTGGGTATGGATTGCCTGGTAAACCGAGACCAAGTGACTGCGCAGGGCGACAACCAGCTTCGGCTCATAGGTGATGAGCGGCTCGGGGTCGACCACTGTCACCTTCTTGCCCTCGTCCCCCAACTCGCGAGGCAGCTTGAAATCGGACGCCAGGCAGTTCTTGATCACGGGTGGCAGGCATCCCTTGACGATGTCACCGAAGCCGACGTCGTTGCCGCCGATGCTCACCGTCACCAGGGTGGTGTCCCGGTCGAGCCAGCCCGAGTCGTCGATCTGGTTGACTTCGTTGTAGTGGTAGTTCTGGACGTAACCCCACTGGGTGTTCCAGGTGTTGGTGGTGTCGACGGAGTCCTGCGTCAGATCGACGGACTGGGCCCCGCTGCAGGCCAGGAGGTGGAAGTTCGCGGTGCCGCCGGCCGCTTCCAGGGCGATCGACGACGAGTGGCCGGGTGTGCGGATCTGATAGGCGTAGGCGCCGCCGTCCGAGCGGTGACAGTTGTCGTCGTCCAGAGTGGTGTCCGGCTCGTAAGGCGCCACACTCTCGCCGGAGGAGTAGGAGTCGCCGAGCGCCACGTAGTTCGCCGTCGGGCTCGAGGTGGGAATGAAAGCCATCGCGTCCCAGGAGATGTCGCCGCGGTCGACCCGGCTGACCGGGACGTTCTTGGTCGAGTCACTCAGTGACACCGAGGCACCGGCGGAGAGGTTGAACGAGCCCAGGTCGATCCACTCGTTCTGCTTCCAGTACTGGTTGACGATCCGGTGCCGGGTCTCGCCGTTGCCCAGGTTGATGATGTAGTCGGCTTCTCGGGTGGTCGCTCCGTGGATCTCCGGGACGTGCACCTTGATCCGGGTCCAGCCGGTCCTCGACGCGGGCGGCCTCCAGGTTCCGGTCACCCGCTGGAAGGAGTTCGTGTGGGTGAACCAGAAGTGCCCGCCGAAGCCGGAGCCGAGTTGGTGCAGGTCAATCTTGCCCTGGTAGATGACGCACTTGGTAGTGCACGTCGTGTTCTTCAGATTGTTGAAGCTGAAACTGAAGCTGCCCTGGTCGGTCCAGGCCTTGGTGCACAGGTCGCTGGTGACCGTGGTGTCGTCCACGACGGCCGCCGAGTGCAGGCCGTCCATCAGGCAGTCCGGCGGGTACACACGGACGCCCTGCGGCTCGGCGTCACCGGCCTGGTAGGTGGCGTTCTCCCGGCCGCATACCGTCGCGCAGGTCGTGTCGCTCCCGTACGTCTGGGCCACGTGCCACCAGCAGTGCAGGTTCGCCAGCTGGCAGGTGCCCGCGCCCGGGTGCCCGAAGTTGTCGTTGACACTGTTGGGCAGGCAGTGGTTGGTGGTCGTGACGCAGAACAGGTTCAGGTTGCTCGGCAGCCACGGGCTGGAACCGCCCCAGACACCAGGCACGAATGCCGCCCGCCAGGTCTGGTTGATGTAGTCGTAGCGGGCCACCGGACGGGCCGCCCAACCCAGCACCCGCTCCGGGTACGACCAGTGGTTGGGTACCTTGGCGTCGTCGTCGGAGAGGTGGAACGCCTTGCGGTCGGCCGGGTAGTTCGGGTTGGCCGGGTTGTTGCTCCAGCCGAGCCCCCAGTAACCGGCCGAGTCGGTGCAGGATGGCCCGGGCGAGCAGCCGGTGGTGTTCCCGAGGTCGGCGGTGGCCGGCTGGATGCCGGAGTTGTAGGCCCAGAGGGCGAACCACCAGTTCTCGATGAATTGCGGGTCGCCGCCGTTCAGCTTGACGCCCATCTGGTAGAGCGTGTTCCACTTGTCGATCAAGATATTCAGCGAGGCGGCGATGTTGGACGCGTAGTCGGTGGCGATCGCCTGCTGCTGCAGCGCCGTGTAGCTCCTCGTGCCGTCGGCCACTGCCATGCCTGAGGTCACCTGGCCGACACCGTACCCGCAGTCGACCTTGCTGAACGTGATCGTGTCACCGTAGAAGCCGCCCTGGTTGAAATTCCCGCGTTCGCCGTCGACCGCATGGGGGCTGGCCATCATCGTGTTCGACTCCTGAGCTAGCACGCCGAGCAGCACCTGCACCGGGACGTGCCCGCCGCCGAGCAGCGGGTGCAGCGGGAACAGGGCTTGCGGCTGCCAGGTCGAGGGCATGCCGGAACCCTCCCAGTTGGCCGGCCGGGACACCATCAGCTGGCCCTTGACCGCCAGGTCGGCCGCCCACTCGACCTGCTGGGAGGTGGCCTGGTAGGTCATCATGCTCGGGTCGTTGCGAGCCACCGCGCAGCCGCGGTCGGGGTCCCAGGGCACAGTGGCCGGGTCCACAGTGGCCAGTGAGGACTTGGGCGCGATCGGACCGGACGAGCTGGTGCCGGTCGTCCCGGGCGCGGGTGCGGCACCGTCGGTGTCGGTCACGGACGACGGGTTGACCGCGAAGCTCACCGGCTTGGCCGTCGCAGTGACATCGGCCGCGATCAGGGTCTGTCCGCCGCCGGGCCGCGCGGTCGCGGTCGACCGGGCCGAGGTGACGGCCAGTTCGCCCGTGGTCGAGATGTCCGAGTCCGCGGCGGCTGGGACGCGCTTCCAGCTCTTGGCCTTGGGCAGTGTGACCTGGTCGGCCCTCTGTCCGATGACGAAGACCCGTCCGCCCGCGGCTTGGAGCTGGACATCCCCGCCGGCGCCGTGCCCGAGCAGTGCGCTCTTGCCTCCGGCGAGGCGCCGTACCTGAGTATCCGAACCGTTCACGACCTCGTAGCCGAGGCCGCCGTCGAGGTCCGGGTGCAGGCGCAGCGGGCTGCCGTCGGCGGTGGTCAGGTTGCGCCGGGCACCGGTCGAGCCGAGGCTGATCAGCTGGTTGCCGTCGACTGCCGCGATCCCGTCCTGGTAGGGCACGGCCGAGCTGATCTGCTTGCGGATCTTCTGGCTGCGTCCGGCTTTGCCGCGGGCCGCGTCGACGACCGTGAGCGTGGAGTCGATGCCGGAATCAGTGGTCTGCTGAGCGGTGATCACGGCGGTCTCGCCGCTGCCGCAGCCCGGGTTGTAGTAGGCCAGCGAGGCGCGGAGGCCGAGTTTGTGCACCGTTCCGGTGGTCAGATCGACGGTCGCGACAAAACCGCCGCTCTCCATCCGGTCGGGATGGTTGGACGCCTCGACCGGGGCGTAGACGACCACCGCCCGCTGCCCGGAGCCAGTGGTGCAGGCCTGCCCGATCCACTGGCTGGTATCGACTCCCGGCTCGGACAGTGTGGCCACGGTGTTCCAGGAGTATCCGGATCTCTCGGTTGCGGCCAGCACGTGCAGGCCGTCGAGGTCACCGGCGACCGTCACCGCCCGGTCGGCCGAGCTGCGCCAGCCGCTGCGCAGGGTCTTGTCGGGTTCAGGGACGGCCGGCCGAGCCACCGGAGTGGCGGGCTTGGCGGGCGTGGCGGTGGGCTGGGGCGACGGGGCGGCGGCGACCGGCCCGGAGAGTCCCAGCGGCACCCCCACTGCTATGGCCGCGAGCAGAGCCGATGCTCTGCCTCTCTTCGATGGCATGGTGCCTCCCGATACCGGACTGACAGCGGCCGGAGCAGTGCCGACGCGACAGTGGCGTGCGGAACCGGGTGACCGCGTATCCGTCGCGGCCACCGAAGACGATCTCCCCCGTGCGACCGGACCGTATCAATCTGGAGGAATACTTACAACTGTTGATGAACTACCGCATATCAGGTACTACTGACCTAGCGGCGTGGAGTCGGGGGCGGCCTTCGGGTCATGGCCGACCATCTCCACGTTGATCCAGTTGTCCGTCAGCAACAGCGAGGAGCCGAATCCTGTACCGCTGTAGTGGTACCGGGTCGAGCCGGTTTTGCTGAACGACGTGTCGAACCACTCCTGGAACTTCGCGCGCTCAGCCGGCGGCACGACCGCCTGGAAGCACTCCTCGACGAAGTCGCGCGCCGCCGTGTCCCGGGTGCGGTCGACGCCCGGGCCACCGCCCATGCAACTGACGTAATGCGGCAGTCCGTCGGTGGCGCCGACGTCGAGCTGCACGCGGATCGACCGGCCCTTGTTCAGGTCGGCCGAGCCCGCGTAGTAGATCGATTCCACGTACCGGCCCATTGTCGTCTGGTTGGCCCGGGTCAGTTTCCACTTCGCCGCCAGCGTGCCGGTGATCGGTGCCGCTGAGGCGCCGGGGACGGCGGCAAAATTCCACACCTGCGAATCCGTGCTGCCCGCGCTCGGGGCCACGGCGCCCGACGGAGTCGTGCCGGTGGTACCGGCGGTGGCAGCACCGCCGATGGTTCCGGGGATCGTGGCTGCGCCGCTTGCTTCGCCGCCCAATGACGGTGTGACCGACGGTGTGACCGCCGAGGACGCAGGCCCTGCGGCCGGATGCGCCGGGTCGTCACCGCAGGCAGTGAGCGTGCCGACGGAGACGGCGAGGATGCTGGCCAGCAGGACGGCCCGGGCCGTCCCCGTTTGCGAGACCGGCACGGGACCCTCCTGAGTATCTAGTTCTCGAAGATCCATTACTCGATGATGTAATAGATGCGACGCGATGAAAGCAATGCCAGAACGTGAGAAAATATTCACATTGATCCAAGCCTGACGGTGCGTCTACCGTCTCCTCGGTCCTGCCGTGATCTTGACAAACCGGTCGAACGGCGGCCACGGGGAGGAAAGACGTGAATCGCCTGTTCAGGCGCCTGGCCTGGGTAGCCGTCGCCGTGCTGGCCGGCACCGTGCCGACAATCCTGATGGATCAACCCGCCCTTGCCGCGCCGCCCTGCTTCGGTGCCGCCTGCGACGGCAAGAGCCCGTTCGACACCACTGTGGTCAGCGGCTGCGGGACGTTCGTGCCCTATTTCCAGTCCGGCAGCAGCGACCGTGCAGTGCTCACCATCCGCTATTCCAGCACCTGCCACGCGGCTTATGCCGAGATGGTCATCCCCGACCCCGGTGGCACCGCTCAGCTCCACGCGCTGCTCCCGCTCTACATGCCGCAGAACGGGGGCCGCGCGTTGTCCGCCAAGACCATCGGTGTCAGCAGCACGGTGCAGGTGAGCACGCTCCTGGACTGGGACTATTCCCTGAAGGCCTGCTACATCCTGAACGAGCCGCCCCCGTACACCGACCCGGACCCCTACACCAACAAACAGTCGGACACGGGCAGTTTCTGCACGTTGTGGACGTGAGGCGAGCCATGGCCAAGGCGAGGAGAATCATGCGACGGGGCCAGCGGCTGCGAGCCGGTGTGGCATTCATGGCGGCGGCCGCGCTGGCCACCGTGGTCGGCTCGGCCGGTCCGGCTCAGGCCGCGCCGAAGGACGACGGGCACGTGCATCTGACCGGCAGCCGGGGAAAGCTTCCGGACCCGGCATCGGCGCTCGGCAGCGGGTACCGCGAATCCGGTGACGTGATCGCGAAGGGTGTCGGCGACGCCGGCGGCTTCCACGTCATGATTGCGCGGGAGAAGGACGCGTACGAGTGGAAGACGCTGGCCAGCCTGGGCACGAACCTGACCGGTCTCGGCTCGTTCACCGGTTACACCTGTGTGACCGGCTCCGGTAAATACGTCGTCGCGGTGTACGCCCCGGCCGTCGCCCTCAACAAGCCCGCGCTCGTCCGATCCGGCGGCTTCGCCGCGGTCGTGGACATGGCGACCGGACAGGTGCACGAGATCACCGGCGGGGTGGAGATCGCCTATTTCAACCCCGCGTGCGGCCCGACCGACCGGGTGCTGCTGACCCGATCGGTCGGTGACAATGATGAGCAGACGGACCTGCTGGCCGTCGACGCGGCCAGCGGCCGAGTGCTCAGTACACGCCGGGTGGACGCCCAGCTGACCTCGCCGACTGCGTCGGCCACCACCGACTACGGCATCGTGCGCGGCCGGCTGGTCCGCGTCGACGACGCGGGCGTCGCCCGCTCGGTGGCCACCGTGACAGGGCGTCCCTTCGCCGTCCGTGCGACCGCGCAAGGCTCTGTCGACGTGCTCACCGTGGTGGACGAGAAGGCGTTGGCGTGGCGTTACGACAAGACGAAGGTGACCGAGCTCGGCTCCGCGCCTCGCACCCGGTTGCAGCTCGAAGGGCTGGCCGGCGGGCGTAACGCGCTGATCGGCGACGTCTCCGGGCTGCATGCCAGCGGCAAGGCCGACCTGGTGACGGTCGCCAGCGACACCGGTGTGGAGGCGGTCTCGACCAAGGGTCACCTGCTGTTGCAGCGTGCGGCGAGCCGGCAGGTCACGCAGGGATCGGCGTCGGTCGAGGCCGACGACCACGTGGACATCGCGGTCAGGGCGCTGCACAGTGGCCGCGTAGCGACCGGGACGATCACCCCGGTCACGGTTCCGTCGGAGACCCCCAGTGCCGCTGCGGTCTCGCGGGCTGCCGCGCCGGCCGTGACGACCCTGGGCGTCGGCCCGGTGGGGGCGGTGGCCAAGCCGTCCTGCGCAGTCGAGCGCAACCAGCTCAACCGTCAGGTTCCGCAGCCGGACGTCCGGCAGGTGGAATGGGCTGTCGACCTGGCTGTCCACAACCGGCTCGACGTGCTGCGCCCGGACACCTACCTGAACACCCGGTTGCCCGGGTACCGGCCGCAGGACCTCTTCCCGTACCCGGACACGTCCGTGGCGGTGCCGGCCCAGTTGATGCTGGCGATTCTTGCCCAGGAGACCAACGAGGCACAGGCCAGCTGGCACGCTGTTCCGGGTGACGCCGGTAACCCGCTGGTGTCGGACTACTACGGCAACCGAAACACCGACATCGACAGCATCAACTACGACAACACGGACTGCGGCTACGGCATCGGCCAGGTGACCACCGGCATGCGGGCCGAGGACACCGAAGTGGTTCTCTCCAAGGCTCAGCAGGTGGCGGCCGCTACCGACTACGCCGCGAACATCGCCGCATCCCTGTACGTTCTGGTCGACAAATGGAAGCAGCTGAACGCGCTCGGCATGACGGTCAACGGCGGCGACCCGCACTACATCGAGAACTGGTATCTCGCCGCCTGGGGCTACAACACCGGTATCTACATGCCGGGCCAGCAGGGGACGAACTGGGGTTTGGGCTGGCTGAACAACCCGGCGAACCCGCGGTATCCGTACAACCGGGATCCCTTCCTCCGGGGCTCGCTCGACGACGCCTCGCATCCGGGCGACTGGCCGTACCAGGAGCGGATCATGGGGTGGGCCGAGCGGCCGCAGTGGCAGTGGATCGACGGGCTGCCCGCGCCGAAGTACCTGACGCCGACGTTCGGCACCGCGCCCGTGGTGCCTTCTCACCTGGATCTGCCGGCTGATCACCCCTCTGTTCGCTACTCGCTGTTCTGCAATGCCGTCGGTCAGGCGTGCGACTATGCGAACCAGAGCAATCCATGTCCCGCGAACAGCGACGCGTGCTGGTGGCACGGCAGCAGGAACTGGACCGACTGCCCGAGTGCTTGTGCCACTGAGAGGCTGCTGTTCACCCACAGTGACCCGGAGCCGGCCACGGAGCGAACCTATCCCAAGGATTGTGGGAAGCTGAAGGTTCCCAGCGGGGTCACCGCCACGGTGGTCGACGATCTACCCGACTCCGCCGCTGTGCCGGGCGCGATCAACGGGCCGCCGGAGACGGCGAACGGCTCGTACAACGTGCTCGGCTGCCCGGGCGAGGCGACCGGCGGAAAGTTCGCTCTGCGGGTGGGCTCCCCGGCCGGTGACGTTCCCCATGTCAACGCGGACGGTTCCGTCCAGACCTACGAGAACAGCCTCGCGCTCACCGCTCAGATCGACCTGCACCAGCTCGGTGCCGGCTATCAAGGTCACATGTGGTTCACCCACACCTATCCGGCGTCCCGGAAGGCCTATCACCGGGTGGTCGGGGCGTGGACACCGAACCTGAAGGCGGGCGCGGCCAAGTACGACGTCATCGTCCATCTCCCGAGCCACGGCGGGCAGGTGACCAACGCGCAGTACTACTACTACAACAGTGCGACGGCCGCGTCGGTCGGCAGCGCCACCTGCAAGATCAATCAGGACACCAACGGCGTCGACAAGTGGGTGAATCTCGGGACTTACACACTGTCGCCGGGCGCTCGCTTCCAGCTGACCAACGATGACGATTCGGCCAACGGCACCATCGATGTCGCCTTCGACGCGATGGCGTTCCTGTCGCCGGGCACCACCGCCAAGACGTGTGGCACGGACTACACGGGCTGACGACCCGCTCCCCAGGAGCTTTCGGCGTCAAGAGCGGCTTGCGGCGTACGCGCGAAGGGCCTTGACCTGACGGCCGCCCACCCGCTGGAAGCGGGTGGGCGGCCTGATGCCGGATCGGTCAGCGTTTTTTCTTCTTGCGGTCGCGATCGGCGGCGATGTCCTCGGCGTAGGTCGCCCCGCCGTCCGATTCCCGGCTGAGCGGCCGCGCACCGCCCTCGGGCGGCCCGGCCAGTGATTGTTCCCCGGCGGCGAGATGCGGGAATTTCAGGTCGAAGGCGGGCCGTTCCGATCGGATCCGCGGCATCTTGTCGAAGTTGCGCAGCGGCGGCGGGCTGCTCGTGGCCCATTCCAGCGAGTTGCCGTGCCCCCACGGGTCGTCGACGGTGACCAGCGTGCCGATCTTGTAGGAGCGCCACACGTTGTAGAGGAACGGCAGCGTGGCCGCGCCCAGGATGAACGAGCCGATCGACGAGATGGTGTTCAGCCCGGTGAAGCCGTCGGTGGGCAGGTAGTCCGCGTAGCGGCGCGGCATGCCTTTCGTGCCGACCCAGTGCTGCACGAGGAATGTGGTGTGGAATCCGATGAACGTGAGCCAGAAGTGCAGTTTGCCGAGGCGTTCGTCGAGCATCCGGCCGAACATCTTCGGGAACCAGAAATAGATGCCGGAGAAGACCGCGAACACGATCGTGCCGAAGAGCACGTAGTGGAAGTGGGCGACCACGAAGTACGAGTCGGAGACGTGGAAGTCCATCGGCGGCGAGGCCAGAATGATGCCGGACAGGCCGCCGAACAGGAACGTGACCAGGAAGCCGACCGCGAACAGCATCGGCGTCTCGAAACTGACCTGGCCGCGCCACATGGTGCCGATCCAGGTGAAGAACTTCATGCCGGTCGGCACGCCGATCATGAACGTGAGGAAGCTGAAGAACGGCAGCAGCACCTGACCGGTCGCATACATGTGGTGCGCCCACACGCTCATCGACAGCGCGGCGATCGCGATGGTGGCGGCGACCAGACCCTTGTAGCCGAAGAGCGGTTTGCGGCTGAAGACCGGAATGACCTCGGTGATGATGCCGAAGAACGGCAGGGCGATGATGTAGACCTCGGGGTGGCCGAAGAACCAGAACAGGTGCTGCCAGAGCATCGGGCCGCCGGTCTCCACGTCGAACACGTGCGCGCCGATCACCCGGTCGGCGGCGAGCGCGAAGAGCGCGGCCGCCAGGAACGGGAACACCATGATCGCGAGCAGTGCGGTGACCAGCATGTTCCACGTCATGATCGGCATCCGGAACATGGTCATGCCGGGCGCGCGCAGGGTCAGGATCGTGGTGATCAGGTTGACCGAGCCGAGGATCGTGCCGAGACCGGAGATGGCCAGGCCGACCACCCAGGCGTTGCCGCCGATGCCGGGCGAGTGCAGCGAGTCGCTCAGCGGGGTGTAGGCGAACCAGCCGAAGTCGGCCGCGCCGCCCGGCATGACGAAACCGGTCATGGCGGTCAGCGTGCCGAACAGGTACAGCCAGTACGCGAACGCGTTCAGCCGTGGGAACGCGACGTCGGGCGCACCGATCTGGATCGGCACCACGAAGTTGCCGAACGCGAACACGATCGGCGTCGCGAAGAACAGCAGCATCGCCGTGCCGTGCATGGTGAAGAGCTGGTTGTACTGCTCCGGTGACAGGAACTGCATGCCCGGCCGGGCCAGTTCGGCCCGGATCAGCAAGGCCATGATGCCACCGATGACATAGAAGATGATCGAGGTGACCATGTACATGATCCCGATCTGCTTCGCATCGGTGGTGCGCAGGGTCCGGGCCAGTGCCGACCCTCTCACCTGCCGGCGGACCGGATGAGGCCTGATCGGGGTGGGCCTCGGGGCGACGGTGGTCATCCAGACTCCTCGACTGCGCATACGGAGATCTACTGCTCACCCTCTGTTATAGGCTTCTTGCGCATTAAGTCGTGGCAGATCGGCTATTCCTCTTATGTCCGGATGGGGGACGGCATGCTGGAGGAGAAGGACCGCCGCGCCCTCGCGGACATCGAACAGCAGCTCCACGCGACCGACCCGGGGTTCGCCCGGCGGATGAGCGCGGCGCCCTGCCCGTTCCCGACCGTGTCGGCGCTCTGCGTCGCCACGTTCCTGGCCATGCCGTTCCTCGGCCTGTTCCTGGGCCCGCGCGCGGTGCTGGTCGAGCTCGACGTCGCCGCCACCGTGGTGATGATCGTGCTGGTCAGCCGGGCCGGAGCAGCGCGCTGATCGGCTTCCGGACCCGCGGCGCGAGGCCGTCCTGTCTCGCCTCGGCCGGCGGCGTCACCCCGGCCGAGCGCAGGATCGCCGGCCCCGGCACGCTCGCCGGGTAGCCTCCGCGCTCGTGGTTGATCAGCGCATACGCCATCAGCCAGTAGACCTCGTCCCGGGCGAGCGCCCCGGCAGGGTCGCCTCGACGATCGGCCGGGCTGTCATCGACAACACGGTCCGACCATGGCCACAGGTCAGGCCGGTACGGTGGGGATGCTGGCGAGCCGGCGGTGACCGACCTGCCACAGCGTCAGGACCAGCAGGCCGCCGACGAGCAGCCAGGCGGCCAGGTGAGCGCCGAACGCGCCGAGCAGGATCGCGCCGGCCGCGGACGGCAGGGCCCATCCGAGCGTCCATCGAAGCGCCGTGCCCGACCCGCCGATCGGGCCTGCGACCAGGAAGTACACGGCTGCACCGCCGCACAGCACCCAGCGGACGGCGGCGCTCGCGTGCCCGGACTCGCCGGCCAGCCCGCCCAGCCCGGCGGCGATCGCCACGATCGCGGCGGTGGTCAGGTAGTGCACCGGCATGGTCAGACGCAACGCCCGCAGCGCTTCGGAGGCCGGCGCGGCGTTCAGCGTCAGCCACCAGAGCGCGACCAGAAGACCGAAACCGATCAACCCCAGCAACCACATTCGGTACGACCATTCGTCCACCCCGGCGGCCGCGTTGACCAACTGCGCGACGGCCTCGCCGAGCACGATGATCACGAACAGTCCCAGCCGCTCGACCAGGTGCGGCCGATCCGCCGCGGCGGCCTGCGGCTCCGGGTCGGCCTCGTGCCACGGCGCGTACCGGCGGACCAGTCGCGTCGTCCACCGGCGCTGGTCGCGCTCGTAGTCGCGGCGCTCGGCGGCGAGCAGCCGTTCCGGCGAGCGCGACGCCAGCAGCGAGAACCCGATGTCGAAGACGATCCCCAGCGCCCACAGCCAGTAGCGCGCCGGGGCGTCGAAGCCGAGCGACGCCACCCACGGGATGAGGCCGAGCGCCTGGTGCACGCCCGGCCACTCGGTCATCACCTCGTTCTCCCGCTTCCACGAGGCGATGGCGAGCATGCGGCAGGCCAGGTACGCGACGATGAACGGCTGCGGCCGGTCGTGCTCGGCCAGCTGCGGGACGGACGCGGCCATCACGGCGATGCCGAACATCGCGGCCAGCATGGTGAGCAGGCGAGTCCGGGTGGCGGCGACGTTCGCGTACAGCGTGAAACCGGTCCACACGCTCCACATCGCGTAGTAGAGAACCGCGAAGATCAGCAGCTGCCGGCCGTCCGGTTCGCTGTGCAGCAGGTGGGCGAGCTGGGCGACGGCGGCGACGATCACCAGGTCGAAGAAGAGCTCCAGCCAGGTGGCGTGCCGTTCCTCGACGGCCATGGGTGACATGGCCGCGAATCTATCCTTTGGCGGCGACCGGCTCGGGGGCCGGGGCGGGCGCTTTCCCGGGGAGCAGGAACGAGACCAGGACGGCCACGCCGGTGAACCCGATCGACCACCAGAACGCGGTGTCGAACCCGGTGATCAGCGAACCGCTGCGCTGCGCCGAAGCCGCCAGCACGACGGTGAGCAGCGCGACCCCGACCGAGCCGCCGACCTGCTGCCCGATCCGGACCACGATGCTGGCGTGCGGCACCTGCTCCCGGGCCAGGCCGACGAAGGCCATCTGCATCAGCGGGATCACCACCATGCCCAGCCCGAGCCCGCGGACGAAGAGCGTGACCAGCAGCGGCCAGTTGGCGGTGCCGGCGTCGGCGAACCCGAACGGGACGGTCGCCAGCCCGGTCAGCACGAAACCGATCAGCGCCACGCCGCGCCCGCCGACCCGCTCCGTGAGACGGCCGGTGGCGGCGCGGCTGAGCAGCGAACCGACGCCCTGCGGGATCAGCAGCAGACCCGCGCCGAGCGCGTCCTCGCCCCGGACCTCCTGCCAGTAGAGGGGGAGCAGGATCATCGCGCCGTACAGGGAGGCCCCGGAGAGGAACATCAGCGCGGTCGACGTCCAGGTCGGCCGGGACCGCAGCACGGCCAGGTCGACCAGCGCCGTCCCGGGCCGCCGGACCGCCCACAGCACGAACCCGGTCAGCAGCACCGCCCCGGCGACGATCGGCAGGACCGCGCCGCCGCTGTCCGTGCCGTTGATCTCGGACAGCCCGTAGAGCAGCGCGACCAGCGCGGGGGAGAGCAGGGCCAGGCCGACCACGTCGAGACGCACGCGCGGGGACGGCCGGTCGGCCGGGAGCAGCCGGGCCGCGAGGAACAGGCCGATCAGGCAGAGCGGCACGTTGACCAGGAACAGCCAGCGCCAGTCGCCGGCGCCGAGGATCAGGCCGCCGATCACCGGGCCGAGGATGGGCCCGAGCGCGGCCGGCAGCGCGACCAGCGACATCAGCCGCCCCACGTCCTTACCCTGCACCTGCTGCATGATCATGGTCATCATCAGCGGCATCATCGCGCCGCCGCCGAGGCCCTGGACCACGCGGAAGCCGATCAGGCCGGCCGCGCTCCAGGCGAACGAGCAGAGCACCGAGCCGAGCAGGAACACGGTGAGCGCGGCGATCCACAGCCGCTTGCCGCCGAGCCGGCTCTGCAGCCAGCCGACGAGCGGGGTGACCACGCCGAGCGCCAGCAGGTAGGCGGTGCTCACCCACTGGATGGTGCTGACGTCGGCGTGCAGGTCGGTGGCGAGTTCGTGCAGCGCGACGCTGACGATCGTCGAGTCGAGGATGACCGTGATGCCGCCGGTGAGCACCGCGATCGCGGTGCGCAGGGCGGTCGGGTCGATACGGGTTCCGGACATCGGTACCGCCTTAAGGTACGCGAGCGTATCTAACTTTGGCCACCGTACGGCGCCGCGATAAGATACGCAAGTGACTCTTAAGGGCACCCGTCGCCGCGGCGCCGAGCTCGAGGACGCGATCCTCGACGCCGCCTGGGACGTGCTGGTCGAGCAGGGCTACCCCCATTTCACGTACGAGGCGGTGGCCGCCCGCGCCGAGACCAGCCGCCCGGTGCTCTACCGCCGCTGGCCGCAGCGCGACGACCTGCTCCTGGCGACCCTGCGCAAACACTGGTGGTCGCGGCCGATCCCGGTGCCCGACACCGGCAACCTGCGCGACGACGCGGTCGAGTTCCTGCGGCACGCCGCCGACGGCCGGTTCCGGCTGTTCACGCTGCTCAGCGTGCAGCTGATGGATTACTTCCGGGAGAGTGGGAGCAGCTTCGCCCAGTTGCGGGACACGCTGCGGACGCCCGGGCAGCCGAACTCGCTGGAGCGGATCGTGGCGCGGGCGGTCGCGCGGGGCGAGGTGCCGGACGTTCCCCGGCCGCCGCGGATGATCAGCCTGCCGTTCGACCTGTTCCGGCACGAGCTGCTGATGACGATGAAGCCGGTGCCGGACGAGGCGATCGTCGACATCGTGGAGCAGTTGTGGCTGCCGATGCTGGGTTACCGGCCGTCACCGCCGGCTGATTGAGCGCCGACCGGCGAGCCGCAGGGCCGGGATCAGGCGCGGCCCCGCGTCCAGCGGGCCACCGGACGGCCGCCGCTCCGCGCCGGGCGCGAGCGGCAACCGAACGGTGAACGTCGCGCCCGCGCCCGGGCGCCCCTCCGCCACGATCGTGCCCCCGTGCCCGGTGACGACTTCCCGAAGCAACGCCAGCCCCAGCCCGAAACGCCGCTCCCCGGCGCCCGCTCCGCGGTGGAAACGGTCGAAGATCCTCGCGGCGTCGGCCGGGTCGAACCCGTCACCGGTGTCGGCCACCACCAGCTCGGCGCCGGTTGCCAGGGTCCGCACGGTGACCGTGACGCACCCGTCGGGCGTGTGCGTCAGCGCGTTGGCCAGCAGTTCGCTCACCACCCGGCGCAGCGCCGACTCCACCCCGCTGACCAGCACCGTCCTCGGCGGGACGTCCAGCGAGATCGGGGTGGCCGAGTTCTGGGCCCGCTCGGTCTCCTCCGCGGCCAGCCGCGCCAGGTCCACCGGCTGCCCCGGCGGCAGGTTCCCCGGGTCGGCGGCGAGCCGCGCCGACAACAGCAATTCGTCGACGATCTCGCCGAGCCGCCGCGTCGTGCTGACCAGTCGGTCCAGGTCGCGCTGGTCGGTGCCGTCGCGCGCGGCCCGCCGGGCGAGGAGCTGGGCCCGGGTGTGTACTTGAGCGATCGGCGTCCGCAACTCGTGGCTCGCGTCGGCCACGAACCGGCGCTGCCGCCCGAGCGCCTCGGCCAGCGGCGCCACCGCCCGGTGCCCCACCATCATCGCGGTCAGCACCGCCGCGAACAGCCCGGCCGCCGCCGCGAGCAGGAACGCGGTCAGCAGATGCCGCCGGTCGGCGAGCTGGAAACGGGCGTCGAACACGGCCTGGACGATCACCTCACCGCGCGTCTGGGTGCGCACCCAGTAGGTGGTGCCGTCCCGGTCGACCTGCCGGTTCTGGGTGACGCCGGTGGCCACCACCCGGTCGACGTCACCGCGCAACGGCAGACCGGCCGGGGCGGCCCGGTCACCGTGGGCCAGGGTGCCGTCGGTCGCGTAGAAGAAGACCCAGGTGCACGCCGGCGGTCCGGCGATGACACCGTTCTGGAGGCCGTAGTCCAGCTCGCGGCCGATCTGGTCCTCCTGGCTGTGGCGCAACACCTCGTACGAGATGGCGCCGGCCATCGCCAGCAGCACTCCGATCGCGAGCCCGACGAGCAACCCGATCCGCCAGCGCGCCTGCCGCACCGCCCGCAGTTCCAGCGACTGGCTCACAGCGCCCCCAGCCGGTAGCCGAGGCCGTGCACGGTCTGCACCACGGGACGTCCCAGCTTGCGGCGCAGGTAGTAGACGTAGGTGTCCACGATCGACGCCGCCGCGGCCTCGTCGAACACCTTGCTGCGCAGCACCGCCCGCGAGTGCACCGCCCGGGGCCGTGCCGCCAGGACCCGCAGCAGCTCGAACTCGCGCGCCGACAGGGACACGCGGGTGCCGTCGGGAAGGGCGACGTCGCGTACCCCCAGGTCGAGGAACCCGTCCCCGAGACGCAGCACGTCAGTGGCGTCGGACGTGCGCCGGCACAGGGCACGGATCCGGGCGCTCAGCTCGTCCAGATCGAACGGTTTCACCAGGTAGTCGTCGGCGCCGGCGTCCAGCCCGGCGATCCGGTCGTCGACGGTGCCGAGCGCCGTCAGCATCAGCGCGCGGGCCGCGACCGCCCGCGCCCGCAGGCGGGTGATCAGGTCCAGGCCGTCGAGCGCGGGTAGCCGCCGGTCGATCACCAGCACGTCATATGGCCTGGTCAGGCCCAGGTGGAGACCGCGCTGGCCATCCGGGGCCTGGTCGACGTGATACCCCTCGTCGACCAGCGTCTCGGTGACCATCTCGCGCAGATCCGAGTCGTCCTCGACCACAAGAAGCCGGCGCATGACATCGAAGATCTCATATGTAGTGACGTTCCGGGAGAAAAGTTTGATAATTCAACCAACTTCTTAAGAACCCCCAAGATCTTTCTTAAGGTACGTCGTGAACCGCGCTCAGTTACCGGCCAGGACCGGCGCCGGCGCCTCCGGGACCGGCGCACGCCGAGCCTCCCGGTGCTCCACCCAGGACAGCAACGGTGTCGTCATCAGCGTCGTCACCAGCGCGACCAGCACCAGCACCGTGAACAGCGACGAGTTCACGATCCCCGCCTCCAGGCCCACGTTCAGCGCGATCAGCTGCATCAGGCCGCGCGCGTTCATCAGGATCCCGACCCGCAACGCCACCGGCTGCGGCTCACCCCGCAACCGGGCAGTGGCCCAGCACGCGCCGAACTTCCCGGCGATCGCCAACGCCACGCACGCCCCGCCGAACGACAACACCCGCGGATCCCCGAACAGGCCGAACTCCGTCCGCAATCCGGAGAACGTGAAGAACAAGGGCAGGAACACCGCCGACGCGACCGGACCGACCCGCTCCATGATCCGATCCGTGCGCTCGTGCCGGGGCATCACCACACCCAGCGCGAACGCCCCGAACACGGCGTAGAGCCCGATCTCGTCGGTGTAGAACGCCACCAGGAACAGCAGCGCCACCACGCCCAGCATCCGGGCCCGTTCGTCGAGCCGGTCGGTGTGGATCAGCGGGCCGGTCACCCGCGGCGCCACCAGCCACAGGACCAGACCGAAAACGATCGTGCCACCGGCGGTGACGAACGCCGGACCGGCCTCACCCGACCCGAACGCCAGCACCACCGCCAGCATGATCCACGCGACGCAGTCGTCGACCGCACCACTGGCCAGCGCCAGCGAACCGTGACGGGTCCCGGCGATGTTGCGCTCGGTGATGATCCGCGCCAGCATCGGGAACGCGGTGATCGCCAGCGCCACGCCGACGAACGCGGCGGTCACCCCGATCGACACCCCGTCCACCCGGATCGGCACGACATCCGCGGTGGCCAGCACCAGCAGCGCACCGAGCGCGAGCGGCACCGTGACCCCGGCCAGGGAGACCGCGCCCGCGGTGCCGGCCAGCTTCGTGACCTTGTGGGACTTGAAGGCGTACCCGGTCTGGAACATGAAAAGGACCAGGCCGATCTGCCCGACCACGTAGAGGACCGGCAGCAGCGGCGCCGGGAACAGTGCCGCCTGCACCTGCGGGAAGAGCAGTCCCAGCAGCGACGGGCCGAGCAGGACGCCGGCCAGCATCTCGCTCACCACCGGGGGCTGGCCGACCTTGGCCAGCAGCCAGGTGACCAGGCGGCAGAACAGGATGATCACCGCGACCGCGATGAAGAACCGCGGCGCGAGTTCAGTGGGAGTCACCGGCGAACCTCCTCGAAGTAGGTGGTGCAGAGCTTCTGGCGCCGGGCGTCGAGCACCATCCAGGTACCGAGCACCAGTTGCTTGATCGAACGCCCCAGGTCGGCGAGCCGGTCGGCTCGGCGCAGGGCGGTGAGGCGGGCCCGGCTCGGGCCGTCGTGACCGACAGGGGTCAGGTACGCGGGGCCGCGGTGGGGCAGCGACCGGGTGTGCGGGACCGAGGACGCGAGGTGGAAGCGGCGCAGCACCTCGCGGGTGGCGGCCCGCAACATCACCGGCGCGGCGCCGCGCGCGGGGCATGCACGGTTCGCGGTCACGCCGTAGGGGATGAAGTGAGCGTCCCTGCGCTTGAGCGTGAGCCAGCGATCCGGGTCGAAGACGTCGTCGGCGGCCGGTCCCGTGCGCTGGAACGCCAGATAGTTGAAGAGCAGCACCGATCCGGTGGGGATCGTGACATCCCCGGCGACGATCGGCGCCGAGGTGATCCGATGCGCGATGCCGAAGAGCGGATGGACCCGCAGGGTCTCGTCGATGAGGCGGTCGATGCCGTCGTCGGAGCGGTCGGTGACCCCGGACTGCGCCGCGCAGAGCAGGACGTGGGCCATCGCCTCGGACATCTGGACGACGGCGGTGTTGAAGAACGCGCCCTGCAGGTACCAGGCGGTTTCCTGCTCGGTGAACGGTGCCGGGAGCACGACCGGGCAGGACTTTTCCGTCAAACGGGCCAGGAGGTATCGGGTCAGGCGCTGCCGGCGTCGCATGTGGCGCAGGCTCAGACCTTTCAGGGCGGTGACGACGTCGTCGGCGTTGGCGACGACAAGTTCCCGCACCTCCGGTGGGCACCTCTCCTCGAAGACGAGCTCGAAGAAGACTTCCGCCCAGACCGGCATCATCAGATCCCGGAGCCGGACGAAGGAAGTCCGCGCCGCCGGGAGCTCGTCCAGGGCCCGCCGGGTCGCCGCGGTCGCCAGCTCGTCCGAACGCGCGTGCGGGACGGCGAGAATCCTTCGCGTGGTCCGCGCGACCGTCTGATAGCGATCACCCGGCTCGAGGTGCTCCTGGTGCATCTGCGGACCGGGCGCCAGCCAGTACCAGAACAGATCCGACAGCCCGGCACCCCGACTGCGCCCGTCCGCGGCCGGGTCGCTGTAGACCCGCTCGAAGTGCTCGGCACCGACCAGCGGCCCGGGCACGGGAATCCCCTCCGCCCCGTTGACCCGCTGGAAGATCCACTCACGGAGGCGCACCACGGTGTTCACCCGGTCACCGTCACCAGGTCCGGGGTCAGGTCGGACGGGCGCCGGGCCCCGGCGAGGGCCATTGCCCGATCGAGGTCGGCGGTCAGGGTGCGCAGCTTCTCGTGGACGGCGGTGGCGCCGCCGGCGGCGAGGGCGTCCAGCACCGGCCGGCCGAGCAGCACCGCGGTAGCGCCACGGGCCAGGGCGATCAGCGCGTCCGTCCCGCGCCGGATTCCGCCGTCGACCAGCACCGGGATGCGGTTCGCGACCGCCTCCGCCACGGCCGGCAGGGCGTCGATGGTGGCGATGGCGCCGTCGAGTTGGCGACCGCCATGGTTGGAGACGATCAGGCCGTCCACCCCGTGCTCCACCGCCAGCCGTGCGTCGGCCGGGTGCAGCACGCCCTTGAGCACGATCGGCAATCCGGTCACCGAGCGCAACCAGGCGATCCGGTCCCAGCCGAGCGTCGCGTCCATGGCGACGGGCCGCACCCGCCCGGTGTCGTCGCGCATGTTCTCGCAGGCCAATCCGGCCGGCAGATCGGTGAAGCCGTTGCGCACGTCCCGGGCGCGGTGACCGAGGACGGGGGAGTCGACGGTCACGACCAGGGCCCGGCACCCGGCGGACTCGGCACGCTTCACCACCGCCGCGGTGAACGCCGGGTCCGGCTGCGGATACAGCTGGAACCACAACGGGCCACCGGCTGCGGCGATGATCTCCACCGGCTGGGTGGCGGCCATGCTCACCACCATGACGGTTCCGGCGGCGGCCGCCCCCTGCGCGGTCGCCGCCTCCCCGCCCGGGTGCGCCAGCAGGTGGAACGCGGTCGGCGCGACCAGGATCGGCGTCGCCAGCTCCGTGCCGAACAGGGTGGTGCGCAGGTCGCGGTCGCCGGTGGCGCGCAGCACCCGGGGGACGATCCGCAGCCGGTCGAACGCCGCGAGGTTGCCGCGCACCGTGCGTTCCTCACCGGCGCCACCGGCGAAGAAGTCGGCGTGAACGGGGTTCATGACAGGCTGCGCGTGACGAAACTTCTCAACGGGGCGACGTGCACGTCCGGCCGGTCCCACTGGTTCTCCAGGTTCTCGGCCAGGTGGTGCGTTGCCTCGTGCGTACCGTCGCGGAAGTACCGGACGACCGGGTGCAGGTACGCGGCGGCGTGTGCCTGACCCGGCACGTCCTGCGCGACCCGGGTCACCGTGACGTCGAACGGGTCGACCTTGTCGTGCTCGGGGCCGTACTCCAGCGTCACCGTGAACGCGTGCCGGTACTCGTGATCGCCGGTCGCCAGCCCGTGCTGCGCGAACCAGGCGACCGGCACCTCGTCGTGGTAGCGCGCGTCCGTCGCGGCGACCGTCACCACGTCGGCGAGGAAACCGAACTGCTGCCACAGCGCCGAGGACCGGTTGACCCGGGCAATGATGGCGTCGGTGACCGCTTCCGGCGTGGCATCGAGTTTCCCGGCCGGCCAGGGGACTTCCGCGTACGTACGTTCGAGGATTTTGTGAAGAGCGCGCACCGCATAGCGGAAGCCATGGATGAAACCGCTCGTGGATTTCTTGAAGTCCCGCACCTGGGAGATGGTTCCGGCGAAGAACAGGCCGGGAACGTTGACCGATTCCCAGGCCTCGGTCTGCGCGGGAAAGCGGTCCTTGATAATCATCTCGGGGCGGGCGGAACCGTCGAACATCGACGGGTCGAAACGGAATCCGGTGCAGGCCAGGACCCGGTCATAATACAGTTCTTTGACGACTTCGTTCGCCCGGGAGAAGCTGAACGTGACCCGGAAACCGTCGCCGTCGCGTTCGATCCGCCGGACCGTGCCGTCGAGGACGGCGTTCGCCGACTTCAACTGGTACGAGTCGAGGAAGTTGTTGTTGACCGCACGCAGATGCCCGACGTAATGCGTCCGCCAGGCCAGATGCACCGAACTCGGCCCGGCCACATGGATCACCGTGGTCGTCTCCATCAGGTTGTCCGCGGTCTCGAACGCCGAGTTGCCCTTGCCGATGATCAGCACCCGCTGGTCGAGGAAGTCGCGCGGGTCGACGGACATCTCGTCGTAGCCCTCGGCCAGCTCGAAGCCGGGGATGTCGGGCCGATGGGTTCTCGACACGCCCGTCGCCACGATCACGCATCTCGCGGAGAAAGTGCCGGCATCGGTCTCGGCCGTGAACAGTTCGTCGTTCTTGCTGATCCTGGTCACCCGGGAGTCGTATTTTATCCGCAGGCCGCGCGCGAAATCGTGGAGATAGCGCACGTAATCGTCGGCGGCCGGGAAATAGCGCTCGGTGTACTTTCCGAAGAGCAGATCCGGGTCGTCGCTCAGCAGCGAATTCCAGTCCAGCCGCAGGTTGAGCTCCGGATCGTCGGAGCCGGTGTGCGGCTTGTTGATGGAGATCAGCGTCCGGTGCCGGGGATAACGGGTGAAAAACGCGCCGGGCCCGGCCGCGCCCTCCAGCACCAGGTAGTCGCGCTTGCCGTCAGCTTCCAGCAGGGCGGCGAGCTGCAGGCCGGCCGGCCCCGCCCCGACGATCAAGTAATCAAGCGGCATGGCGCCGACGGTACGAATCAGAACTCAGCGAATTTTCAGAGCGCGCTCCGGCGCCCAGCTCGGTGGGCCGGGCCGGCGCTGAGCGTGGTCCCGGTAGGAGGGGGAGTGGCGGCCGGCGGCGGGACCGCGGTGAGTGACCGCCGGCGGTAGGGCCGCGGGCATGCTCGAGACCCAGCGGGAGCGCGTGCCCCTCGACGACGACGGTGAACTGGACACGGCGCCGGCGTTCCCGGCGTTCGCGCGGTCGTGCGTGTTGAAGAAGACCGACGGGCTCGACGAGGAGCAGTTGCGGCGGCGGCTGGTGGTGCCGGACACGACCCTGCTCGGGCTGGTGCAGCATCGGTGGCTGATCGCCCACGTGAGCAGCGAGACCGTGCGGCACGCCGGGTACGCCGACATCCTGCGCGAGCTGATCGACGGGGTCACCGGCCGCTGATCGGGCGCGGCGACCTCGTCGTGGCGGCGTGCACCGTCTGGCAGAGTGACAGGGTGAATCTTGCTGAGGGGGCCGGGCTGCTGCACCGGCTCACGTCGTACGTGCCGGACCGTGAGTGGGATGTCCCCGTCGATGATCCGCGGGTCCGTCACGACCTGACGCCGAACGATGCGTCCACGCTGCCGCCGCAGGTCAAGGCGTACGCGGATGGGCTCGGAACTCTGATTCTGCCGCAGGAACTGCCCGATCCGGGGGTGAGCGCCACGGCGGTCCTGGCCGGCGTCGACGCCCCGGCGCAGCGGCTGGACGCGGCGCAATTGGGTCGGCTGCTGTTCCTGGGCGCGGGTGTGGTGCGGACCGGGGAGCGCAACGGCAAGCCGCTCCTGTTCCGTGCGGCCGGGTCGGCCGGTGCCCGGTTCCCGCTGGAGATCTACGTCAGCGCTCGCGGCATCGACGGGGTTCCGGACGCGGTGTACTGGTACGACCCGGTCGCGCATGCTCTGGTCCGCGTCGCGCCGGCGGCCGGCGGGGCGGTGTCCACGCTGGTCGTGACCGGGATTCCGTGGCGGACCGGCTGGCGTTACGCCGAGCGCGGCTGGCGCCACCTGTACTGGGATGCCGGCACCGTGCTCGCCCAGCTGACCGCCGCGGCGGACAGTGCCGGGTTCGCGCCGCGGCTGCGGTCATTGTTCCCGGACGCGACAGTGCGGGACCTGGTCGGCGCGGACGGGGTGCACGAATACCCGCTGGCGCTGCTCTCGCTCGGGGACGGCGAACCGGCGATCCAGCCCGGTGGCGCCGCGACCCGGGGCGAGCTGCCCGAAGTGGAGTTCCCGCTGTGCACCGCCGCGCAGCGCGCCGGGGAGCGGGACACCCTGGGCGACCCCTGGCCGGTGGGCGGTGCGGTGCCGGAGGTGCCGCCGTCCGACCCGCTCGACGACATCGTCCGCCGCCGCGGGTCGCAGCGCCGGATGGATCGTTCCCGCACGCTCACCACCGAGCAGCTGCGCTGGCCCCTCGAAGCGGCGCTGCGCGGCGTGACGGTGCCGCACTGGGTGGTCGTGCACGGCGTCGACGGCGTCGGCGCGGGGCTCTACCGGTGGCCGGATCTGGAGCATCCGTTGCGGGCGGAGGACCTGCGCGACGAGTTGCTGCGGGTCTGCTTGGACCAGGCGCTGGCGGCTGACGCGGCGTACGTCGTCATCGCGGCCACACCGCTCGCCGGTCTCGACGACCGGGGCTACCGCGACGCCCAGTTGGCCGCGGGGCTGGTCGAAGGCCGGTTGCACCTTGCCGCGTACGCCCTGGGAGCGAGCGCCACCGGCATGACGTTCCTGGACTCGGAGGTGCCGGGGCTGCTCGGCGAGCCGGGCGAGCTGGCGACGCTGCTGTTCACGTGCGTCGGTGTTCCGGAGTACCGGTCGCGGCCGGGTGGGGGACCGGGTGCTCCGGTCGCCGTCCGCACGGTCACCCCGCGGCTGGGCGACTCCTGAGCTGCCACTGCTCGGCGTGCCGAGGCTGAGCACCGGACAGCCGGCGGATCCGGCGTTCAGCGCGGTGCCGGAGGTGGCTCCGGCGCGACGCCCGGATGGGTTTCCACGAGCTCGGCGGCTCGGCGGACGTCGGACTCCAGCGGCCGGTCCGGGTCGATCGGGGGGATCGCGTCGGCGAGAGCGGTGATCAGTCGCGCGCAGGCCGGCGCGGTCGGGGTGCGGGCGCCGACGTGCACGGCCTGGCGCAGGCCCAGCGCCAGCGAGCCGGTGATCAGGCTGAGCAGGCGGGACTGGTCCAGGGCGCGCAGGGCTGACTGCGTACCCAGGGGGATGATGTCCTGGTTGTGAAGGTTTGTCGGCAGGCTCTGGAGACCGGCCGGCATCGCGTCGCGGCGGATCTCCGCGATCAGCGCGGTGGACGCCAGTTGGACGCCCTGCAGGCCGTGCTGCCGGCCGGGGCCGGCGGCCAGCATCGGCGGGAGGCCACCGTTGCGGACCGGGTCGACCAGCAGGTCGAGCTGCCGTTCGGCCAGGTTGCCGAGTTGTCCCAGCACCATCGTGAGGACGTCGGCGGCGAAGGCGGCGGGTTGACCGAAGAAATTTCCACCGTGTACGACGTTGTCGGCGCCAGGAAAGAACAACGGGTTGTCGCTGACACTCGCCAGGTCGGCCGCGACGACGCCGTCGGCATAGCGCAACGCGTCCTCGGCCGCGCCGAGCAGCTGCGGCGTGCACCGGATCGAGTACGGCTCCTGCAACGGCCGCGTCCCCGACGGCGTCACCCCGTCGAGCAACGATCGCATCCGTGCGCCGACCGCGGCCGCGCCCGAGTGCCCGTAGGCGGCCAGCAGCGACGCGTCGAGGAACTGCGGGTCACAGCCGAGCAGGTCGGCCAGCACACACGAGAGCAGCTGGATCACACGGTGCGAGGTGCGGACCCGGTCGAGGGCGAGCGCGGCCGCGGCCGTGGTCAGCGACGTGCCGTTGACCAGCGCCAGCGCGTCGCGCCCGTCGAGCGGCAGCGGGGTGAGCCCGGCCCGGTCCAGCGCTTCCGCGGCGGGAAGGCGTTCGCCGTACACGTAAGCGTGTCCTCGCCCGCGCAGGGCCTGCGCCGCCGCGCCCAGCGGGATGAGGTCGCCGCTCGCGCCGACCGAGCCCAGCCGCGGCATCGCCGGGGCGAACGTGGTGCCCAGCGCCGCGACCAGGGCGTCGACGACGTGCGGGGACACGCCCGAGTGGCCGCGGGCGAGTGAGTGCGCGCGGACCAGCAGCGTGGCGCGGGCGAGATCCGGGTCGAGGTCCGGGCCGTGGCCGGCGCCGAGGTGCGCGAGCGTGTTGTCGGCCTGGTCGCGCTGGTCGGCGCGGCCCGCGTAGCCGACGAGGGCGCCGAAACCGGTGGTCGCGCCGTAGACCGCGCGGTCGTCGCCGAGCACCTTGGCCAGGAAGACCCGGCCGGCCGTGACCCGTTCGCGGACCCCCGGCCCGGCCAGCACGGTGATCGGCTCGCGGGCGGCGCGCAGGTCGGCGATGCGCAGCGGGGCTGCCAGGTCCACCTCGGTCGTCATGGCCGCCGACGCTAGTGAGAACTTCTCAGAGCCCTCTGAAATCGCGTCGGTAATTTCCGCCGCATGACGCACGACTATCTCATCATCGGCGCCGGACCGGCCGGCCTGCAGCTCGCCGCGCTGCTGGAGCGCGACGGTCATGACTACGTCGTCCTGGAGGCCGGTGACGCGGCGGGAACCTTCTTCACCCGGTATCCGCGGCACCGGACGCTGATCTCGATCAACAAGGTGTGGACCGGGTCGGACGACCCGGAGTTCAACCTGCGGGCGGACTGGAACTCGCTGCTGACCGAGGACCCGGCACTTCTTTTCAAGAACTACAGCCGGAAGTATTTTCCGGCCGCCGACGACTTCGTGCGTTACCTGAAGGATTTCTCCGACGGTTTGAACATTCTTTACGGCAGGAAAGTTCGACGGGTGTCGCGCTCGGGGCCGCCGTCGGCGGAGGCGATCTTCACCGTCGCCACCGCGGAGGAGACCTTCACGGCGAGGAGAATTGTCGTCGCCACCGGCGTCTCCCAGCTTTACGTCCCGCCGATCGAGGGCGCCGAGCTGTGCGAACGCTACGACACCGTCAGCGTCGACCCGGAGGACTTCGTCAACCAGCGGGTGCTGATCATCGGCAAGGGCAACTCGGCCTTCGAGACCGCGGATGCGCTCGTCGAGACCGCCGCGGTCATCCACGTGGCCGGCCCGCACTCCGTGCGCCTCGCCTGGCAGACGCACTACGTCGGGCACCTCCGCGCCGTCAACAACAACTTCCTCGACACGTACCAGCTGAAATCGCAGAATGCGGTGCTGGACGGCACCGTCGAACGCATCGTCCGCCGCGACGACGGCGGATTCCGGATCACCTTCCGTTACGCCCGGACCAGCGAACGGCTGCGCGAGATCGACTACGACCGGATCATTCTGGCCACCGGCTTCCGCTTCGACGCGTCGATCTTCGACGAGTCGGCCCGCCCGCGGCTGGTCATCAACGACCGGTTCCCGGAGCAGACCCCGGCCTTCGAGTCGGTCGACGTGCCCGGCCTCTACTTCGCCGGCACCCTCTCCCAGCAACGCGATTTCAAGAAGTCCACCAACGGCTTCATTCACGGATTCCGGTACGCCGTCCGCGCGCTGCACCACATCCTGCGCGAACGTCACCACGACATCGCGTGGCCGTCCACCCCGGTCGAGGCGAGCCCGGAGGCGATCACCGACGCGATCATCGCCCGGATCAACGTCTCCTCCGGGCTGTGGCAGCAGTTCGCGGTGCTCGCCGACGTGATCGCGGTGGACCGCGGCACCGCGGAGTACCGCCGGGAGGTGCCGGTCGCGTACCTGGCTCCGGAGCCGCTCGCGGTCGTGGTCACGCTCGAATACGGGCCCGGCCACGACCAGGTGGACCCGTTCGACATCACGATCCCGCGGGTGCCCGAGAACGACGCCGCGACCGCGCATCGTGCGAGCTACCTGCATCCGGTCGTCCGGGTCCGGCGGCACGGCGAGGTGGTCGCCGAGCACCACCTGGCGGAGAACCTGGAGAACCAGTGGAACCTGCCGCTGGTGCACCAGGAGCCCCTGGCTCGATTCATCAAGGGCGTCCTCTGACGACGTGGCCCGCCCCGGTGCTGGAGCTGCTCGCCGGGGGCGGGGACCGGCCGGTCTTCGAGGACGGCGGGCGGGTGGTCACCGCGGCGGAGATGTATGCGCTGGTCCGGCGGATCGCGACGGGGCTGCGGCATCACGGGCTCGGGCCGGGGCGCGGGGTGGCGTTGCGGCTCGGGGTGGACGCGCACGCGTTCGCGGCGACGATCGCGGCGTTCGCTGCCGGCGCGCGGGTGTCCGGGATGCCGTCCGGACTCGCCCCGGGCCAGTTGTCCTACCTGCTCGAACGCGACGACGCCGTGCTGATCGACGACGCGACGGTCAGGGCACTGGCCGACTTCCCGGAAAAACCCGTGGAAGCCGCCGGCCGCCCGGGTGACGTCGCCCGGATCATCTACACCAGCGGCAGCACCGGCAATCCGAAAGGCTGCGCCCAGACGTACGCCGCGATGTCCGCCGCCTGGGCGCCGCACCCGGACCGCTGGCCGACGGCCATCGCCGAACTGGCGAAACGACTCGACCGCTACCTCGTGTTCGGGTCGCTGAGCAGCCAGGTCATGCTCGAGTACGGCATCTTGACCCTCGCCGCCGGCGGCACGCTCGTCGCGGCCCACCCGCCGGCCTTCCCGGGCGCGATCGTCGAGCACCGGGCCACCGCGAGCGTGATCACGGTCGGCAAACTGCACCAGCTGGTCCGCGCCCAGCGCACCGAACCGGTCGACCTGAGCAGCCTCCGGGCGCTGATGGTCTCCGGCTCGCCGCTGGAACCGGGCCGGCTGCGGGAGGCGCTCGACGTGCTCGGTCCGGTGATCTTCCACGGCTACGGGCAGACCGAGACCGGCATGATCGCCATGACCACACCGGGGGAGCGGCTCGACTCGGTCGGCCGGCCACCGCCGGTGACGTCGCTGCGGTTCGAGGGCGGAGAGCTTTATGTGCGTACGCCCGCGCAGGCGAGTTTCTACTGGCAGGACCCGGAAGAGTCGGCGCGGGTGTTCGTCGACGGCTGGGTCCGCACCCGCGACCTGGCCACACTCGGTGACGACGGCTATCTGCGCCTGCTCGGCCGGGCCCGGGACGTGATCATCGTGCAGGCGACGCTGGTCTACGCCGGCCCGATCGAACGCGCGCTGGCGACGGACCCGTCGGTCGCGGAGGCCTATGTGATCGGTCGCCCTGACGACGAGACAGGAGAAGCAATTCACGCGTACGTCGTCCCGGCCACCGACCGCACCCCGGATCCGGCCGCCCTGCGCGCCCTGGTCGCGGCCCAACTCGGCCCGTCCTCAGTGCCCCGGTCCGTGACCGTTATCGACCAAATCCCGCTGGCGCCGAGCGGCAAGCCCGACAAGTCCGCCCTCCCGGCCCCGGCAACGCCGTGAGCCCGCGATTCCGGCCGGCGCTGACGGCGTGCCGCGGCTGTTGACGCACCCCTCGGCGCCGGCCGGTCCCGCGACGGGGGCCGGCCCTGCGGGGCGGCTCTCGCTCTCCGGCTGGTTCTCACCCCCTGTTACGAGGGCCGAACATCCGTGGTGAGAACCAGCCGGGGCCGGTAGTCGTGGGACTTCCGCACGTGGCGGCGGCCTCGCGGACGGATGTCACGAGGCCGCGCTTTCCGGACGTACGCGGAAAGGATTATGCCTTTTTGGTCTCCCAGAAGATGGTGGAGATCTCCTCGATCTTCGCGAGCAGTCGGCCGGCGACGGCGGGATCGACCGAGCCCTTCGCGCCGCCGGCGCCGGCGAGCTTCGTGGCCTCGTTGAAGAGCTGGTGCAGGTGTGGGTACTTCTCGAAGTGCGGCGCCTTGAAGTAGTCGGTCCACAACACCCAGAGATGGTGTTTGATCAGCTCGGCGCGCTGTTCCTTGATGATCAGGGCGCGGGTGCGGAACTCCGGGTCCTCGCTGGCCTGGTACTTCTCGGCAATCGCCTTGATCGACTCCGCCTCGATGCGGGCCTGCGCCGGGTCGTAGACGCCGCAGGGCAGATCGCAATGCGCGCTCACGACGGTACGCGGGCGCAGGAGACGCGACAGACGCATCAGAATTCCTCCGTGCTCAAGAATTGCCGGGAATGGTGAATCAGGGGACGATCCTCGGGGCCGTGAAAGACTTCGAGAACATTCGCCACGACCAATGTCGAGTCGCCGACCGGCACGAGGTGCAACGGTGCGCTGCGCAGCGCGGCGACCGCGTCGAACAGGATCGGCTCGCCCGTCGGCAGCGTGCTCCAGCCCTGACCGGGCGTGAACCGCTCGCCGCCGGAGCGGGCGAAGTGGCGGGCCAGGTCCGCGTGGCGGGTGCCGAGCAGGTGCACGACGAAACTCGGCGCGGTCAGCAGCGCCCGCGCCGAGTTGCCGCCCATGACCGAAAATGACAACGCGGGCGGGTCGACCGCGACCGAGGCGACACTGGAGGCCGTCAGCCCGACCGGACCGTCCGGGCCGGCCGCGGTGATCACCGCCACCCCGGTGGGATATCGGCGGAACGCGCCCTTCATGCGCTCGCCGACACCCGGCAAAGTTCCTAGATCCACGCGTCGACGGTAAAACCTCAAGCTGACTTCAGGTCAAGGTGCGGTCGGCCGACGAGACATGCGCCACGGAACGGGGACGCGATCCCATCGGCGAGCAGGAGGTCGACGACGAGGTTCACGTGGACGAGGGTTCGCGTGGCGGCCCGGCGCATCGTGGCGGCTCCCTGAACGGGCAGTATGGAAGGCATGGAACCTCAGCGCGTGGAACGGGACCGGGACGCGACCGGCCGGGCCCGCAACGCCCGGCCGCGGGACGGGCTCGGCCGGCCCCTGCCGCACGGCCTGACCGGTGTTCCCACCACCCCGGACGATCTCGTGCTGCCGCCCGGCGAGGCGTTGCGCGAGGCGGAGCGTCTGCTCGCCGCCGGTCGGCCGTTCCACGCGCACGAGGTGCTCGAAGGCGCGTGGAAGGCGTGCGACGACGACACGAGGGAGCTGTGGAAAGGGTTGGCCCAGCTCGCGGCCGGCGTGACCCACCTGCGGCGCGGCAACGAGATCGGGGCGGTCCGGTTGCTCGGCCGGGCGGGGGAGCGGATCTCGGCGTACGCGCCGATCGGCCCGCACGAGATCCCCGTCGCCGCGCTGACCACCTGGACCGACGAACTCATCGCGATGATCGGCCGCGAGCCGATCCCGGAGGCGATGCTCGCGCCCAAGCTCACCCCTGGGGTCTAGCCGGCCCGCCCACCTTCGCCACGGTGCCGCTGTACAGCATCCGCGTCCGTCTTCGCCGCCGAGCGCCCGGACCGGCTCATGGTCGGCGCCGACCCGACCAGCCCGGTCGCCCCGTGGCAGCTCGGCTGAGAGTTCACGAGCCGCCGAACAGCTCCGGAAACCACAGGCGCGCGGCGGCGTCGCGGGCGACGAGGAAACCGGCGATGCCCAGCATCCAGCCCAGCAAGCCGGCGCCCTTGGCCGTCACCCACGTGTTCAGACGCTCCAGAGGTCGCTCGACTCGCGCGGCGCCGATCGCGCGCAGCGACAGCAGCGCCAGCGCCGGCACGACCATCACCAGGCAGTAGCCGGCGAGAACCAGCGGAACGGACCACCCGGGCAAGCCGGCCGAGGCCATCATCCCGATCGCGCCCACATAAGGCAGCATCGTCGCCACCTCGGCCAGCGCCGCGAGCAGAGCCAGGCCGGTCAACGCCCCGGAATCGGCCGCGCCGCTCACGGCTCGGTCGCGCCAGCGCAGGATCCGCGTGGTGGTGGCGCTGCGGCGCTTCTCCACCCAGAAGCTGAGGGCGAACAGGGCCGCACCGATCACCAGCTGGACGATCAGCAGTGGCCGGGCCGGCAGCGCCGCGGCGGCGGACGCGAGCCGGGAGCCACCGACGACGAGCACCAGGCCGACGCCGAAGTAGAACGCCGCGATCGTGGCGAGGTAGCCGACCAGACGCGCGGTGCGCACCCCGCCCGGCGCGAGCAGCAGCCACACCGGGATGAACAGGGTGCCGATGCTGGTGCTGTCGATCAGCGCGAGACCGGTGAGTGACAGCAACAGCGGCAGATTCATGGACCCATGATGCCGACCGTGCGGGGCATCGGGCGACCCCGTCAGCACCGGACCGGTGTCGGGTACGGCGGGATCAGTCGGCCGGGGTGAGGCCGGTCGCGGCGCGCAAGGAGCCGTCCATCTCGAACGGGACCGACTCGTGCTCGTGTGTGACCAGCCACCGGCCGTCGATGCGGCGCAACCCCAGGGTCACCCGGAACCACATGCTGAAGCCCCCGGTCGCGCCGCGAGGCACCGCGCTGAGCCGGTCGAGGCTGGTTGCGAACGCCACGTCGCCGTCCGTGGTGATCTCCAACTGGGTGACCTCGCGGCGCGGCGGCTTCTCGAAACCGGCCATCCACGCTTTCAGCTGGGCACCGTCGCCGGGCCCGCTGGGTTGGCGCAGCGGCGGGGCGAGGTTGTACTCGACGTACCCGGGTGCGTAGTGCGACATGATGGCTTCCACGTCGCCGGTCTCCAGCAGCGCGGCTTTGCGTTCGATGGTTTCTTGGATCTCGTTCATGCCCTGATGTCGAAACCGGCCGGCCCGGCTTCGACGTCCTGGGCAGAGAGAAGGAGAGAATTGGTGAAATATCTGATCCTGATCCAGTCGAACCCGCAGTCGCTGGCGGTCTGGGAGACGCTGACCGAGCAGCAGCGCACCGATTTCGGCCTCGGTCATCTGCGCCTGAGCGAGGAGATGCGCGAGGCCGGGGTGCTCGTGGTCAGCGAAGGGCTGGGCGATCCGGCGCTGGCCACCCAGGTGAGTGTGCGCGACGGCCGGACGATCACCTCCGACGGGCCGTACGCCGAGGTCAAGGAGCATCTGGCCGGTTTCTACCTGATCGACGTCGCCGATCTCGACGAGGCGGTGGCCTGGGCCGCGAAGGCGCCGGACGCCGCGTACACCCGGGTCGAAGTTCGTCCGGTCCTCGACATGAGCGCCTGGGAGCAATGACCGCGCTGCCGGACCTGCTGCGGGAGTGCGCGCCGCAGGTCCTGGCCACGGTCGTGCGGCGTTACGGCGACTTCGAGGCCTGCGAGGACGCGGTGCAGGAGGCTTTGATCGCGGCGGCTCAGCAGTGGCCGCGGGACGGTGTCCCGGAGCAGCCGAAGAGCTGGCTGACAACCGTGGCGAGCCGCCGCCGGGTCGAGCTGACGCGCAACGAGACTTCGCGCCGGCGTCGTGAGGAAGCGGTCCGGCACGAGCCCGAGCCGGAGGTCCGCGGTGACGACGAGCTGGCGGTGCTGCTGCTCTGCTGTCATCCCGCGCTGAGCGTGCCGGCACAGGTCACGCTGACCCTGCGGGCGGTCGGCGGGCTCACCACCGCGGAGATCGCGCGGGCGTTGCTGCTGCCGGAGGCGACCGTGGGTCAACGGATCAGCCGGGCCAAGCAGCGGATCCGGGCGACCGGCACCCGTTTCGACCTGCCGGCCACCGACGAGCGGCTCACCGCGGTCCGGCACGTGCTCTATCTGATCTTCAACGAGGGGTACACGGCCAGTTCCGGCGACGACCTGCACCGGGTGGAGCTGACCCGGGAGGCGATCCGGCTGACCCGGCAGTTGCGCCGGCTGCGGCCGGACGACGGGGAGGTGGCCGGGCTGCTCGCCTTGATGCTGCTCACCGACGCCCGTCGGCCCGCGCGGACCCGGGCCGACGGCAGCCTGGTCCCGCTGGCCGAGCAGGACCGCAGCCGCTGGGACGCGGCCGCCGTCGCCGAGGGCGTCGCGCTCATCACGGACACGCTGACCCGGGCGCCGGTCGGCCCGCTGCAGGTGCAGGCCGCGATCGCTGCGGTGCACGACGAGGCGACGCGGGCCGAGGAGACCGATTGGCCGCAAATTCTTTCCCTGTACGGGTTGTTGCACGCGCTCGCCCCGAGCCCGATGGTGACGCTGAACCGGGTCGTCGCGCGCCATGGTCGACGGCCCGCAGCCCGCGCTCGCCGAGCTGAACCGGGCCACCGAGGATCCGCTGCTGGACCGCCATCACCGCACCGCCGCGGTCCGCGCCCACCTGCTGGAGCTGGCCGGTGAGCGGGACGCGGCGCGCGAGCAGTATCGGCGGGCGGCCCGGCTCACGCTCAGCCGGCCCGAGCAGCGTTACCTGGAGTCGCGGGCCGCGCGACTGTCAGGGCAGCGGTAGCGGCGACTGCTGTTTCGTCACCGCGAACGCGAACGTCGTCTTGATCGACGCGAACGCCGGAATCGGCCGGATCTCGCGGCGCAGCAGGTCCTCGTAGGCGGCGAACGACGGGATGACGATTTTGACCAGGTAGTCGTCGTCCCCGGCCAGCAGGTACGCCTCGACCACCTCGGGGATCGCCCGCAGCCGGGCCTCCACCTCGTCGACGGCCTCCGACGTGTGCGACAGCAACGTCAGCCGGGCGAACGCGGTGATCGGCAGGCCGACCGCCTCCTGCGACAGCACGGCCGTGTACCGCGCGATCACGCCGGACTCCTGCAGGTGGCGCACGCGGCGCAGGCACGGTGACGGGGAGAGCCCGACCCGGTCGGCGAGCTCCTGGTTGGTGAGCCGCCCGTCGCGCTGCAGTTCGAGGAGAATCCGGCGGTCGATGGCGTCGAGAGTCGTCACAGTGGCAGATTCTGCCACTGGACTCCGCGGTACTGGCAGAATTCGCAATCGGCTGCCGGGCGTTTGTTCCTAGCGTTGCTGTCATGCAACGTCGAAGCGGCATGGCCGCCTTAGCGGTCGCCGTCGTCCTCTGGGCGTCGTTCGCCCTCACCATCCGCGGGATCGGCGCCTCCGGTCTGACCCCGGTCGACGCCGCCGTGCTGCGGTTCGGCACGCCGGTGATCATCCTGGCGCCGTGGCTGCCGCGGGCGTTCCGCGCGGTGCGCCGCGAGCGGCCCGGCACGATTCTGGCGCTGAGCCTCGCCGGGCTGCCGCACTACCTGCTCTCCGCGGCCGGCGGCAGCCTCACCTCGGCGGCGCTGGTCGGCCTGCTCCTGCCCGGTTCGGTGCCGCTTTTCGTCGCGATTATTTCCGCAGTACGTCGTAACGACCGCCCCACCGGCCGGAAACTGGCCGCCCTGACCGCGATCACGCTCGGAGTCGCCGCCACCGCCGTGTTCACCGGGTCGACGGCCAGCCTCGCCGGAATCGGGATCCTGCTCGCCGCCGGGTGCGCGTGGGCCGTCTACACGATCGCGCTGCGCGCCACACGACTGGATCTGATCAGCGTCGTGCTCGTCGTGTGCGTGCCGTCGGCGGTGGTGGCGCTGGCGCTCGACCTCGGTGACGGAGCGCATCTGCTCAGCGTGCCCACGAGATCCCACATCATGTTCTTGATCTTGCAAGGCGTCGGGACGGGGATCTTTTCCACGCTCAGTTACGTCCATGCGGTCCGCTGCCTGGGCAGCGGGATCCCGGCGGTGACCGGCGCGCTGAGTCCCGTGCTGACCACGCTGCTGGCCGTGCCGATCTTCGGCGAGCCGATCACCGCCGGTGTCCTGGTGGCGCTGGCGCTGGTCACCGGCGGTGTCGTCGCCTACAACCGGGCGTCAGTGCGGGCTGACCTTGACGTCCGGCGCCGGCAGGCCCTCGAACCAGGCCGCCTCCCGCAGCGTGTCCAGGATCCGCTGCCGGCCCTCGGCGTCCTGCCGGTCGATGAACAGGATGCCGTCGAGGTGGTCGGTCTCGTGCTGCATGCAGCGGGCCAGGATGCCGTCGCCGACGACCTGGACAGGATCGCCCTTCTTCGTGAAACCCTTGGCGGAGACATTCATGCGGCGCTTGGTGTCGAGGTAGATCCCGGGGATCGACAGGCAGCCCTCCGGGCCCGCCTGCTCCTGATCGTCAGGGAACGCCAGCACCGGGTTGACCAGGTGATCGAGCTTCAGATCGTTACCGGGCAGATCCGGGTTGATCGCGAAGACCCGCAGGCTGACGCCGATCTGCGGCGCGGCCAGCCCGGCGCCGCGAGACTCGGCCAGTGTCTGCGTCAGATCACTGACCAGCCGATCCAGCTCGGCGTCGAAGTCGGTGACCGGCGCGGCAACCCGCCGGAGCACCGGGTCGCCGACTCTGCGGATGGAGACTACGGTCACAGCGGACCTCCAGGAATCACTGTCGATGGGCCATCTACTTCGTACGCCATCGGATGCTCCCGCGACCAGTCGGCGACAGCGTCCAGCACCGGCATCACGGTACGGCCCGGATCGGTCAGCGAATACTCGACATGGACCACCGGCGCACCACCGAAGCGACCGCCCCGCGACTGCGTGCCGTCGCCCTGGCCCGCCGTTTCCGACCCGCCGCCTCCAGCGGTTCGGGGCCTCGGATTCTTGTCGTACTCCGGTCGTAGGGTGCCGGGCGTGACGACGACGGAGGACCGGCTGTACTTCTTCTCGGGCTCGGCTGACCTGCCGCCCGGGCAGGGAGTTCACGAGCAGGTGGCCGATGCGGGCCGCTACGGCGCGCTGGCGGGTGTGCGGCATTGGCGGCGCATGCTGTCGAACTTCTGGCCGGCTGAGTTCAACCTGGGCAACCGGACCTACCGGACGGTGGAGCATGCGTTCCAGGCGGCGAAGATCGCCCTGGTGGACGCTCGACTGGCCGGGCAGTTCGCGCTGGAGAGCGGGACCGAGCTGGCCCGCGGTGCCGGTGTCGCGGCACGTAAGCAGCGCAGACTCGTGCTGCTGGACGACGTGCAGCTGCGCCGGTGGGACGAGCTGAAGAACCAGGTGATGCGTGATGCGATGACGGCCAAGTTCAGCCGGCACGAGGCGCTGCGGGCGGTGCTGGTGGGTACCGGGCCGGCGCAACTGTGGCACGGCACCGGTCGCGGGCAGCCGCCCGCTCGGATTCACGACCTGGAGGCGATCCGCGACGTCTGTCAGGGCGTCGTGGCCAGAAACCCGATCGCCTCGGTGCCGCCGCAGGGGATGGCAATCAGCCCGACTGCCCATCCCGAAAGGACACCTGCCGCGAAGCCGGGGGAGGTCCGTCGAACCGAGAAGTAGAGCGTGAGACAGATGACGCACCACGCCAGCTCCGCCACTCCGGTCAGGACGGCCACCATGAACACGGAGTCGGGCACGGCGTGACGCGTGAACGTGAAAGTGGCGTACGACCAGGGCGCGGCAGCGACGGTACGGCCGGCTGCGGCCGGAAGCACTCCGGCCAGAAGTGGCGGGCGTGATGTCGATCGGAGTGTCACGGCCGTAAGGCTGCTCGTGGGCCGGGCGTTGGTCCAGGTGGCGGGCGGATCCTCTACAGGGTCTCCCGATGCTCCGCGCATTCTCCACACGTCCGGCCCGGTCAGCCAGGCCTTCGGAATTGCGCGGAGGACGGCCTGCCGGGCGTGTCCCCGGGCGGGCTCGACGGATGTGGTGCGGGGCTGCCCCGGCTTGCTCGACCGCCGGCTCCACCGACTGGGCCGCCTTGATCCGCGCAGGCCGCGGCAGCCACGACGGGACCGTACCGGGGTCTTCGGCCGACGGGCCGGGTCAGTCGTGGGGGAGGAGCATCTCGTTCTTCTCGGGTTGGCCGGCGAAGCCGCCGTATATCTGGTTGGGGCCGGTGACCAGGGGAGCCACGGCGGGCTTGGTCAGGCGGCGGACGGTGGTGCCGTCGTCGAAGCCGTTCTGGACGCAGCCGGCGTAGCGCACCGTGGCCTCGCTGGTGCCGGTCGCGGCCCGGATCAGGAGGAGAATGATCTGGTCGCCGTGGGCTACCTCCGGTGCGCAGTCGGCTGGGGTGTCGAGGTCGCCTGCTCCGATGGGGGCGGCGGCGATCTGCTGAATCTCGTCCGCGGCGGCGGCGCCGTCCAGGCGAAGGCTGGACAGCAAACGGGGCGACAGCGCGGGACTGGTTTCCGGCAGTGGGTACTTGCAGACGGAAACCGAGGTGACGTCACGCAACGTGGCGAGGTCGGCGGGCGGGGTGGGGCGCAGGTCGGGGCCGGTGCTGATCCGATGGCTCGTCGGGCAGCCGGCGCTGTCGACCTCCACCTGGTGGACGGTGGCGGTGATCTGGTCGCGTAACTGTTGCGGGGCCTGGACGATCACTTCGACGGTGTCGCGCCGGATCGTGGTGCGGTCGCCTTCGTGGGTGATGCCGTCCGGCCGGTCCGTGCGGGCGAATCCGACGGTCCAGCCGGTGTTCGTGATCAGGGAGCCGGTCGGTGTCCCGTTGGTCGCTGCCGGGCAGCCGATGGCGGGGACTCCGGCGCCGGGCCGGGCGACGGCGGGCGGGTGATTTCCCGGCTTGATGCACCAGGCGTCGAGCCGGAGTGCCTGGCTGGCCCAGCCCCAATCGGCCGGGACGCCGACCTGGACACCGCCGTACGACTCCCACCGCCAGCCGGCCGGCAGCGTGGGCTGCGAGCTGCTCGGCTGCGGAGCCGCCGGCGGTGAGTCCGCCGGGCGGGCGCAGGCCGCCAGCACACCCACTGCCATGACGAAGGTGATTGCCCTGACCACACCACGCATCGGTCTTCCCCCATGTTCTCGCTGGTGATTCCGGTGATGAGACGTTGCCGGGGCGACGATGGTTCCACCGGGATGACATCTGTCATCGCCGGGGCGTGACGATCGGCCTCTGCCCGCGGCAGCGGACGTTCATAGCGTGATGGGCATGGATGACACAGATTCGCCGGCGTTCACGGGCCGGGACGGGGCTGCCTGGTACATCTCGCTCTTCGGAGGGCTCAAGCGGCGCGGCGAGTGGAAGATGCCACGGGACATGCGGTTCGTCGGGACGGTCGGTGGCGTCAATCTTGACCTGAGCGAAGCCGGCCTGGAGAAGGGGGAGCCGTACTGGCTCACCGAGTTCAGCTTGGTGGGCGGCGTGTCGCTGCAGGTGCCGGCGGGGGTCAGCGTCGTGCCGGAGGGGTTCCGGATCTTCGGGCCGGTGCGGAACGCGGCGCCGGTGCGGGGCGGGGACGAGATCGTGGTGCGAGTGCGGGCGTTCGGCCTGGTCGGAGGAATCCACGTCGAGCGCGTGTGAGGCGTCGAGCGCGTGTGAGGCGCTGAGCGGGTGCGAAGCGCTGAGCGCGGGTGTGAAGCGCTGAGCGGGTGTGAAGCGCTGAGCGCGGGTGTGAAGCGCTGAGCGGGTGTGAAGCGGCGCATGGCGTGGAGCGTCGAGCGGGTGTGACGCCAGGCGCCGGAAGCTGCCCGAAAGGGGCCGGCGGAGGATCGACAAGTGTGCCCGCTCGCGCGGGCGGGTATCGGCGGTCTCGTGGAAAACAGCGCGGACAACGGCCGTACCGAAAATGGGTCTGAAAAGGAAAAGGGCAGCGCCTGGACGGTGATCGTGGCGGTGGCCGCGAATCTGGCCATCGCCATCGCGAAAATCGTCGCCGGGTTGCTGACCGGGTCGGCGTCGATGTGGGCGGAGGCGGCACACTCGGTCGCGGACACCGGCAACGAGGTGTTGTTGCTGATCGGCTTGAAGAAGTCCCGCAAGGAACCCGATGCGAAACACCCTTTCGGGTACGGCCAGGAACGTTATTTCTGGACGTTCCTCGCCGCGCTGGGGATCTTCCTGGTCGGTGGTGTGCTGTCGATCGGTGAGGGGATCCGGAGTCTGCTGGCGCCCGAGCCGGTGGAGTCGCTGTGGGTCGGTGTCGGTGTCCTACTGGTGGCCGCCGTTTTCGAGAGTTATTCCTGGTACACCGCGCACAAGCAGCTGCGCCAGGAGGCCCGGGAGCGGGACCGGTCGATGCGGCACCACCTGCGGCACGCGTCCGACCCGAGCGCGACGACGGTCTTCCTGGAGGACACCGCGGCGCTGATCGGTCTGGCGGTGGCGCTCGCGGCGCTGGTGCTGCACGCGACGACCGGCTGGGCCGGGTGGGATGCGGTCGGCAGCATGACGATCGGGTTGCTGCTGATCGTGGTGGCGTTCCTGCTGGCGCGGCGGTCGAAGGGGCTGCTGCTGGACGAGTCGGCGCCGGAGGACGTGCTCGACCCGATCCGCGAGCGGGTGCGGGACGAGGAGTGGGTGGCCACGATCAAGGATCTGCACGGGGTCTGGGTCGGGCCGTCGCAGCTGCTGGTCAACCTGTGGCTGACGCCGAAGGACGAGGTCGACCTGGTGGGCCGGGTGACGCGGTTGCGCCGTGCTCTTCTGGAGGACGACAACGTCACCCAGGTGACGGTCACCCTGGAGTGACAATGCCTATCGGCGTACTGGGGAATCGGCGCTGAGAACCGGTTCGGAACGATCGTGGACAGGGGCAGGTTACTGTCCCTACATCGTTACCAAATGAGTATAAAAGTACCCAGGCTGCATTTTTCGTAAACACCAGCGAAATGCGCTTTCTCGGGGCGAGGCTTGAAGTATGCGCCGGGCTGATCAGCCCGGCGCGAAGCCGGCTGACGAGAGGGTGCGCGGGGATGAGTGCGGTGGCCACAGAGGTGGCGCGGCGGACGACGGGCACGCTGCAGGACCTGGTCTCCCCACTGGGCGGCCTGATAACCGGCGTGGCGCGGCTGCCGGTGGAGCCCTCGAACCCGCCGCTCAAGGTCTTCTCGGCGAACCTCGGCGACGTGTCGGCGGTGATCGACACCATGTGTGGGCCGGACTGTCTGGGCAGCCTGGACGGGACCGGTACCGGGGTGGACGCCGACCACGCGCGGATGGTCGCCTGTGCCGAGGCGCTCGAACGGTACGCGAACAGCCTCTACGCCGACGAGCAACTGCGCTGGGCGACCGCGGACGAGCTGGTGGCGCTCGGCGAGGACGTGCTCGACCTGGACGTGCTGCCGCGCTGCTCGGCGACGGAACTCGCCGACCCGCGCTGCCCGGTCGTGCTGCCCGCAAAGTCGGAGCGGATGCGGTGGATCAAGGGCATGAACCTCCGTACGCGCAAATTGTCCTGGGTCCCGGCGGTGCTGGTCTACATGCACATCTCCGCGCACGGGGCGGAGAGGATCACCAACCCGATCTCGACCGGCGCGGCAGCGCACACCGACCCGGTCCGCGCGATCACCGGCGCGCTCTGCGAGGTGATCGAACGCGACGCGATCAGCCTGGTCTGGCTGCAGGAACTCGCGCTGCCGCGGATCGAGCCCGACGTCGTCGGCCCGCGACTGCAGAGCTTCCTCGACCTGTACGCCGACCGTGACGTGACGATCGAGCTGTTCGACGCGACCACGGACCTCGGGATCCCGATCGTGTACGCCGTCTCCACCGCCCCGCACCATCCCGACTGCGACACCGTCGTGGCGTGCGCCGCGAGCCTGGACCCGCAGGTCGCGGCCGCGAAGGCGATCTCGGAGACGGTGTCCGTGCGGATCGCGCTGCAGGGCGACAAGGCGCCGGACGACGTGCAGGACTTCAGCGGCGTGTCCGACGGCGCGATCTACATGGGCCACCCGTCGCGGGCGCACGCCTACGACTTCCTGCTCGGCGGCACCGCCCGCCGCCGCCTGTCCGAGATGCCGGACCTGTCCACCGGCGACGCGACCGGCGACCTGCGGGTGGTGCTCGACCGGCTGGACGCGAGCGGGCTCGACTCGTACCTGGTGGATCTCACCCCGGACGAGGCGATCCGGGCCGGGACGACCGTGGTCCGCGCCGTGATCCCCGGGTTGCTGCCGCTCTCGTTCACGTACCGCTCGCGTTTCCTCGGCAGCCCGCGGCTGTACGAGGCGCCGGTGCGGATGGGTTACCCGAGCCGGCCCGAATCCGAGCTCAATTCCTGGCCGCAGCCGTTCGCCTGAGGAGTCACGATGTCGCATCTGAGCATCACGCCGGTGGGGCCGTTCGGGTTCGCGGTCGCCGAGCGGCTGCGGGACCTGGTTCACGACGTTTCCGTGGTGGACGCACCCGATGGCGTTTTATCGGGAAAAAGCGGACTGAATCTTCTCGCCGCCTGGCGCCGCACCCCGCAACGGGAGCGCGAGTTCGACGAGGAGTCGTTCCGCACCGGGCAGCCGTGGCTCCCGGTCATCCTCGACCATCCGCAACTGGAGGTCGGCCCGGCGATCGTCCCCGGCCACGGCGCCTGCCACGGCTGCTACCGCCGTCGCATCGCCCAGCACGACAACGCCCGCGTGATCCGCGCCGCCACCGGCGAGTACTACGACGCCCACCCCGAGGCCGGGCCGGACGGCTTCCTCCCGTCGACCGCCCTGCTCGCCGCGGCTCTCGCCGCCGAGGCGGTCGAACGGCTGCGCACCGACCCCGGCGCCGAAGCCGGGCGGGTCCGCCAGATCGAGGTACCGACCCAGCAGATCCGCGCCGGCCGGACGGTCGGCGCGCACGGCTGCCCGCGGTGCGGGCTGGGACGGGACGAGACGACGCGGTCGTACGAACGGCTGCCCGAGATGCTGCAGGGAGTGTGGCGATGATCCAGGTCGAGGAGAACACCCGCGCCGACGGGCGGATGGACGCCGCGACCATGGCGTACGCCGTGGCCACCGACCCCCAGTTCGCCCCGCCCGTACGCCCGTGCCTGGTGACCGGCCTGGTCCAGGTCCCGCTGGTCGACGGCGTGGCGTTCGCGGGCACCGGCAACCGGCAGACCGTCCTCCGCGGCCGCTCGGCCGTGCAGCTCATCCCGCGGCTGCTGCCGTACCTGGACGGCACCCGCACGGTCGACGAGCTGGCCGAGGCGTTGCCGCGGGTACCGCTGAAGACGCTGCACGCCTGCGTCTCCCTGCTCTACGTGAGCGGCCTGCTGCAGGACGGCCCGATCGGCGAGATCGTCGAGGTGATCCCGCCCGAGGTCGCCGGCTACCTGGGCCGCAACCTCGACACCACCCGGGTCAACCGCAGCCGCGACCAGGCCTGCGAACGACTGGCCCGGGCCCGGGTCCTGGTCGCCGGGGACGGGCCGCTGGCCGCGACGCTCCGCGCCGAACTGGCCGGGGCCGGCGCGGACGCGCACGCCTGGGCCGGTGAGGAACTGACCGTAGGGGACTTCCTGGTCGCCGTCGACGACGGGGACGCGGCCGCGATGGCCAAGGTCGACGCCGCCTGCCGGGAGGCCGGGATCAGCTGGCTGCGGACCGCCGCCGGCGCGAACACGGCCGAGGTCGGGCCGCTGTTCGACGCCCGCTACACCTGCTGCCACGACTGCTTCTCGCGCCGCCGCCCGGGCCCGGCCGGGGTGCCGTCCGCGGCGCGGGCCGCGGCCTGGGTAGCGCTGGCCGTGACCGAAACCGTTCACCTGCTGTCGCGGGTCGGCCAGACGCCGTCGATGCAGGTCTGCACGGTCTACGACCTGAACGAGTGGTCGCAGCTCGCGGTCGGCGCGTTCCGCCGCCCCGGCTGCCCGACCTGCCTGCCGACCGATCCGCGTGCCGCGACGGAGACGCTGCCGCCGGCCCACCGCTACGAGCAGGCGGTCGCGTTCCCGGCCCGCGAATGGCTCAACCTCAAGGAGCACCAGGCGCACTACCGGCCGGCCAACCACGCACTGCAGCGCTACCACAAGGAGTTCCGGGCCGCTCCGCGACTCGCGCTGGGCGACGGGTCGCTCTCGGACCTTCTTCGCCGTACGGCCGGTCTGCGCGATCTCGGTGCGAAGGCCCTCCCGGGTCAGATCAGCCGGTGGGCCCCGACCGGCGGGAACCTGGGGTCGGTGCAGGCGTACCTGCTCGCGCTCGACGTCGAGGGGCTCGACCCGGCGTGGTACTTCTACCAGCGCGCCGACCACACCCTCGGCCGCATCCGGGGCGCGTCGGCCGGGGTCAGCCCCGAGCTGGAGGAGACCGGCCCGTCCGCGCTGCTCGTCCTCACCGGCGCTCTCGCCGTGGTCGGCGCCAAGTACTACGACTTCGCCTACCGGATCCTCGGGCTCGACGCCGGGTGCGCGCTCGCCCAGCTCTCCGCGGTCGCGGCGACGCGTGGCATCACCACCCGGTTCGCCGCCCGCTGGGACGACACGGCGATCCACGAGGCGTTGCGTACCGACCCGGACACCGAGCCGGTGACGGCCGTGATCGCCCTGGAGGGCCTGCGATGAGTGTGACCACCGACCAGGATCGCTATCGGCTCCTCGGCGACCTGATGATCGACAGCCGGCTCGACGCCGATGCGGTCCGGCGCCCGCTCGCGCCCGTGCCCGCGTACTTGATGCCCGCTCCTGATCAGGGGCCGATCGTCGAGCTGCCGGCGCCGGCCGCCCCGCGCGCCACCCTGGACGACGTCCTGCCCGGCCGGGTCGCGGTCCGCGACTACGCGCCCGGCCCGATCACCGCCGCCGAGGTCTCCGCGATCCTCGCCGCCGCCGAGACGATGGACGCCCAGTCGTGGCCCGGCGAGCGTGCCGGCGGCGTCGGACTGGAGTTCTTCTGCGCTGCCTGGCGGGTCACCGGCGTCGACACCGGCCTCTACCGCTACCTGCCCGGACGTGACGCCCTGCGCCGGGTCGCGAGCCTGCCGACCGGACCCGCCGCGGCCGAACTGGTCATCCAGACCGAGTTCGCCGACGCGGCCGCGCTGCTCGTGGTCACCGGCAACCTGGCCGCGTCGCTCGACCGGCACGGCAGCCACGGCCACCGGCTGCTGCTGTCCCGTGCCGGTGCCGCCGGGCACGCCGCGTGGCTGGCCGCCCTGCGCCTGCGCCTGGCCGGCACCGTCTTCGCCGGACTGCTGCCCCACGTGCTGCGGGAACGCGCGGGCGCCGACGGATATCACCGGGCGCCGCTGCTCGCCTTCGCCGTCGCGCATCCCGCGGCGGAACCGGCGGCGTAGCGCCCGGTCCACAGTCTGGGGTCCGCGCATCCGGCGTACGGACCCCGGCCGCCCGGCCCGACAGCCGGGCGGAGCCTGCATGGACACGACACATCGAAGGAGCTGAGTCGCATGCACAGTGAACTGAACGGGCCCGAGGTGATCGAGGAACTCGACCTCTGGCTGGAGGACGATCTGACCGCCGAGCAGCTGCCGACCGTGGTGAGCGCGTCGCTGCTCGGCACCGGCGGCTGCGGTGGCTGCGGCCCCTGTGGGCCGTGCGGCCCGTGTGGCCCGTGCGGCCCCTGCGGCGGCACCCGTGGCTGTCACCACTGCGGCCCGTGCGGCCCCTGCGGCGGCACCCGAGGCTGCCACCACTGCGGCCCGTGCGGTGGCTGCGGCGGCACCCGCGGCATGCACTGACGAACGAGAGGCACGATGCCGGTCGGGGGCACGCCCCCGGCCGGTCCGGCGAGGAAAGGCACGATGACCACCACGGACTGGCTGGAAGGACCCGTCGCGCTGGCCCCCGAGGTCACCCTCATCGACGGCGCCGACGGCCACCCCCTGCTCTTCGACCCCGTCAGCGGCACCTACGTCCGGCTCAGCCCGACCGGGGCGCGCCTCGTCCCGCTGCTCGACGGCTCACGCACGGGCACCGCGCTGCTGGACGCCGCCCGGCGGTCGCGCGGTCCTGACGGCGTACGGGATCGGGCTCCTGTTCTTCTGTCCTTCCTGACCGACCTGCGGGCGGCCGGCGTCCTGTCGGTCCCGCCGGAACCGCTGCGGGGGCGGGACCGGACGTTCTTCTGGTTCCTGCGGCTCGCGCCCCGCATCCGCATCCCGGCGCGGCACCTGAACCGGATGCTGCGGCCGCCGTCGACGGTGCTGGCCCGGTTCCCGCGCACGTGCACCGGACTGACATTGCTGTCCGCGCTGGTGTCGACGGTTCTCGTCGTGCTCGCGACGGCGCTGCCGGCGCCACTCACCCACGCCGGGCCGCCGTGGCTGCTGACCGCCGGCGCGCTGCTGGTGCAGGCCGCGGTGCACGAGATGGGGCACGCGTCGGTCTGCCAGGCGCTCGGCGTTCCCGTCCGCGAGGCCGGGGTGAAGATGTTCTGCCTGATCATCCCGCTGACGTATGTCGACCGGACCGACGCCTACCGCGTCCGCTCGCGATTCGGGCGCAGCGCGGTCGCTCTGATCGGGCCGCTGATCGACCTCGTCGCGACCGGGATCTGCGCGGGGCTGATCGTGGCCGACCCGGTGCGGTTCGAGAGTCTGCGCTGGCTGCTGGGCATGCAGTTGTTCGTCGTCCTCAACAACCTGAACCCGCTGCTGCCGTTCACCGACGGGCATCACGCGATGGAGGCCGGGCTCGGTGAGATCAACCTGCGGGATCGCGCTTTCCGTTACCTGGGGCACGTGATCCTCCGCCGGCCGTTGCCCGCGGCGCATCGAGCCGTCTCCGCTGCGCGGCGTGCGATGTACCTGGCGTATGGCCTGATCAGCGCTGTTTTCGTGGCGATGCTGCTGGCCATGATCTCGATGAATTACTACCGTCTGCTCACCCGGTTCATCAACTGATTTCCGGTACGCGGCGCGACGTGGGCTGTGGTCCGGGCCGTGGCGCGGCGCGGGCCTCCGGCCGGGGTTGCGTGCCCCGGCCGGGGGGAGGTGCGGTGAGATGGTCATCGACAGGTTTCCCGCGCCCCGTTGCTGTGCTTCGGGGCGCACTCGTCCACTGGGGAGAGCGCGATGGTTGCAGGCATTCACAGCATCACGTTCGACACGAGCGGTGATCCGTACGAGCTGGCGCAGTTCTGGTCGCTGGTAGTGGGCCGTCCGCCGGCCGACGACGATCAGCCCGGGGACCCCGAGGCGTCGCTGGCCGCCGAAGGACTGCCGACGATGCTGTTCATCCGGGTGCCCGAAGGCAAAGCGGTGAAGAACCGGGTGCACCTCGACCTGCAGCCGCAGGACCGCAGCCGGGACGAGGAGGTCGAGCGGCTGATCGGGGCCGGTGCCAAACTCGTCGGGGATCACCGCAGGCCGGACGGGACCGGATGGGTCACGCTCGCCGACCCGGAAGGCAACGAGTTCTGTATCGAGCGCAGCGCCGCCGAGCGTGCCGCCTCATGACATCGGCCGGGCCGCCCCGCCGCTGCGCGCCGTTGTGTGCCCGGCGCGTGGTCCGCGGCTGGGTGGCAGGGCGGTCGTCGGAGGGTGCGGTGACGCGAGTGCGCCGCCTTTGACCACGAGCGCCGGCGTCCGGGGGCGAGCCCGGACGCCGGCGGGGTGGTCAGGATGCGTAGGTCTCGAACTCGGCGACCTTCGGCGTACCGGAAGCGGAGTTGATCTTGAAGGTGATCTTCGTCGTGGAGGTGGCGGCGAAACTGATCACGCCGGCTCCGGAACCGGAGGCCAGGACGGCGCCGGTGGCGCCGTTGATCACCTGGTAGGAGCCGATGACGCCGCTGGTGACCTCGCGGATGTTGATGCGCGAGACGGTGGTGGCCGAACCCCACTTGATGGAGATGTCACCGGTGGTGCCGCTCGGTGACCAGTACGTGGTGAGGCTGCCGTCCTTCACGTTGCCGTAGCTGGTGCCGCCGGCCTTGCTGGAACCGTCGGCGCCGGCGCCCGAGGCGAGGCTCAGGTTGGTGCCGCTGGGCGTGGCCGGCGACGTCGAGGTCGACGGTGACGCGGTGGGGCCGGTCGACGTGGTCGGGCTGGGGCTGCTCGTGGTGGTGGCGCAGGTGCCGGTGGAACTCTTCAGCCCGGTGTCCGCCCCGGCCGTCGCCTTCACGATCGTCGGTACGCAGGACGCGTTGTCCAGCGTGTACGCGTACGGGATGGAGACGGTCGTGTTCGAAACCGGGTTCGGGCCGGCCGGGTTGGTCTCCGAGTCGGCCGGCGACCAGGTCACGTTGTCGAAGATGTTGCCGCTGACCTGCCAGTATCCAGCCAGGTCGGTGTAGAACGTGCCGAGCACGTCCTTCGAGTCCTGGAAGTAGTTGTTGTCGACCTTGGCCTTGCCGCCGGCGCGCGGGTTGATCCCGGACTCGTTGAGGCTGTGGTAGTAGTTGTTGTAGATGTGCGCGGTCGCGCCCCGCAGCAGGGGCGTGCGCGAGTCGATGTTCTCGTACCAGTTGTGGTGGAACGTGATCGGCCCGTTGGCCAGGTCGCTGTCGCTGGAGCCGACGAGCCCGCCCCGGCCGGAGTTGCGCAGGATGCTGTAGGACAGCGTGACGTACTTCGTGTTGTCCTTCATGTCGAACAGGCCGTCGTAACCGGCGGACTCGCCGCCCGAGGCGATCAGCGTGGTGTGGTCGACCCAGACGTTGTGGACGTCGGTCTCCATGCCGATCGCGTCACCGCCGTTCGACGTCGGTGAGCCGGACTTCTTCACGTTCTGGACGGTCACGTTCTGAATGATGATGTTGCTGGAGTTCCTGATGTGGATGCCCAGCTGGTCGAAGACGGCGTTGCCGACCCCGACGATCGTGACGTTGGAGATGTCCTTCAGCTCGATCTTGTCGGCGGCGGTGTTGCAGCTGGCGCCGGAGACCTTCGTCGTGTTGCCGTGGTTGATGGTGCCGGTCACCTCGATGACGATCGGGGTGCTGGCGCTGGCCCGGCTGCACAGGGCCTGGTGGATCTGGGTGCCGGTGGTGGCCCGCACGGTGGTGCCGCCGGTCGTGCCGCCGTTCTGGGTGGCGAAACCGCTGGCCGAGCCGGTGACGGCGGCGGAGGCCTGGGCGTTGGGGAGGACGAGGGCGATGGCGCCCGCGGCGACGGCGGTGCCCGCGGCGGCGATGAACCGGGTTTTTCTCATGCTCGGCGCTCCTTGGGGATGGGGTGCAGGAAAGCGCTTTCCTAAGCTTCTTCAGCCGAGCATAGAAGGACGTCGATTAACACACAAGAAACTTCGTCGTTTGCATTTTGTTGCAGCCCAGCGACCGCCGGAGCGGGCCGCAGCCCGTACGCTCCTTCCCCGCCGGAGCGCTGATCGGCGCAGCCGGAGGCCAACTGGTGGACCCTCGTGGTATCGAGCGCGTTCTCGCGATGATGGAGGCATGAGCAGCTACTTCAGAATCGTTCCGGAAGCATCGGTGCCGTCGCCGGCCGGGCCGTCGCGCACCTTCGACGGCGACGTGTGGCAGGCCGAGATCCTCGACCGGCAGCGCCCCGGCGGGCTGCGCGGGCACCGGTTCTCGTACGCGCCGGGCAGCCGCTCCCACTGGCACGTCCACACCGGCGAGCAGGCGCTGATCGTCGTCACCGGCCGCGGGCTGATCCAGTGGGAGGGGCTCGACGAGCCGCGTGAGCTGCGGGCCGGCGACTGGGTGCACGTCGAGCCGGGGGTTCCGCACTGGCACGGTGCCACCGACGACAGCATCTTCGTCCACTTGGCGGTGACCGCCACCGGCGAGACCGAGTGGGGTGACCGGGTCGAACGCTGAGCCGGCCGGGCGAGTGGTGGCGTTGCCGACGGCGGTCAGCCGTGGCGAAGCGCGGGGATCTCGCCTGGGCGGCCGCTGGTCGTGCCGCACTGCGTGCAGATGGCCGCCACCCGGCCTCGGCCCGCCCAGCGCTGAGCCGGCCTCGGGCTGAGCCGGCCTCGGGCTGAGCCGGCCTCGGGCTGAGCCGGCCTCGGGCTGAGCCGGCCTCGGGCTGAGCCGGCCTCGGGCTGAGCCGGGCTCGGGCTGAGCCGGGCTCGGGCTGAGCCGGGCTCGGGCTGAGCCGGGCTCGGGCTGAGTCGGCCGTGAGCTGAGCCGGCCGGTACCGCGCAGGCCATCCGGCCGCGGGATCGAGCAGTTCTGGAGAAGCGGCCGGCCCGGCGCGTTCCGTAGCGTGCGGCCATGATGACGAAGCTGAACGTCGCATCGATTTTTGTGCTGGACAAGGACGAAGCGCTGGAGTTCTACGCCGGCAGGCTCGGTCTGGAGAAGAGCAACGACGTCCAGCAGGGCTCCTACCGCTGGCTGACCGTCCGCGTCCCGGGTGGTGACACCGAGATCCGCCTGGAGCAGCCGGGCCCGCCCCTGCACGACGAGGCCACCGCCGAGCAGTTGCGCGAGCTGATCGCGAAGGGCGCGCTGAACGGCCTCGTGCTCAACACCGACGACATCCACGGGCTGTACGAGAGTCTCAAGGCGAGCGGTTTCACCGACTTCACGCAGGAACCGATCCGGCACTTCTACGGCACCGACATGGGCCTGCGTGACCCGTCCGGCAACGCGATCCGGATCCTGCAGCAATAAATACCGTGTGGTGGGGAATGCGGCCGGTATGACCATCACCAAAGAAGATCAGCAGGCGAAGGAGCCGCAGCAGCGGCCGCCCGGGCACACCAGCCGGATGGACCGCAAGCCCGATCACGGCGAGGAGTCGTACCGGGGTTCGGGGCGGCTCACCGGCAAGCGGGCGGTGATCACCGGCGGGGACAGCGGGATCGGGCGGGCGGTGGCGATCGCGTTCGCCCGGGAGGGCGCCGACGTGCTGATCTCCTACCTGCCGGAGGAGCAGGACGACGCGCGGGACACCGCGGCGCTTGTCGAGGCGGCCGGGCGCAAGGTGGCGCTGGCACCCGGGGACCTGACCGACCCGGCGCTGAGCAAGCGGATCGTCGACCAGGCGGTGCGCGAGCTCGGCGGGATCGACGTGCTGGTGAACAACGCGGCGTTCCAGATGACGCACGAGACGGTGGAGGAGATCCCCGACGAGGAGTGGCAGCACACCTTCGACACCAATATCACCGCGATGTTCCGGCTGGTCAAGGCGGCGCTGCCGCACCTCGGGGAGGGGGCGTCGATCATCAACACCAGCTCGGTCAACTATGACCAGCCGAAGCCGACGCTGCTGCCGTACGCGACGACTAAGGGTGCGATCGCGAACTTCACCGCGGGGCTGGCGCAGATGCTCGGCGAACGGGGGATCCGGGTCAACGCGGTCGCGCCCGGGCCGATCTGGACGCCGCTGATCCCGTCGACGATGCCACCGGAGCAGGTGGCGGAGTTCGGCAAGAACACACCCCTGGGGCGCGCCGGGGAGCCGAAGGAGGTCGCTCCCGCCTACGTGCTGCTCGCCTCCGACGAGGGCAGTTACATCTCCGGCGCGATCATCCCGGTCACGGGCGGCAAACCGATCCTGTGACGTGCCGTCCCGTTCTGTGACGCGCGGCTTCCGATACAGCGAGGACCAACGCCCGTACCAGCAAAAAGGCCGCCGGGAGCACCGGCGGCCTTTCGCGTGTGCAGGTCAGCGCTTGGCGCGCCGAGCGGCGGTCTTCTCGTCCTTGACGCCCTCGGTCACCAGCACGCCGGCCGCGTTCTCCAGGTGGGCGCGCACGAACCAGTGGTACTGCTCGAGCTGCCCGGCCTGGGCGATGAGCAGGTCCTGCGTGACCGGGTCGGGCTCGTCGGTCTTCTCGATCGCCTCGCGGTGCGCCTCGATCACGCCGGTGTAGACGATGTCGAGCGCGGCCAGGTGCGAGTTGGTGTCGGCGCGGCCGATCGAGTAGTCGTCCCAGGTCCGCTGGGCGACCAGCGCGCCGGGCGTGCCGACCGGGGAACCGCCGAGGGTGGCGATGCGCTCGGCGATGTCGTCGACCATCTCGCGGACCGCGTCGACCTGCGGGTCGAGCATCTGGTGAACGGCGATGAAATGCGGCCCGACGACGTTCCAGTGAATGTGCTTCAAGGTGAGCGCGAGGTCGTTCAGCGCGTTCAGCCGGTCCTGCAACAGCGTGATGACCTCACCCGCAACTTCGGGCTTGATCCCGGGCACGGTGTAGCTCGGGCTCGTGGTGCTGACTGTCGCTCGCTTACGCGGTGGCATCGCTCATCACTCCTTTTCCGGATAGTCGACTCGCGTTGTTCCCTGTCGACGAATGCGCAAACGCCATTCCGGAGAAGGTGCCGGAGACCACTGCCGGGTAAAGAATGGCATCCATGACTCTGGCTCGATATCTGCTGTCCGCTGTCGCTGTCCGTCTCGCCGACGAGGGCGCCCGGGTCGCTATCGTGCTGCTCGCGCTGGAGCGCGCCGGCGACGCGGCTCTCGGCGGTCTCCTGGTGGCGGCGCTGATGGTGCCGCATGTGCTCGCCGCGCCGCTGGTCGGAGCGGCCGCCGATCGCATCCGCCGCCGTCGATTGCTTTATTCAACCGCTTTCATTTGGTACGGCGTGAGTCTGGCCGTAGCCGCGACCCTGATCGGCTCGTGGTCCTGGGTGGCCGCGCTGATCCTGGTCAGCGCCGGTTGCCTCTCCCCGCTGATGCTCGGCGGTCTCAGCAGTCTGCTCGGTGAACTGGTTCCGGAGAACCGGGCCCGCGCGTTCAGTCTCGACGCCGGGACCTACGGGACCGCGGGGATCGCCGGCCCGGCGGTCGCGGCGGTGCTCGCCGGCTGGGCGGGCGCGGGCTGGGCCCTGGCCGGGTTGGGCGCGTTCGTGGTGGCGGGTGCGGCGCTGTTCCTGACGTTGCCGTTGCGCGGCTGGTCGCCGTCGACGGCTCGGGCCGTACGCCCCATGGCGGGTTTCGGGGTTTTTGTGAAACGGCGTCGACTGGCTGCGGTGACCGCCGCCTCGACGTTTCAGATGCTCGGTTTCGGGGCGCTGCCGCTGGCCGCTGCCTCGATCGCGGCCCACCAGCACCGGCCCGCGCTGACCGGTCTGCTTCTTTCGGTGAGCGCGTGCGGCGGGCTGCTCGCCTCGGTGCTCTGCACGCGGATCCCGGCCGTGCACCGGCGGCCGGAACTCGTGGTGGTGCTCTGCACGGCGGCGATGACAGTGCCGTTCGGGCTGGCCACGCTCGCCTGGCCGGCGGTGTCCTTCGCCGTGGCCGGGGTGTTCAGCGGCGTCGCGGCGGTCGCGCTGTTGAGCACCCGGGACCGGGAGGCCCCGCCGGAGCTGCGCACTCAGGTGTTCAGCCTGGGCGCCGGGTTCAAGGTGACCGCGGCGGCGGCCGGAGCCGCCGCCGGTGGTCTGCTCGCGTCGGGCGATCCCGCGATCCTGCTGGTCGCCATTGCCGCGTGTCAATTGCTCGGAGCGGCAACCGGGGGATTGCTTCTGGTCAGACCTTCTGCGTCTCGGTCGTTGACGGATGCAGCTCAGCGGTCGTCTTCTTGACGAACCGGCCGGTGCTGGTGCTCCGGTTCACCTCCCGGTCGCCGCGTTCCTTGCCGACGTGCTCGGTGCTCGTGGCCTTCGGATCCTTCTTCGCGGTCGACTCCTTGACGAATCGGCCGCTGCGCGCACTGCGATTCACGTCGTGTTCCTTGCCGGCCATGTCGGGCGACCTCCTGTCGTGTCGTGAGTGGTCCTCTCTTAACGTGCCCATCGGGAAAAGGTGGAAACGTATGGATCTGCCGTGCGGGTCTCACCGGCGGAACGTCATCGAACGAGTCCGAGCCGTGCCGCCAGGGTCGCGGGGTGCACCGCGTCCGGCGGGGGACCGAGAGTGACCAAGGCCAGGCGCAGGGTGTTGCGGATCGGGGCGGTGGCCACCAGGTCGGCCGGGTCCGCATACATCCGGGCCAGGCAGCGCGGCATCAGCGCCGGCACGCGGAGGGACCGGGCCATGCGCACCGCCGTCTCCGCGGTCGCGGCGTGCCGCGGCTCGGCACCCAGGGCGGTCAGCCGGTCGCGCAGGACCGGCGACGACATGTCGATCGTGTAGACGATCACGACCCTGTCCCGGTACGGCCGGCGACCGCGGCCCGGACCGGCAACCCCGGCCGGGAACAGCATCGCGTGACTGTCGCGCCCGATCGGGGTCGCGACCACGCCCGGCGGCAGCGTCACCTGGTCGGCGATCGCCACCACCACCGCGTCCAGCGAACCCTCCGCCACCCATCCGATCATCCGATCGCCGTGGTCGGTGACCTGCGTGACCGGCATGTCCAGGGCCGGGAACAGCAGCGGCGCGAAACTGGAGAACGTGCCGACGGTCAACGGCCGCTCCCGCGCGGCGGCCCGGGTCTGGTCGACGAGCGCGGCCAGGTGGTGCAGGATGTGCGCCGCCCGGTCGGCCATCTCCCGCCCGGCGCTGGTCGGCCGTGCGCCGGTCGGATCGCGGTCGAAGAGCCGCTCGCCGACCCGGCGCTCCAGCGCGGCCAGCCGCTGACTCGCCGACGGCTGACTGATCAGAAGTTCTCGCGCGGCGGCACCGACCGAGCCGAGGCGGGCGACCGCGGTGACCAGGCGAAGATCGTCGACCTCCGGCAATGAACCCATAGGCCCAGCCTATGCTGACCACCGCGGACGTGCACGCTACCGTGCGTCACCGATCGTCGGCAGCATCAGGGCATGGGAGAACGACGGGACCTGGGAATCCTGCTGCTGGCCACGGCCGTCAGCTGGATGGGCCAGCGGCTGACCGCTGTCGCGTTGCCGCTGGTCGCGCTGGAACAGACCGGCTCGGCATGGACCACCGGGCTGGTCGCCGGGGCGGCCGGGCTGCCGCTGGTCACGTCCGGGTGGTGGGCCGGGCGGTTGCGGCGGCTCGTCACCGACGGGCGATCACTTTCGGTGCCGATGCTCGTGCAGGTGGCCGGGTTGCTCATCGTGCCGGTGGCTGCTTCGACGGGCGGGGTCACGGCCGTACATCTGGCAATTGCGGGTTTGATCTCAGGTTCTGCCGCGGCCGTCGCCGGGCCGGCGCGGCACGCGTTGACCGCCGACATCGGGGATCGCCTCGGCGCCGGAACGCCCGCGCGGGCCCTGGCGTGGCAGGATCTCGCACATCGCGTCAGCATGGTCATCGCGCCACCGATCGCCGCTGCCGCTGTCGCGGCGGGCGGCACCATTCCCCTTCTCTGGTCCGAATGCTGCGGCATCGTGCTGGCCGCTCTGCTGCAATTCCCGGTACGCGGTGAGCGCGCCCGCCCGCCATTCCGCGAACCGCCGGTCCGCCTCCGGCAGGTGTGGCACGGCCACGCGGAACTGCGCCGGATCATCGTGATGAGTGGCGTCGGCGGCCTCGCCTGGTTCGCGTTCACGCTGGGTCTGGCCGTGCTCGGCGCGCAGGTCGGCCGCCCCGGCGTGCTGATCGCGGCGGGTCTGACCGGATATGGCATCGGCTCGGTCTCCGGCGCGATCCTGGTCCCGTCGATGACCGGTCGGCTGTCCGCATTGCCGACCGCCGCGGTCGCCTGGATCGTTCTCGGAACGTCGTTCGTGGCGATAGCGGCCGGGGCGAATTCGGTTCCGTTCGTCGGAGCGTGCGCGGCCGTGGGCGGTGCGGTCATGCCATTCGGGATAGCCGCCGTGAATACGCTGATCAGCCGCCGGACGACGGGCGGGGAACGGCGCGCCGCGTTCGCCGCGGAAAGCGTCGCCCACGACGGCGCGTCGACCGTCGGCATGCTGTTCGGTGGCGCGATCATCGGGGTTGCCGGTGCCCGGCCGACCCTGGTGGTGGCGGGGCTGTTGCAGATCGCGGCCGCCGCCTTCGCGCTGACCCGAGCCGACGGAAGGCGGGCCGCCGAGCGCGCTCACGCCGGGCTTGAAGATTGAATATCATCGCTGGATGGCAGTCGCGCTGTTGATCCCGGGTGGGGACTACTCGGCGGAACGCCCGCTCCTGCACTTCGCCGGCGAGGTGTTCGCGAAACACGGCTGGAGGACGCGGGCGGTCCGGTGGCCGTCGCTGCTACCGCCTCGCGGCGACGACTTCGCGCTGTGGAACCGGCAGTTGCGCTCCTACGTCCACCAGTACCTGAGTCAGTTGCTCGGTGGGGAGCCGGATCGGCGGGTCGCCCTGGCCGGGAAGTCGATGGGCTGCTTCGCGGCCGCGCTCGCCGCTGATCGGGGGCTGCCCGCGGTGTGGCTCACGCCGGTGCTGCGCGACTCCGAGCTGCCGGGCGACCTGCAGCGGGCGACCGCGCCGTTCCTGCTGCTCGGCGGGACGGCCGACCCGACCTGGGCGCCGGCGATCGCCCGTGGTCTCGGGCGCCCGTTCTTCGAGGCGGCGAACGCCGACCACCGGCTGGCGATCCCGGGCGACCCGGTCCGGTCCGTCGAGGTGTTGCGGCAGGCCACCGCCGCGATGGACTCGTTCGTCAGCGCCCTGGCGCCGAAGGCCCCGGCTGGTTGAAGCGGGCGGCGAAGCGGGCCGTGAACAGGTCGGCGCCTTTGCGCTGGTGGACGGTTTCGGGGGTGGCTGCAACGGGCCCGTCGGCGGCCGGGAGCTGGCCGACGCCGGCGTGCGGGCCCAGTGGCAGGAGGATCCGCCGCCCGCGCGTCGGGGTGTGGGTGGTCCCGGGCGCGTCGCCGGCGAGCTGCGCCCGGATGTTCGCCGCCACGATCGCGGCGTGCTCCATGGCGAAGGACGCCATCTTCGGGTCCGGCAGGTCGGCGATGTCGCCGATGGCGTAGACGTGGTCGTAGCCGCGGACGTTGAGGTGCCCGGTCACGGGGACGGTTCCGGCACCGGTCAGTGGCGTCAGGCGTCCGTCGGTCAGGTAGCCGGTGTTGATCTCGACGCCGAACGCGCGGAACCAGATGTCGGCGGTGACCGGCTCGCCCTCGCCGGTGGTGACCGTGAAACGGGTCGCCCGGCCGGCCGGGACCGGCGGCAGCGCGGTCAAGGTGGTGCCGAGCCGCAGGGCGATGCCCTTCTCGTCCAGCTGGCGGTGCAGGCCGTCACGGACCTCGGGCAGGAAGCCGGGAAGGAGCCGGTCGCCGCGGTCGGTGACGAGCACGTTCTTCTCCGGCCAGACGTCCTTGATCTCCCCGGCGAGCTCCAGACCGACCGGGCCGGCGCCGACGATCAGGACGCGGCCGGCGCCGGCGAGTTGCTCGTGGGTGTCGCGGAGGTCGTCCAGCTGCTGGGCGATGTCGTCCGCGCCGGGCTGTGGCTTGGCCGGGTACGAGTAGCCCGAACCGGTGGCCAGCACCAGGTAGTCGGCGTGAACACGCCGGCCCGAAGCGAGGGTCACGCCCTCGGGGCCGGCCGAGACGACCCGATCACGGACGACTTCTCCCCGGTCGAGCAGGGTTCCGTACGGGAAGAAGGCGTTGGCGGCCCATGCCGGGCGGGTCAGGGCCCGCAGTGACGCGGCGGCGTTGACGAACCCCTCCCGAGGGTCGACGAGGATGACGTCGGCGTCGGCATCCAGTTCCTTGGCCACCAGTGTCCCGCCGTAGCCTCCGCCGACGATCACGACCGTACGCCCCATGACGTTCCTCCTCGAGTGAGTTTCCGATTCGAGTTGACGCGACAACTGTAACCCGATGAGTTGTCGTGTCAACTCGGTACGGATAGCATTTCGTCATGGCTGAACCGCAGACGCTGAAACCGGAACAGTGGGAGCTGTGGCACCTCTGGATGCAGGCCCATCGCCTGCTCAGCCAGGCGCTGGACCAGGATCTGCAGCGGCAGTACGGGATCTCCAAGGCCGAGTTCAGCGTGCTCGTCACCCTGCACCGGACGGCTCGCGGGCAGATGCGCGTCGGTGAGCTGGCCGAGTCACTCACCTGGGAGAAGAGCCGGGTCGCGCACCAGCTGACCCGGATGGAGAACCGCGACCTGGTCCTGCGGACCGACCACGAGACCAGCGGACGCCGCGTCGCGATCGGCCTGACCGAGAAGGGGCGCCGGGCCGTCGAGAACGCGATCCTGGGGCACGCGGACAACATCCGCCGCTACTTCTTCGACACGTTGACTCCCGAGCAGGCGGAAGCCGTCCACACCTGGAGCCGGCAGACCGTCGACCGCATCGAGTCCGGCGACGCACGACCGGTGGGCGGTGGGCTCGAAGCGATCGGGCCTGGGTGAGCGACCGACAACGGGATGGCAGCCGGTGGCGCCATCGGACCAACCCGACGGCGGTGCGGCCGTCGCCGTACCATCCGCCGGCCGACGCGCAGCCGGAGGCGACCCGTGGCAGGCGGTCGACGGCCCGGCGATCAGCGTGCGGGTCGCCGCGCCACCCGGCCGGTCCGCGGACCGTGCGCGGTGCGCCTGAACCACATCACGGCGGGAGACGCGTCCTCCGAGGACCTACCCGGCCGTGGAGTTGCGATGCTTGCCGGAATTGTGGGTGCGCTGCTCAGGCCGGCGGGGCGGTGCTGGCGCGGACGAGCAGGCGGGTCGGCTGGTCCGGCTCGGAGCTGGGGGAGCGGCCGTCGATCACGTCCAGCATGACTTTCGCGGTGTGCACGCCGTACGCCTGGATGTCGCGGGCCAGCGCGGTCAGCGCCGGCCGGACCAGGAAGCACAGCGTGGAATCGTCGCCGGCGACGATGGACAGCTCGTCCGGGACGGCGACGTTCATCTCCTGGGCGACGTTGAGCGCGGCAGCGGCCATCACGTCGTTGTCGTACATGATCGCGGTCGGGCGGTCGCGCCGGGACAGCAGCGTGCGGGTGGCGCGCACGCCCGCCTCCCAGGTGTAGTCGGTCTCGATGACCTGCGGGTCGGCCAGGCCGTGGGCGCGGATCGCGGTGCGGAAGGCGCTGATGCGCACCTGCGTGTGTTCCAGGGCGGGCAGGCCGGCGGCGCGGGCGATGCGCTGGTGGCCGAGCGCGACGAGGTAGTCGACGGCCCCGGTGACCGCTTCGATGTCGTCGGTCCAGACCGAGGGCAGGCGGCTGTCCGTGCGCGGGCCGCCGACCAGCACGGACGGGATGCCGAGTTCCTCCAGGACCGGAATGCGCGAGTCGTGCGTCCACAGGTCGGTGAGGATCATGCCGTCGACGCGGCGTTCGGCCCAGCAGCGGCGTGTCTCCTCGATCGCGGCGCGGTGGTCGTCGACGACCTGCAGCAGGAGGCCGATGTGCTGGCGGGACAGTTCACGTTCGAGACCGGCGATGAAGCGCATGAAGAACGGTTCGGCGCCGAGGGTGTCGGCGGGGCGGGCGATGACCAGGCCGACGCTGTGCGCGCGGGAGCCCGACAACGAGCGGGCGGCGACGCTGGGTCGCCATCCGATCTCGTCGGCGATCTGCAGAATGCGGCGCCGCGTCTCCGCCGACACGCCGGGGCGGCCGTTGAGCGCATAGGACACGGCGCCGATCGAGACGCCGGCCCGGGCGGCTATCTCCGCGATCGTCGGGCGCTTCATCCGCACCCCCTGATTAAGCGTTTAAGCCGAGTCGGGCTGCACGAAGACATCGTACGTGATGAATGTGCTTTGCGGTCTTGACTTAAAGGCTTAAGTTCGCAAGCGTGCGGCGAAGCGGCAGCCCCCGATCTGCCGCATCCCCACGCAAGGAGAAAAGCTCACATGCGATTTCGCCGTACGTCGTCAGTCGCCGCAGTCGGTGTGCTGGCTGCGACCGCCCTGGTCGGGGTGGTCCTGCCGGCCTCGGCCGCGGCCTCCGGGTGCTCGGTGAACTACACCGTGACCGGCCGCTGGCAGAACGGTTTCCAGGGCTCGGTCGCGATCACCAACCTCGGTGATCCGCTCACCGCCTGGAAACTCGAATTCGACTTCCCCGACGCCGGTCAGAAGGTGACCCAGGGGTGGAATGCCACCTGGGCGCAGACCGGCTCGCACGTCACGGTCACGAACGCGAGTTGGAACGGGAGCGTCCCCACGGGCGGCAGCGTGTCGTCGCTGGGCTTCATCGGCTCATTCACCAGCGCCAATGCAGATCCGACCGCTTTCCGGGTCAACGGTGTGGCCTGCAACGGCGGGACGACGACTCCCAGTTCGCCTCCGCCGAGCAGCAGCAGCGGACCCGCTCCGGCACTGCACGTCTCCGGCAACAAGCTGGTGACCGCGGCCGGCAAACCCTACCGGCTGCTCGGCGTCAACCGGTCCAGCGGCGAGTTCGCCTGTGTGCAGGGCAAAGGCATGTGGGACGGCGAGCCGGGCACTCAGGCGAACATCGACGCGATGAAGGCGTGGAACGTGCACGCGGTGCGGATCCCGCTCAACGAGGACTGCTGGCTCGGCACCTACGGCACGCCCAGCGGGGCCGCGTACCAGCAGGAGGTCAAAGCGTTCGCGGACGCTCTGGTCGCCAACGGGATCAATCCGATCCTCGACCTGCACTGGACGCACGGCGTCTACACCGGCACGTCGACCGCCTGCGCCGACGTCAACGCGACCTGCCAGAAGCCGATGCCGGACGCCGAGTACGCCCCGAAGTTCTGGGCCGGCGTCGCCGGCGTCTTCAAGGGCAACAACGCGGTGCTGTTCGACCTGTTCAACGAGCCGTACCCGGACGCCGCGAACAACTGGACCGACGCGACCGCGGCCTGGAAATGCCTGCGCGACGGCGGCACCTGCACCGGCATCAGCTACCCGGTCGCCGGTATGCAGAGCCTGGTCGACGCGGTCCGCGGCACCGGCGCGACCAACGTCCTGCTGGTCGCCGGGCTGACCTGGACGAACGACCTGACCCAGTGGCTGACCTACAAGCCCAGCGACCCGGCCGGAAACATCGTCGCGTCCTGGCACTCCTACAACTTCAACGCCTGCGTGACCGTGGCCTGCTGGGACAGCCAGATCGGCACGGTCGCGGCGCAGGTCCCGGTGACCGCCGGGGAGATCGGGCAGAACACTTGCGCCCATGACTACATCGACCAGGTGATGGCCTGGGCCGACAAGAACGCGGTCGGCTACCTGGCCTGGACGTGGAACGCCTGGGGGATCTGCGGCAGTTCCGGCAACGTGCTGATCGAGAACGTGGACGGCACGCCGACCAAGACCTACGGGGAAGGGTTCAAAGCCCATCTGCTGACGGTCACTCCGTGAGCGCAGCGGCCCGGGCAGTGATCCAGCGGCCCGGGCCGCCCCGGCGCGGCGCCGAGGTGCAGGGGAGCGCGGTCACGCCGCCACCGGGCGGCCCGGCTCACGGCCGTCGGCGGCCATCTTCACTCCGCCCTGCGCCATGTCGCCCGACGTGCTCCGCGAGGCGATACAGGGCTGGTCACTGATCGAAGGGGAACGGCGCGCGATCGGGAGCGACCCAGCCCTGCCTGGCGGCCGGGCCGGCCAGTGTCGCCGGGTGGTAGAAGCGAGTGAGCAACCGCTTGTCGAGCAGGGCCGGGTGGCGCTCCGCGAAACGGGCGAAGCTTTCCTCAGGGGTCTCGGACGCGTGGTGCCCGATGAGTTCGACCCAGGCCCGGCTGACCGTCGCGTGGTATTTCTGCGGCGCGCCGGCATAGCGGGCGGTGCGCTGGATGCCGTCGCTGATGAGGGCGACCGCTTCGGGTGTTCCGTACCGGCGCACGGCCAGCCAGGTCAGGTGGACATGCTCCCGGTGGCCGAACAGCTCGGCGGTGGCCATCACCTGGGCCATCAACGATGCGAAGGCTGCCGCTGCGGCACTCGACGACGAAGGGGTCGTCATGCCGGCATTCCCGCCAGGATCTCCAGGCTCTGCCGCAGGACGGCGATCTCGGCGGCCGACCGGCCTTCGAGCGCTCGTTGCTCGATGCGAGTGATCGACTCGCGGATGGCGGTGGCTGCCTCGCGGCCGGCCGCGGTCAGCTCGACGACGACAACCCGGCGGTCCCCCGGGCGGGCGCCCCGGGTGATGTGGTCACGTCGCTCGAGACGGTCCAGCACGCTGCTGAGCGTGGTGGGTCGCACGCCCACCGCCTTACCCAGCTCGGAGATCGTGCGGCCCCGGCCGTCGGCGAGGTTGGCCAAGGCGTTGATCTCGGAGGCGGTCAGATCGAGATCGACCAGTTCGGCGGCGAGAACCTGCAGAGTGGCGTGGGTCGCGCGCTGCAGGGCGAGCAGGGCTGACCAGTCGGGTGGCACCTCATCGGATATCACGATTTCGGAATATACGATTTCGTAGTACCGCGGTCAAGGCGAGCCATGGCCATGCCCCGCCCTGGAGGTGCCGACAAGAGCATCGACCCCGGGGGTGACGGAAGGTCAGAGCACGGCGAGCCGGTCCACCAGCAGTTGCGTCCGGCGCTCGGCCAGCTCCGGCGGCAGTCGACCGGCCCGGGTCAACGTGGCCAGCCCGTGCAGCCCGGCCCAGAACAGCTCGGTGAACAGCCCCGGCTCGACTCCGTCGCCGGCGACGTCCCCGAGGTTCTCCAGCAGGGCGGCGAACGCGTCCTTCAACGGCTCCGGGGTGTCCTCCCGGGCGAACGCCAGGCCGCCGTCGAGCTGGAACATCGCGTCGTAGACGGCGGGACTTCGCGCGGCGAAGCCGAGGTAGGCACGGGCGAGGGCGACAACCCGGTCACGCGGCTCGTCGGCGGCACCGACTGCGGCCCGCAGCGCCACCGCCAGCTCGGTGGCACCTTCGAGGGCGACGGCGCCGATGATCTCGCGCTTGCCCCGGAAGTGGCTGTAGAGCACCGGCTGGCTGTACTCGATCCGCTCGGCGAGCCGCCGGGTGGTGACCGCGTCCCACCCCTGCTGCTCGGCGATCTCACGGGCCGTCGCCAGGATCAGGCGCTCGCGCTCGGCTCGTTCGCGTTCCTTGCGTCCCTGTACCGACATGGCCGAATCCTAGCACCGCTAGCCAATCGAGCATGAGCAATGCTAGCGTCGACACATCATCTGTCAGTGCTAGATTCTGGAGGGTCGCCATGCTGCAAGTGCTCACCATCGTGGTCGTCGGCGTGATGGTCGGCGTCGAGTTCGCCGTCGCCTTCGTGATCAACCCGATCCTCGCCGGCCTGCCGGACGACAGCCTCATCGCCGGTCGCGCCCACGGCGGCCGGATGCTCGGCGCCGTCATGCCCTTCTGGTACATCGGCTCGCTCGTCCTCGTCACGATCTGGGCCGTCACCGCCCACCACGAGTCCGGCGTTGCCCTCGTCGTCACCGCGGGCGGGCTCCTGCTGCTCAGCGTGATCATGTCGATCGCGCTGCTCGTCCCGATCAACAACCGCGGCAAGACGTGGACCGCCGCGAACCGCCCGGCCGACTGGCGGCGGCAGATGAGCCGCTGGGACCGCTTCCACCACGTGCGCGTCGCGATCATCATCGCGGCCTTCACCCTGCTGGCCACCGCTCTCGTCTGACCCCGGTGCCAACCAGGATCAAGCCCCTGATTGCGTACGCCGTGAAAGCGCCCGTCCCGCCAGCAGCGCGTCCAGCGCCGGGTTCCCGATGTCCCCGGCCAGCAACCGAGCCGCCTCCCGATCCCCGGCGCCGCCCAGCGCACCCCCGTGCCACATCGCCCGCACCACCATCTCCCGCATCCCGGTCCGTGACGCCAGCCGCCGCAGCGCACCGACCCACAGCGGCGTGTTCGGATGCCCGTGCCGCCGCCCCAGCCGGCACTGCGCGTCAAGGATGTACGCGTCGAGCCACACATACGAGTCGGCCATCCGGTTCGACCGCCGCCGTGCGTCCGCCAGCAGCTCGAACGCCCGCCCGCTGTCCCCGCTCGCTTCCGCGATCAGCGCCAGCGACCGCGCCGCGATCCCCTCCCAGCACGGATCCCCGAGCCGGCAGGCCCGTGCGAAGGCCTGCTGCAGCATGCTCGCCGCGATCTCCGGTTCCGCCGCGGCGAGGTGCACTTCTCCGCGCAGGGCCTGCGGCCACGGCAGAAACGCCAGCCAGTGGTCCTGCTCGGCGAGCCGGACAGCCGCGTCGAGGTGCTCCGCCGCCGACGGAAGGCTCCCGGTGAGCAGCTGCACCCGGCCGAGCATGGACAACGCGTACGCCTCAGTTCGTCGGTCCCCGCAGGAACGCGCAAGCCCGGCCGCCTGCGAGAGCAGCCGCCGGGCCGGGCCGTAAGCCGCCCGGTCGCTCTCCACCGAGCCGAGGTAGGTGGTGACCCGAGCGGTGATCGCCTCCGACCCGCCGGCGACGGCCAGCGCATCGCTGAGCCACCGATGACTACGGTCGTAACGGCCACGCAGAAAGTCGACATACCCGATCTCCGCCCGGGCCCGCGCCACCGCCGCCAGGTCGCCGCCGTCGAGCCCGAGCCGTTCCGCCTCGTAGAGCACGGCCAGCCCTTCCTCGTCCAGGCCCCGCAACGAATGGATCAGCGCCTCGGCCAACCGCAGCCGAGCTGTCAGCCGCAGCGCCCCACTGCCGGCCCGGTCGGCCAGCGACATCGCGGTCCGCAACGACCGCACCCCGGTCTCCACCACCCCGGCCGCCACCGCCGCCGCGCCCGACTCCACGATCGCCTCGACGGACGCGTCGTCCGCCGCGGCCTCCCGGCGCCGCCGCCCTTCTCCGATCGCCTGCTCGACCGCCCGCCCCGGCGCGGCCCCGAGCTCTCGGCGGAACAGTTCGGTGACCGCCGCGAACTGCCGGTCCGCGGCCCGATCGTCCCCGGCCAGCCGGTACAACCGGATCACCAGCGCCTGGTGGTTCTCGTCGAGCGGACTCATCGCGGCCGCACGCTGCGCCAGGCGGGTCGCCGCGTCGAGATCGTCCTCGGCGAGCCGGCCCAGGGCCGCCTCGTGCAGGATCGCCTCGGCCGCCGCGGCGATCCGCCGCCGCTCGGAGAGCAGCCACGACTCGAACGCCGGCGCGTCCCGCACGGTGACGCCCTCGAGGAGTTCGGCACCGAGACCGGGCAGGTCGACCGCGGCGGTCCAGGAACCGTGGGCCAGCACGGTGACGTCGACGACGGCGTCCGGCGGCAGGCCCAGCACCACCGGATCGCCGTCGAGGGTGACCCCCAGGCAGCGGCGGATCTCGGCCAGACCCCAGCGCAGGGCCCGCAGCGGGTCCTGCGCCTCCGCGTACAGCAGCCCGGCGAGCCGCCCGCGGGTCAGCGGTCGCTCGCTGAGCAGCAGGCAGGCCAGCAACGCCCAACTCTTGCGGCTGCGCATCTGGCAGGCATCCGCGCCGGGCCGCTCGACCCGCGGCGGACCGAGCAGATGCACGGTCAGACCCATCGCCGGCCCGGCCCTCCCCTCGACCGATCAGCCCTGCGCGCTGATCGGGTAGATCTCGTCGGCCACCAGCCCGTGCGCCTTGCGGTGCACCGCGCCGGCCGCCTCCGCGTCCGGCGCGTCGACCAGGCAGAAGATCTTCCCGCCGGTCTCGTCCACCCAGTACTTCAAGTAGTTGACACCGAAGTCGGACTGCGTGGCCAGATCGGCCTCGTGCGCGGCGGCGACGTCACCGGCCAGCAGCCCGTCGCCGACATTGTGGACATCCATGAACAGCGGCATTGTCGTCTCCCGACAGTATCGGCCCGGGCGTTTCCCGGCCCTGCGCCCATCAGACCGCTGCCCCGTTTGACGCTCCGTTTGACGCCGGCTCGGCGTCATCGGCATTCCTTCCGGGCGGGCTTGACTCTGCCCCAAGGGCAGACCCGAGCATCGAAGGCATGAGAAGAACAACCGTTTCAGGCGTAGGTCGTGAGCCCACCGCCCAGCACCGGCGTGCCCGTGGCCACGGGCACGCTGTGGGACCGCGCGGCGATGAGCCCGGCGGCGTCCGGGGCGGTCGGGGTGCCGGGGATGACGGGGCCAGCCGCAGAGGAGTTGTGCCGGCGGGTGGACGGCGCGGTCAGGCCGGCTGGTCGGAGTCGGCGAGCAGGTCCCACAGGATCGCAGCGTCGGAGGCGTCCAGCCCGGCGGCGAACTGCCGCAGCACGGCGTGCCGGTCGGAGCCGTCGGCCAGCACCGCCCGCATCCGAGCCGCAGCGGTGGTCGCGGCATCCTCGACCGGCCAGTACTCATGCCCGCGCCCGGCCCGGCGCCGCTGCAGCATCCCCTTCTCGTGCAGCCGGATCAGGATCGTCTGCAGCGTGTTGTACGCCAGGTCGCCGCCGACCCGCTCCTGCACCTGGGCCGCGGTCATCGGCGCGCCTGCCGCCCACAGCGCTGTCATGACGGCACCTTCGAGCGCTCCGGGCCGCCGCCTGTCCTTCGTCACCCCGTGAGAATATCGGCAACCCCTCACCGGCAAGCTGACCGTGACCGCGCTGGTCGGCCTGCTCGCGGTGGCCTTGGGCGGCTGACCGGTTCCGCGCTGATCGGCCTGCTCATGCTCGCCCTGGTCGGCTGAACGCGCCGGCCGATCAGCTCGCCCGGCCACGAACTGGTCCCGCCCGTCCGGGCGCACCGTCGCCTCGGCGGCCGCAGCGCTTGTCCGGCTGATGGCCGGCCGGCCGCTGTCGCGCACCCGCCGCCTTCGCGCGACCGCCCCCAGCGCGGCGAGCAGACCTGGCGCGACGGCTGTCACCGCCTTCGCGCGACCGCCCCCAGCGCGGCGAGCAGACCTGGCGCGACGGCTGTCACCGCCTTCGCGCGACCGCCCCCAGCGCGGCGAGCAGACCT
>NZ_JBIRWQ010000019.1:69129-143959 GCF_044388125.1 Actinoplanes sp. NPDC020271
ATGGCGCGACGGCTGTCACCGCCTTCGCGCGACCGCCCCCAGCGCGGCGACCAGACCTGGCGCGACGGCTGTCACCGCCTTCGCGCGACCGCCCCCAGCGCGGCGACCAGACCTCGCGCGACGGCTGTCACCGCCTGGCGGTCCGCTTGCGGCTGCGCAGGAACTCGACGGCGATCGGGATGACCGACACGGCGACGATCCCGATCAGGATGAATTCGATGTTCGACTTGACGAAGGCGATCTGCCCGAGGAAATAGCCGAGAATCGTCACGCCGCAGGCCCACAGCGTGCCACCGATGACGTTGAAGAGCAGAAACCTGCGGTAACGCATGTGGCTCGCCCCGGCCACGATCGGCGTGAACGTTCGCACGATCGGTACGAAGCGCGCGAGGACGATCGACCGCGCGCCGTACTTGGCGAAGAAGTCCCGCGCCCGGCTCAGATTCTCCTGCTTGAACAGCCGCGAGTCGGGCCGGTGGAACAGGCTGGGCCCGAACCGGCGCCCGAACAGGTAGCCGCACTGGTCACCGGCGACCGCCGCGATCGACACCAGCAGGCACATCAGCCAGAGCGACTGGTGCAGGTACGTCCCACCGGCGATCAGCAGACCGGCGGTGAACAGCAGCGAGTCGCCGGGCAGGAAGAAACCGATCAGCAGACCGGACTCGGCGAACACGATCCCGAGGATGCCGACCAGGCCGAACGTCGAGATCAGCCACTCCGGGTCGAGGAAGGTCATCGGCGGGGGATCCTCTCCAGCGGCGTCCGGCCCAGCCGAAGTGCCCGCCGTGAACCCCGGCAAACCTACATCACGTAGGAGAGCGAGGTCACCTCCCGAGGGTGCCGGAAGGGCCGGAGCAGGCGGCGCGGCAGGCCGTGGATCGGTGCTCGCTGCCGGGCGTTGCGCCGCGTCCGGGGCTGAGGGCATCAGGGAGTTCTTGAGGGTGTGGACCGGGTGGCGCTCAAGAATTCCTGCAGGGTCGTGGTGATGAGGTCGGCCAGCGTGTGCTCGTTTCCGGGCTGGTTCCACTGGTTGCGGGCGACGAAGAAGATCGCCACCGCGGTCCAGCCGGCGACGGTCGCGGCGGTCTCGGCGGTGCCGCGTTCGCGTAGCGCGGCGGCGATCCGGGCCGCGAGCGTGGATCGTTTGACCAGCTCGCGTTCCTGCAGCTCGGGGCTGGCGGCGATGACCCGGCCCAGCAGGACCGCGCCGTCGCGGAACTGTTCGTAGATCTGGTCGGCGGCGGCGGCCAGGCCGGCCACGGCCGCGTGCAGCGGGTCGGTTCCTTCGGGCTGGTTGCGGATCTCGGCGGCGATGAACTCCTCCGACTGGTCCTGGCCGGCGAAGACCACCTCGCGTTTGTCGGCGAAGTGGTGGAAGAACGTGCGCCGGTTCATCCCGGCTCGTTCGGTGATCTGCGCGACCGTCGTCTTCTCGAAGCCCTGCTCGTCGTAGAGCGTCAGCGCCGCGGCGCGCAGGCGCTCGAACGTGCCGGGTTCCCATCTCGCCATGGATCACAGTTTACGTGATTGCACTCAGTGGCATCATCGTTCTATCGTGATGCCACTGAGTGCAATCACGCACTGAACGGAGTCCTCCCATGGCCACATTCACCCTCCCCGATCTGACCGGGCGGACCGCGATCGTCACCGGCGCCAACTCCGGTGTCGGCCTGGCCACGTCCCGCGCCCTGGCCGCCGCCGGTGCCCGGGTCGTGCTCGCCGTGCGCAACACCGACAAGGGCGAGGCCGCCGCCCGCACCATCACCGGCGCCACCGAGGTGCGCCGCCTCGACCTGGCCGACCTGTCGTCCGTGCGGGCGTTCGCCGACGGCTGGACCGGTCCGATCGACCTGCTGATCAACAACGCCGGGATCACCGCCCCGGAGCTACGACGTACCGTCGACGGGTTCGAATTGCAGTTCGGCACCAACCACCTCGGGCCGTTCGCTCTGACCAACCTGCTGCTGCCGCAGGTCACCGGCCGGGTGGTGAGCCTGGCGTCGCAGGCCGAGCGGATGGGCCGCCTCGACCTGGACGACCTGAACAGCGAGCGTCGCCCCTACAAGCAGTCGCCGGCCTACAACCGGTCCAAGCTGGCGAACATGCTGTTCGTCGCGGAACTGCAACGCCGCCTGGACGGGGCCGGCTCTCCGGTGCGTGCGATGGCCGCCCACCCCGGGCTGGTGCGTACCGAGATCTACGCCCAGGCCGGCGCGGTCAGCCGGTTCATCGCCCGCTCGCTGGGGCAGAGCCCCGAGCAGGGTGCACTGCCCGTCCTCTACGCCGCTGCCGCCGACCTGCCCGGGGACAGCTTCACCGGGCCGAGCCGGTTCGCCCACATGATCGGCGACCCGGAGCTGATCAACCGCTCCGCGACCGCGCGCGACGAACAACTCGCGGCTCGGCTGTGGTCGATGTCGGAAAAGCTGACCGGCGTACGGTTCCCGCTCGCCGTCACCACTGGTCAGGAGCCGTAGGTACGGCTCCGCGGCCGGCTCCGGACTGGTCCGGCCGGGCGAGCCGTGGCGGGCGGTCAGCTCGGTTTCCGGGCCGGGGTGCAGATCCAGTGGCCGTCGCGCCATTCGCAGGTCTGTTCGTAGCCGGAGCGGAACGATCCCCGCCACGCGATGTCGTCCCGGTACCGGGTGGGCGGCGCCGCCGGTGCGAAGTTCACCGCGTCGTCGGTGCTGCCGCTGCCGTCGTAACGGGCGACGGCCGGATAGGGGTAGACCGGCCGGGTCCGTACCACGGTGTCGTCGTCCTGGCGTTGCGTGGCGACGAGCCGGTCGGGGGCGATGCCCTTCTCGACCCAGTCCAGGGTGGGTGTGAGCGCGTCGATCGCGTCCGGCCCTTGACCGCCACCGCAGTGGGCGACGCCCGGGAGCATGAACAGGCGGGCGAACTTCTGCGTCGCCGCCGTCCCGCCCATGCGTTCGACCACGGCGTGGTAGTAGGCGATCGTCCCGTAGGGGGTGATCGCCGGGTCGGCCCAGCCGTGCCAGAGCAGGAGTTTCCCGCCCGCGGCGCGGAAGGCGGTCAGGTCGGGGTCGGTGGCGTCGTAGATGCCGGCCCGCTGGTAGATCTCGCGGAACGTCGCCGAGTCGTAGCGCAGGTCGCGCAGTGTCAGCGACGGCCGGGCGCCCGGATAGGCGAGGTATCTCAGCGCGTTCGTCGCGTTGTTCGCGGCCACGGCCGGGGCGCCGTCGGCGGTCGGGGTGACCCACCGGGCCCAGTTCGCCTCCGAGCCGACGGGTTCGCCGCCCGGGTACATCAGCCGGCCGCGCTCGTCGCGTGGTCCGTCATACAGCTTGCGTACGGCCTCGACCTGCGCCCCGGTGAGGCAGCCGGCGCTGTCGGTCCCGGTCGCGCAGCGCAGGCTCCCCGGGTCGAACGCGCAGGCCCGTGGGTCGTCGATCTGCCCGTCGGCCAGTCCGTCGCGGGCGTCGCATTCGCGCAGGACCGCGGCGTGCAACACGGGCAGTTCGGCCGCGGTCAGGACCGGCCGGCCGTGGGCGTCGGTGTTGGCCGTGGCGTGCCAGCCCGTGGACCACACGATGAGCGAGGTCAGAATCGACGCCGGGGCGCCGGCGACGATGCCGTCGAAGTCGTGCGGGTAGCGCTGCGCCTCGGTCAGCCCTTCGTGGCCGCCTTGCGAGCAGCCGTCGAAGTACGAGTACCGCGGCCCCTGCCCGTAGTAGAGCGCGATGACCCGTTTGGCGACGACCGCGACGACGTGGTCGGCCCGGTAGCCGAAGTCGACCCGCAGTTGCGGGTCGGCCCCGAACGTCGCGTCGAATCCGGAAACCCCGACGTGTCCCTGGTTGTTGGTGGCCAGCACGAAGTCGCCCCGGTTCAGCGGCACGCACCCGTCGGACGCGTCGGCGTAGAAGTCGATGTTCCCGCAGAGTGACGCGCACCCGAGCTGCAGATAGCGTTGCCGCCACGTCGTGGCCGGCAGGAACACGTCGAACTGGATCTGCGGCGCCACGGTGCCCTTGACCTCGCAGGACGCCGATCCGTCGGGCGAGGTCGTCTCCGTCGCGGACGCGATGACGGCCGGGGCCCCGGCCGTTCCGGAGAGGTCCTGCCCGGCGAGGGCCGCGCAGTCGATCCTCGGCAGCACCACGGGCGGGCCGGTGGCGGAATCGGCGGCCCCGGCCACGGCCATGGGAGGCGTGGCCGGGCCGCCGCCGACGATCACGAGGACAACGACCATGGCCAACAGCGCACGTACCCGAGCGAGCATGCGTGTCCTCCTGGTACCGACCGCTTCTTACACCCGGGACAGGGCCCGGTCGCTGACCGCGCAGTGCATCCCGAACTGCCGTGCCCGCCGCACCGCCCAGTCGGTCAGACCGGGGCTGTCGGCGTAGTCGAGGGCGTACAGGTCGACCTGCAACTGCAGCAGTTGCTCGGCGATCTGTGCATGGAATTCCAGCACGTCCGGTGGCCACGGCGCATACCCGTCGTCGGTCCAGCGTGCCGAGAACGACTCGAACAGCACCCCGTCGACGAGTTCACCGAGCTGCGGCAGCATGCCGAACCCGCGGTTGGCCAGCAGGTATCCGGGTTTGGCCTCGTTGCGGATCGCGGCGATCAGCGTGAGCAGGTGCGGCACGTCCTCCGGAAAGGTCAGTTCGACGTTGAGCTGGTCCAGGAACAGCCCGCCGAACCCGGCGTCGACGGCGGCTCGCGCCTTGCCGACCACCTGCTCCACCCACTGCGGGTGGCCGACGTGGACGTACGCCCCGCCCCAGTCCGGGTTGCGCTCGGCGCGGTGCCACGGCGCGGGCGGCCCGTGATCCTCGGACAGTGACAGGTAGCCGAGGGTCCGCACGCCCTGCCCGCTCAGATAGGTGAGCTCGCCCGGGTTGTAGAACTCCGGCTGCAGTACGACCTTGGAGTACTTGGCCAGGTCGACGAGCCGCCCCTCACCGTAGTAGAACCAGATCGGCGGCCGCTCGGTCATGCCGGCCGCCCGTGGTCGCGGTACCAGGCGAACGTGGACCGGACGCCTTCCTCCAGGGTGACCGTCGGTTCGTAGCCGGTCAGCCGCCGCAGCCGGCTCAGGTCGGGGCAGCGCCGGTGCACCGAGCCGGGCGGCGCCGGGCTGGTCTCGATGGCCGGGCTGACCTGTGCCACCCGCAGCACCAGTTTGGCCAGATCACCGATGTTGGTCTCCTCGCGGTCGTTGCCGATGTGCACGATCTGCCCGGCCGCGTCGGGGACGGCCATCAGCCGGACCATCGCCTCGACCGCGTCGTCGACGTGGCAGAACGCCCGGAACTGGTCGGCGCCGGGCACCCGGAACGGGTCCTCGCCACCGGCCGCGCGCAGCGACATCTCCGGTACGACGTGGTCGGCCCCCATCCGCGGCCCGTAGACGTTGTGGAAGCGGCCCACGACCGCGTCGAAGCCGCGCGCCCGGGCGGTGTGCAGGAACGCGGCTTCGCCGAGGAGCTTGCTGACCGCGTACGCGAATCGGGGTGCCGTGATGTCGGAGATCATCGTCGGCACGGTCTCGGCGGTGGGCACGTCGACCACACCGGCGTCGACACCCCCGGCGTAGACCTCGCTGGTCGAGGCGAAGAAGACCCGTTCGCCCGGTGCCACCCAGTCGAGCAGGTGCATCGCGACGAGCGTGTTGACGCGGACGACGCGGGCCGGGTCCTGTTCGACGTTGCGGACGCCGACGACGGCGGCGAGCAGATAGATCTGGTCCCAGCGGTGCGGCAGGGCGGCGTACGTGGCCGGGTCGGTCAGGTCGGCGGAGACGATCCGTGCGTCCGGGTGGGCGCGCACCTCGTCGAGGTCGGTGTCGTGCCGGCCGCGGGAGAAGTCGTCGACGACGGTGACCTCGTGGCCGTCGCCGAGCAGTCGCCGGGCCAGGTGCAGTCCGATGAACCCGGCACCACCGAGCAGCAGGGCGCTCACGCGGCCGCCTCCTGGACGCGCGGCAGGTAGCCGAGGCCGGCGTAGCGGATGCCGGCCGCGCGGATCGCCGCACCGTCGAGGATCCGCCACGAGTCGAAGATGAGCGCCGGTCGGGCGTCGCCGAGCATCCGGGTCACGTCGATCGCGCGGTAGTCCGGGTGGTCGTTGATGACCAGGATCGCGTCGCTGTCGGTGAACGCCTTGTCGAGACTGACCGGTTCCCCGCCGTACTGCCGGATGGTCTCGGGTTTGACCATGGGGTCATGGCCGGTGACCGTGATGCCGGCGGCGGTGAGGGCGGGCATCATGGCGGCGATCGGGGTGCCGCGCATGTCGTCGGTGGGCGGCCAGCCCTTGTAGGCCCAGCCGAGCACGGCCAGCCGGGTGCCGTGCGTGTCGCCGCGGGCTTCGCGCAGCAGCCGCACGACGGTGTCGGCGACGTGGACCGGCAGGAACTCGTTGAGTTCGCGCGCCCGGCTGATCAGAAACGGTCGGTAGTCGCCGGCGCTGTCCAGCATGATGTACGGGTCCTTGGACAGGCAGCCACCGCCGACGTACCCGGGTTTGGCCAGGTCGGGCCGCGGATAGTCGACGTTGGTCGCGCGCAGCACCTCCAACGGGTCGAGGCCGTGCTGCTCGGCGATCAGAGCAACCTCATTGCCGTACGAGTAGATGAGGTCGGTGTGGCAGTTGTTGGAGAGCTTCACCAGTTCGGCCGCTTCCAGGCTGGACACCTCGACGATGCTCTGTGCGAGCCCGGCGAAGAACTCCACGCCCGCCCGCCGGGATGCCGGGTCGAGTCCGCCGATCACCTGCGGCAGCTCGACGAGTTCGCGCAGCGCTTGCCCTTGGATGGTGCGTTCGGGCGCCATCACGAGTTTCACGTCGTCGCCCCAGGCCGCGCGCAGTGCGGGCAGCACGATCTTGCGGCTGGTGCCGACCGGGACGGTGCTGCGGACCACCACCAGCGTGCCCGGTCGGCAGGTGGCCGCGACGGCGCGCGCGGCGGCGGCCAGGTTGGTCAGGTCGGGGCGGCGGGTGGCGTCGTCGACGGGGGTGGACACGCTGATCACGGCGACGTCGACGACACCCTGGGGGAGTTGCGCGGCGACGTGGATCCGCACTCCGATCCCGGCGGCGAAGATGTCCTCCACCCCGGGTTCGAAGATGTGCGAGCGGCCCTGGGACAGGGTGTCGATGACCTGCGGTGACGCGTCCGCGCCGTACACCGTGAAGCCTTTGTCGGCGAGAGCGGCGGTGAGCGTCAGGCCGACGTAGCCGAGGCCGACGACCCCGATCGTCATGGGCATGTGGTTCTCCTCCAGAGAGTGGCGGTCACGTGCAGGGCGGGGCGGTGCGGTCGAGGTCGACGACGGTGACCGTCCCGGTGAAGTGTTCGGCCCGGTAGCGGGCGCAGGCGGCGCGCACGTCGGCGGGCCGGGTGGCGTAGTCGACGCTGAGCACGAACTTGCCGCTGTCGCGCAGCGCGCGGGTCTCGGCGAGGTTCTCGGCGCAGTAGTCGGCGGTGCAGCGCTCGTCGGTGGCTTCGAAGAAGAGTTCTTCCATGCCGATGCCGTCGACCGCGGCGGTGTACCCGGGCTGCCGGCGCAGCTCGGGGGAGTTCTGCGGCACGATCAGGAAACCGGGCCGGCGCTGCTTGGCGTACCGGCTGATCCTCTCCACCAGGTCGGCCATCGCCCGGGCCAGCTGGTCGCGGTCACGACCCTGGGCGGCGGACAGGTCCAGCTCCTCGTAGGCCAGCGGAGTGTCCAGGTAGACCCCGTCGAAGCCGGCCTTCAACGCCTGGTCCACCCGCGGCCGCACGACCCGGTCCCACCAGCGCTGATCCCAGTACTGGACGAAGAATTCCCCGGGCCACTCGGACCACTCGTTGGCGATCAGGCCGGGCGCCTCCCGCCGCAGCACCGGGTACTCCGGCCGGAAATCCTCGATGCTGCCGATCTCGAAATACGCCAGGACCCGTTTCCCGGTGGCACGCAACCGGGTGATTTCGGCAGCGGAGAAATAGTCGCTTCCGGCGTCGCGAGCGAGGTCGACGACGACCGTCTGGAACGGACCGGCGGCGAGTTCGTCGAGGCGGCCACCGGGGTAGTCCTGCAATTGATAAGCCCAGGACTGCACGTTCGGAGGCGAAGACGATGGCGACGGTACGACCGTGGGAGTCCCGCGGCCCCGGCCCGCCCGCGTCGCCGGCCGGACAGCGAAGAGCGCCACCACGGCAATCGCCACCATCGTGACGACCGCGGCGAGCAGCCACGCGACCCGGGCCGGGATCACCCCGGTGCCCCCGCGGCCCAGATGTCCTTGATCGTGGTGGCCAGGTCGACGGCCGGCGTCCAGCCGAGCTCGGTGCGGGCCCGGCTGATGTCGGCCTGGATCCAGTCGACGGCGGCCGAGCGTTGTGGACCGCTGCCGTGCTCACGGATCTCCCCGGTGAACCCGGCCTGCTCGGCCAGCAACTGCACGGCGGTACGGACCGGGGCCGCCGCACCGCTGCCGGCGTTGTAGATCCGGCTCGGCAGGCTCGGCGTCAGCACCACCGAGCAGAGCAGCGCGGCGAGATCCCGGACGTCGACGAAGTCGCGGTACGCGCCCAACGGCCCGAGCACGATCTCGGACGCACCCAACTGTGCCGCCTCCCGCAGCCGCAGTTGCGCCCGGCCGAGCACGTTCTCCGCGGACTGTCCGGGCCCGATCGGGTTGAACACGCGCACCGACACGGCGTCGACCCGGCCGGTACGGGCGGCCAGCTCGAACAGTCGCGTGCCGGCGAGGTGGCTGATGCCGTACGCGCCGATCGGTTCGGTGGGATCGTTCTCGGTCACCGCGTGGCCGTGGGCGACCACGCCGTACTCACCGGCCGAGCCGAGCCGCACCAGCCGGGTGCCCGGCGCGGCCGCCTCCACCGCGTCCAGCAGCTTCGCCGCGACCAGCGTGTTGGCGCGGATCAGTTCCTCGTTGGTGCCGCCGAGCCGGCCGACGCAGCAGATCACCGAGTCCGGCGCGGTCTCGCGCAACAGCCCGGTCAGCCCGTCGCGGTCGCCCTCGACCAGGTCGTAGCGGGCGCGGCCCGGGCTGATCAGCTCCCGCACGCCGGGATCGGCCTCCAGAGCGGCCCGCACGTGTGCGCCGATGAAACCGGACGATCCGAACAACAGCACTCGTGACATCAGACGGGCTCCTCTTGGCGCTGGCGGAACAACACTGGTCTGAGCTCGGCCAGCCGTCGGTTGGCCTCGTCGTAGTCCTCGGGGCGGCCGATGTCGAGCCAGAACCCGGTGAACGGGTAGGTGTCCGGGTACTCGCCGCGGGCGAGCAGATCCAGCACCAGCTGGTCGAAGCCGAACGCGCGGCCGGGCTGGTACGGCGCGAGGGTGCGCCGCGACATGCCGTACACGCCCATGCTGACCTGATAGCGCAGGTGCGGCTTCTCCCGGAAGCCGACGATCCGGGTCGACTCCACGTCCAGCACCCCGAAGTCGATCTTGTGGGTTCGTTCGGCGACCGCGACGGTCAGCCCGGTGCGGGCGAGCTCGTGCCGGTGCAGCAGATCCCCGTAGTCGAGATCGGTCAGCACGTCGCCGTTCATCACCAGGAAGTGCTCGGGCAGACTGTCCCGGATGTTGAACAGCGGCCCGACCGTCGAGAGCGGCCGGTCCTCCTCGACGTAGTCGACGCGCAACCCCCAGCGGGCGCCGTCACCGACGTACGCCCGGATCAGCGGGCCGAGATGGTTGATGGCCAGCGTGACCGAGCGGAAACCGCAGTCGGCCAGCTGGTTCAGCACGATCTCGAGGATCGCGTGGTTGTCGCCGATCGGCATCAGTGGCTTCGGCAGCGTGGTGGTGTACGGCCGCAGCCGTACCCCTTTGCCGCCCGCGAGAATGACCGCGTGCATCGCAGATCTACCTCCCAGTCGTCGATCTACCGGTAGTGGCGTGCCTGGCTCACCAGCGGGGCCAGGCCGATCAGGAACAGGGCCTGCAGCCCGAGGACGCTGCCCAGGTAGAGCGCCGTGTCGACGGTGGCCGAACCCGGCGGGTCGACGATCGGGCCGGCGCCGAGCAGCACACCTCCGCCGACGTGCACCGCGATCGCGGCCAGCAGGGACAGGCACAGCCACAGGTGCCGTTCGAAGCCGGCCAGCAGGAACGCCGTCAGATAGGCGCCGCCGAGCACGACGTGGGCCGCCGTCATGAGGATCCCGGCGGCGGTGAGCTTCCCGATCGCGGCCAGCGAGCCCAGCAGCGCGATGGCCGGCACCACGGTCACGGCGAGGCAGGCGAGGGTGTCGCCGAGGATGCGCCGCCAGACCGCCGCCCGGAAATCGGCCGGCCGTCCGATCCGATGGGTCAGCCCGACGACCGCGCCGCGGAAGTGCTCGGCCCGCCACTCGACGAAGCCCATCACCAGGATCAGCGGTGCCGCCGCGGCCGCCACGTCGAAACGCGTCAGCAGGTACGGCGCCTGCGCGTGCAGCAGCAGCGTCGCCGAGCACAGCCCGTAGCAGGTCACCCCGGTGATCCCTCGCCGCCAGGTGGTGAGGACCGGACCGCCGGGCAGCTCGTCGCGCTCGCCCCGGCCGCGGGTCGACGCGAGCGCGACGACGTACGCCGCGAGCACCCCGGCCACCGCGGACGCGATCGCCGCCGGACGCGCCGGTGCGCCGGCGATCAGGTAGACGCCGCCGCCCACGACCGCGGGCAGCATGGTCGCGGCCAGCCGGCCCTCCTGGCGGTAGAAGACCAGCACGGTCCCGGCCATCTGATACGCGAGCTGACCGGCGGTGAGCAGGATCAGCGCGGTCCCGCCGCCCGTGACGGCGACGACCGTGGCACCGGCCGCCGCGCCGATCAGCGGCCCGGCCAGGGTGGTCCGGGCCAGCAGCACGGCCGCCGCGCGTGGCCGGTACGCGCCGAGCAGCTTGTAGGCCGCGTACGCCGCGGTGCCGGAGTACATCCAGCCCAGCCCGCCGGCCAGCGCGAGGGCGAGCACCAGCGACCGCTGCCCGAGCACCGCCAGCACGGCCGGGAAGACCACACTGGGCAGGGCGTAGAGCGGGCCGTGGGCCAGCACCCGCAGGGTCTCCCACCGGCCGCGGGCTCGGGCGGGCGGCCCGGAATCCTCCAGGGCCTGCGGGCCGAGGCGCCGGAAAACCTCGTCGGCCAGCACGAACACGTCGGTGAAGCCGTACTCGACCCGGGCGATCCGGTCGGTGCAGCCGTCCGCCTCCAGCGCGGCGGCCACCTGCAGCCCGTCGACCGCGCGGCGCAGCCGGGGCCGCAGCCGGTCGACCAGTTCGTCGAGCGGGTCGGTGGAGATCTGGGGCAGCACCACCGGGTGCAGGACCGGCGCCGGGTGCTCCCCGGCCGTGAACCGCTTCCCGGCCGGATGCTGCCGCGGTGGCTTCTTCCCCGCGGTGACCTGCGGAGTTTCCACATCTCCGCCGCTCATCGCGACACCTCTGTTTCGCTGTGGTGTCGCCGTGGGGACCGGTTGGCGAGTCCGCTCATCGCGACACCTCTGTTTCGCTGTGGTGTCGCCGTGGGGACCGGCTCGCGAGTCCGCTCATCGCGACACCTCGCCGAGCCCGCGCAGGTGCCGCGCTTCTGCCCCGGCGGTCAGCGGGACGACCAGGCCCTCATAGACGTTGCGGTACATCTGCAGTGACTGGCTGAGCGTGAAGTGGTCGAGGACCCGCTGCCGGGCCGCGATCCCGAGGTTGCGCCGCCGCTCGTCGTCGCGCAGCAGCGTCAGGCAGGCCTGGGCGACCGCGGCGTGATCGCGCGGCGCCACCACGATCCCGGTGTCGCCGACCGCCTCGGCCACCCCGCCGACGTTGGTGCACACGGTCGGCCGCCCGCACGCCATGGCCTCCACCACGGTGTACGGGAAGCCCTCGGAGATGCTGGTCAGCGCCACGATGCTGCCCGCGTGGTAGGCGTCGACGGCGTTGCCGATCCGCCCCTCCAGCACCGCGGCGCCGGTGAGCCCGAGCTCGTCGATCAGCTGCACGCACGACTCGTGGTAGAACCGGTTGACGGCCGGCGTGCCGCCGAAGATCCGCAGGCGGGCCTCCGGCATCTCCGCGCGTACCAGGGCGAACGCGCGGATCAGCGTGTGCAGGTCCTTGAGCGGGTCGATCCGGCCCATGAACGCGATCGTCGGCGTCTCCGGCTCGCCGATGGCCGCCGGGAACTCGGCCGGTTCGACGCCGTTGTACATGGTCCACATGCGTTCCGGTTCGGCGCCGTTCTGCAACTGCCACCGCCGGTTGTACGCCGAGTGCGGCGCCAGCACGTCCGAGGTCAGATACGCCGCCCCGGCCAGCGACCGGAAGAAGCTGAGGACCAGCACCCGGACCGCGTGCGACGCGTCGCCCTCCAGATACGACATGTACCGTTCCCGCAGGTAGATGCCGTGCTCGCTCATCACCGACGGGGTTTCGTAACGCCACTTGGCGGTCATCGCGACCAGCGTGGACAGCCCGTTCATCGAGCAGTGCACGATGTCGGCCTCGACCACCGGCGCGCTCAGCGGCCGCAACATGTGCTCGATCAGCCACGTCGCCTGCAGCGCGTCGGCGAGTGTCGGCGCCGGCTCGCTGTCGGAGACGCGCAGGTCGCCCCAGGCGTCGATCATCATGCCGAGCGCCTCGTTGGACATCAGCGCCGCACCGAGGTCACCACCGGCGGCGGCGTACTCGTAGAACCCGCGCAGCGCCAGCAGGAACAGGCCCCGGTTGGTGGCGCCCTCCTCGGGCGAGGTGGTCTCCAGCGGCGTGACGAGTGCGCGCAGGAAGACCTCGTACGAGTCGGTGAACGCGGCACCGGGCCGCCCCCGCCCGGCCCGCCGGGGGCGGTGGTCGTCGGGACCACCACCCCACAGCGGGATCGACTGCACCCGGTCGAGGTTGCCCGGCACCGGGAAGACCGGCTCCTCGGTGCCGTCCACGGTCAGCGCCACTACCTGCCAGCGGTAGTCCGGCATGCCCCGGATGAGCTGCTCACACCAGATGCTGACGCCACCCATGGCGAACGGGTAGGTCCCCTCCGACACCAGTGCGATGCGCACGTGCGGCCCCCGTTCCCGCGCCGGCCGCCGATCAGACCCGCGGCGCCGCGGGCAGTGTCACCGGAGTTCCGGCGGTCAGGGTGACCTCGGTGGTGCGGTCACTGCCGTACGTCGTCGTGTTCGTCGTCTGCACACCGCCGGCCTGCAGCGTTCCGGCCAGCGGCGAGCTGACCGTCACCGTGCCCGCCACCCGGTCGTAGACCGCGTCGGCACCGGCCGCGAGCTGCGCGAAGTGGGCGGTGCGCACGCTGGTGTACGCCCCGATCTGCGACCACGTCTCGTTGAGCAGCGGCACCGCGTAGTACGAGCTGTACTTGGCGGCCACCGTCGTCACCCAGTCGTTGACCAGGCTCTGCCCACTGCCGTAGTCGTGCACGTTGGCGATGTGGAACGTGTGCGTATTGATCCCGCCCGCGGCCACGTGCTGCAGGCCGACCCCGGCCTCGTAGTCGACGATCTGCGCGTACGTGCGGTCGGTCGGCCAGTACGGGAACCTGCCGTTCGGCCCGTAGAAGGAGTTGTAGAACGCGGTCTCCTCCTCCGGGGTGGTCACGAAGTAGGCGATGTTCGTCGGCCAGTCCGGCACCACCGACAGGCTCGGCTCCAGCGGGTGCACGATCCCGGCGTTCAGGTGCGGCGGCTGGTGACTGGCGAACGACATGTTGCCGTGCAGATACTTCACGCCCAGGTCCTTGGCCGCCTGCAGCAGGTTCGGGTTCGACCCGGCCAGCCCGTGATCGACCGGGACCCCGGTGTCGTCGTTCGGGTCCACGGTGTAGACGCCCAGCCCCGAGTACTCCGGGGTCTTCAGCACGTCGTCGGGCGCGGCCAGCCCGATTGCCGCACCGGCGTTGCGATTGTCGAGGATTTCCGCGTACGTCGTGGCGTAGTCCGTCTGGTTGAGTTCCGGGTGGTTGAGCGTGTGGTTCAGCCACCGGAAGTTCCCGGCCAGGCACTTGGTCGTCGCGGTGAGCTGGTCGATCCCGCCGTCCGGGCTGCACGTGTTCCCGGCGAACGGGTCGATGTCGGCGCCGTTGAACGCCAGGTTGTACGTGAACCCCGAGGCCAGCGGGTACGTCGTGCGCAGCGCCGCCTGCTGGGAGTTGAGGTTGACCGCCTCGTGCCCGGAGACCTGGTAGCCGGGGGTGTACTCGACGTGCCCGTCCGGGTAGTAGTGGTCGGCGGTGTTGAACCAGTCGTCGACGTCGACGTTGAGGTGATGCCGCTGCTCACCGAGGAACAGGCCCTTGGTCGTCCACCGGAACAGGCCGTAGACCAGCAGGTCGGACTGCACCAGGTACTGGTTCGAGGTGAACGTCAGCGCGATCCGCTCGCGGCCGTCGGCCGAGGTGGTGCGCACGCCCAGCACGTCACTGCCGCTGGTCGCGATCGCGTCGGCGGCGCACCCGGTGGCGATCGAGGTGCGGTAGACGTACGACTGGGTGATCGGGACGGTGACGTCCGCCCGCAGGTAGTCGAAGACCCCGGCACCGGCCGTCGTCAGGTTCAGGTTCAGCGGGGTGTCACCGACCGACGTCTCGCCGGCCGAGCGCAGGCAGTAGTCCTCGGGCCAGGAGCCGTAGCTGGTGTAGAGCGCGGCTTGGCGGACACCGAAGTTGCGCTCGTAGGCCCAGAGCAGGTTCCACTCGGTGCTGTCCAGGCCGTTGAGGTAGGCGCCGCCCGAGGCATAGAGCAGCATGCTGTTGGTCAGCAGGATCGCGTTGTACTTACCGGTGCCGTCCGCGCGCACCAGGGTGTTGGTGGTGACCGCGGTGTCGGCGCTGTAGAGCACGTCGTAGGCCGCACCGACCCGGTCCAGGGTGGTTTTCCAGGTGGGCACGCCGAAGTCGTCGGCGTTGGTCGCCACGACCAGCGCCCGTAGCGCCACCCGATCGTTGCCGGCCACGGCGGCGGCCCGCGCGCCCAGCGTGTTCGCGGTCTGCACCGCCACCTTGCCGGAGCGCCGTGGCAGCGGGGCCGGCCGGGTGGCCGCTGGACGGGCCACGGCACCGAACCCGGGTACGTGCGGGGCGGCTGGTGCGGGCTTCGGCGCGGCGGGCTGGGCGGCGGCCGGCGTGGCGACGGCGGCCACCAGCAGAGCGGCGCAGAGGGCGGCCAGCAGCGTGCGCAACGGCCTTCGGGACGTGCGAAGGGCAGGAGTCATCGGGCGACCTCCAGGACGGGCAGACGAGTGAGCGGGGCCCTGCGAGCGTGTGCGGTGGGCCGGCTCAGACGTCCGGAGGGATGGGCCGACGGCGAGTCTAAGCAAGATTTAAGGATTTTCCGGCGGGTGCTCGACCGCATTTTGTTTGCTGTCGCGAAGCGTTGACCCGGGCGCGGGGCAATGCTAGCGGTCCTCTTTTGAGATCGTCCCGGGTCGATTCGTCAACATTTCTGTGGTCGCCGGTCCACACCCTGACATGCCGTTTCCGTGTTTGATCCGTAACGGTCTGCAAGCGGACCCGTGACAAGTTGTCCGGGCAATGCTGTGCGCGGAGACTTGTCGGCATTTATCGCTTTTCAAGCGGAGAAGCGCCGGCTCGCGAGCTTTCCCGCAAAGCGAACGAAAGCTCTTTGGTGGAACCTTGACGCGAGCGCAGGTGAATGCCACACGAAAGTGTCGTCAAACTGATGCGAATGGTCCGAAACTCTGAACGGCGAGCTGATTGTCCATTCGCTGCCATTGATGTAAGAAATGGCGTGTTCGAAGTATCGGCCGGCTGGGCGATATGACGTCAGGCGCCGTCGGTCGTAGCCCGCGCGCTGACCGAGCCGGCCACCGGCCGGCGCGACGTGTGAAGGCGGCCACGGTCCCCGGCCCGCTCAGGCCACCCCGCTCGCCACCGCCGTGGTGTCCTGAGCGGCCAGGTGGGCGGCGATCTGCTCGGCCGCCATCGGCCGGGCGAGGCGGAAGCCCTGGCCGTGCCGGCAACCCAGGTCACGCAGAATCTGGAGCTGGTCGCCGGTCTCGATGCCCTCGGCGATGAGGTCGAGGTCGAGGGCATGCCCGAGGTTCACGACGGCCTCGCCGACGGTACGGTCGGCGCCGGTCCCGGCGATGCGGGCGACGAACGACTGGTCGATCTTGAGGATGTCGATGGGCAGCAGACCGAGGTAGCTGAGGTTGGAGTACCCGGTGCCGAAGTCGTCGACGGCGATCCGGATGCCGAGACCACGCAACGCATTGATCTTGCTCAGGGTCACGGTGTCGTCGTGGATCAGCACGTGTTCGGTCAGCTCCAGGACGAGCCGGTCGGCCGGGAAGCCGGTCTCGGCGAGGATGCCGGTGACCTCGGTGACGAACCCCGGCCGGCGCAGCTGGGTGGCCGACACGTTGACGGCGACGGTCACCTCGTCCGTCCGCCAGCCCTGGCTCTGGGTGCAGGCCCGGCGCAGCACCCAGGCGCCGAGGGCGACGACCAGGCCGCTCTGCTCGGCCAGCGGGATGAACGCGCCGGGGCTGAGCAGCCCGCGCTTCGGGTGGGCCCAGCGCACCAGGGCCTCGACGCCGTCGGTCGCCCCGGTCCGCAGGTCGACGACCGGCTGATAGTGCAGGACCAGCTGGTCGTTCTCGATGGCGTGGCGCAGCTCCGCCTCCTGGGCCCGCACGTCCAGCCCGGGGTGGTAGACCTCGTAGCGGCTCGCACCGGCCCGCTTGGCCGCGAACATCGCGGCGTCGGCCTGCTGCAGCAACTCGTCGGCCGAACCGGCGGTGCCGGTGAGAGCGACCCCGATGCTGGCCGACGTGTGCAAGTGGTGCTCGCCGTAGACCACCGGCTCGCTCAGCGCGCCGAGCAGGACCCGCGCGATGCGCACGGCGTCCTCCGCGCCGGTGACCTCGTCGAGCACGAGGATGAACTCGTCGCCGCCGAGCCGGCCGGCCAGACCCAGGCCGCTCGCCACCCGGTCGAGCCGCTGGGCGATGGCGACCAGCAGCGCGTCCCCGGCGTCGTGGCCGATCACGTCGTTGATCTCCTTGAACCGGTCCAGGTCCAGCAGCAGCACCGCCGCGCCACGGCCGGTGGCATTCGCGCGGTCCACCGTGTCGGCGAGCCGCTGCTGAGCCATGCGCCGGTTCGGGATCGCGGTGAGCTGGTCGGTCACGGCGAGGGCACGGTTCTCGCGCAGAGCCGCCAGCTGCCGTACGACCACCGCGCCGGTGACCACGACCGCGCCGATGATCAGCCCGCCCAGCGGGAACAGCGAGGTGTGCCGGGAAGCGACCAGCACCAGCACGTAAGCGGCGGCGACCGTCACATACGGCACCACGGTGACGCCCGAGGCCCGGGTGTCGGTCGTGGCCTCCCGCTCCTGCTCGTGGTCGGCGCCGGGCCCGGCGTTCCTCTGCTGCAGGTAGGCGCTGACCGCGAACAGCGTGTTGCCGGTCAGCCAGAACAGATCCGGCCAGTTCCCGCCGGCGAACGAGTTGTGCAGACCCTCATAGGCGTACGCGATGTCGGCGACCACGAAGACCAGCATTCCGGCGATCAGGACGCGCAGCGCCTGCCGGCTCGCCGGGACCGCCCCGCGCATCAGCACGATCGCCATCCCGCAGATCGCCATCAGATCCCCGCAGGGATAGGCGATCGACACCGCGGCCGCCAGCGGCTGCGCACCGGCGACGGCGATGGTCGGACCGAGCACGAAGTACCACATGATCATCGCGACGCTGACCGCCGTGACCACGATGTCGAGCATCAGCTTGGCCCGGCCACCACCGCTGCGCCGGTCGACCGGGGTCAGCATCAGCCCGGTCAGCAGCAGCGGGAAGAACGCGAGATAGCCGAGGTCGGCGAGCGACGGGTACGGACTGGTGTGCAGCACGGCCTCGATGACGAACCAGGCCGTGTTGGCGAAAGCCTCGCAGGCGAACGCCGCCGTGATGAACCACCACGCCCGCCGGGTCCGCCGACCCAGACTCCGGGAACGGCACACCCCGAAGCCCAGGACGACGCTCGCCAGGCTGATCGGCACGTACGTGAGATCGGTGACCCAGGTCCGCAGCTCCGCGCTGCCCAGCCCGGTCGCGTAGAAGACGAGGAACGCCACCAGCATCCCGCACGCGCCGAGGATCAGCGCCGTGCTCCCACGGGACAGCACGCCCGGCCGGGCACGACGCGGAGCGAGACGATTCGGCATGACCACGCCATCGTCACGCCGCCACCTCGGTCTGAGCGAAGCCGCGCGGGCGGGTGGGAGCAACCTGGTAGCGGTCCGCTGGTAGAAAGATCGGACGATCCGGCGGGAGGCACAAAGGTGGAGTCCGACTCACCGGGCCGGGCCGGAACCCGGACGACGGCGACCTGCTCGACGGCCTGACCGCGGTGCCGGTCGGGGACCGGGTCGCGCTGTTCGCCGCCGACAGGCACCACCTCTACCGCTTCGACACCGCCGACGGCGCTCCCTGGCCCGCCTCGGCCTGACCGGACAGCCTGCCGCGACCTCCGCGGCTTCCCACCTGACCAGCGCGGTATCAGCGGCAGATCCGTGCACCCGATCACGGCACGGCCACACGCGGCACGAGGCCGGTTCATCGCTACGCGCGTTCAACCGGCTGGTCGCGGTGACGCCCACACCAGGAGCGCGGGGGCGGCCAGGACGAGCAGGATGCCGGCGGCGGTCAACGCGACCGTGGAAGGTGAGGTGGCCGGCGTTCCGTATCCGTAGGCGCACGTCATGAACACGCCAGGCTCCGGCTCGGGAGACAGATGCTGCAACTGGACGATCGGGCCGGCGACCCGCTCGACGGCGAACAACGCGGGTACATAGGCGAGCGCACCGCCGGCCATGAGTGCTGTCATTCGTGCCCGACCGCCAGCAGTGCGGGTCATGCTCAGGACCGTCAGCGCGACCGCAGCAGCCAGAGTGAGTATCGCCGGCGTGGTGCGGTCCAGCAGCTCGGTACGGTCGTCGGCTGAGTAGATCGGGTAGAGGCCGATCAAGACCGCTGGGGTCGACACCAGCGTGACGAGCAGGGGCCGGTGCCAGCGATGCAGACCTGGTCGTGAGGGCAATGCTGACACCGCCAGAATCCCGCAGATCAGGGCGCCGAAGTGCAGTGCCGCCGCGAGCTGGCTCAGGCGCAGCCGGCCGGTCCAGTACTCGGTGACCGCCTCGTCTGCGACTGGGCAGCCGTCAGGAGCCGTGGGCGCCGGATTCGGATAGGTCATCCAGGTCGCGGCGAGATCGGCCAGAGCCGCGCCGGCCAGCAGCAGGCCGAGGAGGCTCAAGGCGCGGTGCCGGCCGGTCAGTGCTGCGCCTGCGGACAAAGCCAGCATCGCCACGATCTCGGCACCGTATCGGATCACCGGCAACTCCATGCCGGCGCCCGTTGCGGAGACGACAGCAGCTGTGCCGAAGACGGCGATCGCAGGGGTCGGTGAGTTCACGAACGAGGATTCTGCACCAGGCAGGTGTCCCGAAGCAGGGATCAGCCCTTCTCGGTTGGTTCGGTCAGCGGTGCCGCCGGGAGGGCCGGAGGCCAGAGACCACCATGCCAGATCAGCGCCCAGACGGTGTCGACCTGGCCGACGCCCAGGTGGCCGGGCCGGTGAGCGACGGCCCGGCCACCGGCTCACCGGTGGCCGGATCCCAGAGCTGCAGCTGGCCGTCGTTCTCGGCGACGGCCAGCAGGAGACGGCCGTCGCGGTCCGTGACGACGGCCGCCACCTCGGCGTCGACGTCGATCGTGAGGCGGGGCCGTAGCCTGCGCCCGGGCCGCGCCCACGAGTGGCGGACCCGGAGGTCGCCCGGCCGATCGATCTCCGCATCGTCCATACCGGCCGCCCCTCCCGATCCGCGCCGACCGCCAGGTCAACCAGTGGTCGCACCCCGACAGTTGCTCCGGTACCGGCCCGGCTGAGCGGCGCTCGGCGGCTCGGCGGGTTAATTTACGAGCATCTCTGGCCGAGATCCACCGACTCACTGGAGGACCCGTGTTCCGATCCCGTGCTCTGCGCGGCTTCCTGCTTTTCACCGCCGGCCTGCTCACCGTCACGGCCGCCGCACCCGTTCCGACCCTGGCCGCGATGCCGCACGAGACCGTGCCGACGGTCAAGGCCGTGGTGTCCGGGCCGGTCATCGACGAGAATTTCGCCGATCCGGACGTGATGAAGGTCGGGCGTACCTACTACGCCTACGCCACCAACAGCGACGGCCGGCACATCAAGTGGGCCACTTCCACCGATCTGGTCACCTGGACGGTGCAGGCCGGTGACGCGCTGCCGACGCTCGGTGCGTGGGCCGACTCCGACTGGACCTTCCCACCCGGCGGTACCGGTGATCACGGCGTCTGGGCGCCGGAGGTGTTCGCGACCGGGCCGAAGAGTTTCGTCATGTGGTACACGGCCCACGACCGTACCTCCGGAAAGCAGTGCATCGGGGCCGCGACCGCGACGTCGCCGGGCGGACCGTTCGTGCCGCGCGACGCCGCGCTGGTCTGCACCCCGGAGATCGGTGGCGCGATCGACGCCTCCTCGTTCAGCGAGAACGGGCGCCGCTACATCCTGTGGAAGAACGACGGCAACTGCTGCGCGCAGGACACCTGGCTGCATCTGCAGCAGGTCAGCGCGGACGGCCTGCGACGCACCGGCACCGAGTCGCAGCTGATCAAACAGAACAAGCCCTTCGAGGGTACGTTGGTGGAAGCGCCCACCCTGTGGAAGCACGGCCGGACGTACGTGTTGTTCTACTCGGCGAACTTCTTCGGCAACGGCAGCTATGTGAGCAGCTATGCGACGTCGCCGAGCTTGCGCGGGCCGTACACCAAATCGGATGTTCCGCTGATGACCACGGACGCGTTCGCGGGTGCGGTGCGCGGGCCCGGCGGGCAGGACGTGGTGACCGGGCCGGACGGGCGGGACCGGATCGTCTTCCACGGCTGGGATCCCACGTTCACCTACCGGGCGGTCTACTCGCAGCGGCTGGACTGGCAGGGCAGCCGTCCGATCGTGGCGGGCGCGCGGATCCGCTACGAGGCGGAGGACGCGGACTTCACGCGGGCCAACGCGCGGTACGCGGCCGGAGGTGCCAGTAACGGGGCCGTGGTCGGTGGCATCGACTTCGCCGACAGCCGGGTCACGTTCACCGTGTACGTGCCGCGGGCCGGGGTGTACCGGCTCTCGACGCGGTTCGCCAACGGCTCGGACGGCGGGGCGGCCGGCCACACCCTGGTCGTCAACGGCGTGGCGGCCGGCACCGTCGACTACCCGGTCACGGGGTGGGACAACTGGCAGACCAGTGAGCGGGACGTGACGCTCAAGGCCGGGACGAACACGATTTCGTACGGCAAGGGGGCGAATTACGCCGAGTTGGACGCCATCGACGTCGCCTGATCGTCCGCCGGTCACCGTCCTGCGGGGACGGTGACCGGCGTGACGCCGGGAGCCGGCTTCGTCACTGCAGTTGGGTGCGTTGGTAGAAGCCGCTGTCGATCAGCGCCTTCTCATAGTTGGCCTTGTTCACGATCGTGGTGTCGAGCAGCATCGACGGCACCACCTTCACCCCGTTGTCGTAGTCCTTGTCGTTGTTCGTGGCGGGCTTGCCGCCTTTCAGAATCGCGTCGGCCATCTGTGCACTGGTCTTCGCGAGATCGCGGTAGTCCTTGAAGATCGTGGAGTACTGCTCGCCGGCGATGATCGATTTCACCGAGGCGACCTCGGCGTCCTGGCCGGTGATCACCGGATAGGGCTGCCCGGCGGCGCCGTAGCCGTTGCTCTTGAGAGCGGAGACGATCCCGACCGACAGGCCGTCGTAGGGTGACAGCACCCCGTCCACCTTCAGGCCGGCCCGGTAGGTCGACGTCAGCAGGTTCTCCATGCGGTCCTGCGCGGTCCGGGCCTGCCACCGCAGGATCGCGATCGTCTTGAAATCGGTCTGCCTGCTCGGCACCTTGAGCGTGCCCTTGTCCAGGTACGGCTGGAGGACCGACATCGCACCGTTGTAGAAGAACGTGGCGTTGTTGTCGTCGGGCGAGCCGGCGAACAGTTCGATGTTGAACGGGCCCTTGGCGGATCCGGGCGTACCGTCGGCGTTGCGCAGTTTCAGGCCGACGAGCAGCGAGGTGGCCTGCTGCACGCCGACCTTGTAGTTGTCGAAGGTGGCGTAGTAGTCGACGTCGGGGGACTTGAGGATGAGCCGGTCGTAGGCGATGACCGGAATCTTCGCGGCCGCCGCGCTCTGCAGTTGCGAGGTCATCGCGGTGCCGTCGATCGATGCGATGATCAGCAGCTTGGCGCCCTTGGTGATCTGATTCTCCAGCTGGTTCACCTGGGTCGGGATGTCATCCTCGGCGTACTGGAGGTCGACCTTGTAGCCGAGCGCCTCGAGATCCTTCTTGACGTTCTCGCCGTCACCGTTCCACCGCTGCGACGCTCGCGTGGGCATGGTGACGCCGATCAGGGCTCCGGTATTGTCCGCGGCGCCGGCGGCCGCCTGTTTGTCGGCGTTCTTCTCGCTGGAGCCGCAAGCGGCGGGCGAGCAGGCCAGTAGGGCAGCCGCCGCCACGATGACGACGCGGGACAGTCGCATTCACAGCTCCTTGCTGTTCCGGGAGTTGCTGTTGTTCAGGGATGGAGAACGCCACCTCGGCGCGATCTACTGTGGAGAGGGGCGGCTTCCGACCTTAGGTAGCCGCGGGATGTTCAGCTTCGGCGCCGGGAACTGAACAACGAACACCGGACACGGCGCGGCGGTGCCGGCATGTGGTGGAGGTGACGTGCCCCGACAGGAACGCCCGCTGGAGTCCGAGGACACTCCGCTGCTCCGCTTCGCCGGTGACCTGCGCCGACTGCGCCTCGGGGCCGGCCGGCTCTCGTATCGGGAGCTGGGGAAGCGGACGAACTATTCGGCGGCGGCATTGTCCGACGCGTTGTCCGGCCGTCGTCTGCCCAGCCTGGCCATCACCCGTGCGGTCGTCCGGGCGTGCGGCGGCGACGCCGGCGCATGGACCGAGCGGTGGCGGCACCTCGCCGCGGCGCTACCGGGCAAGGACTCCGGCGCAGCCGCTCCGTACGTCGGGTTGGCCGCCTATCAGGTCGACGACGCCGATCGGTTCTTCGGCCGCGAGGCGGTCACCACGGCCCTCGTGACGCTGGTCGGTGAACGGCCGTTCGTCGGGGTCTTCGGCTCCTCCGGTTCAGGTAAGTCGTCGTTGCTCCGGGCCGGGCTGGTCGCCCGCACCGAGAGCACCCCGATAGTGGTCACACCGGGGGCGGATCCGATCACCGAGCTGGCGGCGGCCGTGGCGCAGCTCGCCGACGAGCCGGTGGCCCGGGTCCGCGGCGACCTGGCCGCCGGCCCCGAGGCGTTGCGCGGCTGGCTCGCGAAGGCCGGCGGCGACGTGCTGCTGGTGGTCGACCAGTTCGAGGAAGTGTTCACGGTCTGCGGTGAAGCCGGCCGGCTCTGGCTGATCCGGGCACTGACCGGGGCCGCCGGGCCGAAGGCTCGCATCGTGATCGGGGTGCGCGCCGACTTCTACGGCCATTGCGCACGGTATCCCGAGCTGGTGACCACGCTGCATCGCGCGCAGATCCTGCTCGGCCCCATGTCGACCGAGGAACTGCGGTCGGCGGTCACCGAGCCGGCCGCGCACGCCGGGGCGACGATCGAGACCGCGCTGGTCGCCCGCCTCATCGCTGATGTCGCCGGGCAGCCGAACGCGCTCCCGCTGGTGTCGCACGCGCTCGCCGAGACCTGGCAGCGCCGCCGGGGCGTGGTTCTCACCCTGACCGGTTACCAGGACGCGGGCGGTATCGACCACGCGCTCGCCCGGACCGCCGAGTCCACCTTCGAGCAGCTCACCCCGGACGAGCGGCAGGCTGCCCGGCTGTTGTTCACCCGTCTGGTGACGCCGGGCGACGGCGTCGAGGACACCAGACGACGGGCCCGGCGGGCCGACCTCGCCACGCCCGGCGCCCTGCTCGATCGCCTTGCCGCCGCCCGGCTGATCACCATCAACCGCGACAGTGTCGAGCTGATCCACGAGACACTGCTGAGCGCCTGGCCGCGGCTGGCCGGCTGGATCGCCGCCGACCGGGAGAACCTGCGCGTCCAGCATCGGCTCACCGAGGCGGCCCTGGCCTGGGAGGAACACAGCCGGGACCCCGACCTCCTCTACCGCGGAGCGGTCCTCGACCAGGCGGGTGCCCTGCGGGATCGGCTCAACCCGCACGAACGCGAGTTCCTCGACGCCGGCCTCCGCGCCGACCGGGCGCGGGCGCAGGCCGGCCGGCGCGCCGCCCGCCGCCTGCGCCGGCTCGCGGCCGGGCTGGCCGCCCTGGCGGTCCTGCTGGCCGGCACGACGGTGGCCGCGGTGGCCGCGCAGCAGCGGGCGACCCGGCAGCGCAACGAGGCGCTCTCCCTGCGGGCGTCCGCCACCGCCCGCGACATGATCGCCGGGCGGCCCCGTGAGGCCGCCGGACTGGCCCTGGCGGCCTATCGGCTCGCACCCACCACCGAGGCCCGTGACGCGCTGGTGCTGGCGAACGCGGCCGCCGGCGCCACCACCCTCGGGCGCGGATTCGTCGAGCCACCCGGCCGGTACGCGGCCACGTACGCCGCTGAGTCCGGCGACGAACAGCTCTGGCGGCGTGACGGCCGGGCGTGGCTACCCGCGGGCCGGCTGCCCACCGCGAGTAGCTACCGGTACCTGAGCAGCGGCGACGAGCAACGCGCGATCTATCGGAGCGGGCCGGACCACTCCGAGCTCTGGGATCTGACCGACCTCGACCACCCGCATCGGATCGCGGCGCCGGACGGCCTCGGGAGGTTGGACGGCATGGACCACCACGGCTCCCTGCTGAGCGCGGTCGGTGCCGACGGGTCGGCCCGGGTGTGGCGGCCGGCCGATCAGGTGGCACGCCGGCTGCCGGTCGTCGGCGTCGTCGGCACCGCCGTGCTCGCCGACGGCTCCGGCATCATCGTCAGCCGCCGCGACGGCGACCAGGACGTCATCGAGAACTGGACTCCGGACGGCCACCTGACCGCGACCGTGCTGCGCGTTCCGCACCCGGCCGTCGTCCGGGCCGGGCCGGGCCAACTGATCGCCGTCACCTCGTACCTGGGCAACGCCACCATGACGATGGTGAACGTCGCCGATCCGCTGGCGCCACGGGTCGTGGCTCGCGCCGACGGATTGGACGAGACCGCCGTCGCGGCCTTCGACGCCGGCGGGCAGACCGTCGCCGTCGTCGACGGTGCCGAGGCCCGGGTCTGGGACGCCCACAGCGGCCGGCGACTGCTTCTGCTGCGCGTGCAGGGCCTGCGCCTGAGCTCACCCCGCCTCGACGGCGACAGGCTCTCGCTGCTGGACGGCAAGTCGGGGCTGTGGCACATCGACAGTGACCTCGACGCCGTCATCCGGCGGGCCTGCACCGACCCGGTCAGCGTCGATTGGAGCCGGGACTTCCCCGGCGCGGAACCGGTGCCGGTGTGCACCCGGCGATGACCGATGCTGATCAGTCGCACGCGGTGCCGTCGCCGTCGGGGTCGAGGTGCTGGTCGTCCCGGCCGGCGACGAGCAGCTGGGTGAAGCCGTGCGCCGCCAGCCAGGCGCATCTGTCGGTGACGCCGGGTGGGAAGGTCAGCGGGACGCACTGGGTGGGCGTCCCGTAGTTGTGGTCGCAGCCGTCGACGAAGGCGGGCACGTCGACTGTCGCCGTCGGTGACTTCCGCCGGGGCAGCGGGCCGGCGGTGGCGCCACTGGCGAAGTGCTGCACGAACGGGGCCGGTGCGGCGGCGGGCACCGGGTTCGCCGGGGGAGTGGCCGCGGGGACCGGCTTCCCGGGTGGCGGAGGCGCCGGCTCCGACGGGACCGGTGCGGGTGGTGAGGAGGGCTCGGCGGCGGCGGCGAGCGGCGAGGGCGGGTCACCCGGTGTGAGGGCGGCCCGCCCGAGCAGCACCAGCACCGCCGCGGCGGCCGCGACCAGTGCGACCACCGCGGTGAGGGAGAAGAGGCGACGGGCGGTCATCCGAGGTGCACCCACTGGGCGACGGACGGGACGCCGTTCGTGCCGACGACGAACAGCATGTACCAGCCGGGCGGGGCGATGTTCGGGTTGCTGGTCACGTTGAGGCCGATGGTGGTGCCGTTCACCGACATGGGAAGGTCGACGAACCGTTGGTTGGGGTCGCTGGAGTGGGTCACGGCTTCGGGGCGGATCAGTTCGGCCTTGAGGACCGGGCCGTCGACGGTGATCGACTGCGTGGACCCGTACGCCCAATCGGTTGGTGGGATCGTCAAGATCTGCGGACGGGCGCCCTGGAACAGGTAGGGCGGTGAGTAGACCGACAGCCGCATGTCGAACGTGCCGTTGCCCGGGTTGTCGCCGACGGCCATGACCCGCCCGTCGGGCAGCAGGAACGCCGACGAGTGGTAGGTGCGGGGCACCGGGTCGGTGGCCATGCCGGCGATGAACGTGTTGGCCGCGGGGTCGTACATGGAGGCTTCGTAGACCGGGTCGGCGCGGTTGTGCAGGCCGCCGCCGGTCTCGAAGACCTTGCCGTCGGGCAGCAGCACCGCGGAGACGTACATCTTGGCGGCCGGCAGCGGCGGGCCGGCGATGTGGACCGGGTCGGGCTGTTTGAGGTCGATGATGTCGGTGAGCGGGTTGGCGTCGACGTTGGTGTTGATGTTGCCGCCGCCCATGGTGATCACCTTCTGGTCCTGGGCCGGTGGGAGCAGCACGCTCATCGACTGGTCGCGCTGGTCCTTGTTCTGCAGGCCGCGGACCGGGGTGATGGTGCCGGTGCCGTAGTCGTAGATCGACGAGCCGGTGCCGGGCAGTCCGTCGCCGAACACGTGGCTGCCGGAGTAGAACAGCCGCCCGTCCTGCATGAGGATCATCGACGGGTACAGGCCCCAGAAGTTCCACGTCTGGTGGGCCTCGTTCAGGCTGAGCCACCGTGACTCGCTGGTCTTGAAGTACTGGGTGGCGACCGTGCCGGACGAGTCCTCGCCGAGGCCGCCGAGCGAGATCACGTCGCCGTTGCCCAGCACCGTGGCCGACGGGTACCAGCTGCCCGCGGTCATGTCGTTGACCCGCGAATACGAGTTGGTCGCCGGGTCGAAGACGTAGGAGTTCTTCAGGCCTTCGTAGCCGTGGCTGCCGTCGGCGGCCGGGTACGCCTTGTTCCCGCCCATGATCAGCACCCGCCCGTCGGGCAGTTGCACGTGACCGGCGCAGAACAGGTCGGCCGGGGTCGGCACGGTGGTGAACGTCCCGGTCGACGGGTGGTAGACGGCGGTGGTGAACGTGCCGGCCGCGAACGCGTCGGGATCGTTGCCCGAGCCGGCCACGAGCAGCACGTCACCGTTCTTCAGCACGACCGTGTGGATGCCGCGGACCGGTGAGGTGAACGGCATCACCTGCCAGACGCCCTTGGTGCAGGCGTCCCCGGCACTGCACGAGGTGCCGGGGGCCGGGGCGGTGACGTCGTCCATGGCGTAGTCGTCGGTCCGCAGCGTGCCGACGCCGTAGACGGTGACGCCCCAGACGATCTGGTCGGTGCCGGCCGGGACCGGCGGGGTGCGGACGGTCTTCCGCGTCCACGTCGCGGTGACCGGCAGGGTGGCCAGGTCGGTCCAGTACACCCAGCCGTGCGCGACGTCGTGCCGGAACATGGTCATGACCGTGTTCGCGGTGGTGGTCGTGTACCAGGCGGAGAGGTCGTACTGGTGTCCCGGCGTGACGTTCGGTGCGCACGACGGGTTCTCCAGCATCATCGCCTTGCGGTCGCCGTTCGACGCGGTCACGAGCGTGATCTGCATGGCGTTGGCGCCGGTGTGCCCGGGGTGGGACAGGCCGAAAGTGAAGTTCTGGTCACCCCAGCCGGACCTCTCCCAGCAGACCGGGAACCCGTTGCCGGCGAGTCCTTCGACGCCCGGGTTGGCGACCAGGTTGGCGCCGGCGTGCGCCGCGGTCGGCACCAGAGCGGCGAGGAGGGCGACGACGAGAACCTGGGCGATGCGCTTGCGGTCCGTTCTGCTCACCCAGGGCCGTGGCGCCGTCATGCCGGCACTGGCTTCAGCGCTCGGGCCCGGTAGATGACCTTGTCGGAGACGGCGAACCGGGCTGCGAACGAGATCACCAGCGTGATCAGGTTCGCCCAGAGGACCCCGAGGTGGGCGCCGTCGACCAGCAGCGCCAGCAGCGGGATGCGCAGCAGCAGGTCGGCGTTGCCGAGCAGGAAGAAGCGGGTGAACCGGCCGGCGAAGGGCCGGTCGCGGCGACTGCGGTACAGGAGCCGGTCGACCAGCGCGAAGTTCCAGCCGACCGCCACCATGTTCGCGATCACCGCGGCCGGCAGGTAGTGCACGCCGGCCAGATGGGTGAGGGCCCAGAGCACCGCCTGGTTGGGCAGCAGCCCGGAGATGCCGATCAGCCCGAACAGCAGCATCCGGGCCCGCTGGGCGCCGAAGCGCAGCAACCCCAGGTGCTTGACGAAGCGCAGGCCCTCGGCCAGCGACGACTTCGACTCGCCGGCGTGCCGGGGCTGGAACGCGTACGGCACCTCGACGATCCGGCCGGGCCGGTTGCGGACCACCAGCTCCAGCAGGATCTTGTAGCCGAGCGGCCGCAGTTCCTCGACCTCCAGCGAGCTGGCGCGGATGGCGAACAGGCCGCTCATCGGGTCGCTCACCTGCAGCAGCGAGTTCCGGAAGATCAGCTTGGTGACGACCGTCGAGCCGCCGGAGACGATCCGCCGGTAGCCGCCGGCGAGGCCGTCGCGGTTGCCGCCACCGGCGTACCGGCTGCCGACGACCAGGTCGGCGCCGTCGCGGGCGCCGGCCCCGACCAGGCCCGGCACGATCTCCGGCGGATGCTGCAAGTCGGCGTCCATCACCACGATCCACTCGCCGCGGGCCAGGCGCATGCCCTCGACGACGGCGCCGCCGAGGCCGCCGGCGCCGTCCTCGCGGTGGTGCACGACGACCGGGATCGGGCAGTTGCGCGCCGCGGCCCGGATGACCTCGGGAGTGTCGTCGGTGCTGTCGTCGACGAACACGATCTCGGTCTCGCCGGCCGGCAGCGCCGCGGCGAGCCGGCCGAGCAGGGTGGCGATGTTGTCGCGCTCGTTGAAGGTCGGCACCACCACGGTCTGCCGCAGCGCGGTCCGTGCCGGCGGTTCGCCGATGGTTCCGCGCATCGTCGCGCGCACCTTGCTCCGGTCGGTGGTGACGGTCATGGCAGCTCCTTGTGCACGCGGCGGATCTCGATGCGACCGTCCTGCGGGCCGAACGAGGCGATCACGGTCGAATTCGTCAGCAGGGTCCGTACGGTCGGCAGGCTGTTCGGGTCCTGGCGCATGGCCGGGGTCGACACGACGTAGTCGACGTCGCGCCAGCCGTGAGGCAGCCGTTTCGCGACGGCCGAGTCCAGGTCGACCTTGTAGAACCAGAGGACTTCGTCGGGCGGGTAGCCGGCGTCCACGCAGTCGAGCCAGAGCACGTCGTCGACGACGACGGTTCCGCCCGACCGGCCCGGGAGCTGATCGTGGAGGTAGGCGGCGGCCTGCGCGTACGGGGCGTTGTCGTCGGTGGTCAGGGCGCGGCGGTCACCGACGTACCACTGCGGGGCGATCACCGCGACGGTCAGCGCGACCGCCGGCGTGAGCACGGCCCACCGCCACCGGACGTGCGCCGGGGGGAGGGCGGCGACGACGGCGGCGAGGACGCCGGCGATCGCGATCGCGAAGAACGGGAGGACCTGGACGACGTACATGGCCGGGAGGTAACCGCCCGGCCGCAGCGCGACCAGGACCAGGATCGTGCCGGCGAGGGCGACCGGCCGGACCTGGCGCAGCGCGAGCCCGGCGAAACCGGCCACCGCTCCGGCGATCAGGATCACCGGGTCGTAGTAGAGCCATGAGTGCAGCAGCGACGACGCGCCCGACCCGGCCGAGAAGACGCTGCCCGACCCGGACCGTGAGCCGAGCTGGAACTGCCAGGCGCCGATCAGCGACACGTGCCCGGCGCCGGGGAACAGCTCCCCGCGCAGCACCGCGTAGAGCGGGTAGAAGCAGCCGACCAGCACCAGGCCGCTGGTGAACGCGCCGAGCGCCCACGGCCGGGTCGAGCTGCGAGCCGTGCTCTGCCAGAGCGCCACCAGCACGGCCGGCAGGACGACGGCGATCGTCTCCTTCGACAGCACGGCCACCGCGGCCGCGCCGCCGGCCGCCGCGAAGTGCCACAGGTGTCTGCGCGGCGAGAGGGCCAGCGCGAGCGCCCCGAGCATCCACACCACCGCGAACGAGTCGAGGTAGATCTGCCGGCCCATGGTCAGATAGAGCGGCGACAGACCGTAAGTGATCAGGGCGAGCGACGCCGTCCAGCGCGACCGGCCGAGGCGCCGGGTCACCAGGTACACCAGCAGCAGGCCGGCCGCCTGGACGGGCAGCATCGCGATCCGTCCGGCGGCGACCGCGGTCAGGCCGGGGGCAAGCCACGCCGGGATCCACGCGAGGCCGGCCAGCTGGATCCAGGCCAGCGGCGGGTGGTCGTACCAGTAGGTGTAGTGCGCCAGGCCGCGGCCGTGCTGCACCGCCCAGGCCTGCGCCAGGTAGGTGCCCTCGTCGTCGCTGGCCGACGGGAATCCGGTGATGTTCCAGGCCAGCAGCGTCACGATCACCGCGGTCAGGCCCAGAGCAAGAACAAGATCCATTCTTGCGCGTACGTCGTGAGCCGCGGCCGGCACGACCGAGATCGGCTTGGCGAGTTCAACAGTGGTCATGCGGTGCCTCCCTCGGCATGCCCTTCTGGCCCTCGCCTGCGGCCATGCTGATCGGCGCGAGGTGGGTGCCGCTCGGTGCAGGCGGTCATGCTGTGCCCTCCTTGGCATGCCCTTCTGGCCCTCGCCTGCGGCCATGCTGATCGGCGCGAGGTGGGTGCCGCTCGGTGCAGGCGGTCATGCTGGGGCCACCTCGTTCAGATGCGCCCCGACGTGGGAGGTCAGTTCCCAGTTACGGCGGCCGGTGTACTCGCGCCAGACGGCTCGCAGTGCCGCCAGGGCCAGGACGATCGCGTACGGGAAAGCTCCGATGATCAAACGGGCGTAGTGATGCCACTTGATCGACAGCTGGTACTCCTGACCGAAGTCGCGCAGGCCGATCACCTGGAACAGCAGCGTGGCCACCATCGGCAGCACCGGCAGGAAGGTGAACAGGGCGACGAGCACCGGCAGGTCGGCCCAGAGCGCGATCGCCACTCCGACCGGGATGACCACCCCCGAGAACGCCTGCAGGAACGGGCTGGTCAGCGTGTAGCGGGCCAGGGTGCGCTGGCCCAGCGTGGGCAGCCGACGCCACTCGCCCTTGCGCAGCACCTGCAGGAAGCCCTGGTGCCAGCGGGTGCGCTGCTTGAGCAACCCGTGCAGTGAGTGCGGGGTCTCCTCGCGGGTGACGATCGTCGAGTCGTACGCCACGACCACCTTGGATCCGCGGCTCGACAGGCGCACGCCCAGGTCGCAGTCCTCGGCGAGGCAGGTGCCGTCCCAGCCGTTGGCGGCGCGCAGCACGTCCGTACGGACGAAGACGGTGTTGCCGCCGAGCGGGATGAACCCCTTCTTGGCGTGCAGGTGCAGCCGGCTGCGGAACCAGAAGAAGTATTCGAGGCAGTTGTGCAGGCTGTACCAGCTCGAGTGGAAGTTGATCAGCTGGACGCCGCCCTGCACGACGTCGGCGCCGGTCGCCCGGAACGCGTGGTCGACGTGTTCCAGCAGGTCGGGGTGGACCTGGTCCTCGGCGTCGAACACGCCGACGACGTCACCCCGCGCGTACGGCAGCGCGGTGTTCAGGGCTCGCGGCTTGTTCTTCACCTCGTTGTGGTCGGTGACCACGAGGATCCGTCCCGGTGCGGTCGCCGCGACCCGGTGCGCGACGGTGGCGGTGTCCGGGTCGTCGTGCCCGACGATGATGATGATCTCGAAGGCTTCGTGGGTGGACCGGAGCAGCCGCTCCACGGTGTGTTCCAGGACGGCCTGCTCGTGCCGGGCCGGGACCAGGAGCGAGAAGGTCAGGTGCTGTTCTCCGTCGGGCGGTGCGAACCGGGTGGCGGCCAGGGTTTCCGGCGTGCGCCAGGCGTGCATCGTCCACCACAGCGTGACTGCTGCGAATGCCGAGAGAACCACCGAGACGAAAACCATGACGGCGGCAGCCAATGTCTTATTCCTCTTCCCCGCAAATCGACGGGCTCTGGTCCCGCCGTTCCGAAAGACACTAACCGCCGGACGTCGATCCCTTTCAAGTCCGCTGTCGGCAATTTTGCAATGCGGGCCGAGACGTTTTCGAGGCGGAAACGCGGCCGCAACACCGATTCGGGCATGCCGGAAATGGCTGTCGAAAGGTGCAGGTGAACCGTGTTTTGGATAATGGATCACCGATGATGAACTGGGATCATGGGCCGAACGGATGATCGGGTGTGGACATTTCAGTGGATCCTGTGAGGGAGTCGTCGGGGCATTGATGTCAGGAATGTTGCGCGCGATGGCGCAGTCATTTACCACCGCAACATTCGATGAATACAAGTGGCAGAGACAAGTGAGCGATTCGGGATCATCCGGCCTCTCCGGCCGTGGTGGGGTGCGTCTGTGCGATTGGCGTAACGGCCAGTGCATACTTACCGCCGGCCATGACCGCGGTGATCAAGCGGTGTGGCGGTGACGCGACGAGTGGTGGAGACGCTGTGGGCGACGATCTGACGGTACGGTCCTCCGGAGCCGGTGCGGCGGTGGCCGACCGCGACCTGCGTCAGCTGCTGGCCGGGCTGACGGCGGTGCGCGACGGTGACTTCGGCACGCGGCTGCCCGACGACGGCGAGGGACTGCTCGGCGAGATCGCGACCGTCTTCAACGGCATGGTCGATCAGCTGTCGCTGTTCACCTCCGAGGTGACCCGGGTGGCCCGGGAGGTCGGCACCGAGGGGCAGCTCGGCGGTCAGGCGGAGGTGCCCGGGGTCTCCGGCACCTGGAAGGACCTGACCGACTCGGTGAACGCGATGGCCGGCAACCTGACCGACCAGGTCCGGGACATCGCCCAGGTGGCGACGGCGGTGGCCCGGGGTGACCTGTCGCAGAAGATCACCGTCGACGTGCGCGGCGAGATCCTGGAGCTCAAGAACACCATCAACACGATGGTCGACGAGCTGTCGTCGTTCGCCGACGAGGTGACCCGGGTCGCCCGTGAGGTCGGCAGCGAGGGCCGGCTGGGCGGGCAGGCCGAGGTCCCCGGCGTCGCCGGGACGTGGCGTGACCTGACCGACTCGGTGAACTTCATGGCCGGCAACCTGACCAACCAGGTCCGCAACATCGCCCAGGTGACCACGGCGGTCGCCCGCGGTGACCTGTCGCAGAAGATCACCGTCGACGCGCGCGGCGAGATCCTGGAGCTCAAGTCGACCATCAACACGATGGTGGATCAGCTGTCGAGCTTCGCCGACGAGGTGACCCGGGTCGCCCGGGAGGTCGGCACCGACGGCCGGCTGGGCGGTCAGGCGCAGGTCAGCGGCGTCGCCGGGACGTGGCGTGACTTGACCGACTCGGTGAACTTCATGGCCGGCAACCTGACCGACCAGGTACGCAGCATCGCCCAGGTGGCGACCGCGGTGGCCCGCGGTGACCTGTCGCAGAAGATCATCGTGACCGCCCGGGGCGAGATCCTGGAGCTGAAGAACACCATCAACACGATGGTGGATCAGCTGTCGAGCTTCGCCGACGAGGTGACCCGGGTCGCCCGGGAGGTCGGCACCGAAGGCCGGCTGGGCGGGCAGGCCGACGTCAAGGGTGTCTCCGGCACGTGGAAGGACCTCACCGAGTCGGTCAACGTCATGGGTGACAACCTGACCGCTCAGGTGCGCAGCATCGCCGAGGTGACCACCGCGGTGGCCCGCGGTGACCTGACGCAGAAGATCCGGGTCGACGCCCGCGGGGAGATCGCCGAACTGAAGGAGACCATCAACACGATGGTCGACCAGCTCTCCGCGTTCGCCGACGAGGTGACCCGGGTGGCCCGTGAGGTCGGCACCGAGGGCCGGCTCGGCGGGCAGGCCCGGGTGCTCAACGTCGGCGGGACCTGGAAGGACCTGACCGACAACGTCAACGTGATGGCGTCCAACCTGACCAACCAGGTGCGCTCGATCGCGCTGGTGGCGACCGCGGTGGCCCAGGGCGACCTGAGCCGCAAGATCACCGTCGAGGCCAAGGGCGAGGTCGCGGTCCTGGCGCAGACGATCAACACGATGGTCGACACGCTGTCCGCGTTCGCCGACGAGGTGACCCGGGTGGCCCGTGAGGTCGGCACCGAGGGCCGGCTCGGCGGGCAGGCCCGGGTCCCGAACGTCGCCGGCACGTGGAAGGACCTGACCGACAACGTCAACTCGATGGCGAACAACCTGACCGGTCAGGTGCGCAACATCGCCCAGGTGACCACCGCCGTCGCGCAGGGCGACCTGACCAAGAAGATCGACGTCGACGCACGCGGCGAGATCCTGGAACTCAAGACCACCATCAACACGATGGTCGACCAGCTCTCCAGTTTCGCCGCGGAGGTCACCCGGGTGGCCCGGGAGGTCGGCAGCGAGGGCCGGCTGGGCGGCCAGGCCGAGGTCGAAGGCGTCTCCGGTACGTGGAAGCGGCTGACCGAGAACGTCAACGAGCTCGCCGGGAACCTGACCCGGCAGGTCCGCGCGATCGCCGAGGTCACCAGCGCCGTGGCCACCGGCGACCTGACCCGGTCGATCACGGTGGACGCCTCCGGTGAGGTCGCCGAGCTCAAGGACAACATCAACTTCATGGTGGAGTCGCTGCGCGAGACCACCCGGGCCAACCAGGAACAGGACTGGCTCAAGACCAACCTGGCCCGCATCTCCTCGCTCATGCAGGGCCATCGGGACCTCGAGGTGGTCGCCTCCCTGGTGATGAACGAGCTGGTGCCGCTGGTCGGTGCCCAGCTGGGCACGTTCCTGCTGGTCGAGGAGGCCGGTGCGGGCGCGGACCTGAGAGTGGTCGGCAGCTACGGGCACAACGGCGCCGGCCGCCGCTACGCCCTGGGTGAGTCCCTGGTCGGGCAGGCCGCCGTCGGGAAACGGCGCATCGTCGTCGACGAGATGCCGGCCGAGTACTTCACCGTCTCGTCCAGCCTCGGCTCGGTCACCCCGATGCAGATCGTCGTGCTGCCCATCCTCGTCGAGGACCAGGCGCTCGGCGTCATCGAACTGGCCAGCATGACCCGGTTCACGCAGGTGCACCACGACTTCCTGGACCAGCTGATGGAGACCATCGGCGTCAACGTGAACACGATGGTGGCCAACGCCCGTACCGACGTGCTGCTGACCGAGTCGCAGCGGCTCGCCGCCGAGCTGCAGGCCCGCTCCGAGGAACTGCAGGCCCGCTCGGAGGAGCTGCAACGCTCGAACGCGGACCTGGAGGACAAGGCGTCGCTGCTGGCCCGGCAGAACCGCGACATCGAGACGAAGAACTCCGAGATCGAGCAGGCCCGCCAGGAACTCGAGGCCCGGGCCCAGCAGCTCGCGCTCGCCTCGAAGTACAAGTCGGAGTTCCTGGCCAACATGAGCCACGAACTGCGTACGCCGTTGAACTCGCTGTTGATCCTCGCGCAGCTGCTGGCGCAGAACCCGAACCGGAACCTGACCCCGAAGCAGGTGGAGTACGCGACCGTCATCCACTCGGCCGGCACCGACCTGCTGCAGCTGATCAACGACATCCTGGACCTGTCGAAGGTCGAGGCCGGCAAGATGGACATCGCACCGGAAGCGTTCGAGCTGCGCAACCTGCTGGACTACGTCGAGGCCACGTTCCGCCCGCTGACCACCTCCCGCGGCCTGGACTTCCAGGTGTCCACCGCGGCCGACGTACCGGCCGGGTTGTTCACCGACGAGCAGCGGCTGCGGCAGGTGCTGCGCAACCTGCTCTCCAACGCGGTCAAGTTCACCGAGCAGGGCGGGGTCCGGCTGCGCATCGACCGGGCCCGGCGCGACGAGCTGTCCCCGGCGCTGGCCGAGCAGGACACGGTGATCGCCTTCCGGGTGACCGACACCGGGATCGGCATCGCCGAGCAGCAGCTCACCGCGATCTTCGACGCCTTCCAGCAGGCCGACGGCACCACCAGCCGCCGCTACGGCGGCACCGGGCTCGGCCTGTCCATCAGCCGGGAGATCGCCTGGCTGCTCGGCGGCGAGATCCGGGCCCAGAGCGTGCTGGGGCAGGGCAGCACGTTCACCCTCTACATGCCGGTCCAGCGGGTCAGCGTGCCGGTCGCGCCGGTCGCGCCGACCCCGGTGATGACCGACCTGGTGATGCCGCTGCCGCCGGCCGGACCGGCCGCACCGCGCCGGCTGCTGGTCGTCGAGAACAGTCCCGAAGGGTTGCTGACACTGATCGCCCGGGGCGCCGCGATCGCCGTGGCCGAGACCCACGGGCCGATCGACGTGGTGACCGCGGTCGACCCGGACACGGCCGTCGCGGACCTGCGGGCGCAGCGCTTCCACGCGGTGGTGCTCGACCTGGCCATGCCGGCCGACAGCGGCCCGAACTTCCTCAAGGCCCTGCACGACGAGGCGGAGCTGCGCGACCTGCCGGTGCTGGTGTTCCGCACCCAGCACGCGCCGCTGGGCAACGACACCCTGCTGCAGGCCCTCGCCCAGACCCGGCCGCTGGAATCGCTGTCGAGCCTGGACGAACTGCGCGAGCGCATCACCCTGCACCTGTCGACCGAAGCCGGTCACCCGGTCCTGCCCCCGCCGATGCACGTCGACACGATCGCCGGTGTCTCCGGCATCGCGGAGAACCTGGCCGGCCGCAAGGTGCTGGTGGTCGACGACGACGCCCGCAACGTCTTCGCCCTGACCAACATCCTCGAACTGCACGGGATGGAGGTCGTCTACGCCGAGAACGGCCGCAAGGGCATCGAGGTGCTCGCCCGGCACGACGACATCGACCTGATCCTGATGGACGTCATGATGCCGGAGATGGACGGCTACGAGGCGACCGCGGCCATCCGCGCCATGCCCAAGTACGCCGACCTGCCGATCATCGCCGTCACCGCCAAGGCCATGCACGGCGACCGGGAGAAGAGCATCTCGTCCGGGGCCAGCGACTACGTCACCAAACCCGTCGACGCGGAGGACCTGCTCGCCTGCATCGAGCGCTGGCTCGACGCCCGCTGACCGGGAACGACCACACCGGCGCCCCGCCCGGCGTCCGTGCCCGGCCCGTCGGCACGACACCGGTCCTGGTGCCGTTCCGCTCGCGGGTCTGGGTCAGCCGGTGCGCGACGACGATCGCGGTGCGGCCGTCGTCGATCAGCGCGGCGGCCCCGGCCTCGAGGCCGGGGCCGCCGCGCTGATCGACGACGGCCGCACCGCGATCGTCGTCGCGCACCGGCTGACCCAGACCCGCGAGCGGAACGGCACCAGGACCGGTGTCGTGCCGACGGGCCGGGCACGGACGCCGGGCGGGGCGCCGGTGTGGTCGTTCCCGGTCAGCGGGCGTCGAGCCAGCGCTCGATGCAGGCGAGCAGGTCCTCCGCGTCGACGGGTTTGGTGACGTAGTCGCTGGCCCCGGACGAGATGCTCTTCTCCCGGTCGCCGTGCATGGCCTTGGCGGTGACGGCGATGATCGGCAGGTCGGCGTACTTGGGCATGGCGCGGATGGCCGCGGTCGCCTCGTAGCCGTCCATCTCCGGCATCATGACGTCCATCAGGATCAGGTCGATGTCGTCGTGCCGGGCGAGCACCTCGATGCCCTTGCGGCCGTTCTCGGCGTAGACGACCTCCATCCCGTGCAGTTCGAGGATGTTGGTCAGGGCGAAGACGTTGCGGGCGTCGTCGTCGACCACCAGCACCTTGCGGCCGGCCAGGTTCTCCGCGATGCCGGAGACACCGGCGATCGTGTCGACGTGCATCGGCGGGGGCAGGACCGGGTGACCGGCTTCGGTCGACAGGTGCAGGGTGATGCGCTCGCGCAGTTCGTCCAGGCTCGACAGCGATTCCAGCGGCCGGGTCTGGGCGAGGGCCTGCAGCAGGGTGTCGTTGCCCAGCGGCGCGTGCTGGGTGCGGAACACCAGCACCGGCAGGTCGCGCAGCTCCGCCTCGTCGTGCAGGGCCTTGAGGAAGTTCGGGCCGCTGTCGGCCGGCATGGCCAGGTCGAGCACCACCGCGTGGAAGCGCTGCGCCCGCAGGTCCGCGACGGCCGTGTCCGGGTCGACCGCGGTCACCACGTCGATCGGCCCGTGGGTCTCGGCCACGGCGATCGCGGCGCCCCGGGCGATCAGTGTCAGCAACCCTTCGGGACTGTTCTCGACGACCAGCAGCCGGCGCGGTGCGGCCGGTCCGGCCGGCGGCAGCGGCATCACCAGGTCGGTCATCACCGGGGTCGGCGCGACCGGCGCGACCGGCACGCTGACCCGCTGGACCGGCATGTAGAGGGTGAACGTGCTGCCCTGCCCCAGCACGCTCTGGGCCCGGATCTCGCCGCCGAGCAGCCAGGCGATCTCCCGGCTGATGGACAGGCCGAGCCCGGTGCCGCCGTAGCGGCGGCTGGTGGTGCCGTCGGCCTGCTGGAAGGCGTCGAAGATCGCGGTGAGCTGCTGCTCGGCGATGCCGATCCCGGTGTCGGTCACCCGGAAGGCGATCACCGTGTCCTGCTCGGCCAGCGCCGGGGACAGCTCGTCGCGCCGGGCCCGGTCGATGCGCAGCCGGACCCCGCCCTGCTCGGTGAACTTGACCGCGTTGGAGAGCAGGTTGCGCAGCACCTGCCGCAGCCGCTGCTCGTCGGTGAACAACCCGGCCGGTACGTCGGCCGCGGTGGACACCTGGAAGTCCAGGCCGCGGGAGGTGGTCAGCGGGCGGAACGTGGCCTCGACGTAGTCCAGCAGGTTGCGCAGCTCGAACGCTTCCGGTGCGATGTCCATCTTGCCGGCCTCGACCTTCGACAGGTCCAGGATGTCGTTGATCAGCTGCAGCAGGTCGGTGCCGGCCGAGTGGATGACGGTCGCGTACTCCACCTGCTTCGGGGTCAGGTTCCGGTTCGGGTTCTGCGCCAGCAGCTGCGCGAGGATCAACAGCGAGTTCAACGGCGTACGCAGTTCGTGGCTCATGTTGGCCAGGAACTCCGACTTGTACTTCGAGGCGAGCGCGAGCTGCTGGGCCCGGGCCTCGAGTTCCTGGCGGGCCTGCTCGATCTCGGAGTTCTTCGTCTCGATGTCGCGGTTCTGCCGGGCCAGCAGCGACGCCTTGTCCTCCAGGTCCGCGTTCGAGCGTTGCAGCTCCTCCGAGCGGGCCTGCAGTTCCTCGGAGCGGGCCTGCAGCTCGGCGGCGAGCCGCTGCGACTCGGTCAGCAGCACGTCGGTACGGGCGTTGGCCACCATCGTGTTCACGTTGACGCCGATGGTCTCCATCAGCTGGTCCAGGAAGTCGTGGTGCACCTGCGTGAACCGGGTCATGCTGGCCAGTTCGATGACGCCGAGCGCCTGGTCCTCGACGAGGATGGGCAGCACGACGATCTGCATCGGGGTGACCGAGCCGAGGCTGGACGAGACGGTGAAGTACTCGGCCGGCATCTCGTCGACGACGATGCGCCGTTTCCCGACGGCGGCCTGCCCGACCAGGGACTCACCCAGGGCGTAGCGGCGGCCGGCGCCGTTGTGCCCGTAGCTGCCGACCACTCTCAGGTCCGCGCCCGCACCGGCCTCCTCGACCAGCAGGAACGTGCCCAGCTGGGCACCGACCAGCGGCACCAGCTCGTTCATCACCAGGGAGGCGACCACCTCGAGGTCCCGATGGCCCTGCATGAGCGAGGAGATGCGGGCCAGGTTGGTCTTGAGCCAGTCCTGTTCCTGGTTGGCCCGGGTGGTCTCGCGCAGCGACTCCACCATGAAGTTGATGTTGTCCTTGAGCTCGGCGACCTCACCGGAGGCGTCCACCGTGATCGACCGGGTCAGGTCGCCGGTGGCCACGGCGCTGGTGACCTCGGCGATCGCGCGGACCTGCCGGGTCAGGTTCCCGGCGAGCTCGTTGACGTTCTCGGTCAGCCGCTTCCACGTACCGGAGACGCCTTCGACCTCGGCCTGGCCGCCCAGCCGGCCCTCGCTGCCGACCTCCCGGGCCACCCGGGTGACCTCCGCGGCGAAACTGGAGAGCTGGTCGACCATCGTGTTGATGGTGGTCTTGAGTTCCAGGATCTCGCCGCGTGCGTCGACGTCGATCTTCTTGGTCAGGTCGCCCTGCGCGACGGCGGTGGTCACCTGGGCGATGTTGCGCACCTGACCGGTCAGGTTGTTCGCCATCGAGTTGACGTTGTCGGTCAGGTCCTTCCACGTGCCGGCGACGTTCGGGACCCGGGCCTGCCCGCCGAGCCGGCCCTCGGTGCCGACCTCACGGGCCACCCGGGTCACCTCGTCGGCGAACGCGGACAGCGTGTCGACCATCGTGTTGATCGTCTGCGCCAGGACCGCGACCTCGCCCTTGGCCTCGACGGTGATCTTGCGGCTCAGGTCGCCCTGGGCCACCGCGGTCGCCACCAGCGCGATCGAGCGCACCTGGTTGGTCAGGTTGGACGCCATCACGTTGACGTTGTCGGTCAGGTCCTTCCAGGTCCCGCCGACGTTGAGCACCCGGGCCTGCCCGCCGAGCCGGCCCTCGGTGCCGACCTCACGGGCCACCCGGGTCACCTCGTCGGCGAACGCGGAGAGCTGGTCGACCATCGTGTTGATGGTCTCCTTCAGTTCGGCGATCTCCCCGCGGGCGTCGACCCGGATCTTCTGCGTCAGGTCACCGCGGGCCACCGCGGTGGTCACCTCGGCGATGCTGCGCACCTGAGCGGTCAGGTTGTCACCCATGACGTTGACCGACTCGGTGAGGTCCTTCCACGTGCCGGAGACACCCTTGACGTCGGCCTGCCCGCCCAGCCGGCCTTCGGTGCCGACCTCCCGGGCGACCCGGGTCACCTCGTCGGCGAAGCTCGACAGCTGATCCACCATCGTGTTGATGGTGTTCTTCAGCTCCAGGATCTCGCCCCGGGCGGTCACGATGATCTTCTGCGACAGGTCACCGCGGGCCACCGCGGTCGCCACCTGGGCGATGCTGCGTACCTGGTCGGTCAGGTTGCCGGCCATGAAGTTCACCGAGTCGGTCAAGTCACGCCACGTCCCGGCGACGCCGCTGACCTGCGCCTGACCGCCCAGCCGGCCGTCGGTGCCGACCTCCCGGGCGACCCGGGTCACCTCGTCGGCGAAGCTCGACAGCTGATCCACCATCGTGTTGATGGTCGACTTGAGCTCCAGGATCTCGCCGCGCGCGTCGACGGTGATCTTCTGCGACAGGTCACCGCGGGCGACCGCCGTGGTCACCTGGGCGATGTTGCGGACCTGGTTGGTCAGGTTGCCGGCCATGAAGTTCACCGAGTCGGTCAGGTCACGCCACGTCCCGGCGACGCCGGGGACCTCGGCCTGCCCGCCCAGCCGGCCCTCGCTGCCGACCTCACGGGCGACCCGGGTCACCTCGTCGGCGAACGACGACAGCTCGTCGACCATCGTGTTGATGGTGTTCTTGAGCTCCAGGATCTCGCCGCGCACGTCGACGGTGATCTTCTGCGACAGGTCACCCCGGGCCACCGCCGTCGCCACCTGGGCGATGTCCCGGACCTGGTCGGTCAGGTTGCCGGCCATCGCGTTCACCGAGTCGGTCAGGTCCTTCCAGGTGCCGGAGACCCCGGGCACCTCCGCCTGACCGCCGAGCTGCCCCTCGGTGCCGACCTCCCGGGCCACCCGGGTCACCTCGGAGGTGAACAGCGACAGCTGATCGACCATGCCGTTGAAGACGGTCGCGATCTCGCCGAGCAGTCCCTCGCCGTCGTCGGGCAGCCGCGTGCCGAAGTCACCGTCGCGCACCGCCGTCAGCCCGGCCAGCAGCTGACGCAGGTCGCGGTCGGCCACCGCCGCACCGGCTCCGGAGGACCGTACCGTCAGATCGTCGCCCACAGCGTCTCCACCACTCGTCGCGTCACCGCCACACCGCTTGATCACCGCGGTCATGGCCGGCGGTAAGTATGCACTGGCCGTTACGCCAATCGCACAGACGCACCCCACCACGGCCGGAGAGGCCGGATGATCCCGAATCGCTCACTTGTCTCTGCCACTTGTATTCATCGAATGTTGCGGTGGTAAATGACTGCGCCATCGCGCGCAACATTCCTGACATCAATGCCCCGACGACTCCCTCACAGGATCCACTGAAATGTCCACACCCGATCATCCGTTCGGCCCATGATCCCAGTTCATCATCGGTGATCCATTATCCAAAACACGGTTCACCTGCACCTTTCGACAGCCATTTCCGGCATGCCCGAATCGGTGTTGCGGCCGCGTTTCCGCCTCGAAAACGTCTCGGCCCGCATTGCAAAATTGCCGACAGCGGACTTGAAAGGGATCGACGTCCGGCGGTTAGTGTCTTTCGGAACGGCGGGACCAGAGCCCGTCGATTTGCGGGGAAGAGGAATAAGACATTGGCTGCCGCCGTCATGGTTTTCGTCTCGGTGGTTCTCTCGGCATTCGCAGCAGTCACGCTGTGGTGGACGATGCACGCCTGGCGCACGCCGGAAACCCTGGCCGCCACCCGGTTCGCACCGCCCGACGGAGAACAGCACCTGACCTTCTCGCTCCTGGTCCCGGCCCGGCACGAGCAGGCCGTCCTGGAACACACCGTGGAGCGGCTGCTCCGGTCCACCCACGAAGCCTTCGAGATCATCATCATCGTCGGGCACGACGACCCGGACACCGCCACCGTCGCGCACCGGGTCGCGGCGACCGCACCGGGACGGATCCTCGTGGTCACCGACCACAACGAGGTGAAGAACAAGCCGCGAGCCCTGAACACCGCGCTGCCGTACGCGCGGGGTGACGTCGTCGGCGTGTTCGACGCCGAGGACCAGGTCCACCCCGACCTGCTGGAACACGTCGACCACGCGTTCCGGGCGACCGGCGCCGACGTCGTGCAGGGCGGCGTCCAGCTGATCAACTTCCACTCGAGCTGGTACAGCCTGCACAACTGCCTCGAATACTTCTTCTGGTTCCGCAGCCGGCTGCACCTGCACGCCAAGAAGGGGTTCATCCCGCTCGGCGGCAACACCGTCTTCGTCCGTACGGACGTGCTGCGCGCCGCCAACGGCTGGGACGGCACCTGCCTCGCCGAGGACTGCGACCTGGGCGTGCGCCTGTCGAGCCGCGGATCCAAGGTGGTCGTGGCGTACGACTCGACGATCGTCACCCGCGAGGAGACCCCGCACTCACTGCACGGGTTGCTCAAGCAGCGCACCCGCTGGCACCAGGGCTTCCTGCAGGTGCTGCGCAAGGGCGAGTGGCGTCGGCTGCCCACGCTGGGCCAGCGCACCCTGGCCCGCTACACGCTGACCAGCCCGTTCCTGCAGGCGTTCTCGGGGGTGGTCATCCCGGTCGGAGTGGCGATCGCGCTCTGGGCCGACCTGCCGGTGCTCGTCGCCCTGTTCACCTTCCTGCCGGTGCTGCCGATGGTGGCCACGCTGCTGTTCCAGGTGATCGGCCTGCGCGACTTCGGTCAGGAGTACCAGCTGTCGATCAAGTGGCATCACTACGCCCGTTTGATCATCGGAGCTTTCCCGTACGCGATCGTCCTGGCCCTGGCGGCACTGCGAGCCGTCTGGCGCGAGTACACCGGCCGCCGTAACTGGGAACTGACCTCCCACGTCGGGGCGCATCTGAACGAGGTGGCCCCAGCATGACCGCCTGCACCGAGCGGCACCCACCTCGCGCCGATCAGCATGGCCGCAGGCGAGGGCCAGAAGGGCATGCCAAGGAGGGCACAGCATGACCGCCTGCACCGAGCGGCACCCACCTCGCGCCGATCAGCATGGCCGCAGGCGAGGGCCAGAAGGGCATGCCGAGGGAGGCACCGCATGACCACTGTTGAACTCGCCAAGCCGATCTCGGTCGTGCCGGCCGCGGCTCACGACGTACGCGCAAGAATGGATCTTGTTCTTGCTCTGGGCCTGACCGCGGTGATCGTGACGCTGCTGGCCTGGAACATCACCGGATTCCCGTCGGCCAGCGACGACGAGGGCACCTACCTGGCGCAGGCCTGGGCGGTGCAGCACGGCCGCGGCCTGGCGCACTACACCTACTGGTACGACCACCCGCCGCTGGCCTGGATCCAGCTGGCCGGCCTCGCGTGGATCCCGGCGTGGCTTGCCCCCGGCCTGACCGCGGTCGCCGCCGGACGGATCGCGATGCTGCCCGTCCAGGCGGCCGGCCTGCTGCTGGTGTACCTGGTGACCCGGCGCCTCGGCCGGTCGCGCTGGACGGCGTCGCTCGCCCTGATCACTTACGGTCTGTCGCCGCTCTATCTGACCATGGGCCGGCAGATCTACCTCGACTCGTTCGCGGTGGTGTGGATGCTCGGGGCGCTCGCGCTGGCCCTCTCGCCGCGCAGACACCTGTGGCACTTCGCGGCGGCCGGCGGCGCGGCCGCGGTGGCCGTGCTGTCGAAGGAGACGATCGCCGTCGTCCTGCCGGCCGTGCTGGTGGCGCTCTGGCAGAGCACGGCTCGCAGCTCGACCCGGCCGTGGGCGCTCGGCGCGTTCACCAGCGGCCTGGTGCTGGTCGGCTGCTTCTACCCGCTCTACGCGGTGCTGCGCGGGGAGCTGTTCCCCGGCGCCGGGCACGTGTCGCTGATCGGCGCCTGGCAGTTCCAGCTCGGCTCACGGTCCGGGTCGGGCAGCGTCTTCTCGGCCGGGTCGGGCGCGTCGTCGCTGCTGCACTCATGGCTCTACTACGACCCGGTGATCCTGATCGCCGGAGCGGTGGCCGGTTTCGCCGGGCTCGCGCTGCGCCAGGTCCGGCCGGTCGCCCTCGCCGGCACGATCCTGGTCCTGGTCGCGCTGCGGCCGGGCGGTTACCTCCCGGCCATGTACGTCGTCCAGGTCCTCCCGTTCTTCGCGATCGCGATCGCCGGCGTCCTCGCCGCCGTCGTCGCCGCCCTCCCCCCGGCGCACGTCCGGTGGCGGTGGGCCGTGCTCACGCCGGCGGTCGCGCTGACCGTCGCGGTGATCGCCCCGCAGTGGTACGTCGGTGACCGCCGCGCCCTGACCACCGACGACAACGCCCCGTACGCGCAGGCCGCCGCCTACCTCCACGATCAGCTCCCGGGCCGGTCGGGCGGAACCGTCGTCGTCGACGACGTGCTCTGGCTCGACTGCGTGGACGCCGGCTACCCGCCCGACGAAGTCCTCTGGTTCTACAAGGTCGACCTGGACTCGGCCGTCGCGAAACGGCTGCCTCACGGCTGGCGCGACGTCGACTACGTCGTGTCGACCCCGGCCATGCGCCAGGACCCGAACAGCCTGCCGACCGTACGGACCCTGCTGACGAATTCGACCGTGATCGCCTCGTTCGGCCCGCAGGACGGTCGCATCGAGATCCGCCGCGTGCACAAGGAGCTGCCATGACCGTCACCACCGACCGGAGCAAGGTGCGCGCGACGATGCGCGGAACCATCGGCGAACCGCCGGCACGGACCGCGCTGCGGCAGACCGTGGTGGTGCCGACCTTCAACGAGCGCGACAACATCGCCACCCTGCTCGGCCGGCTCGCCGCGGCGCTGCCGGCCGGCGAGACCGAGATCGTGTTCGTCGACGACAGCACCGACGACACTCCCGAGGTCATCCGGGCCGCGGCGCGCAACTGCCCGATCCCGGTCGTCGTGCACCACCGCGAGGACGGCGCCGGCGGCCTCGGCGGCGCCGTCGTCGAGGGCATGCGCCTGGCCCGCGGCGAGTGGATCGTGGTGATGGACGCCGACTTGCAGCATCCGCCGGAGATCGTGCCGGGCCTGGTCGGGGCCGGCGCCCGCGACGGCGCCGACCTGGTCGTCGGCAGCCGGTACGCCGGTGGCGGCAACCGCGACGGCCTCGCCGGCGGCTACCGGCGGATCGTCTCCGGCGGCTCGACGGTCGTCACCAAGCTGATCTTCCGGAACTCGCTGCTGCAGGTGAGCGACCCGATGAGCGGCCTGTTCGCCATCCGCGCCAGCTCGCTGGAGGTCGAGGAACTGCGGCCGCTCGGCTACAAGATCCTGCTGGAGCTGGTGGTCCGCAACCGGCCCGGCCGGATCGTCGAGGTGCCGTACGCGTTCCAGCCCCGGCACGCCGGCGAGTCGAAGTCGTCGCTGGCCGAGGGCCTGCGCTTCGTCAAGCACCTGGGGTTGCTGCGCTTCGGCGCCCAGCGGGCCCGGATGCTGCTGTTCGGGCTGATCGGCATCTCCGGGCTGCTGCCCAACCAGGCGGTGCTCTGGGCCCTCACCCATCTGGCCGGCGTGCACTACCTGCCGGCCGCGGTGATCGCGAACATGGTGGCGGTCGGCTGGAACTTCGCGCTGGTCGACCGGCTCCTGTACCGCAGTCGCCGCGACCGGCCCTTCGCCGGCCGGTTCACCCGCTTCTTCCTGCTCGGCAACGCCGACCTGCTGCTGCGCATCCCGCTGCTGGCGCTGCTGGTCGACGGCGCCCACCTCGGGGTCCTCTGGGCGAACCTGATCACGCTGGTGATCTCGTTCGCAGCCCGGTTCGCCGTCTCCGACAAGGTCATCTACCGGGCCCGAGCGCTGAAGCCAGTGCCGGCATGACGGCGCCACGGCCCTGGGTGAGCAGAACGGACCGCAAGCGCATCGCCCAGGTTCTCGTCGTCGCCCTCCTCGCCGCTCTGGTGCCGACCGCGGCGCACGCCGGCGCCAACCTGGTCGCCAACCCGGGCGTCGAAGGACTCGCCGGCAACGGGTTCCCGGTCTGCTGGGAGAGGTCCGGCTGGGGTGACCAGAACTTCACTTTCGGCCTGTCCCACCCCGGGCACACCGGCGCCAACGCCATGCAGATCACGCTCGTGACCGCGTCGAACGGCGACCGCAAGGCGATGATGCTGGAGAACCCGTCGTGCGCACCGAACGTCACGCCGGGACACCAGTACGACCTCTCCGCCTGGTACACGACCACCACCGCGAACACGGTCATGACCATGTTCCGGCACGACGTCGCGCACGGCTGGGTGTACTGGACCGACCTGGCCACCCTGCCGGTCACCGCGACGTGGACGCGGAAGACCGTCCGCACCCCGCCGGTCCCGGCCGGCACCGACCAGATCGTCTGGGGCGTCACCGTCTACGGCGTCGGCACGCTGCGGACCGACGACTACGCCATGGACGACGTCACCGCCCCGGCCCCCGGCACCTCGTGCAGTGCCGGGGACGCCTGCACCAAGGGCGTCTGGCAGGTGATGCCGTTCACCTCACCGGTCCGCGGCATCCACACGGTCGTGCTGAAGAACGGTGACGTGCTGCTCGTGGCCGGCTCGGGCAACGATCCCGACGCGTTCGCGGCCGGCACGTTCACCACCGCCGTCTACCACCCGTCGACCGGGACGTTCACCACCGTGCCGACCCCGGCCGACCTGTTCTGCGCCGGTCACGTGCAACTGCCCGACGGGCGGGTGCTGATCATGGGCGGGAACAAGGCGTACCCGGCCGCCGACGGCAGCCACGGCTACGAAGGCCTGAAGAACTCCTACGTCTTCGACCCGGCGACCAACTCGTATTCGCGGGTCAACGACATGACCGCGGGCAGCTGGTACCCGTCGGCCACGGTGCTGGGCAACGGCGACGTGATCTCGCTCGGCGGCCTCGGCGAGGACTCGTCCGGCACGGTCGCCACCCAGTACTTCAAGACCAGCGAGTCACGGTGGCTCAGCCTGAACGAGGCCCACCAGACGTGGAACTTCTGGGGCCTGTACCCGTCGATGATCCTCATGCAGGACGGGCGGCTGTTCTACTCCGGCAGCCACGTGTTCGGCGACGGACTGCCCGGCACCGGCTCGTCGATCTACGACTACGGCACCGGCACCATCACCCCGGTCCGCGGCCTGCAGAACAAGGACCAGCGCGACCAGTCGATGAGCGTGCTGCTCCCACCGGCCCAGGACCAGAAGGTGATCACCATGGGCGGCGGCAACATCAACACCAACGTCGACGCCAACCCGCTCACCGACATCATCGACCTCAAACAGCCCGACCCGGTCCACATCGCCGGCCCGCCGCTGCCGGCCGCCAAGATGTACGTCTCCGCGGTGCTGCTGCCCGACGGCAAGGTCTTCGAGACCGGCGGCGGCCTGCACAACCGCGCCGACCCGGTCTACGAAGCCTCCATGTACGACCCCGCGGCCAACACGTTCATCGCCGGCATGGCCACCGACCCGGTGCCCCGCACCTACCACTCGTCGGCGTTCCTGCTGCCCGACGGGCGGGTCATGGCCGTCGGCGACAACCCGGGCAACGGCACGTTCGACATGCGGCTGTCGGTCTACTCACCGCCCTACCTGTTCCAGGGCGCCCGTCCGCAGATCTTGACGATCCCACCAACCGATTGGGCGTACGGGTCCACGCAGTCGATCACCGTCGACGGCCCGGTCCTCAAGGCCGAACTGATCCGCCCCGAAGCCGTGACCCACTCCAGCGACCCCAACCAACGGTTCGTCGACCTTCCCATGTCGGTGAACGGCACCACCATCGGCCTCAACGTGACCAGCAACCCGAACATCGCCCCGCCCGGCTGGTACATGCTGTTCGTCGTCGGCACGAACGGCGTCCCGTCCGTCGCCCAGTGGGTGCACCTCGGATGACCGCCCGTCGCCTCTTCTCCCTCACCGCGGTGGTCGCACTGGTCGCGGCCGCCGCGGCGGTGCTGGTGCTGCTCGGGCGGGCCGCCCTCACACCGGGTGACCCGCCCTCGCCGCTCGCCGCCGCCGCCGAGCCCTCCTCACCACCCGCACCGGTCCCGTCGGAGCCGGCGCCTCCGCCACCCGGGAAGCCGGTCCCCGCGGCCACTCCCCCGGCGAACCCGGTGCCCGCCGCCGCACCGGCCCCGTTCGTGCAGCACTTCGCCAGTGGCGCCACCGCCGGCCCGCTGCCCCGGCGGAAGTCACCGACGGCGACAGTCGACGTGCCCGCCTTCGTCGACGGCTGCGACCACAACTACGGGACGCCCACCCAGTGCGTCCCGCTGACCTTCCCACCCGGCGTCACCGACAGATGCGCCTGGCTGGCGGCGCACGGCTTCACCCAGCTGCTCGTCGCCGGCCGGGACGACCAGCACCTCGACCCCGACGGCGACGGCACCGCGTGCGACTGATCAGCATCGGTCATCGCCGGGTGCACACCGGCACCGGTTCCGCGCCGGGGAAGTCCCGGCTCCAATCGACGCTGACCGGGTCGGTGCAGGCCCGCCGGATGACGGCGTCGAGGTCACTGTCGATGTGCCACAGCCCCGACTTGCCGTCCAGCAGCGAGAGCCTGTCGCCGTCGAGGCGGGGTGAGCTCAGGCGCAGGCCCTGCACGCGCAGCAGAAGCAGTCGCCGGCCGCTGTGGGCGTCCCAGACCCGGGCCTCGGCACCGTCGACGACGGCGACGGTCTGCCCGCCGGCGTCGAAGGCCGCGACGGCGGTCTCGTCCAATCCGTCGGCGCGAGCCACGACCCGTGGCGCCAGCGGATCGGCGACGTTCACCATCGTCATGGTGGCGTTGCCCAGGTACGAGGTGACGGCGATCAGTTGGCCCGGCCCGGCCCGGACGACGGCCGGGTGCGGAACGCGCAGCACGGTCGCGGTCAGGTGGCCGTCCGGAGTCCAGTTCTCGATGACGTCCTGGTCGCCGTCGCGGCGGCTGACGATGATGCCGGAGCCGTCGGCGAGCACGGCGGTGCCGACGACGCCGACGACCGGCAGCCGGCGTGCCACCTGATCGGCCGGCCGCCACACCCGGGCCGACCCGTCGGCACCGACCGCGCTCAGCAGGGAGCCGTGGTGGTCCATGCCGTCCAACCTCCCGAGGCCGTCCGGCGCCGCGATCCGATGCGGGTGGTCGAGGTCGGTCAGATCCCAGAGCTCGGAGTGGTCCGGCCCGCTCCGATAGATCGCGCGTTGCTCGTCGCCGCTGCTCAGGTACCGGTAGCTACTCGCGGTGGGCAGCCGGCCCGCGGGTAGCCACGCCCGGCCGTCACGCCGCCAGAGCTGTTCGTCGCCGGACTCAGCGGCGTACGTGGCCGCGTACCGGCCGGGTGGCTCGACGAATCCGCGCCCGAGGGTGGTGGCGCCGGCGGCCGCGTTCGCCAGCACCAGCGCGTCACGGGCCTCGGTGGTGGGTGCGAGCCGATAGGCCGCCAGGGCCAGTCCGGCGGCCTCACGGGGCCGCCCGGCGATCATGTCGCGGGCGGTGGCGGACGCCCGCAGGGAGAGCGCCTCGTTGCGCTGCCGGGTCGCCCGCTGCTGCGCGGCCACCGCGGCCACCGTCGTGCCGGCCAGCAGGACCGCCAGGGCGGCCAGCCCGGCCGCGAGCCGGCGCAGGCGGCGGGCGGCGCGCCGGCCGGCCTGCGCCCGCGCCCGGTCGGCGCGGAGGCCGGCGTCGAGGAACTCGCGTTCGTGCGGGTTGAGCCGATCCCGCAGGGCACCCGCCTGGTCGAGGACCGCTCCGCGGTAGAGGAGGTCGGGGTCCCGGCTGTGTTCCTCCCAGGCCAGGGCCGCCTCGGTGAGCCGATGCTGGACGCGCAGGTTCTCCCGGTCGGCGGCGATCCAGCCGGCCAGCCGCGGCCAGGCGCTCAGCAGTGTCTCGTGGATCAGCTCGACACTGTCGCGGTTGATGGTGATCAGCCGGGCGGCGGCAAGGCGATCGAGCAGGGCGCCGGGCGTGGCGAGGTCGGCCCGCCGGGCCCGTCGTCTGGTGTCCTCGACGCCGTCGCCCGGCGTCACCAGACGGGTGAACAACAGCCGGGCAGCCTGCCGCTCGTCCGGGGTGAGCTGCTCGAAGGTGGACTCGGCGGTCCGGGCGAGCGCGTGGTCGATACCGCCCGCGTCCTGGTAACCGGTCAGGGTGAGAACCACGCCCCGGCGGCGCTGCCAGGTCTCGGCGAGCGCGTGCGACACCAGCGGGAGCGCGTTCGGCTGCCCGGCGACATCAGCGATGAGGCGGGCGACCAGCGCGGTCTCGATCGTCGCCCCGGCGTGCGCGGCCGGCTCGGTGACCGCCGACCGCAGTTCCTCGGTCGACATGGGGCCGAGCAGGATCTGCGCGCGATGCAGCGTGGTCACCAGCTCGGGATACCGTGCGCAATGGCCGTAGAAGTCGGCGCGCACCCCGATCACGATGCGAGCCTTCGGCCCGGCGGCCCCGGTCAGTGCCCGGATCAGCCAGAGCCGGCCGGCTTCACCGCAGACCGTGAACACTTCCTCGAACTGGTCGACCACCAGCAGCACGTCGCCGCCGGCCTTCGCGAGCCAGCCGCGCAACGCCTCGGGGCCGGCGGCCAGGTCGCCGCGGACCCGGGCCACCGGCTCGTCGGCGAGCTGCGCCACGGCCGCCGCCAGCTCGGTGATCGGATCCGCCCCCGGTGTGACCACTATCGGGGTGCTCTCGGTGCGGGCGACCAGCCCGGCCCGGAGCAACGACGACTTACCTGAACCGGAGGAGCCGAAGACCCCGACGAACGGCCGTTCACCGACCAGCGTCACGAGGGCCGTGGTGACCGCCTCGCGGCCGAAGAACCGATCGGCGTCGTCGACCTGATAGGCGGCCAACCCGACGTACGGAGCGGCTGCGCCGGAGTCCTTGCCCGGTAGCGCCGCGGCGAGGTGCCGCCACCGCTCGGTCCATGCGCCGGCGTCGCCGCCGCACGCCCGGACGACCGCACGGGTGATGGCCAGGCTGGGCAGACGACGGCCGGACAACGCGTCGGACAATGCCGCCGCCGAATAGTTCGTCCGCTTCCCCAGCTCCCGATACGAGAGCCGGCCGGCCCCGAGGCGCAGTCGGCGCAGGTCACCGGCGAAGCGGAGCAGCGGAGTGTCCTCGGACTCCAGCGGGCGTTCCTGTCGGGGCACGTCACCTCCACCACATGCCGGCACCGCCGCGCCGTGTCCGGTGTTCGTTGTTCAGTTCCCGGCGCCGAAGCTGAACATCCCGCGGCTACCTAAGGTCGGAAGCCGCCCCTCTCCACAGTAGATCGCGCCGAGGTGGCGTTCTCCATCCCTGAACAACAGCAACTCCCGGAACAGCAAGGAGCTGTGAATGCGACTGTCCCGCGTCGTCATCGTGGCGGCGGCTGCCCTACTGGCCTGCTCGCCCGCCGCTTGCGGCTCCAGCGAGAAGAACGCCGACAAACAGGCGGCCGCCGGCGCCGCGGACAATACCGGAGCCCTGATCGGCGTCACCATGCCCACGCGAGCGTCGCAGCGGTGGAACGGTGACGGCGAGAACGTCAAGAAGGATCTCGAGGCGCTCGGCTACAAGGTCGACCTCCAGTACGCCGAGGATGACATCCCGACCCAGGTGAACCAGCTGGAGAATCAGATCACCAAGGGCGCCAAGCTGCTGATCATCGCATCGATCGACGGCACCGCGATGACCTCGCAACTGCAGAGCGCGGCGGCCGCGAAGATTCCGGTCATCGCCTACGACCGGCTCATCCTCAAGTCCCCCGACGTCGACTACTACGCCACCTTCGACAACTACAAGGTCGGCGTGCAGCAGGCCACCTCGCTGCTCGTCGGCCTGAAACTGCGCAACGCCGACGGTACGCCCGGATCCGCCAAGGGCCCGTTCAACATCGAACTGTTCGCCGGCTCGCCCGACGACAACAACGCCACGTTCTTCTACAACGGTGCGATGTCGGTCCTCCAGCCGTACCTGGACAAGGGCACGCTCAAGGTGCCGAGCAGGCAGACCGATTTCAAGACGATCGCGATCCTGCGGTGGCAGGCCCGGACCGCGCAGGACCGCATGGAGAACCTGCTGACGTCGACCTACCGGGCCGGCCTGAAGGTGGACGGGGTGCTGTCACCCTACGACGGCCTGTCGGTCGGGATCGTCTCCGCTCTCAAGAGCAACGGCTACGGCGCCGCCGGGCAGCCCTATCCGGTGATCACCGGCCAGGACGCCGAGGTCGCCTCGGTGAAATCGATCATCGCCGGCGAGCAGTACTCCACGATCTTCAAGGACTACCGCGATCTCGCGAAGACCAGTGCACAGATGGCCGACGCGATTCTGAAAGGCGGCAAGCCCGCCACGAACAACGACAAGGACTACGACAACGGGGTGAAGGTGGTGCCGTCGATGCTGCTCGACACCACGATCGTGAACAAGGCCAACTATGAGAAGGCGCTGATCGACAGCGGCTTCTACCAACGCACCCAACTGCAGTGACGAAGCCGGCTCCCGGCGTCACGCCGGTCACCGTCCCCGCAGGACGGTGACCGGCGGACGATCAGGCGACGTCGATGGCGTCCAACTCGGCGTAATTCGCCCCCTTGCCGTACGAAATCGTGTTCGTCCCGGCCTTGAGCGTCACGTCCCGCTCACTGGTCTGCCAGTTGTCCCACCCCGTGACCGGGTAGTCGACGGTGCCGGCCGCCACGCCGTTGACGACCAGGGTGTGGCCGGCCGCCCCGCCGTCCGAGCCGTTGGCGAACCGCGTCGAGAGCCGGTACACCCCGGCCCGCGGCACGTACACGGTGAACGTGACCCGGCTGTCGGCGAAGTCGATGCCACCGACCACGGCCCCGTTACTGGCACCTCCGGCCGCGTACCGCGCGTTGGCCCGCGTGAAGTCCGCGTCCTCCGCCTCGTAGCGGATCCGCGCGCCCGCCACGATCGGACGGCTGCCCTGCCAGTCCAGCCGCTGCGAGTAGACCGCCCGGTAGGTGAACGTGGGATCCCAGCCGTGGAAGACGATCCGGTCCCGCCCGTCCGGCCCGGTCACCACGTCCTGCCCGCCGGGCCCGCGCACCGCACCCGCGAACGCGTCCGTGGTCATCAGCGGAACATCCGATTTGGTGTACGGCCCGCGCAAGCTCGGCGACGTCGCATAGCTGCTCACATAGCTGCCGTTGCCGAAGAAGTTCGCCGAGTAGAACAACACGTACGTCCGGCCGTGCTTCCACAGGGTGGGCGCTTCCACCAACGTACCCTCGAAGGGCTTGTTCTGTTTGATCAGCTGCGACTCGGTGCCGGTGCGTCGCAGGCCGTCCGCGCTGACCTGCTGCAGATGCAGCCAGGTGTCCTGCGCGCAGCAGTTGCCGTCGTTCTTCCACAGGATGTAGCGGCGCCCGTTCTCGCTGAACGAGGAGGCGTCGATCGCGCCACCGATCTCCGGGGTGCAGACCAGCGCGGCGTCGCGCGGCACGAACGGTCCGCCCGGCGACGTCGCGGTCGCGGCCCCGATGCACTGCTTTCCGGAGGTACGGTCGTGGGCCGTGTACCACATGACGAAACTCTTCGGCCCGGTCGCGAACACCTCCGGCGCCCAGACGCCGTGATCACCGGTACCGCCGGGTGGGAAGGTCCAGTCGGAGTCGGCCCACGCACCGAGCGTCGGCAGCGCGTCACCGGCCTGCACCGTCCAGGTGACCAGATCGGTGGAAGTGGCCCACTTGATGTGCCGGCCGTCGCTGTTGGTGGCGTAGGCGTAGTAGGTACGCCCGACCTTCATCACGTCCGGATCGGCGAAATTCTCGTCGATGACCGGCCCGGACACCACGGCCTTGACCGTCGGCACGGTCTCGTGCGGCATCGCGGCCAGGGTCGGAACGGGTGCGGCGGCCGTGACGGTGAGCAGGCCGGCGGTGAAAAGCAGGAAGCCGCGCAGAGCACGGGATCGGAACACGGGTCCTCCAGTGAGTCGGTGGATCTCGGCCAGAGATGCTCGTAAATTAACCCGCCGAGCCGCCGAGCGCCGCTCAGCCGGGCCGGTACCGGAGCAACTGTCGGGGTGCGACCACTGGTTGACCTGGCGGTCGGCGCGGATCGGGAGGGGCGGCCGGTATGGACGATGCGGAGATCGATCGGCCGGGCGACCTCCGGGTCCGCCACTCGTGGGCGCGGCCCGGGCGCAGGCTACGGCCCCGCCTCACGATCGACGTCGACGCCGAGGTGGCGGCCGTCGTCACGGACCGCGACGGCCGTCTCCTGCTGGCCGTCGCCGAGAACGACGGCCAGCTGCAGCTCTGGGATCCGGCCACCGGTGAGCCGGTGGCCGGGCCGTCGCTCACCGGCCCGGCCACCTGGGCGTCGGCCAGGTCGACACCGTCTGGGCGCTGATCTGGCATGGTGGTCTCTGGCCTCCGGCCCTCCCGGCGGCACCGCTGACCGAACCAACCGAGAAGGGCTGATCCCTGCTTCGGGACACCTGCCTGGTGCAGAATCCTCGTTCGTGAACTCACCGACCCCTGCGATCGCCGTCTTCGGCACAGCTGCTGTCGTCTCCGCAACGGGCGCCGGCATGGAGTTGCCGGTGATCCGATACGGTGCCGAGATCGTGGCGATGCTGGCTTTGTCCGCAGGCGCAGCACTGACCGGCCGGCACCGCGCCTTGAGCCTCCTCGGCCTGCTGCTGGCCGGCGCGGCTCTGGCCGATCTCGCCGCGACCTGGATGACCTATCCGAATCCGGCGCCCACGGCTCCTGACGGCTGCCCAGTCGCAGACGAGGCGGTCACCGAGTACTGGACCGGCCGGCTGCGCCTGAGCCAGCTCGCGGCGGCACTGCACTTCGGCGCCCTGATCTGCGGGATTCTGGCGGTGTCAGCATTGCCCTCACGACCAGGTCTGCATCGCTGGCACCGGCCCCTGCTCGTCACGCTGGTGTCGACCCCAGCGGTCTTGATCGGCCTCTACCCGATCTACTCAGCCGACGACCGTACCGAGCTGCTGGACCGCACCACGCCGGCGATACTCACTCTGGCTGCTGCGGTCGCGCTGACGGTCCTGAGCATGACCCGCACTGCTGGCGGTCGGGCACGAATGACAGCACTCATGGCCGGCGGTGCGCTCGCCTATGTACCCGCGTTGTTCGCCGTCGAGCGGGTCGCCGGCCCGATCGTCCAGTTGCAGCATCTGTCTCCCGAGCCGGAGCCTGGCGTGTTCATGACGTGCGCCTACGGATACGGAACGCCGGCCACCTCACCTTCCACGGTCGCGTTGACCGCCGCCGGCATCCTGCTCGTCCTGGCCGCCCCCGCGCTCCTGGTGTGGGCGTCACCGCGACCAGCCGGTTGAACGCGCGTAGCGATGAACCGGCCTCGTGCCGCGTGTGGCCGTGCCGTGATCGGGTGCACGGATCTGCCGCTGATACCGCGCTGGTCAGGTGGGAAGCCGCGGAGGTCGCGGCAGGCTGTCCGGTCAGGCCGAGGCGGGCCAGGGAGCGCCGTCGGCGGTGTCGAAGCGGTAGAGGTGGTGCCTGTCGGCGGCGAACAGCGCGACCCGGTCCCCGACCGGCACCGCGGTCAGGCCGTCGAGCAGGTCGCCGTCGTCCGGGTTCCGGCCCGGCCCGGTGAGTCGGACTCCACCTTTGTGCCTCCCGCCGGATCGTCCGATCTTTCTACCAGCGGACCGCTACCAGGTTGCTCCCACCCGCCCGCGCGGCTTCGCTCAGACCGAGGTGGCGGCGTGACGATGGCGTGGTCATGCCGAATCGTCTCGCTCCGCGTCGTGCCCGGCCGGGCGTGCTGTCCCGTGGGAGCACGGCGCTGATCCTCGGCGCGTGCGGGATGCTGGTGGCGTTCCTCGTCTTCTACGCGACCGGGCTGGGCAGCGCGGAGCTGCGGACCTGGGTCACCGATCTCACGTACGTGCCGATCAGCCTGGCGAGCGTCGTCCTGGGCTTCGGGGTGTGCCGTTCCCGGAGTCTGGGTCGGCGGACCCGGCGGGCGTGGTGGTTCATCACGGCGGCGTTCGCCTGCGAGGCTTTCGCCAACACGGCCTGGTTCGTCATCGAGGCCGTGCTGCACACCAGTCCGTACCCGTCGCTCGCCGACCTCGGCTATCTCGCGTTCTTCCCGCTGCTGCTGACCGGGCTGATGCTGACCCCGGTCGACCGGCGCAGCGGTGGTGGCCGGGCCAAGCTGATGCTCGACATCGTGGTCACGGCGGTCAGCGTCGCGATGATCATGTGGTACTTCGTGCTCGGTCCGACCATCGCCGTCGCCGGTGCGCAGCCGCTGGCGGCCGCGGTGTCGATCGCCTATCCCTGCGGGGATCTGATGGCGATCTGCGGGATGGCGATCGTGCTGATGCGCGGGGCGGTCCCGGCGAGCCGGCAGGCGCTGCGCGTCCTGATCGCCGGAATGCTGGTCTTCGTGGTCGCCGACATCGCGTACGCCTATGAGGGTCTGCACAACTCGTTCGCCGGCGGGAACTGGCCGGATCTGTTCTGGCTGACCGGCAACACGCTGTTCGCGGTCAGCGCCTACCTGCAGCAGAGGAACGCCGGGCCCGGCGCCGACCACGAGCAGGAGCGGGAGGCCACGACCGACACCCGGGCCTCGGGCGTCACCGTGGTGCCGTATGTGACGGTCGCCGCCGCTTACGTGCTGGTGCTGGTCGCTTCCCGGCACACCTCGCTGTTCCCGCTGGGCGGGCTGATCATCGGCGCGGTCGTGGTCACCGGCGCGGTGGTCGTACGGCAGCTGGCGGCTCTGCGCGAGAACCGTGCCCTCGCCGTGACCGACCAGCTCACCGCGATCCCGAACCGGCGCATGGCTCAGCAGCGGCTCGCCGACACGGTGGACCGCGCGAATGCCACCGGCCGTGGCGCGGCGGTGCTGCTGCTGGACCTGGACCGGTTCAAGGAGATCAACGACGTGATCGGCCACGACGCCGGGGACGCGCTGCTGGTCGCCATCGCCCAGCGGCTCGACCGGGTGGCGAGCGGCCTGGGTCTGGCCGGCCGGCTCGGCGGCGACGAGTTCATCCTCGTGCTCGACGAGGTCACCGGCGCGGAGGACGCCGTGCGCATCGCGCGGGTCCTGCTCGGCGCGCTGAGCGAGCCGGTGGTCTACGGCGAGCACCACTTGCACACGTCGGCCAGCATCGGGGTCGCTCTCACCGGCACCGCCGGTTCGGCCGACGAGTTGCTGCAGCAGGCCGACGCCGCGATGTTCGCGGCCAAGCGGGCCGGTGCGAGCCGCTACGAGGTCTACCACCCCGGGCTGGACGTGCGGGCCCAGGAGGCGGAGCTGCGCCACGCCATCGAGAACGACCAGCTGGTCCTGCACTATCAGCCGGTCGTCGACCTGCGGACCGGGGCGACCGACGGCGTCGAGGCCCTGGTGCGCTGGGCCCACCCGAAGCGCGGGCTGCTCAGCCCCGGCGCGTTCATCCCGCTGGCCGAGCAGAGCGGCCTGGTCGTCGCCCTCGGCGCCTGGGTGCTGCGCCGGGCCTGCACCCAGAGCCAGGGCTGGCGGACGGACGAGGTGACCGTCGCCGTCAACGTGTCGGCCACCCAGCTGCGCCGGCCGGGGTTCGTCACCGAGGTCACCGGCATCCTCGCCGAGACCGGCTTCCCGGCCGACCGGCTCGTCCTGGAGCTGACCGAACACGTGCTGATCCACGACGACACCGTGACCCTGAGCAAGATCAATGCGTTGCGTGGTCTCGGCATCCGGATCGCCGTCGACGACTTCGGCACCGGGTACTCCAACCTCAGCTACCTCGGTCTGCTGCCCATCGACATCCTCAAGATCGACCAGTCGTTCGTCGCCCGCATCGCCGGGACCGGCGCCGACCGTACCGTCGGCGAGGCCGTCGTGAACCTCGGGCATGCCCTCGACCTCGACCTCATCGCCGAGGGCATCGAGACCGGCGACCAGCTCCAGATTCTGCGTGACCTGGGTTGCCGGCACGGCCAGGGCTTCCGCCTCGCCCGGCCGATGGCGGCCGAGCAGATCGCCGCCCACCTGGCCGCTCAGGACACCACGGCGGTGGCGAGCGGGGTGGCCTGAGCGGGCCGGGGACCGTGGCCGCCTTCACACGTCGCGCCGGCCGGTGGCCGGCTCGGTCAGCGCGCGGGCTACGACCGACGGCGCCTGACGTCATATCGCCCAGCCGGCCGATACTTCGAACACGCCATTTCTTACATCAATGGCAGCGAATGGACAATCAGCTCGCCGTTCAGAGTTTCGGACCATTCGCATCAGTTTGACGACACTTTCGTGTGGCATTCACCTGCGCTCGCGTCAAGGTTCCACCAAAGAGCTTTCGTTCGCTTTGCGGGAAAGCTCGCGAGCCGGCGCTTCTCCGCTTGAAAAGCGATAAATGCCGACAAGTCTCCGCGCACAGCATTGCCCGGACAACTTGTCACGGGTCCGCTTGCAGACCGTTACGGATCAAACACGGAAACGGCATGTCAGGGTGTGGACCGGCGACCACAGAAATGTTGACGAATCGACCCGGGACGATCTCAAAAGAGGACCGCTAGCATTGCCCCGCGCCCGGGTCAACGCTTCGCGACAGCAAACAAAATGCGGTCGAGCACCCGCCGGAAAATCCTTAAATCTTGCTTAGACTCGCCGTCGGCCCATCCCTCCGGACGTCTGAGCCGGCCCACCGCACACGCTCGCAGGGCCCCGCTCACTCGTCTGCCCGTCCTGGAGGTCGCCCGATGACTCCTGCCCTTCGCACGTCCCGAAGGCCGTTGCGCACGCTGCTGGCCGCCCTCTGCGCCGCTCTGCTGGTGGCCGCCGTCGCCACGCCGGCCGCCGCCCAGCCCGCCGCGCCGAAGCCCGCACCAGCCGCCCCGCACGTACCCGGGTTCGGTGCCGTGGCCCGTCCAGCGGCCACCCGGCCGGCCCCGCTGCCACGGCGCTCCGGCAAGGTGGCGGTGCAGACCGCGAACACGCTGGGCGCGCGGGCCGCCGCCGTGGCCGGCAACGATCGGGTGGCGCTACGGGCGCTGGTCGTGGCGACCAACGCCGACGACTTCGGCGTGCCCACCTGGAAAACCACCCTGGACCGGGTCGGTGCGGCCTACGACGTGCTCTACAGCGCCGACACCGCGGTCACCACCAACACCCTGGTGCGCGCGGACGGCACCGGTAAGTACAACGCGATCCTGCTGACCAACAGCATGCTGCTCTATGCCTCGGGCGGCGCCTACCTCAACGGCCTGGACAGCACCGAGTGGAACCTGCTCTGGGCCTACGAGCGCAACTTCGGTGTCCGCCAAGCCGCGCTCTACACCAGCTACGGCTCCTGGCCCGAGGACTACTGCCTGCGCTCGGCCGGCGAGACGTCGGTCGGTGACACCCCGCTGAACCTGAACCTGACGACGGCCGGTGCCGGGGTCTTCGACTACCTGCGGGCGGACGTCACCGTCCCGATCACCCAGTCGTACGTCTACCGCACCTCGATCGCCACCGGGTGCGCCGCCGACGCGATCGCGACCAGCGGCAGTGACGTGCTGGGCGTGCGCACCACCTCGGCCGACGGCCGCGAGCGGATCGCGCTGACGTTCACCTCGAACCAGTACCTGGTGCAGTCCGACCTGCTGGTCTACGGCCTGTTCCGGTGGACGACCAAGGGCCTGTTCCTCGGTGAGCAGCGGCATCACCTCAACGTCGACGTCGACGACTGGTTCAACACCGCCGACCACTACTACCCGGACGGGCACGTCGAGTACACCCCCGGCTACCAGGTCTCCGGGCACGAGGCGGTCAACCTCAACTCCCAGCAGGCGGCGCTGCGCACGACGTACCCGCTGGCCTCGGGGTTCACGTACAACCTGGCGTTCAACGGCGCCGACATCGACCCGTTCGCCGGGAACACGTGCAGCCCGGACGGCGGGATCGACCAGCTCACCGCGACGACCAAGTGCCTGGCCGGGAACTTCCGGTGGCTGAACCACACGCTCAACCACCCGGAACTCAACCAGACGGACTACGCCACGACGTACGCGGAAATCCTCGACAATCGCAACGCCGGTGCGGCAATCGGGCTGGCCGCGCCCGACGACGTGCTGAAGACCCCGGAGTACTCGGGGCTGGGCGTCTACACCGTGGACCCGAACGACGACACCGGGGTCCCGGTCGATCACGGGCTGGCCGGGTCGAACCCGAACCTGCTGCAGGCGGCCAAGGACCTGGGCGTGAAGTATCTGCACGGCAACATGTCGTTCGCCAGTCACCAGCCGCCGCACCTGAACGCCGGGATCGTGCACCCGCTGGAGCCGAGCCTGTCGGTGGTGCCGGACTGGCCGACGAACATCGCCTACTTCGTGACCACCCCGGAGGAGGAGACCGCGTTCTACAACTCCTTCTACGGGCCGAACGGCAGGTTCCCGTACTGGCCGACCGACCGCACGTACGCGCAGATCGTCGACTACGAGGCCGGGGTCGGCCTGCAGCACGTGGCCGCGGGCGGGATCAATACGCACACGTTCCACATCGCCAACGTGCACGACTACGGCAGTGGGCAGAGCCTGGTCAACGACTGGGTGACGACGGTGGCCGCCAAGTACAGCTCGTACTACGCGGTGCCGCTGCTCAACGAGACGTGGTCGCAGATCGGGGCGTACACCAGCGTGCGCACCGCCCACTTCGCGCAGCTCGCGGCCGGTGCCGACGCGGTCTACGACCGGGTGGCGGGCACGGTGACGGTCAGCTCGCCGCTGGCCGGAACGCTGCAGGCCGGCGGTGTGCAGACGACGAACACGACGACGTACGGCAGTGACCGCACCACCGAGGTCACCCTGACCGCCGGAACTCCGGTGACACTGCCCGCGGCGCCGCGGGTCTGATCGGCGGCCGGCGCGGGAACGGGGGCCGCACGTGCGCATCGCACTGGTGTCGGAGGGGACCTACCCGTTCGCCATGGGTGGCGTCAGCATCTGGTGTGAGCAGCTCATCCGGGGCATGCCGGACTACCGCTGGCAGGTAGTGGCGCTGACCGTGGACGGCACCGAGGAGCCGGTCTTCCCGGTGCCGGGCAACCTCGACCGGGTGCAGTCGATCCCGCTGTGGGGTGGTGGTCCCGACGACCACCGCCCCCGGCGGGCCGGGCGGGGGCGGCCCGGTGCCGCGTTCACCGACTCGTACGAGGTCTTCCTGCGCGCACTCGTCACGCCGCTGGAGACCACCTCGCCCGAGGAGGGCGCCACCAACCGGGGCCTGTTCCTGCTGGCGCTGCGCGGGTTCTACGAGTACGCCGCCGCCGGTGGTGACCTCGGTGCGGCGCTGATGTCCAACGAGGCGCTCGGCATGATGATCGACGCCTGGGGCGACCTGCGCGTCTCCGACAGCGAGCCGGCGCCGACACTCGCCGACGCGCTGCAGGCGACGTGGCTGATCGAGCACATGTTGCGGCCGCTGAGCGCGCCGGTGGTCGAGGCCGACATCGTGCACTGCTCGATGAACGGGCTGTCCACGCTGGTCGCGATGACCGCCAAGTGGCGTTACGAAACCCCGTCGGTGATGAGCGAGCACGGCATCTACCTGCGGGAACGGTACATGTCGTATCTGGAGGGCGACGCGTCGCACGCGGTCCGGGTGCTGGTCCTCAGCTTCTTCCGGTCGCTGGCCGGGGCGGCGTATCTGACCTCGGACGTGCTGGCGCCGCACTCGGCGTACAACCGGCGGTGGCAGTTGCAGAACGGCGCCGAACCGGAACGCATGTGGACCATGTACAACGGCGTCGAACCGGCCGAGTTCCCGGCGGCCATCGGCGAGCCGGAGACGCCGACGATCGCGTTCATGGGCCGGATCGACCCGCTCAAGGACCTGCACACGCTGATCCGCGCGTTCGCCCTGGTACGCGCGGAGATGCCGGAGGCCCGCCTGCGGATCTTCGGCGGCACGCCGGCCGTCAACCGGTTCTACCACGAGTCGTGCGTGCAGCTGATCGACGAGCTCGGGCTCACCGGCGCCGCGGTGCTGGAGGGGCGGATCGGCAACGCCGTCGACGCCTACCACGCGGGCAGCATCGTGGCGCTGACCAGCATCTCCGAGGGCTTCCCGTACACCGTGGTGGAGGCCATGGCGTGCGGGCGGCCGACCGTGTGCACCAACGTCGGCGGGGTGGCCGAGGCGGTCGGCGACACCGGGATCGTGGTGGCGCCGCGCGATCACGCCGCGGTCGCCCAGGCCTGCCTGACGCTGCTGCGCGACGACGAGCGGCGGCGCAACCTCGGGATCGCGGCCCGGCAGCGGGTCCTCGACCACTTCACGCTCAGCCAGTCACTGCAGATGTACCGCAACGTCTATGAGGGCCTGGTCGTCCCGCTGACCGCCGGGGCAGAAGCGCGGCACCTGCGCGGGCTCGGCGAGGTGTCGCGATGAGCGGACTCGCGAGCCGGTCCCCACGGCGACACCACAGCGAAACAGAGGTGTCGCGATGAGCGGACTCGCCAACCGGTCCCCACGGCGACACCACAGCGAAACAGAGGTGTCGCGATGAGCGGCGGAGATGTGGAAACTCCGCAGGTCACCGCGGGGAAGAAGCCACCGCGGCAGCATCCGGCCGGGAAGCGGTTCACGGCCGGGGAGCACCCGGCGCCGGTCCTGCACCCGGTGGTGCTGCCCCAGATCTCCACCGACCCGCTCGACGAACTGGTCGACCGGCTGCGGCCCCGGCTGCGCCGCGCGGTCGACGGGCTGCAGGTGGCCGCCGCGCTGGAGGCGGACGGCTGCACCGACCGGATCGCCCGGGTCGAGTACGGCTTCACCGACGTGTTCGTGCTGGCCGACGAGGTTTTCCGGCGCCTCGGCCCGCAGGCCCTGGAGGATTCCGGGCCGCCCGCCCGAGCCCGCGGCCGGTGGGAGACCCTGCGGGTGCTGGCCCACGGCCCGCTCTACGCCCTGCCCAGTGTGGTCTTCCCGGCCGTGCTGGCGGTGCTCGGGCAGCGGTCGCTGGTGCTCGCCCTCGCGCTGGCCGGCGGGCTGGGCTGGATGTACTCCGGCACCGCGGCGTACGCGGCCTACAAGCTGCTCGGCGCGTACCGGCCACGCGCGGCGGCCGTGCTGCTGGCCCGGACCACCCTGGCCGGGCCGCTGATCGGCGCGGCGGCCGGTGCCACGGTCGTCGCCGTCACGGGCGGCGGGACCGCGCTGATCCTGCTCACCGCCGGTCAGCTCGCGTATCAGATGGCCGGGACCGTGCTGGTCTTCTACCGCCAGGAGGGCCGGCTGGCCGCGACCATGCTGCCCGCGGTCGTGGGCGGCGGCGTCTACCTGATCGCCGGCGCACCGGCGCGTCCGGCGGCGATCGCGTCCGCGGTGGCCGGGGTGCTCGCGGCGTACGTCGTCGCGCTCGCGTCGACCCGCGGCCGGGGCGAGCGCGACGAGCTGCCCGGCGGTCCGGTCCTCACCACCTGGCGGCGAGGGATCACCGGGGTGACCTGCTACGGGCTGTGCTCGGCGACGCTGCTGCTGCACGCGCAGGCGCCGTACCTGCTGACGCGTTTCGACGTGGCGGCCGCGGCGGCACCGCTGATCCTGGTGATGGGCTTCGTCGAGTGGCGGGCCGAGCACTTCCGCGGCGCGGTCGTCGGGCTGACCCATCGGATCGGACGGCCGGCCGATTTCCGGGCGGCGGTCTGGCGGCGCATCCTCGGCGACACCCTCGCCTGCCTCGCCGTGACCGTGGTGCCGGCCATCGCGCTGCTGGGCTCGCTGGCCGCGATCGGGAAGCTCACCGCCGCCGGGATCCTCATGACGGCGGCCCACGTCGTGCTCGGCGGCGCCTATCTGACGGCGTTCCTGCTGGCCGGCTTCGAACGGCACCTGTGGCTGTGCCTGTCCCTGCTGGCCGCGATCGCGGTGCACGTCGGCGGAGGTGTGCTGCTCGGCGCCGGCCCGATCGTCGACCCGCCGGGTTCGGCCACCGTCGACACGGCGCTCTACCTGGGCAGCGTCCTCGGGCTGCAGGCCCTGTTCCTGATCGGCCTGGCCCCGCTGGTGAGCCAGGCACGCCACTACCGGTAGATCGACGACTGGGAGGTAGATCTGCGATGCACGCGGTCATTCTCGCGGGCGGCAAAGGGGTACGGCTGCGGCCGTACACCACCACGCTGCCGAAGCCACTGATGCCGATCGGCGACAACCACGCGATCCTCGAGATCGTGCTGAACCAGCTGGCCGACTGCGGTTTCCGCTCGGTCACGCTGGCCATCAACCATCTCGGCCCGCTGATCCGGGCGTACGTCGGTGACGGCGCCCGCTGGGGGTTGCGCGTCGACTACGTCGAGGAGGACCGGCCGCTCTCGACGGTCGGGCCGCTGTTCAACATCCGGGACAGTCTGCCCGAGCACTTCCTGGTGATGAACGGCGACGTGCTGACCGATCTCGACTACGGGGATCTGCTGCACCGGCACGAGCTCGCCCGCACCGGGCTGACCGTCGCGGTCGCCGAACGAACCCACAAGATCGACTTCGGGGTGCTGGACGTGGAGTCGACCCGGATCGTCGGCTTCCGGGAGAAGCCGCACCTGCGCTATCAGGTCAGCATGGGCGTGTACGGCATGTCGCGGCGCACCCTCGCGCCGTACCAGCCCGGCCGCGCGTTCGGCTTCGACCAGCTGGTGCTGGATCTGCTCGCCCGCGGCGAGTACCCGGACACCTACCCGTTCACCGGGTTCTGGCTCGACATCGGCCGCCCCGAGGACTACGACGAGGCCAACCGACGGCTGGCCGAGCTCAGACCAGTGTTGTTCCGCCAGCGCCAAGAGGAGCCCGTCTGATGTCACGAGTGCTGTTGTTCGGATCGTCCGGTTTCATCGGCGCACACGTGCGGGCCGCTCTGGAGGCCGATCCCGGCGTGCGGGAGCTGATCAGCCCGGGCCGCGCCCGCTACGACCTGGTCGAGGGCGACCGCGACGGGCTGACCGGGCTGTTGCGCGAGACCGCGCCGGACTCGGTGATCTGCTGCGTCGGCCGGCTCGGCGGCACCAACGAGGAACTGATCCGCGCCAACACGCTGGTCGCGGCGAAGCTGCTGGACGCGGTGGAGGCGGCCGCGCCGGGCACCCGGCTGGTGCGGCTCGGCTCGGCCGGTGAGTACGGCGTGGTCGCCCACGGCCACGCGGTGACCGAGAACGATCCCACCGAACCGATCGGCGCGTACGGCATCAGCCACCTCGCCGGCACGCGACTGTTCGAGCTGGCCGCCCGTACCGGCCGGGTCGACGCCGTGTCGGTGCGCGTGTTCAACCCGATCGGGCCCGGACAGTCCGCGGAGAACGTGCTCGGCCGGGCGCAACTGCGGCTGCGGGAGGCGGCACAGTTGGGTGCGTCCGAGATCGTGCTCGGGCCGTTGGGCGCGTACCGCGACTTCGTCGACGTCCGGGATCTCGCCGCGCTGCTCTGCTCGGTGGTGCTGACGCCGAGCCTGCCGAGCCGGATCTACAACGCCGGCAGCGGTGCGGCGGCCCCGGTCCGTACCGCCGTGCAGTTGCTGGCCGAGCAGGCCGGGTTCACCGGGGAGATCCGTGAGCACGGCAGCGGTCCACAACGCTCGGCCGCCGTCGACTGGATCCAGGCCGACATCAGCCGGGCCCGCACCGAGCTCGGCTGGACGCCGGCCGTCGACCTGGCCACCACGATCAAGGACATCTGGGCCGCGGGGGCACCGGGGTGATCCCGGCCCGGGTCGCGTGGCTGCTCGCCGCGGTCGTCACGATGGTGGCGATTGCCGTGGTGGCGCTCTTCGCTGTCCGGCCGGCGACGCGGGCGGGCCGGGGCCGCGGGACTCCCACGGTCGTACCGTCGCCATCGTCTTCGCCTCCGAACGTGCAGTCCTGGGCTTATCAATTGCAGGACTACCCCGGTGGCCGCCTCGACGAACTCGCCGCCGGTCCGTTCCAGACGGTCGTCGTCGACCTCGCTCGCGACGCCGGAAGCGACTATTTCTCCGCTGCCGAAATCACCCGGTTGCGTGCCACCGGGAAACGGGTCCTGGCGTATTTCGAGATCGGCAGCATCGAGGATTTCCGGCCGGAGTACCCGGTGCTGCGGCGGGAGGCGCCCGGCCTGATCGCCAACGAGTGGTCCGAGTGGCCCGGGGAATTCTTCGTCCAGTACTGGGATCAGCGCTGGTGGGACCGGGTCGTGCGGCCGCGGGTGGACCAGGCGTTGAAGGCCGGCTTCGACGGGGTCTACCTGGACACTCCGCTGGCCTACGAGGAGCTGGACCTGTCCGCCGCCCAGGGTCGTGACCGCGACCAGCTGGCCCGGGCGATGGCCGACCTGGTGGAGAGGATCAGCCGGTACGCCAAGCAGCGCCGGCCCGGTTTCCTGATCGTGCCGCAGAACTCCCCCGAGCTGCGCCGGCAGCCCGGGTACACCGCCGCGGTCGACGGCATCGGCATGGAAGAACTCTTCTTCGAAGCCACCGACGAGCGCTGCACCGCCGACTACTGCGCCGAGAACCTCGCCGAGACCCGCGCGCTGCGCGACAGCGGCAAGTTCGTGCTCAGCGTCGACTACGCCACCCGGCCCGCCGACGTGCGCGCCGCCTGCGCCCGCTACCGGGCCGAACACTTCACCGGGACGGTCACCGTCGTCGACCTCGACCGCACCGCCCCGCCCTGCACGTGACCGCCACTCTCTGGAGGAGAACCACATGCCCATGACGATCGGGGTCGTCGGCCTCGGCTACGTCGGCCTGACGCTCACCGCCGCTCTCGCCGACAAAGGCTTCACGGTGTACGGCGCGGACGCGTCACCGCAGGTCATCGACACCCTGTCCCAGGGCCGCTCGCACATCTTCGAACCCGGGGTGGAGGACATCTTCGCCGCCGGGATCGGAGTGCGGATCCACGTCGCCGCGCAACTCCCCCAGGGTGTCGTCGACGTCGCCGTGATCAGCGTGTCCACCCCCGTCGACGACGCCACCCGCCGCCCCGACCTGACCAACCTGGCCGCCGCCGCGCGCGCCGTCGCGGCCACCTGCCGACCGGGCACGCTGGTGGTGGTCCGCAGCACCGTCCCGGTCGGCACCAGCCGCAAGATCGTGCTGCCCGCACTGCGCGCGGCCTGGGGCGACGACGTGAAACTCGTGATGGCGCCCGAACGCACCATCCAAGGGCAAGCGCTGCGCGAACTCGTCGAGCTGCCGCAGGTGATCGGCGGACTCGACCCGGCATCCCGGCGGGCGGGCGTGGAGTTCTTCGCCGGGCTCGCACAGAGCATCGTCGAGGTGTCCAGCCTGGAAGCGGCCGAACTGGTGAAGCTCTCCAACAACTGCCACACCGACCTCATCTACTCGTACGGCAATGAGGTTGCTCTGATCGCCGAGCAGCACGGCCTCGACCCGTTGGAGGTGCTGCGCGCGACCAACGTCGACTATCCGCGGCCCGACCTGGCCAAACCCGGGTACGTCGGCGGTGGCTGCCTGTCCAAGGACCCGTACATCATGCTGGACAGCGCCGGCGACTACCGACCGTTTCTGATCAGCCGGGCGCGCGAACTCAACGAGTTCCTGCCGGTCCACGTCGCCGACACCGTCGTGCGGCTGCTGCGCGAAGCCCGCGGCGACACGCACGGCACCCGGCTGGCCGTGCTCGGCTGGGCCTACAAGGGCTGGCCGCCCACCGACGACATGCGCGGCACCCCGATCGCCGCCATGATGCCCGCCCTCACCGCCGCCGGCATCACGGTCACCGGCCATGACCCCATGGTCAAACCCGAGACCATCCGGCAGTACGGCGGGGAACCGGTCAGTCTCGACAAGGCGTTCACCGACAGCGACGCGATCCTGGTCATCAACGACCACCCGGACTACCGCGCGATCGACGTGACCCGGATGCTCGGCGACGCCCGACCGGCGCTCATCTTCGACTCGTGGCGGATCCTCGACGGTGCGGCGATCCGCGCGGCCGGCATCCGCTACGCCGGCCTCGGCTACCTGCCGCGCGTCCAGGAGGCGGCCGCGTGAGCGCCCTGCTGCTCGGTGGTGCCGGGTTCATCGGACTGCACCTGGCCCGGCGACTGCTCGGCGACGGCCACGAGGTCACCGTCGTCGACGACTTCTCCCGCGGCCGGCACGACACCGACCTCGACGAGGTGCGCGCCCACCCGGACGCACGGATCGTCTCCGCCGACCTGACCGACCCGGCCACGTACGCCGCCCTGCCGCACCGCTGGGACCAGATCTATCTGCTCGCCGCCGTCGTCGGCGTCCGCAACGTCGAACAGGACCCGGCCCGCGTCGTCCGCGTCAACACGCTCGTCGCGATGCACCTGCTCGACTGGGTGGCACCGGGCGAACGGGTCTTCTTCGCCTCGACCAGCGAGGTCTACGCCGGGGGTGTCGACGCCGGTGTGGTCGACGTGCCCACCGCCGAGACCGTGCCGACGATGATCTCCGACATCACGGCACCCCGATTCGCGTACGCGGTCAGCAAGCTCCTCGGCGAAGCCGCGTTCCTGCACACCGCCCGGGCGCGCGGCTTCGACGCGGTCGTGGGCCGCTTCCACAACGTCTACGGGCCGCGGATGGGGGCCGACCACGTCGTACCGGAGATGTCGCTGCGCGCGGCCGGTGGCGAGGACCCGTTCCGGGTGCCCGGCGCCGACCAGTTCCGGGCGTTCTGCCACGTCGACGACGCGGTCGAGGCGATGGTCCGGCTGATGGCCGTCCCCGACGCGGCCGGGCAGATCGTGCACATCGGCAACGACCGCGAGGAGACCAACATCGGTGATCTGGCCAAACTGGTGCTGCGGGTGGCACAGGTCAGCCCGGCCATCGAGACCAGCCCGGCGCCGCCCGGCTCGGTGCACCGGCGCTGCCCCGACCTGAGCCGGCTGCGGCGGCTGACCGGCTACGAACCGACGGTCACCCTGGAGGAAGGCGTCCGGTCCACGTTCGCCTGGTACCGCGACCACGGGCGGCCGGCATGACCGAGCGGCCGCCGATCTGGTTCTACTACGGTGAGGGGCGGCTCGTCGACCTGGCCAAGTACTCCAAGGTCGTACTGCAGCCGGAGTTCTACAACCCGGGCGAGCTCACCTATCTGAGCGGGCAGGGCGTGCGGACCCTCGGCTACCTGTCACTGTCCGAGGATCACGGGCCGCCCGCGCCGTGGCACCGCGCCGAGCGCAACCCGGACTGGGGCGGGGCGTACGTCCACGTCGGCCACCCGCAGTGGGTGGAGCAGGTGGTCGGCAAGGCGCGAGCCGCCGTCGACGCCGGGTTCGGCGGGCTGTTCCTGGACCAGCTCAACGTCGAACTGACCTTTCCGGAGGACGTGCCGCACCTGCTCACGCTGATCGCCGCGATCCGCAACGAGGCCAAACCCGGATACCTGCTGGCCAACCGCGGGTTCGGCATGCTGCCGCAGCTCGGTGAACTCGTCGACGGGGTGCTGTTCGAGTCGTTCTCGGCACGCTGGACCGACGACGGGTATGCGCCGTGGCCACCGGACGTGCTGGAATTCCATGCACAGATCGCCGAGCAACTGCTGCAGTTGCAGGTCGACCTGTACGCCCTCGACTACGCCGACAGCCCCGGTCTGACCGACTGGGCGGTGCGGCGGGCACGGCAGTTCGGGATGCACTGCGCGGTCAGCGACCGGGCCCTGTCCCGGGTGTAAGAAGCGGTCGGTACCAGGAGGACACGCATGCTCGCTCGGGTACGTGCGCTGTTGGCCATGGTCGTTGTCCTCGTGATCGTCGGCGGCGGCCCGGCCACGCCTCCCATGGCCGTGGCCGGGGCCGCCGATTCCGCCACCGGCCCGCCCGTGGTGCTGCCGAGGATCGACTGCGCGGCCCTCGCCGGGCAGGACCTCTCCGGAACGGCCGGGGCCCCGGCCGTCATCGCGTCCGCGACGGAGACGACCTCGCCCGACGGATCGGCGTCCTGCGAGGTCAAGGGCACCGTGGCGCCGCAGATCCAGTTCGACGTGTTCCTGCCGGCCACGACGTGGCGGCAACGCTATCTGCAGCTCGGGTGCGCGTCACTCTGCGGGAACATCGACTTCTACGCCGACGCGTCCGACGGGTGCGTGCCGCTGAACCGGGGCGACTTCGTGCTGGCCACCAACAACCAGGGACACGTCGGGGTTTCCGGATTCGACGCGACGTTCGGGGCCGACCCGCAACTGCGGGTCGACTTCGGCTACCGGGCCGACCACGTCGTCGCGGTCGTCGCCAAACGGGTCATCGCGCTCTACTACGGGCAGGGGCCGCGGTACTCGTACTTCGACGGCTGCTCGCAAGGCGGCCACGAAGGGCTGACCGAGGCGCAGCGCTACCCGCACGACTTCGACGGCATCGTCGCCGGCGCCCCGGCGTCGATTCTGACCTCGCTCATCGTGTGGTCCACGGGCTGGCACGCCACGGCCAACACCGACGCCCACGGCCGGCCGGTCCTGACCGCGGCCGAACTGCCCGTGTTGCACGCCGCGGTCCTGCGCGAATGCGACGCCCGCGACGGACTGGCCGACGGGCAGATCGACGACCCACGGGCCTGCGCGTTCGACCCGGGGAGCCTGCGCTGCGCGACCGGGACCGACAGCGCCGGCTGCCTCACCGGGGCGCAGGTCGAGGCCGTACGCAAGCTGTATGACGGACCACGCGACGAGCGCGGCCGGCTGATGTACCCGGGCGGCGAACCCGTCGGCTCGGAGGCGAACTGGGCCCGGTGGGTCACCCCGACCGCCGACGGCGCCCCGGCCGTGGCCGCGAACAACGCGACGAACGCGCTGAGATACCTCGCCTATCCGGGCGCCCGGCCGTCGCTGACACTGCGCGACCTGCGCTACGACTCGGCGACGTTCCGCGAGATCTACCAGCGGGCCGGCATCTACGACGCCACCGACCCCGACCTGACCGCCTTCCGCGCCGCGGGCGGGAAACTCCTGCTCTGGCACGGCTGGGCCGACCCGGCGATCACCCCCTACGGGACGATCGCCTACTACCACGCCGTGGTCGAACGCATGGGCGGGACGGCGGCGACGCAGAAGTTCGCCCGCCTGTTCATGCTCCCGGGCGTCGCCCACTGCGGTGGCGGTCAAGGGCCGGACGCGATCGACGCGCTCACACCCACCCTGGACTGGGTCGAGAAGGGCATCGCCCCCGACCGGCTCGTCGCCACGCAACGCCAGGACGACGACACCGTGGTACGGACCCGGCCGGTCTACCCCTATCCGGCCGTCGCCCGTTACGACGGCAGCGGCAGCACCGACGACGCGGTGAACTTCGCACCGGCGGCGCCGCCCACCCGGTACCGGGACGACATCGCGTGGCGGGGATCGTTCCGCTCCGGCTACGAACAGACCTGCGAATGGCGCGACGGCCACTGGATCTGCACCCCGGCCCGGAAACCGAGCTGACCGCCCGCCACGGCTCGCCCGGCCGGACCAGTCCGGAGCCGGCCGCGGAGCCGTACCTACGGCTCCTGACCAGTGGTGACGGCGAGCGGGAACCGTACGCCGGTCAGCTTTTCCGACATCGACCACAGCCGAGCCGCGAGTTGTTCGTCGCGCGCGGTCGCGGAGCGGTTGATCAGCTCCGGGTCGCCGATCATGTGGGCGAACCGGCTCGGCCCGGTGAAGCTGTCCCCGGGCAGGTCGGCGGCAGCGGCGTAGAGGACGGGCAGTGCACCCTGCTCGGGGCTCTGCCCCAGCGAGCGGGCGATGAACCGGCTGACCGCGCCGGCCTGGGCGTAGATCTCGGTACGCACCAGCCCGGGGTGGGCGGCCATCGCACGCACCGGAGAGCCGGCCCCGTCCAGGCGGCGTTGCAGTTCCGCGACGAACAGCATGTTCGCCAGCTTGGACCGGTTGTAGGCCGGCGACTGCTTGTAGGGGCGACGCTCGCTGTTCAGGTCGTCCAGGTCGAGGCGGCCCATCCGCTCGGCCTGCGACGCCAGGCTCACCACCCGGCCGGTGACCTGCGGCAGCAGCAGGTTGGTCAGAGCGAACGGCCCGAGGTGGTTGGTGCCGAACTGCAATTCGAACCCGTCGACGGTACGTCGTAGCTCCGGGGCGGTGATCCCGGCGTTGTTGATCAGCAGGTCGATCGGACCGGTCCAGCCGTCGGCGAACGCCCGCACGGACGACAGGTCGGCCAGGTCGAGGCGGCGCACCTCGGTGGCGCCGGTGATGGTGCGGGCGGCGGCCTCGCCCTTGTCGGTGTTGCGCACGGCGAGCACGACCCGGGCACCGGCGGCGGCCAGGGCGCGGGACGTGGCCAGGCCGACACCGGAGTTGGCGCCGGTGACGATCGCGGTCCGCCCGGTCAGATCGGGGAGGGTGAATGTGGCCATGGGAGGACTCCGTTCAGTGCGTGATTGCACTCAGTGGCATCACGATAGAACGATGATGCCACTGAGTGCAATCACGTAAACTGTGATCCATGGCGAGATGGGAACCCGGCACGTTCGAGCGCCTGCGCGCCGCGGCGCTGACGCTCTACGACGAGCAGGGCTTCGAGAAGACGACGGTCGCGCAGATCACCGAACGAGCCGGGATGAACCGGCGCACGTTCTTCCACCACTTCGCCGACAAACGCGAGGTGGTCTTCGCCGGCCAGGACCAGTCGGAGGAGTTCATCGCCGCCGAGATCCGCAACCAGCCCGAAGGAACCGACCCGCTGCACGCGGCCGTGGCCGGCCTGGCCGCCGCCGCCGACCAGATCTACGAACAGTTCCGCGACGGCGCGGTCCTGCTGGGCCGGGTCATCGCCGCCAGCCCCGAGCTGCAGGAACGCGAGCTGGTCAAACGATCCACGCTCGCGGCCCGGATCGCCGCCGCGCTACGCGAACGCGGCACCGCCGAGACCGCCGCGACCGTCGCCGGCTGGACCGCGGTGGCGATCTTCTTCGTCGCCCGCAACCAGTGGAACCAGCCCGGAAACGAGCACACGCTGGCCGACCTCATCACCACGACCCTGCAGGAATTCTTGAGCGCCACCCGGTCCACACCCTCAAGAACTCCCTGATGCCCTCAGCCCCGGACGCGGCGCAACGCCCGGCAGCGAGCACCGATCCACGGCCTGCCGCGCCGCCTGCTCCGGCCCTTCCGGCACCCTCGGGAGGTGACCTCGCTCTCCTACGTGATGTAGGTTTGCCGGGGTTCACGGCGGGCACTTCGGCTGGGCCGGACGCCGCTGGAGAGGATCCCCCGCCGATGACCTTCCTCGACCCGGAGTGGCTGATCTCGACGTTCGGCCTGGTCGGCATCCTCGGGATCGTGTTCGCCGAGTCCGGTCTGCTGATCGGTTTCTTCCTGCCCGGCGACTCGCTGCTGTTCACCGCCGGTCTGCTGATCGCCGGTGGGACGTACCTGCACCAGTCGCTCTGGCTGATGTGCCTGCTGGTGTCGATCGCGGCGGTCGCCGGTGACCAGTGCGGCTACCTGTTCGGGCGCCGGTTCGGGCCCAGCCTGTTCCACCGGCCCGACTCGCGGCTGTTCAAGCAGGAGAATCTGAGCCGGGCGCGGGACTTCTTCGCCAAGTACGGCGCGCGGTCGATCGTCCTCGCGCGCTTCGTACCGATCGTGCGAACGTTCACGCCGATCGTGGCCGGGGCGAGCCACATGCGTTACCGCAGGTTTCTGCTCTTCAACGTCATCGGTGGCACGCTGTGGGCCTGCGGCGTGACGATTCTCGGCTATTTCCTCGGGCAGATCGCCTTCGTCAAGTCGAACATCGAATTCATCCTGATCGGGATCGTCGCCGTGTCGGTCATCCCGATCGCCGTCGAGTTCCTGCGCAGCCGCAAGCGGACCGCCAGGCGGTGACAGCCGTCGCGCGAGGTCTGGTCGCCGCGCTGGGGGCGGTCGCGCGAAGGCGGTGACAGCCGTCGCGCCAGGTCTGCTCGCCGCGCTGGGGGCGGTCGCGCGAAGGCGGTGACAGCCGTCGCGCCAGGTCTGCTCGCCGCGCTGGGGGCGGTCGCGCGAAGGCGGTGACAGCCGTCGCGCCAGGTCTGCTCGCCGCGCTGGGGGCGGTCGCGCGAAGGCGGTGACAGCC
>NZ_JBIRWQ010000019.1:144057-212986 GCF_044388125.1 Actinoplanes sp. NPDC020271
CCGTCGCGCCAGGTCTGCTCGCCGCGCTGGGGGCGGTCGCGCGAAGGCGGCGGGTGCGCGACAGCGGCCGGCCGGCCATCAGCCGGACAAGCGCTGCGGCCGCCGAGGCGACGGTGCGCCCGGACGGGCGGGACCAGTTCGTGGCCGGGCGAGCTGATCGGCCGGCGCGTTCAGCCGACCAGGGCGAGCATGAGCAGGCCGATCAGCGCGGAACCGGTCAGCCGCCCAAGGCCACCGCGAGCAGGCCGACCAGCGCGGTCACGGTCAGCTTGCCGGTGAGGGGTTGCCGATATTCTCACGGGGTGACGAAGGACAGGCGGCGGCCCGGAGCGCTCGAAGGTGCCGTCATGACAGCGCTGTGGGCGGCAGGCGCGCCGATGACCGCGGCCCAGGTGCAGGAGCGGGTCGGCGGCGACCTGGCGTACAACACGCTGCAGACGATCCTGATCCGGCTGCACGAGAAGGGGATGCTGCAGCGGCGCCGGGCCGGGCGCGGGCATGAGTACTGGCCGGTCGAGGATGCCGCGACCACCGCTGCGGCTCGGATGCGGGCGGTGCTGGCCGACGGCTCCGACCGGCACGCCGTGCTGCGGCAGTTCGCCGCCGGGCTGGACGCCTCCGACGCTGCGATCCTGTGGGACCTGCTCGCCGACTCCGACCAGCCGGCCTGACCGCGCCGTCCACCCGCCGGCACAACTCCTCTGCGGCTGGCCCCGTCATCCCCGGCACCCCGACCGCCCCGGACGCCGCCGGGCTCATCGCCGCGCGGTCCCACAGCGTGCCCGTGGCCACGGGCACGCCGGTGCTGGGCGGTGGGCTCACGACCTACGCCTGAAACGGTTGTTCTTCTCATGCCTTCGATGCTCGGGTCTGCCCTTGGGGCAGAGTCAAGCCCGCCCGGAAGGAATGCCGATGACGCCGAGCCGGCGTCAAACGGAGCGTCAAACGGGGCAGCGGTCTGATGGGCGCAGGGCCGGGAAACGCCCGGGCCGATACTGTCGGGAGACGACAATGCCGCTGTTCATGGATGTCCACAATGTCGGCGACGGGCTGCTGGCCGGTGACGTCGCCGCCGCGCACGAGGCCGATCTGGCCACGCAGTCCGACTTCGGTGTCAACTACTTGAAGTACTGGGTGGACGAGACCGGCGGGAAGATCTTCTGCCTGGTCGACGCGCCGGACGCGGAGGCGGCCGGCGCGGTGCACCGCAAGGCGCACGGGCTGGTGGCCGACGAGATCTACCCGATCAGCGCGCAGGGCTGATCGGTCGAGGGGAGGGCCGGGCCGGCGATGGGTCTGACCGTGCATCTGCTCGGTCCGCCGCGGGTCGAGCGGCCCGGCGCGGATGCCTGCCAGATGCGCAGCCGCAAGAGTTGGGCGTTGCTGGCCTGCCTGCTGCTCAGCGAGCGACCGCTGACCCGCGGGCGGCTCGCCGGGCTGCTGTACGCGGAGGCGCAGGACCCGCTGCGGGCCCTGCGCTGGGGTCTGGCCGAGATCCGCCGCTGCCTGGGGGTCACCCTCGACGGCGATCCGGTGGTGCTGGGCCTGCCGCCGGACGCCGTCGTCGACGTCACCGTGCTGGCCCACGGTTCCTGGACCGCCGCGGTCGACCTGCCCGGTCTCGGTGCCGAACTCCTCGAGGGCGTCACCGTGCGGGACGCGCCGGCGTTCGAGTCGTGGCTGCTCTCCGAGCGGCGGCGGATCGCCGCGGCGGCCGAGGCGATCCTGCACGAGGCGGCCCTGGGCCGGCTCGCCGAGGACGATCTCGACGCGGCGACCCGCCTGGCGCAGCGTGCGGCCGCGATGAGTCCGCTCGACGAGAACCACCAGGCGCTGGTGATCCGGTTGTACCGGCTGGCCGGGGACGATCGGGCCGCGGACCGGCAGTTCGCGGCGGTCACCGAACTGTTCCGCCGAGAGCTCGGGGCCGCGCCGGGGCGGGCGGTCGAGCAGGCGATCGGAGAAGGGCGGCGGCGCCGGGAGGCCGCGGCGGACGACGCGTCCGTCGAGGCGATCGTGGAGTCGGGCGCGGCGGCGGTGGCGGCCGGGGTGGTGGAGACCGGGGTGCGGTCGTTGCGGACCGCGATGTCGCTGGCCGACCGGGCCGGCAGTGGGGCGCTGCGGCTGACAGCTCGGCTGCGGTTGGCCGAGGCGCTGATCCATTCGTTGCGGGGCCTGGACGAGGAAGGGCTGGCCGTGCTCTACGAGGCGGAACGGCTCGGGCTCGACGGCGGCGACCTGGCGGCGGTGGCGCGGGCCCGGGCGGAGATCGGGTATGTCGACTTTCTGCGTGGCCGTTACGACCGTAGTCATCGGTGGCTCAGCGATGCGCTGGCCGTCGCCGGCGGGTCGGAGGCGATCACCGCTCGGGTCACCACCTACCTCGGCTCGGTGGAGAGCGACCGGGCGGCTTACGGCCCGGCCCGGCGGCTGCTCTCGCAGGCGGCCGGGCTTGCGCGTTCCTGCGGGGACCGACGAACTGAGGCGTACGCGTTGTCCATGCTCGGCCGGGTGCAGCTGCTCACCGGGAGCCTTCCGTCGGCGGCGGAGCACCTCGACGCGGCTGTCCGGCTCGCCGAGCAGGACCACTGGCTGGCGTTTCTGCCGTGGCCGCAGGCCCTGCGCGGAGAAGTGCACCTCGCCGCGGCGGAACCGGAGATCGCGGCGAGCATGCTGCAGCAGGCCTTCGCACGGGCCTGCCGGCTCGGGGATCCGTGCTGGGAGGGGATCGCGGCGCGGTCGCTGGCGCTGATCGCGGAAGCGAGCGGGGACAGCGGGCGGGCGTTCGAGCTGCTGGCGGACGCACGGCGGCGGTCGAACCGGATGGCCGACTCGTATGTGTGGCTCGACGCGTACATCCTTGACGCGCAGTGCCGGCTGGGGCGGCGGCACGGGCATCCGAACACGCCGCTGTGGGTCGGTGCGCTGCGGCGGCTGGCGTCACGGACCGGGATGCGGGAGATGGTGGTGCGGGCGATGTGGCACGGGGGTGCGCTGGGCGGCGCCGGGGATCGGGAGGCGGCTCGGTTGCTGGCCGGGGACATCGGGAACCCGGCGCTGGACGCGCTGCTGGCGGGACGGGCGCTTTCACGGCGTACGCAATCAGGGGCTTGATCCTGGTTGGCACCGGGGTCAGACGAGAGCGGTGGCCAGCAGGGTGAAGGCCGCGATGATGATCGCGACGCGCACGTGGTGGAAGCGGTCCCAGCGGCTCATCTGCCGCCGCCAGTCGGCCGGGCGGTTCGCGGCGGTCCACGTCTTGCCGCGGTTGTTGATCGGGACGAGCAGCGCGATCGACATGATCACGCTGAGCAGCAGGAGCCCGCCCGCGGTGACGACGAGGGCAACGCCGGACTCGTGGTGGGCGGTGACGGCCCAGATCGTGACGAGGACGAGCGAGCCGATGTACCAGAAGGGCATGACGGCGCCGAGCATCCGGCCGCCGTGGGCGCGACCGGCGATGAGGCTGTCGTCCGGCAGGCCGGCGAGGATCGGGTTGATCACGAAGGCGACGGCGAACTCGACGCCGACCATCACGCCGACGACCACGATGGTGAGCACTTGCAGCATGGCGACCCTCCAGAATCTAGCACTGACAGATGATGTGTCGACGCTAGCATTGCTCATGCTCGATTGGCTAGCGGTGCTAGGATTCGGCCATGTCGGTACAGGGACGCAAGGAACGCGAACGAGCCGAGCGCGAGCGCCTGATCCTGGCGACGGCCCGTGAGATCGCCGAGCAGCAGGGGTGGGACGCGGTCACCACCCGGCGGCTCGCCGAGCGGATCGAGTACAGCCAGCCGGTGCTCTACAGCCACTTCCGGGGCAAGCGCGAGATCATCGGCGCCGTCGCCCTCGAAGGTGCCACCGAGCTGGCGGTGGCGCTGCGGGCCGCAGTCGGTGCCGCCGACGAGCCGCGTGACCGGGTTGTCGCCCTCGCCCGTGCCTACCTCGGCTTCGCCGCGCGAAGTCCCGCCGTCTACGACGCGATGTTCCAGCTCGACGGCGGCCTGGCGTTCGCCCGGGAGGACACCCCGGAGCCGTTGAAGGACGCGTTCGCCGCCCTGCTGGAGAACCTCGGGGACGTCGCCGGCGACGGAGTCGAGCCGGGGCTGTTCACCGAGCTGTTCTGGGCCGGGCTGCACGGGCTGGCCACGTTGACCCGGGCCGGTCGACTGCCGCCGGAGCTGGCCGAGCGCCGGACGCAACTGCTGGTGGACCGGCTCGCCGTGCTCTGACCTTCCGTCACCCCCGGGGTCGATGCTCTTGTCGGCACCTCCAGGGCGGGGCATGGCCATGGCTCGCCTTGACCGCGGTACTACGAAATCGTATATTCCGAAATCGTGATATCCGATGAGGTGCCACCCGACTGGTCAGCCCTGCTCGCCCTGCAGCGCGCGACCCACGCCACTCTGCAGGTTCTCGCCGCCGAACTGGTCGATCTCGATCTGACCGCCTCCGAGATCAACGCCTTGGCCAACCTCGCCGACGGCCGGGGCCGCACGATCTCCGAGCTGGGTAAGGCGGTGGGCGTGCGACCCACCACGCTCAGCAGCGTGCTGGACCGTCTCGAGCGACGTGACCACATCACCCGGGGCGCCCGCCCGGGGGACCGCCGGGTTGTCGTCGTCGAGCTGACCGCGGCCGGCCGCGAGGCAGCCACCGCCATCCGCGAGTCGATCACTCGCATCGAGCAACGAGCGCTCGAAGGCCGGTCGGCCGCCGAGATCGCCGTCCTGCGGCAGAGCCTGGAGATCCTGGCGGGAATGCCGGCATGACGACCCCTTCGTCGTCGAGTGCCGCAGCGGCAGCCTTCGCATCGTTGATGGCCCAGGTGATGGCCACCGCCGAGCTGTTCGGCCACCGGGAGCATGTCCACCTGACCTGGCTGGCCGTGCGCCGGTACGGAACACCCGAAGCGGTCGCCCTCATCAGCGACGGCATCCAGCGCACCGCCCGCTATGCCGGCGCGCCGCAGAAATACCACGCGACGGTCAGCCGGGCCTGGGTCGAACTCATCGGGCACCACGCGTCCGAGACCCCTGAGGAAAGCTTCGCCCGTTTCGCGGAGCGCCACCCGGCCCTGCTCGACAAGCGGTTGCTCACTCGCTTCTACCACCCGGCGACACTGGCCGGCCCGGCCGCCAGGCAGGGCTGGGTCGCTCCCGATCGCGCGCCGTTCCCCTTCGATCAGTGACCAGCCCTGTATCGCCTCGCGGAGCACGTCGGGCGACATGGCGCAGGGCGGAGTGAAGATGGCCGCCGACGGCCGTGAGCCGGGCCGCCCGGTGGCGGCGTGACCGCGCTCCCCTGCACCTCGGCGCCGCGCCGGGGCGGCCCGGGCCGCTGGATCACTGCCCGGGCCGCTGCGCTCACGGAGTGACCGTCAGCAGATGGGCTTTGAACCCTTCCCCGTAGGTCTTGGTCGGCGTGCCGTCCACGTTCTCGATCAGCACGTTGCCGGAACTGCCGCAGATCCCCCAGGCGTTCCACGTCCAGGCCAGGTAGCCGACCGCGTTCTTGTCGGCCCAGGCCATCACCTGGTCGATGTAGTCATGGGCGCAAGTGTTCTGCCCGATCTCCCCGGCGGTCACCGGGACCTGCGCCGCGACCGTGCCGATCTGGCTGTCCCAGCAGGCCACGGTCACGCAGGCGTTGAAGTTGTAGGAGTGCCAGGACGCGACGATGTTTCCGGCCGGGTCGCTGGGCTTGTAGGTCAGCCACTGGGTCAGGTCGTTCGTCCAGGTCAGCCCGGCGACCAGCAGGACGTTGGTCGCGCCGGTGCCGCGGACCGCGTCGACCAGGCTCTGCATACCGGCGACCGGGTAGCTGATGCCGGTGCAGGTGCCGCCGTCGCGCAGGCATTTCCAGGCCGCGGTCGCGTCGGTCCAGTTGTTCGCGGCGTCCGGGTACGGCTCGTTGAACAGGTCGAACAGCACCGCGTTGTTGCCCTTGAAGACGCCGGCGACGCCGGCCCAGAACTTCGGGGCGTACTCGGCGTCCGGCATCGGCTTCTGGCAGGTCGCGTTGACGTCGGCGCAGGCGGTCGACGTGCCGGTGTAGACGCCGTGCGTCCAGTGCAGGTCGAGGATCGGATTGATCCCGTTGGCGACCAGAGCGTCCGCGAACGCTTTGACCTCCTGCTGGTACGCGGCCCCGCTGGGCGTGCCGTAGGTGCCGAGCCAGCAGTCCTCGTTGAGCGGGATCCGCACCGCGTGCACGTTCCACGCCTTCATCGCGTCGATGTTCGCCTGAGTGCCCGGCTCGCCGTCCCACATGCCTTTGCCCTGCACACAGGCGAACTCGCCGCTGGACCGGTTGACGCCGAGCAGCCGGTAGGGTTTGCCGGCCGCGGTCACCAGCTTGTTGCCGGAGACGTGCAGTGCCGGAGCGGGTCCGCTGCTGCTGCTCGGCGGAGGCGAACTGGGAGTCGTCGTCCCGCCGTTGCAGGCCACACCGTTGACCCGGAAAGCGGTCGGATCTGCATTGGCGCTGGTGAATGAGCCGATGAAGCCCAGCGACGACACGCTGCCGCCCGTGGGGACGCTCCCGTTCCAACTCGCGTTCGTGACCGTGACGTGCGAGCCGGTCTGCGCCCAGGTGGCATTCCACCCCTGGGTCACCTTCTGACCGGCGTCGGGGAAGTCGAATTCGAGTTTCCAGGCGGTGAGCGGATCACCGAGGTTGGTGATCGCGACCGAGCCCTGGAAACCGTTCTGCCAGCGGCCGGTCACGGTGTAGTTCACCGAGCACCCGGAGGCCGCGGCCGAGGCCGGCAGGACCACCCCGACCAGGGCGGTCGCAGCCAGCACACCGACTGCGGCGACTGACGACGTACGGCGAAATCGCATGTGAGCTTTTCTCCTTGCGTGGGGATGCGGCAGATCGGGGGCTGCCGCTTCGCCGCACGCTTGCGAACTTAAGCCTTTAAGTCAAGACCGCAAAGCACATTCATCACGTACGATGTCTTCGTGCAGCCCGACTCGGCTTAAACGCTTAATCAGGGGGTGCGGATGAAGCGCCCGACGATCGCGGAGATAGCCGCCCGGGCCGGCGTCTCGATCGGCGCCGTGTCCTATGCGCTCAACGGCCGCCCCGGCGTGTCGGCGGAGACGCGGCGCCGCATTCTGCAGATCGCCGACGAGATCGGATGGCGACCCAGCGTCGCCGCCCGCTCGTTGTCGGGCTCCCGCGCGCACAGCGTCGGCCTGGTCATCGCCCGCCCCGCCGACACCCTCGGCGCCGAACCGTTCTTCATGCGCTTCATCGCCGGTCTCGAACGTGAACTGTCCCGCCAGCACATCGGCCTCCTGCTGCAGGTCGTCGACGACCACCGCGCCGCGATCGAGGAGACACGCCGCTGCTGGGCCGAACGCCGCGTCGACGGCATGATCCTCACCGACCTGTGGACGCACGACTCGCGCATTCCGGTCCTGGAGGAACTCGGCATCCCGTCCGTGCTGGTCGGCGGCCCGCGCACGGACAGCCGCCTGCCCTCGGTCTGGACCGACGACATCGAAGCGGTCACCGGGGCCGTCGACTACCTCGTCGCGCTCGGCCACCAGCGCATCGCCCGCGCCGCCGGCCTGCCCGCCCTGGAACACACGCAGGTGCGCATCAGCGCCTTCCGCACCGCGATCCGCGCCCACGGCCTGGCCGACCCGCAGGTCATCGAGACCGACTACACCTGGGAGGCGGGCGTGCGCGCCACCCGCACGCTGCTGTCCCGGCGCGACCGCCCGACCGCGATCATGTACGACAACGACGTGATGGCCGCTGCCGCGCTCAACGTCGCCCAGGAGATGAACGTCGCCGTCCCGGACGAGCTGTCCATCGTCGCCGGCGACGATTCCACGCTGTGCTTCCTGGTCCGGCCGGCGCTGACCGCGCTGGCCCGCGACATCCAGGCGTACGGCGTGCACACCGCGAAAGTCATGCTGGACGTGATCGACGGCCGCTCCCCCAGCTCCGAGCCGGACCAGCCGACCCGCCTGCTCGTCCGCGCCAGCACCGCCCCGCCGGCCTGAGCAGCGCACCCACAATTCCGGCAAGCATCGCAACTCCACGGCCGGGTAGGTCCTCGGAGGACGCGTCTCCCGCCGTGATGTGGTTCAGGCGCACCGCGCACGGTCCGCGGACCGGCCGGGTGGCGCGGCGACCCGCACGCTGATCGCCGGGCCGTCGACCGCCTGCCACGGGTCGCCTCCGGCTGCGCGTCGGCCGGCGGATGGTACGGCGACGGCCGCACCGCCGTCGGGTTGGTCCGATGGCGCCACCGGCTGCCATCCCGTTGTCGGTCGCTCACCCAGGCCCGATCGCTTCGAGCCCACCGCCCACCGGTCGTGCGTCGCCGGACTCGATGCGGTCGACGGTCTGCCGGCTCCAGGTGTGGACGGCTTCCGCCTGCTCGGGAGTCAACGTGTCGAAGAAGTAGCGGCGGATGTTGTCCGCGTGCCCCAGGATCGCGTTCTCGACGGCCCGGCGCCCCTTCTCGGTCAGGCCGATCGCGACGCGGCGTCCGCTGGTCTCGTGGTCGGTCCGCAGGACCAGGTCGCGGTTCTCCATCCGGGTCAGCTGGTGCGCGACCCGGCTCTTCTCCCAGGTGAGTGACTCGGCCAGCTCACCGACGCGCATCTGCCCGCGAGCCGTCCGGTGCAGGGTGACGAGCACGCTGAACTCGGCCTTGGAGATCCCGTACTGCCGCTGCAGATCCTGGTCCAGCGCCTGGCTGAGCAGGCGATGGGCCTGCATCCAGAGGTGCCACAGCTCCCACTGTTCCGGTTTCAGCGTCTGCGGTTCAGCCATGACGAAATGCTATCCGTACCGAGTTGACACGACAACTCATCGGGTTACAGTTGTCGCGTCAACTCGAATCGGAAACTCACTCGAGGAGGAACGTCATGGGGCGTACGGTCGTGATCGTCGGCGGAGGCTACGGCGGGACACTGGTGGCCAAGGAACTGGATGCCGACGCCGACGTCATCCTCGTCGACCCTCGGGAGGGGTTCGTCAACGCCGCCGCGTCACTGCGGGCCCTGACCCGCCCGGCATGGGCCGCCAACGCCTTCTTCCCGTACGGAACCCTGCTCGACCGGGGAGAAGTCGTCCGTGATCGGGTCGTCTCGGCCGGCCCCGAGGGCGTGACCCTCGCTTCGGGCCGGCGTGTTCACGCCGACTACCTGGTGCTGGCCACCGGTTCGGGCTACTCGTACCCGGCCAAGCCACAGCCCGGCGCGGACGACATCGCCCAGCAGCTGGACGACCTCCGCGACACCCACGAGCAACTCGCCGGCGCCGGCCGCGTCCTGATCGTCGGCGCCGGCCCGGTCGGTCTGGAGCTCGCCGGGGAGATCAAGGACGTCTGGCCGGAGAAGAACGTGCTCGTCACCGACCGCGGCGACCGGCTCCTTCCCGGCTTCCTGCCCGAGGTCCGTGACGGCCTGCACCGCCAGCTGGACGAGAAGGGCATCGCCCTGCGGCTCGGCACCACCTTGACCGCGCTGCCGCCGGTCCCGGCCGGCCGGGCGACCCGTTTCACGGTCACCACCGGCGAGGGCGAGCCGGTCACCGCCGACATCTGGTTCCGCGCGTTCGGCGTCGAGATCAACACCGGCTACCTGACCGACGGACGCCTGACGCCACTGACCGGTGCCGGAACCGTCCCCGTGACCGGGCACCTCAACGTCCGCGGCTACGACCACGTCTACGCCATCGGCGACATCGCCGACCTGCCGGACCCGAAGATGGCGTCCTTCGCCATGGAGCACGCCGCGATCGTGGCGGCGAACATCCGGGCGCAGCTCGCCGGCGACGCGCCCGGGACCACCCACACCCCGACGCGCGGGCGGCGGATCCTCCTGCCACTGGGCCCGCACGCCGGCGTCGGCCAGCTCCCGGCCGCCGACGGGCCCGTTGCAGCCACCCCCGAAACCGTCCACCAGCGCAAAGGCGCCGACCTGTTCACGGCCCGCTTCGCCGCCCGCTTCAACCAGCCGGGGCCTTCGGCGCCAGGGCGCTGACGAACGAGTCCATCGCGGCGGTGGCCTGCCGCAACACCTCGACGGACCGGACCGGGTCGCCCGGGATCGCCAGCCGGTGGTCGGCGTTCGCCGCCTCGAAGAACGGGCGCCCGAGACCACGGGCGATCGCCGGCGCCCAGGTCGGGTCGGCCGTCCCGCCGAGCAGCAGGAACGGCGCGGTCGCCCGCTGCAGGTCGCCCGGCAGCTCGGAGTCGCGCAGCACCGGCGTGAGCCACACCGCGGGCAGCCCCCGATCAGCGGCGAGCGCGGCCGCGAAGCAGCCCATCGACTTCCCGGCCAGGGCGACCCGCCGATCCGGCTCCCCACCGAGCAACTGACTCAGGTACTGGTGGACGTAGGAGCGCAACTGCCGGTTCCACAGCGCGAAGTCGTCGCCGCGAGGCGGTAGCAGCGACGGCCACCGGACCGCCCGCGTCCTCCAGCCGTGTTTCGCGAACACCTCGCCGGCGAAGTGCAGGAGCGGGCGTTCCGCCGAGTAGTCCCCACCCGGGATCAACAGCGCGACTGCCATCCAGCGATGATATTCAATCTTCAAGCCCGGCGTGAGCGCGCTCGGCGGCCCGCCTTCCGTCGGCTCGGGTCAGCGCGAAGGCGGCGGCCGCGATCTGCAACAGCCCCGCCACCACCAGGGTCGGCCGGGCACCGGCAACCCCGATGATCGCGCCACCGAACAGCATGCCGACGGTCGACGCGCCGTCGTGGGCGACGCTTTCCGCGGCGAACGCGGCGCGCCGTTCCCCGCCCGTCGTCCGGCGGCTGATCAGCGTATTCACGGCGGCTATCCCGAATGGCATGACCGCACCGCCCACGGCCGCGCACGCTCCGACGAACGGAACCGAATTCGCCCCGGCCGCTATCGCCACGAACGACGTTCCGAGAACGATCCAGGCGACCGCGGCGGTCGGCAATGCGGACAGCCGACCGGTCATCGACGGGACCAGGATCGCGCCGGAGACCGAGCCGATGCCATATCCGGTCAGACCCGCCGCGATCAGCACGCCGGGGCGGCCGACCTGCGCGCCGAGCACGGCCAGACCCAGCGTGAACGCGAACCAGGCGAGGCCGCCGACGCCACTCATCACGATGATCCGGCGCAGTTCCGCGTGGCCGTGCCACACCTGCCGGAGGCGGACCGGCGGTTCGCGGAATGGCGGGCGGGCGCGCTCACCGCGTACCGGGAATTGCAGCAGAGCGGCCAGCACGATGCCGCAGCATTCGGACCAGAGAAGGGGAATGGTGCCGCCCGCCGCGACAGCGGCAGCGGCGATCGGTGGCGCGATGACCATGCTGACGCGATGTGCGAGATCCTGCCACGCCAGGGCCCGCGCGGGCGTTCCGGCGCCGAGGCGATCCCCGATGTCGGCGGTCAACGCGTGCCGCGCCGGCCCGGCGACGGCCGCGGCAGAACCTGAGATCAAACCCGCAATTGCCAGATGTACGGCCGTGACCCCGCCCGTCGAAGCAGCCACCGGCACGATGAGCAACCCGGCCACCTGCACGAGCATCGGCACCGAAAGTGATCGCCCGTCGGTGACGAGCCGCCGCAACCGCCCGGCCCACCACCCGGACGTGACCAGCGGCAGCCCGGCCGCCCCGGCGACCAGCCCGGTGGTCCATGCCGAGCCGGTCTGTTCCAGCGCGACCAGCGGCAACGCGACAGCGGTCAGCCGCTGGCCCATCCAGCTGACGGCCGTGGCCAGCAGCAGGATTCCCAGGTCCCGTCGTTCTCCCATGCCCTGATGCTGCCGACGATCGGTGACGCACGGTAGCGTGCACGTCCGCGGTGGTCAGCATAGGCTGGGCCTATGGGTTCATTGCCGGAGGTCGACGATCTTCGCCTGGTCACCGCGGTCGCCCGCCTCGGCTCGGTCGGTGCCGCCGCGCGAGAACTTCTGATCAGTCAGCCGTCGGCGAGTCAGCGGCTGGCCGCGCTGGAGCGCCGGGTCGGCGAGCGGCTCTTCGACCGCGATCCGACCGGCGCACGGCCGACCAGCGCCGGGCGGGAGATGGCCGACCGGGCGGCGCACATCCTGCACCACCTGGCCGCGCTCGTCGACCAGACCCGGGCCGCCGCGCGGGAGCGGCCGTTGACCGTCGGCACGTTCTCCAGTTTCGCGCCGCTGCTGTTCCCGGCCCTGGACATGCCGGTCACGCAGGTCACCGACCACGGCGATCGGATGATCGGATGGGTGGCGGAGGGTTCGCTGGACGCGGTGGTGGTGGCGATCGCCGACCAGGTGACGCTGCCGCCGGGCGTGGTCGCGACCCCGATCGGGCGCGACAGTCACGCGATGCTGTTCCCGGCCGGGGTTGCCGGTCCGGGCCGCGGTCGCCGGCCGTACCGGGACAGGGTCGTGATCGTCTACACGATCGACATGTCGTCGCCGGTCCTGCGCGACCGGCTGACCGCCCTGGGTGCCGAGCCGCGGCACGCCGCGACCGCGGAGACGGCGGTGCGCATGGCCCGGTCCCTCCGCGTGCCGGCGCTGATGCCGCGCTGCCTGGCCCGGATGTATGCGGACCCGGCCGACCTGGTGGCCACCGCCCCGATCCGCAACACCCTGCGCCTGGCCTTGGTCACTCTCGGTCCCCCGCCGGACGCGGTGCACCCCGCGACCCTGGCGGCACGGCTCGGACTCGTTCGATGACGTTCCGCCGGTGAGACCCGCACGGCAGATCCATACGTTTCCACCTTTTCCCGATGGGCACGTTAAGAGAGGACCACTCACGACACGACAGGAGGTCGCCCGACATGGCCGGCAAGGAACACGACGTGAATCGCAGTGCGCGCAGCGGCCGATTCGTCAAGGAGTCGACCGCGAAGAAGGATCCGAAGGCCACGAGCACCGAGCACGTCGGCAAGGAACGCGGCGACCGGGAGGTGAACCGGAGCACCAGCACCGGCCGGTTCGTCAAGAAGACGACCGCTGAGCTGCATCCGTCAACGACCGAGACGCAGAAGGTCTGACCAGAAGCAATCCCCCGGTTGCCGCTCCGAGCAATTGACACGCGGCAATGGCGACCAGCAGGATCGCGGGATCGCCCGACGCGAGCAGACCACCGGCGGCGGCTCCGGCCGCCGCCGCGGTCACCTTGAACCCGGCGCCCAGGCTGAACACCTGAGTGCGCAGCTCCGGCGGGGCCTCCCGGTCCCGGGTGCTCAACAGCGCGACCGCCGCGACGCCGCTGAACACCCCGGCCACGGCGAAGGACACCGCCGGCCAGGCGAGCGTGGCCAGCCCGAACGGCACTGTCATCGCCGCCGTGCAGAGCACCACCACGAGTTCCGGCCGCCGGTGCACGGCCGGGATCCGCGTGCAGAGCACCGAGGCGAGCAGCCCGCCGCACGCGCTCACCGAAAGAAGCAGACCGGTCAGCGCGGGCCGGTGCTGGTGGGCCGCGATCGAGGCAGCGGCCAGCGGCAGCGCCCCGAAACCGAGCATCTGAAACGTCGAGGCGGCGGTCACCGCAGCCAGTCGACGCCGTTTCACAAAAACCCCGAAACCCGCCATGGGGCGTACGGCCCGAGCCGTCGACGGCGACCAGCCGCGCAACGGCAACGTCAGGAACAGCGCCGCACCCGCCACCACGAACGCGCCCAACCCGGCCAGGGCCCAGCCCGCGCCCGCCCAGCCGGCGAGCACCGCCGCGACCGCCGGGCCGGCGATCCCCGCGGTCCCGTAGGTCCCGGCGTCGAGACTGAACGCGCGGGCCCGGTTCTCCGGAACCAGTTCACCGAGCAGACTGCTGAGACCGCCGAGCATCAGCGGGGAGAGGCAACCGGCGCTGACCAGGATCAGCGCGGCCACCCAGGACCACGAGCCGATCAGGGTCGCGGCTACGGCCAGACTCACGCCGTACCAAATGAAAGCGGTTGAATAAAGCAATCGACGGCGGCGGATGCGATCGGCGGCCGCTCCGACCAGCGGCGCGGCGAGCACATGCGGCACCATCAGCGCCGCCACCAGGAGACCGCCGAGAGCCGCGTCGCCGGCGCGCTCCAGCGCGAGCAGCACGATAGCGACCCGGGCGCCCTCGTCGGCGAGACGGACAGCGACAGCGGACAGCAGATATCGAGCCAGAGTCATGGATGCCATTCTTTACCCGGCAGTGGTCTCCGGCACCTTCTCCGGAATGGCGTTTGCGCATTCGTCGACAGGGAACAACGCGAGTCGACTATCCGGAAAAGGAGTGATGAGCGATGCCACCGCGTAAGCGAGCGACAGTCAGCACCACGAGCCCGAGCTACACCGTGCCCGGGATCAAGCCCGAAGTTGCGGGTGAGGTCATCACGCTGTTGCAGGACCGGCTGAACGCGCTGAACGACCTCGCGCTCACCTTGAAGCACATTCACTGGAACGTCGTCGGGCCGCATTTCATCGCCGTTCACCAGATGCTCGACCCGCAGGTCGACGCGGTCCGCGAGATGGTCGACGACATCGCCGAGCGCATCGCCACCCTCGGCGGTTCCCCGGTCGGCACGCCCGGCGCGCTGGTCGCCCAGCGGACCTGGGACGACTACTCGATCGGCCGCGCCGACACCAACTCGCACCTGGCCGCGCTCGACATCGTCTACACCGGCGTGATCGAGGCGCACCGCGAGGCGATCGAGAAGACCGACGAGCCCGACCCGGTCACGCAGGACCTGCTCATCGCCCAGGCCGGGCAGCTCGAGCAGTACCACTGGTTCGTGCGCGCCCACCTGGAGAACGCGGCCGGCGTGCTGGTGACCGAGGGCGTCAAGGACGAGAAGACCGCCGCTCGGCGCGCCAAGCGCTGACCTGCACACGCGAAAGGCCGCCGGTGCTCCCGGCGGCCTTTTTGCTGGTACGGGCGTTGGTCCTCGCTGTATCGGAAGCCGCGCGTCACAGAACGGGACGGCACGTCACAGGATCGGTTTGCCGCCCGTGACCGGGATGATCGCGCCGGAGATGTAACTGCCCTCGTCGGAGGCGAGCAGCACGTAGGCGGGAGCGACCTCCTTCGGCTCCCCGGCGCGCCCCAGGGGTGTGTTCTTGCCGAACTCCGCCACCTGCTCCGGTGGCATCGTCGACGGGATCAGCGGCGTCCAGATCGGCCCGGGCGCGACCGCGTTGACCCGGATCCCCCGTTCGCCGAGCATCTGCGCCAGCCCCGCGGTGAAGTTCGCGATCGCACCCTTAGTCGTCGCGTACGGCAGCAGCGTCGGCTTCGGCTGGTCATAGTTGACCGAGCTGGTGTTGATGATCGACGCCCCCTCCCCGAGGTGCGGCAGCGCCGCCTTGACCAGCCGGAACATCGCGGTGATATTGGTGTCGAAGGTGTGCTGCCACTCCTCGTCGGGGATCTCCTCCACCGTCTCGTGCGTCATCTGGAACGCCGCGTTGTTCACCAGCACGTCGATCCCGCCGAGCTCGCGCACCGCCTGGTCGACGATCCGCTTGCTCAGCGCCGGGTCGGTCAGGTCCCCGGGTGCCAGCGCCACCTTGCGCCCGGCCGCCTCGACAAGCGCCGCGGTGTCCCGCGCGTCGTCCTGCTCCTCCGGCAGGTAGGAGATCAGCACGTCGGCGCCCTCCCGGGCGAACGCGATCGCCACCGCCCGCCCGATCCCGCTGTCCCCGCCGGTGATCACCGCCCGCTTGCCGGTGAGCCGCCCCGAACCCCGGTACGACTCCTCGCCGTGATCGGGCTTGCGGTCCATCCGGCTGGTGTGCCCGGGCGGCCGCTGCTGCGGCTCCTTCGCCTGCTGATCTTCTTTGGTGATGGTCATACCGGCCGCATTCCCCACCACACGGTATTTATTGCTGCAGGATCCGGATCGCGTTGCCGGACGGGTCACGCAGGCCCATGTCGGTGCCGTAGAAGTGCCGGATCGGTTCCTGCGTGAAGTCGGTGAAACCGCTCGCCTTGAGACTCTCGTACAGCCCGTGGATGTCGTCGGTGTTGAGCACGAGGCCGTTCAGCGCGCCCTTCGCGATCAGCTCGCGCAACTGCTCGGCGGTGGCCTCGTCGTGCAGGGGCGGGCCCGGCTGCTCCAGGCGGATCTCGGTGTCACCACCCGGGACGCGGACGGTCAGCCAGCGGTAGGAGCCCTGCTGGACGTCGTTGCTCTTCTCCAGACCGAGCCTGCCGGCGTAGAACTCCAGCGCTTCGTCCTTGTCCAGCACAAAAATCGATGCGACGTTCAGCTTCGTCATCATGGCCGCACGCTACGGAACGCGCCGGGCCGGCCGCTTCTCCAGAACTGCTCGATCCCGCGGCCGGATGGCCTGCGCGGTACCGGCCGGCTCAGCTCACGGCCGACTCAGCCCGAGCCCGGCTCAGCCCGAGCCCGGCTCAGCCCGAGCCCGGCTCAGCCCGAGCCCGGCTCAGCCCGAGGCCGGCTCAGCCCGAGGCCGGCTCAGCCCGAGGCCGGCTCAGCCCGAGGCCGGCTCAGCCCGAGGCCGGCTCAGCCCGAGGCCGGCTCAGCGCTGGGCGGGCCGAGGCCGGGTGGCGGCCATCTGCACGCAGTGCGGCACGACCAGCGGCCGCCCAGGCGAGATCCCCGCGCTTCGCCACGGCTGACCGCCGTCGGCAACGCCACCACTCGCCCGGCCGGCTCAGCGTTCGACCCGGTCACCCCACTCGGTCTCGCCGGTGGCGGTCACCGCCAAGTGGACGAAGATGCTGTCGTCGGTGGCACCGTGCCAGTGCGGAACCCCCGGCTCGACGTGCACCCAGTCGCCGGCCCGCAGCTCACGCGGCTCGTCGAGCCCCTCCCACTGGATCAGCCCGCGGCCGGTGACGACGATCAGCGCCTGCTCGCCGGTGTGGACGTGCCAGTGGGAGCGGCTGCCCGGCGCGTACGAGAACCGGTGCCCGCGCAGCCCGCCGGGGCGCTGCCGGTCGAGGATCTCGGCCTGCCACACGTCGCCGTCGAAGGTGCGCGACGGCCCGGCCGGCGACGGCACCGATGCTTCCGGAACGATTCTGAAGTAGCTGCTCATGCCTCCATCATCGCGAGAACGCGCTCGATACCACGAGGGTCCACCAGTTGGCCTCCGGCTGCGCCGATCAGCGCTCCGGCGGGGAAGGAGCGTACGGGCTGCGGCCCGCTCCGGCGGTCGCTGGGCTGCAACAAAATGCAAACGACGAAGTTTCTTGTGTGTTAATCGACGTCCTTCTATGCTCGGCTGAAGAAGCTTAGGAAAGCGCTTTCCTGCACCCCATCCCCAAGGAGCGCCGAGCATGAGAAAAACCCGGTTCATCGCCGCCGCGGGCACCGCCGTCGCCGCGGGCGCCATCGCCCTCGTCCTCCCCAACGCCCAGGCCTCCGCCGCCGTCACCGGCTCGGCCAGCGGTTTCGCCACCCAGAACGGCGGCACGACCGGCGGCACCACCGTGCGGGCCACCACCGGCACCCAGATCCACCAGGCCCTGTGCAGCCGGGCCAGCGCCAGCACCCCGATCGTCATCGAGGTGACCGGCACCATCAACCACGGCAACACGACGAAGGTCTCCGGCGCCAGCTGCAACACCGCCGCCGACAAGATCGAGCTGAAGGACATCTCCAACGTCACGATCGTCGGGGTCGGCAACGCCGTCTTCGACCAGCTGGGCATCCACATCAGGAACTCCAGCAACATCATCATTCAGAACGTGACCGTCCAGAACGTGAAGAAGTCCGGCTCACCGACGTCGAACGGCGGTGACGCGATCGGCATGGAGACCGACGTCCACAACGTCTGGGTCGACCACACCACGCTGATCGCCTCGGGCGGCGAGTCCGCCGGTTACGACGGCCTGTTCGACATGAAGGACAACACGAAGTACGTCACGCTGTCCTACAGCATCCTGCGCAACTCCGGCCGGGGCGGGCTCGTCGGCTCCAGCGACAGCGACCTGGCCAACGGGCCGATCACGTTCCACCACAACTGGTACGAGAACATCGACTCGCGCACGCCCCTGCTGCGGGGCGCGACCGCGCACATCTACAACAACTACTACCACAGCCTCAACGAGTCCGGGATCAACCCGCGCGCCGGCGGCAAGGCCAAGGTCGACAACAACTACTTCCAGGACTCGAAGGACGTGCTCGGCACGTTCTACACCGACCTGGCTGGATACTGGCAGGTCAGCGGCAACATCTTCGACAACGTGACCTGGTCGCCGGCCGACTCGGAGACCAACCCGGCCGGCCCGAACCCGGTTTCGAACACGACCGTCTCCATCCCGTACGCGTACACGCTGGACAACGCGTCCTGCGTACCGACGATCGTGAAGGCGACGGCCGGGGCGGACACCGGGCTGAAGAGTTCCACCGGCACCTGCGCCACCACCACGAGCAGCCCCAGCCCGACCACGTCGACCGGCCCCACCGCGTCACCGTCGACCTCGACGTCGCCGGCCACGCCCAGCGGCACCAACCTGAGCCTCGCCTCGGGCGCCGGCGCCGACGGTTCCAGCAAGGCCGGCGGCACCAGCTACGGCAACGTGAAGGACGGCAGCCTCACCACGTACTGGTCACCGAGCGGCACCACCGGTGACATCTCCATCAAGTGGGGTTCGGCCACCACCGTCTCGCGCATCAACATCCGCGAGGTCACCAGCGGCGTCATCGGCTCCTACCAGGTGATCAACGGCGCCACCGGCGCCGTCCTGGCCTCCGGTTCCGGAGCCGGCGTGATCAGTTTCGCCGCCACCTCCACGACGAAGATCACCTTCAAGATCAACTCCGCTTCCGGTACGCCGAAGGTCGCCGAGTTCGAGACCTACGCATCCTGACCACCCCGCCGGCGTCCGGGCTCGCCCCCGGACGCCGGCGCTCGTGGTCAAAGGCGGCGCACTCGCGTCACCGCACCCTCCGACGACCGCCCTGCCACCCAGCCGCGGACCACGCGCCGGGCACACAACGGCGCGCAGCGGCGGGGCGGCCCGGCCGATGTCATGAGGCGGCACGCTCGGCGGCGCTGCGCTCGATACAGAACTCGTTGCCTTCCGGGTCGGCGAGCGTGACCCATCCGGTCCCGTCCGGCCTGCGGTGATCCCCGACGAGTTTGGCACCGGCCCCGATCAGCCGCTCGACCTCCTCGTCCCGGCTGCGGTCCTGCGGCTGCAGGTCGAGGTGCACCCGGTTCTTCACCGCTTTGCCTTCGGGCACCCGGATGAACAGCATCGTCGGCAGTCCTTCGGCGGCCAGCGACGCCTCGGGGTCCCCGGGCTGATCGTCGTCGGCCGGCGGACGGCCCACTACCAGCGACCAGAACTGCGCCAGCTCGTACGGATCACCGCTCGTGTCGAACGTGATGCTGTGAATGCCTGCAACCATCGCGCTCTCCCCAGTGGACGAGTGCGCCCCGAAGCACAGCAACGGGGCGCGGGAAACCTGTCGATGACCATCTCACCGCACCTCCCCCCGGCCGGGGCACGCAACCCCGGCCGGAGGCCCGCGCCGCGCCACGGCCCGGACCACAGCCCACGTCGCGCCGCGTACCGGAAATCAGTTGATGAACCGGGTGAGCAGACGGTAGTAATTCATCGAGATCATGGCCAGCAGCATCGCCACGAAAACAGCGCTGATCAGGCCATACGCCAGGTACATCGCACGCCGCGCAGCGGAGACGGCTCGATGCGCCGCGGGCAACGGCCGGCGGAGGATCACGTGCCCCAGGTAACGGAAAGCGCGATCCCGCAGGTTGATCTCACCGAGCCCGGCCTCCATCGCGTGATGCCCGTCGGTGAACGGCAGCAGCGGGTTCAGGTTGTTGAGGACGACGAACAACTGCATGCCCAGCAGCCAGCGCAGACTCTCGAACCGCACCGGGTCGGCCACGATCAGCCCCGCGCAGATCCCGGTCGCGACGAGGTCGATCAGCGGCCCGATCAGAGCGACCGCGCTGCGCCCGAATCGCGAGCGGACGCGGTAGGCGTCGGTCCGGTCGACATACGTCAGCGGGATGATCAGGCAGAACATCTTCACCCCGGCCTCGCGGACGGGAACGCCGAGCGCCTGGCAGACCGACGCGTGCCCCATCTCGTGCACCGCGGCCTGCACCAGCAGCGCGCCGGCGGTCAGCAGCCACGGCGGCCCGGCGTGGGTGAGTGGCGCCGGCAGCGCCGTCGCGAGCACGACGAGAACCGTCGACACCAGCGCGGACAGCAATGTCAGTCCGGTGCACGTGCGCGGGAACCGGGCCAGCACCGTCGACGGCGGCCGCAGCATCCGGTTCAGGTGCCGCGCCGGGATGCGGATGCGGGGCGCGAGCCGCAGGAACCAGAAGAACGTCCGGTCCCGCCCCCGCAGCGGTTCCGGCGGGACCGACAGGACGCCGGCCGCCCGCAGGTCGGTCAGGAAGGACAGAAGAACAGGAGCCCGATCCCGTACGCCGTCAGGACCGCGCGACCGCCGGGCGGCGTCCAGCAGCGCGGTGCCCGTGCGTGAGCCGTCGAGCAGCGGGACGAGGCGCGCCCCGGTCGGGCTGAGCCGGACGTAGGTGCCGCTGACGGGGTCGAAGAGCAGGGGGTGGCCGTCGGCGCCGTCGATGAGGGTGACCTCGGGGGCCAGCGCGACGGGTCCTTCCAGCCAGTCCGTGGTGGTCATCGTGCCTTTCCTCGCCGGACCGGCCGGGGGCGTGCCCCCGACCGGCATCGTGCCTCTCGTTCGTCAGTGCATGCCGCGGGTGCCGCCGCAGCCACCGCACGGGCCGCAGTGGTGGCAGCCTCGGGTGCCGCCGCAGGGGCCGCACGGGCCGCAGTGGTGACAGCCACGGGTGCCGCCGCAGGGGCCGCACGGGCCACACGGGCCGCACGGCCCACAGGGGCCGCAGCCACCGCAGCCGCCGGTGCCGAGCAGCGACGCGCTCACCACGGTCGGCAGCTGCTCGGCGGTCAGATCGTCCTCCAGCCAGAGGTCGAGTTCCTCGATCACCTCGGGCCCGTTCAGTTCACTGTGCATGCGACTCAGCTCCTTCGATGTGTCGTGTCCATGCAGGCTCCGCCCGGCTGTCGGGCCGGGCGGCCGGGGTCCGTACGCCGGATGCGCGGACCCCAGACTGTGGACCGGGCGCTACGCCGCCGGTTCCGCCGCGGGATGCGCGACGGCGAAGGCGAGCAGCGGCGCCCGGTGATATCCGTCGGCGCCCGCGCGTTCCCGCAGCACGTGGGGCAGCAGTCCGGCGAAGACGGTGCCGGCCAGGCGCAGGCGCAGGGCGGCCAGCCACGCGGCGTGCCCGGCGGCACCGGCACGGGACAGCAGCAGCCGGTGGCCGTGGCTGCCGTGCCGGTCGAGCGACGCGGCCAGGTTGCCGGTGACCACGAGCAGCGCGGCCGCGTCGGCGAACTCGGTCTGGATGACCAGTTCGGCCGCGGCGGGTCCGGTCGGCAGGCTCGCGACCCGGCGCAGGGCGTCACGTCCGGGCAGGTAGCGGTAGAGGCCGGTGTCGACGCCGGTGACCCGCCAGGCAGCGCAGAAGAACTCCAGTCCGACGCCGCCGGCACGCTCGCCGGGCCACGACTGGGCGTCCATCGTCTCGGCGGCGGCGAGGATCGCGGAGACCTCGGCGGCGGTGATCGGGCCGGGCGCGTAGTCGCGGACCGCGACCCGGCCGGGCAGGACGTCGTCCAGGGTGGCGCGCGGGGCGGCCGGCGCCGGCAGCTCGACGATCGGCCCCTGATCAGGAGCGGGCATCAAGTACGCGGGCACGGGCGCGAGCGGGCGCCGGACCGCATCGGCGTCGAGCCGGCTGTCGATCATCAGGTCGCCGAGGAGCCGATAGCGATCCTGGTCGGTGGTCACACTCATCGCAGGCCCTCCAGGGCGATCACGGCCGTCACCGGCTCGGTGTCCGGGTCGGTACGCAACGCCTCGTGGATCGCCGTGTCGTCCCAGCGGGCGGCGAACCGGGTGGTGATGCCACGCGTCGCCGCGACCGCGGAGAGCTGGGCGAGCGCGCACCCGGCGTCGAGCCCGAGGATCCGGTAGGCGAAGTCGTAGTACTTGGCGCCGACCACGGCGAGAGCGCCGGTGAGGACGAGCAGCGCGGACGGGCCGGTCTCCTCCAGCTCGGGGCTGACCCCGGCCGACGCGCCCCGGATGCGGCCGAGGGTGTGGTCGGCGCGCTGGTAGAAGTACCACGCCGGGTCGAGCCCCTCGACGTCGAGCGCGAGCAGGTACGCCTGCACCGACCCCAGGTTCCCGCCGGTCGGGGCCCACCGGCTGATCTGACCCGGGAGGGCCTTCGCACCGAGATCGCGCAGACCGGCCGTACGGCGAAGAAGGTCCGAGAGCGACCCGTCGCCCAGCGCGAGTCGCGGAGCGGCCCGGAACTCCTTGTGGTAGCGCTGCAGTGCGTGGTTGGCCGGCCGGTAGTGCGCCTGGTGCTCCTTGAGGTTGAGCCATTCGCGGGCCGGGAACGCGACCGCCTGCTCGTAGCGGTGGGCCGGCGGCAGCGTCTCCGTCGCGGCACGCGGATCGGTCGGCAGGCAGGTCGGGCAGCCGGGGCGGCGGAACGCGCCGACCGCGAGCTGCGACCACTCGTTCAGGTCGTAGACCGTGCAGACCTGCATCGACGGCGTCTGGCCGACCCGCGACAGCAGGTGAACGGTTTCGGTCACGGCCAGCGCTACCCAGGCCGCGGCCCGCGCCGCGGACGGCACCCCGGCCGGGCCCGGGCGGCGGCGCGAGAAGCAGTCGTGGCAGCAGGTGTAGCGGGCGTCGAACAGCGGCCCGACCTCGGCCGTGTTCGCGCCGGCGGCGGTCCGCAGCCAGCTGATCCCGGCCTCCCGGCAGGCGGCGTCGACCTTGGCCATCGCGGCCGCGTCCCCGTCGTCGACGGCGACCAGGAAGTCCCCTACGGTCAGTTCCTCACCGGCCCAGGCGTGCGCGTCCGCGCCGGCCCCGGCCAGTTCGGCGCGGAGCGTCGCGGCCAGCGGCCCGTCCCCGGCGACCAGGACCCGGGCCCGGGCCAGTCGTTCGCAGGCCTGGTCGCGGCTGCGGTTGACCCGGGTGGTGTCGAGGTTGCGGCCCAGGTAGCCGGCGACCTCGGGCGGGATCACCTCGACGATCTCGCCGATCGGGCCGTCCTGCAGCAGGCCGCTCACGTAGAGCAGGGAGACGCAGGCGTGCAGCGTCTTCAGCGGTACCCGCGGCAACGCCTCGGCCAGCTCGTCGACCGTGCGGGTGCCGTCCAGGTACGGCAGCAGCCGCGGGATGAGCTGCACGGCCGAGCGGCCGCGGAGGACGGTCTGCCGGTTGCCGGTGCCCGCGAACGCCACGCCGTCGACCAGCGGGACCTGGACCAGGCCGGTCACCAGGCACGGGCGTACGGGCGGGGCGAACTGGGGGTCGGTGGCCACGGCGTACGCCATGGTCGCGGCGTCCATCCGCCCGTCGGCGCGGGTGTTCTCCTCGACCTGGATCATCGCCACACTCCCTGCAGCATCTCGGGCAGCCGTTCGTACGACCGCGTCGTCTCGTCCCGTCCCAGCCCGCACCGCGGGCAGCCGTGCGCGCCGACCGTCCGGCCGGCGCGGATCTGCTGGGTCGGTACCTCGATCTGGCGGACCCGCCCGGCTTCGGCGCCGGGGTCGGTGCGCAGCCGTTCGACCGCCTCGGCGGCGAGAGCCGCGGCGAGCAGGGCGGTCGACGGGAGGAAGCCGTCCGGCCCGGCCTCGGGGTGGGCGTCGTAGTACTCGCCGGTGGCGGCGCGGATCACGCGGGCGTTGTCGTGCTGGGCGATGCGACGGCGGTAGCAGCCGTGGCAGGCGCCGTGGCCGGGGACGATCGCCGGGCCGACCTCCAGTTGCGGATGGTCGAGGATGACCGGGAGCCACGGCTGCCCGGTGCGGAACGACTCCTCGTCGAACTCGCGCTCCCGTTGCGGGGTGCGGCGCCAGGCGGCGAGAAGATTCAGTCCGCTTTTTCCCGATAAAACGCCATCGGGTGCGTCCACCACGGAAACGTCGTGAACCAGGTCCCGCAGCCGCTCGGCGACCGCGAACCCGAACGGCCCCACCGGCGTGATGCTCAGATGCGACATCGTGACTCCTCAGGCGAACGGCTGCGGCCAGGAATTGAGCTCGGATTCGGGCCGGCTCGGGTAACCCATCCGCACCGGCGCCTCGTACAGCCGCGGGCTGCCGAGGAAACGCGAGCGGTACGTGAACGAGAGCGGCAGCAACCCGGGGATCACGGCGCGGACCACGGTCGTCCCGGCCCGGATCGCCTCGTCCGGGGTGAGATCCACCAGGTACGAGTCGAGCCCGCTCGCGTCCAGCCGGTCGAGCACCACCCGCAGGTCGCCGGTCGCGTCGCCGGTGGACAGGTCCGGCATCTCGGACAGGCGGCGGCGGGCGGTGCCGCCGAGCAGGAAGTCGTAGGCGTGCGCCCGCGACGGGTGGCCCATGTAGATCGCGCCGTCGGACACGCCGCTGAAGTCCTGCACGTCGTCCGGCGCCTTGTCGCCCTGCAGCGCGATCCGCACGGACACCGTCTCCGAGATCGCCTTCGCGGCCGCGACCTGCGGGTCCAGGCTCGCGGCGCACGCCACGACGGTGTCGCAGTCGGGATGGTGCGGGGCGGTGGAGACGGCGTACACGATCGGGATCCCGAGGTCCGTGGTCGCGTCGAACAGCTCGATCGTCACGTCACGGTCGGCGTACAGGTCGAGGAAGCTCTGCAGTCGCGGGCCGACGACGTCGGGCTCGATCCGCGGCAGCGCGAGTTCCTGCAGCCAGACCAGGCTGATCGCGTCGCGTTCGATCACCTCGCAGAGCGCGCCGGTGATCGCGCGGACCGGGTCGGTGTGCGCTGCCGCGCCGGTCGAGATCGGGTTGGTGATCCTCTCCGCCCCGTGCGCGGAGATGTGCATGTAGACCAGCACCGCCGGGACCCAGGACAATTTGCGCGTACGGAGGTTCATGCCCTTGATCCACCGCATCCGCTCCGACTTTGCGGGCAGCACGACCGGGCAGCGCGGGTCGGCGAGTTCCGTCGCCGAGCAGCGCGGCAGCACGTCCAGGTCGAGCACGTCCTCGCCGAGCGCCACCAGCTCGTCCGCGGTCGCCCAGCGCAGTTGCTCGTCGGCGTAGAGGCTGTTCGCGTACCGTTCGAGCGCCTCGGCACAGGCGACCATCCGCGCGTGGTCGGCGTCCACCCCGGTACCGGTCCCGTCCAGGCTGCCCAGACAGTCCGGCCCACACATGGTGTCGATCACCGCCGACACGTCGCCGAGGTTCGCCGAGAAGACCTTGAGCGGCGGGTTCGAGGGCTCCACCGGCAGCCGCGCCACGCCGGTTATCAGGCCGCCCAGTGGGGAGACCAGGTCCTGCAGCGTGCCCGTCGTCCGCCGCGCCACCTCTGTGGCCACCGCACTCATCCCCGCGCACCCTCTCGTCAGCCGGCTTCGCGCCGGGCTGATCAGCCCGGCGCATACTTCAAGCCTCGCCCCGAGAAAGCGCATTTCGCTGGTGTTTACGAAAAATGCAGCCTGGGTACTTTTATACTCATTTGGTAACGATGTAGGGACAGTAACCTGCCCCTGTCCACGATCGTTCCGAACCGGTTCTCAGCGCCGATTCCCCAGTACGCCGATAGGCATTGTCACTCCAGGGTGACCGTCACCTGGGTGACGTTGTCGTCCTCCAGAAGAGCACGGCGCAACCGCGTCACCCGGCCCACCAGGTCGACCTCGTCCTTCGGCGTCAGCCACAGGTTGACCAGCAGCTGCGACGGCCCGACCCAGACCCCGTGCAGATCCTTGATCGTGGCCACCCACTCCTCGTCCCGCACCCGCTCGCGGATCGGGTCGAGCACGTCCTCCGGCGCCGACTCGTCCAGCAGCAGCCCCTTCGACCGCCGCGCCAGCAGGAACGCCACCACGATCAGCAGCAACCCGATCGTCATGCTGCCGACCGCATCCCACCCGGCCCAGCCGGTCGTCGCGTGCAGCACCAGCGCCGCGAGCGCCACCGCCAGACCGATCAGCGCCGCGGTGTCCTCCAGGAAGACCGTCGTCGCGCTCGGGTCGGACGCGTGCCGCAGGTGGTGCCGCATCGACCGGTCCCGCTCCCGGGCCTCCTGGCGCAGCTGCTTGTGCGCGGTGTACCAGGAATAACTCTCGAAAACGGCGGCCACCAGTAGGACACCGACACCGACCCACAGCGACTCCACCGGCTCGGGCGCCAGCAGACTCCGGATCCCCTCACCGATCGACAGCACACCACCGACCAGGAAGATCCCCAGCGCGGCGAGGAACGTCCAGAAATAACGTTCCTGGCCGTACCCGAAAGGGTGTTTCGCATCGGGTTCCTTGCGGGACTTCTTCAAGCCGATCAGCAACAACACCTCGTTGCCGGTGTCCGCGACCGAGTGTGCCGCCTCCGCCCACATCGACGCCGACCCGGTCAGCAACCCGGCGACGATTTTCGCGATGGCGATGGCCAGATTCGCGGCCACCGCCACGATCACCGTCCAGGCGCTGCCCTTTTCCTTTTCAGACCCATTTTCGGTACGGCCGTTGTCCGCGCTGTTTTCCACGAGACCGCCGATACCCGCCCGCGCGAGCGGGCACACTTGTCGATCCTCCGCCGGCCCCTTTCGGGCAGCTTCCGGCGCCTGGCGTCACACCCGCTCGACGCTCCACGCCATGCGCCGCTTCACACCCGCTCAGCGCTTCACACCCGCGCTCAGCGCTTCACACCCGCTCAGCGCTTCACACCCGCGCTCAGCGCTTCGCACCCGCTCAGCGCCTCACACGCGCTCGACGCCTCACACGCGCTCGACGTGGATTCCTCCGACCAGGCCGAACGCCCGCACTCGCACCACGATCTCGTCCCCGCCCCGCACCGGCGCCGCGTTCCGCACCGGCCCGAAGATCCGGAACCCCTCCGGCACGACGCTGACCCCCGCCGGCACCTGCAGCGACACGCCGCCCACCAAGCTGAACTCGGTGAGCCAGTACGGCTCCCCCTTCTCCAGGCCGGCTTCGCTCAGGTCAAGATTGACGCCACCGACCGTCCCGACGAACCGCATGTCCCGTGGCATCTTCCACTCGCCGCGCCGCTTGAGCCCTCCGAAGAGCGAGATGTACCAGGCAGCCCCGTCCCGGCCCGTGAACGCCGGCGAATCTGTGTCATCCATGCCCATCACGCTATGAACGTCCGCTGCCGCGGGCAGAGGCCGATCGTCACGCCCCGGCGATGACAGATGTCATCCCGGTGGAACCATCGTCGCCCCGGCAACGTCTCATCACCGGAATCACCAGCGAGAACATGGGGGAAGACCGATGCGTGGTGTGGTCAGGGCAATCACCTTCGTCATGGCAGTGGGTGTGCTGGCGGCCTGCGCCCGCCCGGCGGACTCACCGCCGGCGGCTCCGCAGCCGAGCAGCTCGCAGCCCACGCTGCCGGCCGGCTGGCGGTGGGAGTCGTACGGCGGTGTCCAGGTCGGCGTCCCGGCCGATTGGGGCTGGGCCAGCCAGGCACTCCGGCTCGACGCCTGGTGCATCAAGCCGGGAAATCACCCGCCCGCCGTCGCCCGGCCCGGCGCCGGAGTCCCCGCCATCGGCTGCCCGGCAGCGACCAACGGGACACCGACCGGCTCCCTGATCACGAACACCGGCTGGACCGTCGGATTCGCCCGCACGGACCGGCCGGACGGCATCACCCACGAAGGCGACCGCACCACGATCCGGCGCGACACCGTCGAAGTGATCGTCCAGGCCCCGCAACAGTTACGCGACCAGATCACCGCCACCGTCCACCAGGTGGAGGTCGACAGCGCCGGCTGCCCGACGAGCCATCGGATCAGCACCGGCCCCGACCTGCGCCCCACCCCGCCCGCCGACCTCGCCACGTTGCGTGACGTCACCTCGGTTTCCGTCTGCAAGTACCCACTGCCGGAAACCAGTCCCGCGCTGTCGCCCCGTTTGCTGTCCAGCCTTCGCCTGGACGGCGCCGCCGCCGCGGACGAGATTCAGCAGATCGCCGCCGCCCCCATCGGAGCAGGCGACCTCGACACCCCAGCCGACTGCGCACCGGAGGTAGCCCACGGCGACCAGATCATTCTCCTCCTGATCCGGGCCGCGACCGGCACCAGCGAGGCCACGGTGCGCTACGCCGGCTGCGTCCAGAACGGCTTCGACGACGGCACCACCGTCCGCCGCCTGACCAAGCCCGCCGTGGCTCCCCTGGTCACCGGCCCCAACCAGATATACGGCGGCTTCGCCGGCCAACCCGAGAAGAACGAGATGCTCCTCCCCCACGACTGACCCGGCCCGTCGGCCGAAGACCCCGGTACGGTCCCGTCGTGGCTGCCGCGGCCTGCGCGGATCAAGGCGGCCCAGTCGGTGGAGCCGGCGGTCGAGCAAGCCGGGGCAGCCCCGCACCACATCCGTCGAGCCCGCCCGGGGACACGCCCGGCAGGCCGTCCTCCGCGCAATTCCGAAGGCCTGGCTGACCGGGCCGGACGTGTGGAGAATGCGCGGAGCATCGGGAGACCCTGTAGAGGATCCGCCCGCCACCTGGACCAACGCCCGGCCCACGAGCAGCCTTACGGCCGTGACACTCCGATCGACATCACGCCCGCCACTTCTGGCCGGAGTGCTTCCGGCCGCAGCCGGCCGTACCGTCGCTGCCGCGCCCTGGTCGTACGCCACTTTCACGTTCACGCGTCACGCCGTGCCCGACTCCGTGTTCATGGTGGCCGTCCTGACCGGAGTGGCGGAGCTGGCGTGGTGCGTCATCTGTCTCACGCTCTACTTCTCGGTTCGACGGACCTCCCCCGGCTTCGCGGCAGGTGTCCTTTCGGGATGGGCAGTCGGGCTGATTGCCATCCCCTGCGGCGGCACCGAGGCGATCGGGTTTCTGGCCACGACGCCCTGACAGACGTCGCGGATCGCCTCCAGGTCGTGAATCCGAGCGGGCGGCTGCCCGCGACCGGTGCCGTGCCACAGTTGCGCCGGCCCGGTACCCACCAGCACCGCCCGCAGCGCCTCGTGCCGGCTGAACTTGGCCGTCATCGCATCACGCATCACCTGGTTCTTCAGCTCGTCCCACCGGCGCAGCTGCACGTCGTCCAGCAGCACGAGTCTGCGCTGCTTACGTGCCGCGACACCGGCACCGCGGGCCAGCTCGGTCCCGCTCTCCAGCGCGAACTGCCCGGCCAGTCGAGCGTCCACCAGGGCGATCTTCGCCGCCTGGAACGCATGCTCCACCGTCCGGTAGGTCCGGTTGCCCAGGTTGAACTCAGCCGGCCAGAAGTTCGACAGCATGCGCCGCCAATGCCGCACACCCGCCAGCGCGCCGTAGCGGCCCGCATCGGCCACCTGCTCGTGAACTCCCTGCCCGGGCGGCAGGTCAGCCGAGCCCGAGAAGAAGTACAGCCGGTCCTCCGTCGTCGTCACGCCCGGCACCCTACGACCGGAGTACGACAAGAATCCGAGGCCCCGAACCGCTGGAGGCGGCGGGTCGGAAACGGCGGGCCAGGGCGACGGCACGCAGTCGCGGGGCGGTCGCTTCGGTGGTGCGCCGGTGGTCCATGTCGAGTATTCGCTGACCGATCCGGGCCGTACCGTGATGCCGGTGCTGGACGCTGTCGCCGACTGGTCGCGGGAGCATCCGATGGCGTACGAAGTAGATGGCCCATCGACAGTGATTCCTGGAGGTCCGCTGTGACCGTAGTCTCCATCCGCAGAGTCGGCGACCCGGTGCTCCGGCGGGTTGCCGCGCCGGTCACCGACTTCGACGCCGAGCTGGATCGGCTGGTCAGTGATCTGACGCAGACACTGGCCGAGTCTCGCGGCGCCGGGCTGGCCGCGCCGCAGATCGGCGTCAGCCTGCGGGTCTTCGCGATCAACCCGGATCTGCCCGGTAACGATCTGAAGCTCGATCACCTGGTCAACCCGGTGCTGGCGTTCCCTGACGATCAGGAGCAGGCGGGCCCGGAGGGCTGCCTGTCGATCCCCGGGATCTACCTCGACACCAAGCGCCGCATGAATGTCTCCGCCAAGGGTTTCACGAAGAAGGGCGATCCTGTCCAGGTCGTCGGCGACGGCATCCTGGCCCGCTGCATGCAGCACGAGACCGACCACCTCGACGGCATCCTGTTCATCGACCGGCAGGACGCCGAGGGCCGGCAGCGGATCCTGGACACGCTGCGGGAGGCGGCCTGGTTCGAGGGCCTGCCGGCGCCGGACGTCAAGGTCAGCCCGCACTGACGCCCGGTTGTAGGCGACGACACCGCCGGTGACCAGCGCCAGCGCCACCAGGACACCGGCGGTGATCGGCTCGCCGAAGATCGGCACGGCCAGCAGCGTGGTCAGCACGGGACTCAGCGCGCCGGTCACCGCCGGGATCCCGCTGCCCAGGCAGCGGACCGCATGGACGTAACTGAGCGTGGAAAAGATCCCCGTCCCGACGCCTTGCAAGATCAAGAACATGATGTGGGATCTCGTGGGCACGCTGAGCAGATGCGCTCCGTCACCGAGGTCGAGCGCCAGCGCCACCACCGCCGACGGCACGCACACGACGAGCACGACGCTGATCAGATCCAGTCGTGTGGCGCGCAGCGCGATCGTGTAGACGGCCCACGCGCACCCGGCGGCGAGCAGGATCCCGATTCCGGCGAGGCTGGCCGTCGACCCGGTGAACACGGCGGTGGCGGCGACTCCGAGCGTGATCGCGGTCAGGGCGGCCAGTTTCCGGCCGGTGGGGCGGTCGTTACGACGTACTGCGGAAATAATCGCGACGAAAAGCGGCACCGAACCGGGCAGGAGCAGGCCGACCAGCGCCGCCGAGGTGAGGCTGCCGCCGGCCGCGGAGAGCAGGTAGTGCGGCAGCCCGGCGAGGCTCAGCGCCAGAATCGTGCCGGGCCGCTCGCGGCGCACCGCGCGGAACGCCCGCGGCAGCCACGGCGCCAGGATGATCACCGGCGTGCCGAACCGCAGCACGGCGGCGTCGACCGGGGTCAGACCGGAGGCGCCGATCCCGCGGATGGTGAGGGCGAACGACGCCCAGAGGACGACGGCGACCGCTAAGGCGGCCATGCCGCTTCGACGTTGCATGACAGCAACGCTAGGAACAAACGCCCGGCAGCCGATTGCGAATTCTGCCAGTACCGCGGAGTCCAGTGGCAGAATCTGCCACTGTGACGACTCTCGACGCCATCGACCGCCGGATTCTCCTCGAACTGCAGCGCGACGGGCGGCTCACCAACCAGGAGCTCGCCGACCGGGTCGGGCTCTCCCCGTCACCGTGCCTGCGCCGCGTGCGCCACCTGCAGGAGTCCGGCGTGATCGCGCGGTACACGGCCGTGCTGTCGCAGGAGGCGGTCGGCCTGCCGATCACCGCGTTCGCCCGGCTGACGTTGCTGTCGCACACGTCGGAGGCCGTCGACGAGGTGGAGGCCCGGCTGCGGGCGATCCCCGAGGTGGTCGAGGCGTACCTGCTGGCCGGGGACGACGACTACCTGGTCAAAATCGTCATCCCGTCGTTCGCCGCCTACGAGGACCTGCTGCGCCGCGAGATCCGGCCGATTCCGGCGTTCGCGTCGATCAAGACGACGTTCGCGTTCGCGGTGACGAAACAGCAGTCGCCGCTACCGCTGCCCTGACAGTCGCGCGGCCCGCGACTCCAGGTAACGCTGCTCGGGCCGGCTGAGCGTGAGCCGGGCCGCCCGCCGATACTGCTCGCGCGCCGCGTCCCGCTCACCGGCCAGCTCCAGCAGGTGGGCGCGGACCGCGGCGGTGCGGTGATGGCGGTCCAGCAGCGGATCCTCGGTGGCCCGGTTCAGCTCGGCGAGCGCGGGCTGCGGGCCGTCGACCATGGCGCGCGACGACCCGGTTCAGCGTCACCATCGGGCTCGGGGCGAGCGCGTGCAACAACCCGTACAGGGAAAGAATTTGCGGCCAATCGGTCTCCTCGGCCCGCGTCGCCTCGTCGTGCACCGCAGCGATCGCGGCCTGCACCTGCAGCGGGCCGACCGGCGCCCGGGTCAGCGTGTCCGTGATGAGCGCGACGCCCTCGGCGACGGCGGCCGCGTCCCAGCGGCTGCGGTCCTGCTCGGCCAGCGGGACCAGGCTGCCGTCGGCCCGGGTCCGCGCGGGCCGACGGGCGTCGGTGAGCAGCATCAAGGCGAGCAGCCCGGCCACCTCCCCGTCGTCCGGCCGCAGCCGGCGCAACTGCCGGGTCAGCCGGATCGCCTCCCGGGTCAGCTCCACCCGGTGCAGGTCGTCGCCGGAACTGGCCGTGTACCCCTCGTTGAAGATCAGATAGAGCACGTGCCGGACCGCGGTGAGCCGCTCGTCGGTGGCCGGCAGGTCGAAACGGGTGCCGGTCGCCCGGATCCGCTGCTTGGCCCGGCTGATCCGTTGACCCACGGTCGCCTCCGGCAGCAGCAACGCCCGCGCGATCTCCGCGGTGGTGAGCCCGCCGACCGCCCGCAGGGTCAGCGTGACCTGTGCCGGCACGCTCAGCGCGGGATGACAGCAGAGCAGCAGCACCGCCAGCTCGTCGTCACCGCGGACCTCCGGCTCGGGCTCGTGCCGGACCGCTTCCTCACGACGCCGGCGCGAAGTCTCGTTGCGCGTCAGCTCGACCCGGCGGCGGCTCGCCACGGTTGTCAGCCAGCTCTTCGGCTGCTCCGGGACACCGTCCCGCGGCCACTGCTGAGCCGCCGCGATCAAAGCCTCCTGCACCGCGTCCTCGCAGGCCTCGAAGTCGCCGTAACGCCGCACGACCGTGGCCAGGACCTGCGGCGCGCACTCCCGCAGCAGGTCCGGCAGCGCGGTCATTGCTCCCAGGCGCTCATGTCGAGGACCGGACGAACTTCGACCCGGGTGTACGCGGCGTCCGGCGCCTTCGCGGCCCAGGCCACCGCCTCGTCGAGATCGGCGACGTCGATCAGGTAGAAACCGGCCAGATGCTCCTTGACCTCGGCGTACGGCCCGTCGGAGGTGATCGTCCGGCCGTCGCGCACACTCACCTGGGTGGCCAGCGCCGGATCGCCCAGCCCTTCGCTGACCACGAGCACCCCGGCCTCGCGCATCTCCTCGCTCAGGCGCAGATGACCGAGGCCGAAATCGGTGCGCTGCTGCTCGGTCAGCGTCTCCCAGACCGCCAGCGACTGCGGGTTCGACTGGATCAGGATCAGATATTTCACCAATTCTCTCCTTCTCTCTGCCCAGGACGTCGAAGCCGGGCCGGCCGGTTTCGACATCAGGGCATGAACGAGATCCAAGAAACCATCGAACGCAAAGCCGCGCTGCTGGAGACCGGCGACGTGGAAGCCATCATGTCGCACTACGCACCCGGGTACGTCGAGTACAACCTCGCCCCGCCGCTGCGCCAACCCAGCGGGCCCGGCGACGGTGCCCAGCTGAAAGCGTGGATGGCCGGTTTCGAGAAGCCGCCGCGCCGCGAGGTCACCCAGTTGGAGATCACCACGGACGGCGACGTGGCGTTCGCAACCAGCCTCGACCGGCTCAGCGCGGTGCCTCGCGGCGCGACCGGGGGCTTCAGCATGTGGTTCCGGGTGACCCTGGGGTTGCGCCGCATCGACGGCCGGTGGCTGGTCACACACGAGCACGAGTCGGTCCCGTTCGAGATGGACGGCTCCTTGCGCGCCGCGACCGGCCTCACCCCGGCCGACTGATCCCGCCGTACCCGACACCGGTCCGGTGCTGACGGGGTCGCCCGATGCCCCGCACGGTCGGCATCATGGGTCCATGAATCTGCCGCTGTTGCTGTCACTCACCGGTCTCGCGCTGATCGACAGCACCAGCATCGGCACCCTGTTCATCCCGGTGTGGCTGCTGCTCGCGCCGGGCGGGGTGCGCACCGCGCGTCTGGTCGGCTACCTCGCCACGATCGCGGCGTTCTACTTCGGCGTCGGCCTGGTGCTCGTCGTCGGTGGCTCCCGGCTCGCGTCCGCCGCCGCGGCGCTGCCGGCCCGGCCACTGCTGATCGTCCAGCTGGTGATCGGTGCGGCCCTGTTCGCCCTCAGCTTCTGGGTGGAGAAGCGCCGCAGCGCCACCACCACGCGGATCCTGCGCTGGCGCGACCGAGCCGTGAGCGGCGCGGCCGATTCCGGGGCGTTGACCGGCCTGGCTCTGCTCGCGGCGCTGGCCGAGGTGGCGACGATGCTGCCTTATGTGGGCGCGATCGGGATGATGGCCTCGGCCGGCTTGCCCGGGTGGTCCGTTCCGCTGGTTCTCGCCGGCTACTGCCTGGTGATGGTCGTGCCGGCGCTGGCGCTGCTGTCGCTGCGCGCGATCGGCGCCGCGCGAGTCGAGCGACCTCTGGAGCGTCTGAACACGTGGGTGACGGCCAAGGGCGCCGGCTTGCTGGGCTGGATGCTGGGCATCGCCGGTTTCCTCGTCGCCCGCGACGCCGCCGCGCGCCTGTGGTTTCCGGAGCTGTTCGGCGGCTCGTGAACTCTCAGCCGAGCTGCCACGGGGCGACCGGGCTGGTCGGGTCGGCGCCGACCATGAGCCGGTCCGGGCGCTCGGCGGCGAAGACGGACGCGGATGCTGTACAGCGGCACCGTGGCGAAGGTGGGCGGGCCGGCTAGACCCCAGGGGTGAGCTTGGGCGCGAGCATCGCCTCCGGGATCGGCTCGCGGCCGATCATCGCGATGAGTTCGTCGGTCCAGGTGGTCAGCGCGGCGACGGGGATCTCGTGCGGGCCGATCGGCGCGTACGCCGAGATCCGCTCCCCCGCCCGGCCGAGCAACCGGACCGCCCCGATCTCGTTGCCGCGCCGCAGGTGGGTCACGCCGGCCGCGAGCTGGGCCAACCCTTTCCACAGCTCCCTCGTGTCGTCGTCGCACGCCTTCCACGCGCCTTCGAGCACCTCGTGCGCGTGGAACGGCCGACCGGCGGCGAGCAGACGCTCCGCCTCGCGCAACGCCTCGCCGGGCGGCAGCACGAGATCGTCCGGGGTGGTGGGAACACCGGTCAGGCCGTGCGGCAGGGGCCGGCCGAGCCCGTCCCGCGGCCGGGCGTTGCGGGCCCGGCCGGTCGCGTCCCGGTCCCGTTCCACGCGCTGAGGTTCCATGCCTTCCATACTGCCCGTTCAGGGAGCCGCCACGATGCGCCGGGCCGCCACGCGAACCCTCGTCCACGTGAACCTCGTCGTCGACCTCCTGCTCGCCGATGGGATCGCGTCCCCGTTCCGTGGCGCATGTCTCGTCGGCCGACCGCACCTTGACCTGAAGTCAGCTTGAGGTTTTACCGTCGACGCGTGGATCTAGGAACTTTGCCGGGTGTCGGCGAGCGCATGAAGGGCGCGTTCCGCCGATATCCCACCGGGGTGGCGGTGATCACCGCGGCCGGCCCGGACGGTCCGGTCGGGCTGACGGCCTCCAGTGTCGCCTCGGTCGCGGTCGACCCGCCCGCGTTGTCATTTTCGGTCATGGGCGGCAACTCGGCGCGGGCGCTGCTGACCGCGCCGAGTTTCGTCGTGCACCTGCTCGGCACCCGCCACGCGGACCTGGCCCGCCACTTCGCCCGCTCCGGCGGCGAGCGGTTCACGCCCGGTCAGGGCTGGAGCACGCTGCCGACGGGCGAGCCGATCCTGTTCGACGCGGTCGCCGCGCTGCGCAGCGCACCGTTGCACCTCGTGCCGGTCGGCGACTCGACATTGGTCGTGGCGAATGTTCTCGAAGTCTTTCACGGCCCCGAGGATCGTCCCCTGATTCACCATTCCCGGCAATTCTTGAGCACGGAGGAATTCTGATGCGTCTGTCGCGTCTCCTGCGCCCGCGTACCGTCGTGAGCGCGCATTGCGATCTGCCCTGCGGCGTCTACGACCCGGCGCAGGCCCGCATCGAGGCGGAGTCGATCAAGGCGATTGCCGAGAAGTACCAGGCCAGCGAGGACCCGGAGTTCCGCACCCGCGCCCTGATCATCAAGGAACAGCGCGCCGAGCTGATCAAACACCATCTCTGGGTGTTGTGGACCGACTACTTCAAGGCGCCGCACTTCGAGAAGTACCCACACCTGCACCAGCTCTTCAACGAGGCCACGAAGCTCGCCGGCGCCGGCGGCGCGAAGGGCTCGGTCGATCCCGCCGTCGCCGGCCGACTGCTCGCGAAGATCGAGGAGATCTCCACCATCTTCTGGGAGACCAAAAAGGCATAATCCTTTCCGCGTACGTCCGGAAAGCGCGGCCTCGTGACATCCGTCCGCGAGGCCGCCGCCACGTGCGGAAGTCCCACGACTACCGGCCCCGGCTGGTTCTCACCACGGATGTTCGGCCCTCGTAACAGGGGGTGAGAACCAGCCGGAGAGCGAGAGCCGCCCCGCAGGGCCGGCCCCCGTCGCGGGACCGGCCGGCGCCGAGGGGTGCGTCAACAGCCGCGGCACGCCGTCAGCGCCGGCCGGAATCGCGGGCTCACGGCGTTGCCGGGGCCGGGAGGGCGGACTTGTCGGGCTTGCCGCTCGGCGCCAGCGGGATTTGGTCGATAACGGTCACGGACCGGGGCACTGAGGACGGGCCGAGTTGGGCCGCGACCAGGGCGCGCAGGGCGGCCGGATCCGGGGTGCGGTCGGTGGCCGGGACGACGTACGCGTGAATTGCTTCTCCTGTCTCGTCGTCAGGGCGACCGATCACATAGGCCTCCGCGACCGACGGGTCCGTCGCCAGCGCGCGTTCGATCGGGCCGGCGTAGACCAGCGTCGCCTGCACGATGATCACGTCCCGGGCCCGGCCGAGCAGGCGCAGATAGCCGTCGTCACCGAGTGTGGCCAGGTCGCGGGTGCGGACCCAGCCGTCGACGAACACCCGCGCCGACTCTTCCGGGTCCTGCCAGTAGAAACTCGCCTGCGCGGGCGTACGCACATAAAGCTCTCCGCCCTCGAACCGCAGCGACGTCACCGGCGGTGGCCGGCCGACCGAGTCGAGCCGCTCCCCCGGTGTGGTCATGGCGATCATGCCGGTCTCGGTCTGCCCGTAGCCGTGGAAGATCACCGGACCGAGCACGTCGAGCGCCTCCCGCAGCCGGCCCGGTTCCAGCGGCGAGCCGGAGACCATCAGCGCCCGGAGGCTGCTCAGGTCGACCGGTTCGGTGCGCTGGGCGCGGACCAGCTGGTGCAGTTTGCCGACCGTGATCACGCTCGCGGTGGCCCGGTGCTCGACGATCGCGCCCGGGAAGGCCGGCGGGTGGGCCGCGACGAGCGTGCCGCCGGCGGCGAGGGTCAAGATGCCGTACTCGAGCATGACCTGGCTGCTCAGCGACCCGAACACGAGGTAGCGGTCGAGTCGTTTCGCCAGTTCGGCGATGGCCGTCGGCCAGCGGTCCGGGTGCGGCGCCCAGGCGGCGGACATCGCGGCGTACGTCTGGGCGCAGCCTTTCGGATTGCCGGTGCTGCCGCTGGTGTAGATGATCCGGGCGACGTCACCCGGGCGGCCGGCGGCTTCCACGGGTTTTTCCGGGAAGTCGGCCAGTGCCCTGACCGTCGCGTCGTCGATCAGCACGGCGTCGTCGCGTTCGAGCAGGTAGGACAACTGGCCCGGGGCGAGTCCGGACGGCATCCCGGACACCCGCGCGCCGGCAGCGAACGCCGCGATCGTCGCCGCGAACGCGTGCGCGTCCACCCCGAGCCGCAACGCCACCCCGCGCCCCGGCCCGAGCCCGTGATGCCGCAGCCCCGTCGCGATCCGCCGGACCAGCGCATACATCTCCGCCGCGGTGACCACCCGCCCGCCGTCCTCGAAGACCGGCCGGTCCCCGCCCCCGGCGAGCAGCTCCAGCACCGGGGCGGGCCACGTCGTCAGAGGACGCCCTTGATGAATCGAGCCAGGGGCTCCTGGTGCACCAGCGGCAGGTTCCACTGGTTCTCCAGGTTCTCCGCCAGGTGGTGCTCGGCGACCACCTCGCCGTGCCGCCGGACCCGGACGACCGGATGCAGGTAGCTCGCACGATGCGCGGTCGCGGCGTCGTTCTCGGGCACCCGCGGGATCGTGATGTCGAACGGGTCCACCTGGTCGTGGCCGGGCCCGTATTCGAGCGTGACCACGACCGCGAGCGGCTCCGGAGCCAGGTACGCGACCGGCACCTCCCGGCGGTACTCCGCGGTGCCGCGGTCCACCGCGATCACGTCGGCGAGCACCGCGAACTGCTGCCACAGCCCGGAGGAGACGTTGATCCGGGCGATGATCGCGTCGGTGATCGCCTCCGGGCTCGCCTCGACCGGGGTGGACGGCCACGCGATGTCGTGGTGACGTTCGCGCAGGATGTGGTGCAGCGCGCGGACGGCGTACCGGAATCCGTGAATGAAGCCGTTGGTGGACTTCTTGAAATCGCGTTGCTGGGAGAGGGTGCCGGCGAAGTAGAGGCCGGGCACGTCGACCGACTCGAAGGCCGGGGTCTGCTCCGGGAACCGGTCGTTGATGACCAGCCGCGGGCGGGCCGACTCGTCGAAGATCGACGCGTCGAAGCGGAAGCCGGTGGCCAGAATGATCCGGTCGTAGTCGATCTCGCGCAGCCGTTCGCTGGTCCGGGCGTAACGGAAGGTGATCCGGAATCCGCCGTCGTCGCGGCGGACGATGCGTTCGACGGTGCCGTCCAGCACCGCATTCTGCGATTTCAGCTGGTACGTGTCGAGGAAGTTGTTGTTGACGGCGCGGAGGTGCCCGACGTAGTGCGTCTGCCAGGCGAGGCGCACGGAGTGCGGGCCGGCCACGTGGATGACCGCGGCGGTCTCGACGAGCGCATCCGCGGTCTCGAAGGCCGAGTTGCCCTTGCCGATGATCAGCACCCGCTGGTTGACGAAGTCCTCCGGGTCGACGCTGACGGTGTCGTAGCGTTCGCACAGCTCGGCGCCCTCGATCGGCGGGACGTAAAGCTGGGAGACGCCGGTGGCGACGACAATTCTCCTCGCCGTGAAGGTCTCCTCCGCGGTGGCGACGGTGAAGATCGCCTCCGCCGACGGCGGCCCCGAGCGCGACACCCGTCGAACTTTCCTGCCGTAAAGAATGTTCAAACCGTCGGAGAAATCCTTCAGGTAACGCACGAAGTCGTCGGCGGCCGGAAAATACTTCCGGCTGTAGTTCTTGAAAAGAAGTGCCGGGTCCTCGGTCAGCAGCGAGTTCCAGTCCGCCCGCAGGTTGAACTCCGGGTCGTCCGACCCGGTCCACACCTTGTTGATCGAGATCAGCGTCCGGTGCCGCGGATACCGGGTGAAGAAGGTTCCCGCCGCGTCACCGGCCTCCAGGACGACGTAGTCATGACCGTCGCGCTCCAGCAGCGCGGCGAGCTGCAGGCCGGCCGGTCCGGCGCCGATGATGAGATAGTCGTGCGTCATGCGGCGGAAATTACCGACGCGATTTCAGAGGGCTCTGAGAAGTTCTCACTAGCGTCGGCGGCCATGACGACCGAGGTGGACCTGGCAGCCCCGCTGCGCATCGCCGACCTGCGCGCCGCCCGCGAGCCGATCACCGTGCTGGCCGGGCCGGGGGTCCGCGAACGGGTCACGGCCGGCCGGGTCTTCCTGGCCAAGGTGCTCGGCGACGACCGCGCGGTCTACGGCGCGACCACCGGTTTCGGCGCCCTCGTCGGCTACGCGGGCCGCGCCGACCAGCGCGACCAGGCCGACAACACGCTCGCGCACCTCGGCGCCGGCCACGGCCCGGACCTCGACCCGGATCTCGCCCGCGCCACGCTGCTGGTCCGCGCGCACTCACTCGCCCGCGGCCACTCGGGCGTGTCCCCGCACGTCGTCGACGCCCTGGTCGCGGCGCTGGGCACCACGTTCGCCCCGGCGATGCCGCGGCTGGGCTCGGTCGGCGCGAGCGGCGACCTCATCCCGCTGGGCGCGGCGGCGCAGGCCCTGCGCGGGCGAGGACACGCTTACGTGTACGGCGAACGCCTTCCCGCCGCGGAAGCGCTGGACCGGGCCGGGCTCACCCCGCTGCCGCTCGACGGGCGCGACGCGCTGGCGCTGGTCAACGGCACGTCGCTGACCACGGCCGCGGCCGCGCTCGCCCTCGACCGGGTCCGCACCTCGCACCGTGTGATCCAGCTGCTCTCGTGTGTGCTGGCCGACCTGCTCGGCTGTGACCCGCAGTTCCTCGACGCGTCGCTGCTGGCCGCCTACGGGCACTCGGGCGCGGCCGCGGTCGGCGCACGGATGCGATCGTTGCTCGACGGGGTGACGCCGTCGGGGACGCGGCCGTTGCAGGAGCCGTACTCGATCCGGTGCACGCCGCAGCTGCTCGGCGCGGCCGAGGACGCGTTGCGCTATGCCGACGGCGTCGTCGCGGCCGACCTGGCGAGTGTCAGCGACAACCCGTTGTTCTTTCCTGGCGCCGACAACGTCGTACACGGTGGAAATTTCTTCGGTCAACCCGCCGCCTTCGCCGCCGACGTCCTCACGATGGTGCTGGGACAACTCGGCAACCTGGCCGAACGGCAGCTCGACCTGCTGGTCGACCCGGTCCGCAACGGTGGCCTCCCGCCGATGCTGGCCGCCGGCCCCGGCCGGCAGCACGGCCTGCAGGGCGTCCAACTGGCGTCCACCGCGCTGATCGCGGAGATCCGCCGCGACGCGATGCCGGCCGGTCTCCAGAGCCTGCCGACAAACCTTCACAACCAGGACATCATCCCCCTGGGTACGCAGTCAGCCCTGCGCGCCCTGGACCAGTCCCGCCTGCTCAGCCTGATCACCGGCTCGCTGGCGCTGGGCCTGCGCCAGGCCGTGCACGTCGGCGCCCGCACCCCGACCGCGCCGGCCTGCGCGCGACTGATCACCGCTCTCGCCGACGCGATCCCCCCGATCGACCCGGACCGGCCGCTGGAGTCCGACGTCCGCCGAGCCGCCGAGCTCGTGGAAACCCATCCGGGCGTCGCGCCGGAGCCACCTCCGGCACCGCGCTGAACGCCGGATCCGCCGGCTGTCCGGTGCTCAGCCTCGGCACGCCGAGCAGTGGCAGCTCAGGAGTCGCCCAGCCGCGGGGTGACCGTGCGGACGGCGACCGGAGCACCCGGTCCCCCACCCGGCCGCGACCGGTACTCCGGAACACCGACGCACGTGAACAGCAGCGTCGCCAGCTCGCCCGGCTCGCCGAGCAGCCCCGGCACCTCCGAGTCCAGGAACGTCATGCCGGTGGCGCTCGCTCCCAGGGCGTACGCGGCAAGGTGCAACCGGCCTTCGACCAGCCCCGCGGCCAACTGGGCGTCGCGGTAGCCCCGGTCGTCGAGACCGGCGAGCGGTGTGGCCGCGATGACGACGTACGCCGCGTCAGCCGCCAGCGCCTGGTCCAAGCAGACCCGCAGCAACTCGTCGCGCAGGTCCTCCGCCCGCAACGGATGCTCCAGATCCGGCCACCGGTAGAGCCCCGCGCCGACGCCGTCGACGCCGTGCACGACCACCCAGTGCGGCACCGTCACGCCGCGCAGCGCCGCTTCGAGGGGCCAGCGCAGCTGCTCGGTGGTGAGCGTGCGGGAACGATCCATCCGGCGCTGCGACCCGCGGCGGCGGACGATGTCGTCGAGCGGGTCGGACGGCGGCACCTCCGGCACCGCACCGCCCACCGGCCAGGGGTCGCCCAGGGTGTCCCGCTCCCCGGCGCGCTGCGCGGCGGTGCACAGCGGGAACTCCACTTCGGGCAGCTCGCCCCGGGTCGCGGCGCCACCGGGCTGGATCGCCGGTTCGCCGTCCCCGAGCGAGAGCAGCGCCAGCGGGTATTCGTGCACCCCGTCCGCGCCGACCAGGTCCCGCACTGTCGCGTCCGGGAACAATGACCGCAGCCGCGGCGCGAACCCGGCACTGTCCGCCGCGGCGGTCAGCTGGGCGAGCACGGTGCCGGCATCCCAGTACAGGTGGCGCCAGCCGCGCTCGGCGTAACGCCAGCCGGTCCGCCACGGAATCCCGGTCACGACCAGCGTGGACACCGCCCCGCCGGCCGCCGGCGCGACGCGGACCAGAGCATGCGCGACCGGGTCGTACCAGTACACCGCGTCCGGAACCCCGTCGATGCCGCGAGCGCTGACGTAGATCTCCAGCGGGAACCGGGCACCGGCCGACCCGGCCGCACGGAACAGGAGCGGCTTGCCGTTGCGCTCCCCGGTCCGCACCACACCCGCGCCCAGGAACAGCAGCCGACCCAATTGCGCCGCGTCCAGCCGCTGCGCCGGGGCGTCGACGCCGGCCAGGACCGCCGTGGCGCTCACCCCCGGATCGGGCAGTTCCTGCGGCAGAATCAGAGTTCCGAGCCCATCCGCGTACGCCTTGACCTGCGGCGGCAGCGTGGACGCATCGTTCGGCGTCAGGTCGTGACGGACCCGCGGATCATCGACGGGGACATCCCACTCACGGTCCGGCACGTACGACGTGAGCCGGTGCAGCAGCCCGGCCCCCTCAGCAAGATTCACCCTGTCACTCTGCCAGACGGTGCACGCCGCCACGACGAGGTCGCCGCGCCCGATCAGCGGCCGGTGACCCCGTCGATCAGCTCGCGCAGGATGTCGGCGTACCCGGCGTGCCGCACGGTCTCGCTGCTCACGTGGGCGATCAGCCACCGATGCTGCACCAGCCCGAGCAGGGTCGTGTCCGGCACCACCAGCCGCCGCCGCAACTGCTCCTCGTCGAGCCCGTCGGTCTTCTTCAACACGCACGACCGCGCGAACGCCGGGAACGCCGGCGCCGTGTCCAGTTCACCGTCGTCGTCGAGGGGCACGCGCTCCCGCTGGGTCTCGAGCATGCCCGCGGCCCTACCGCCGGCGGTCACTCACCGCGGTCCCGCCGCCGGCCGCCACTCCCCCTCCTACCGGGACCACGCTCAGCGCCGGCCCGGCCCACCGAGCTGGGCGCCGGAGCGCGCTCTGAAAATTCGCTGAGTTCTGATTCGTACCGTCGGCGCCATGCCGCTTGATTACTTGATCGTCGGGGCGGGGCCGGCCGGCCTGCAGCTCGCCGCCCTGCTGGAAGCTGACGGCAAGCGCGACTACCTGGTGCTGGAGGGCGCGGCCGGGCCCGGCGCGTTTTTCACCCGTTATCCCCGGCACCGGACGCTGATCTCCATCAACAAGCCGCACACCGGCTCCGACGATCCGGAGCTCAACCTGCGGCTGGACTGGAATTCGCTGCTGAGCGACGACCCGGATCTGCTCTTCGGAAAGTACACCGAGCGCTATTTCCCGGCCGCCGACGATTACGTGCGCTATCTCCACGATTTCGCGCGCGGCCTGCGGATAAAATACGACTCCCGGGTGACCAGGATCAGCAAGAACGACGAACTGTTCACGGCCGAGACCGATGCCGGCACTTTCTCCGCGAGATGCGTGATCGTGGCGACGGGCGTGTCGAGAACCCATCGGCCCGACATCCCCGGCTTCGAGCTGGCCGAGGGCTACGACGAGATGTCCGTCGACCCGCGCGACTTCCTCGACCAGCGGGTGCTGATCATCGGCAAGGGCAACTCGGCGTTCGAGACCGCGGACAACCTGATGGAGACGACCACGGTGATCCATGTGGCCGGGCCGAGTTCGGTGCATCTGGCCTGGCGGACGCATTACGTCGGGCATCTGCGTGCGGTCAACAACAACTTCCTCGACTCGTACCAGTTGAAGTCGGCGAACGCCGTCCTCGACGGCACGGTCCGGCGGATCGAACGCGACGGCGACGGTTTCCGGGTCACGTTCAGCTTCTCCCGGGCGAACGAAGTCGTCAAAGAACTGTATTATGACCGGGTCCTGGCCTGCACCGGATTCCGTTTCGACCCGTCGATGTTCGACGGTTCCGCCCGCCCCGAGATGATTATCAAGGACCGCTTTCCCGCGCAGACCGAGGCCTGGGAATCGGTCAACGTTCCCGGCCTGTTCTTCGCCGGAACCATCTCCCAGGTGCGGGACTTCAAGAAATCCACGAGCGGTTTCATCCATGGCTTCCGCTATGCGGTGCGCGCTCTTCACAAAATCCTCGAACGTACGTACGCGGAAGTCCCCTGGCCGGCCGGGAAACTCGATGCCACGCCGGAAGCGGTCACCGACGCCATCATTGCCCGGGTCAACCGGTCCTCGGCGCTGTGGCAGCAGTTCGGTTTCCTCGCCGACGTGGTGACGGTCGCCGCGACGGACGCGCGCTACCACGACGAGGTGCCGGTCGCCTGGTTCGCGCAGCACGGGCTGGCGACCGGCGATCACGAGTACCGGCACGCGTTCACGGTGACGCTGGAGTACGGCCCCGAGCACGACAAGGTCGACCCGTTCGACGTCACGGTGACCCGGGTCGCGCAGGACGTGCCGGGTCAGGCACACGCCGCCGCGTACCTGCACCCGGTCGTCCGGTACTTCCGCGACGGTACGCACGAGGCAACGCACCACCTGGCCGAGAACCTGGAGAACCAGTGGGACCGGCCGGACGTGCACGTCGCCCCGTTGAGAAGTTTCGTCACGCGCAGCCTGTCATGAACCCCGTTCACGCCGACTTCTTCGCCGGTGGCGCCGGTGAGGAACGCACGGTGCGCGGCAACCTCGCGGCGTTCGACCGGCTGCGGATCGTCCCCCGGGTGCTGCGCGCCACCGGCGACCGCGACCTGCGCACCACCCTGTTCGGCACGGAGCTGGCGACGCCGATCCTGGTCGCGCCGACCGCGTTCCACCTGCTGGCGCACCCGGGCGGGGAGGCGGCGACCGCGCAGGGGGCGGCCGCCGCCGGAACCGTCATGGTGGTGAGCATGGCCGCCACCCAGCCGGTGGAGATCATCGCCGCAGCCGGTGGCCCGTTGTGGTTCCAGCTGTATCCGCAGCCGGACCCGGCGTTCACCGCGGCGGTGGTGAAGCGTGCCGAGTCCGCCGGGTGCCGGGCCCTGGTCGTGACCGTCGACTCCCCCGTCCTCGGTCACCGCGCCCGGGACGTGCGCAACGGCTTCACCGATCTGCCGGCCGGATTGGCCTGCGAGAACATGCGCGACGACACCGGGCGGGTGCGGCCCGTCGCCATGGACGCGACGCTCGGCTGGGACCGGATCGCCTGGTTGCGCTCGGTGACCGGATTGCCGATCGTGCTCAAGGGCGTGCTGCACCCGGCCGACGCACGGCTGGCGGTGGAGCACGGGGTGGACGGCCTGATCGTCTCCAACCATGGCGGTCGCCAACTCGACGGCGCCATCGCCACCATCGACGCCCTGCCGGCCGTGGCGGAGGCGGTCGCGAACCGCATCCCGGTGCTGGTCGACGGCGGAATCCGGCGCGGGACGGACGCGCTGATCGCCCTGGCCCGTGGCGCTACCGCGGTGCTGCTCGGCCGGCCGGTGCTGGACGCCCTCGCCGCCGGCGGCGCCACCGCCGTCCACGAGAAGCTGCGCACCCTGACCGCCGACCTCGATCGGGCAATGGCCCTCGCCGGGGCCCGGCGCCCGTCCGACCTGACCCCGGACCTGGTGACGGTGACCGGGTGAACACCGTGGTGCGCCTCCGTGAGTGGATCTTCCAGCGGGTCAACGGGGCGGAGGGGATTCCCGTGCCCGGGCCGCTGGTCGGTGCCGAGCACTTCGAGCGGGTCTACAGCGACCCGGCCGCGGACGGGCGCAGTCGGGGTGCCGGGCTGTCGGATCTGTTCTGGTACTGGCTGGCGCCCGGTCCGCAGATGCACCAGGAGCACCTCGAGCCGGGTGATCGCTATCAGACGGTCGCGCGGACCACGCGAAGGATTCTCGCCGTCCCGCACGCGCGTTCGGACGAGCTGGCGACCGCGGCGACCCGGCGGGCCCTGGACGAGCTCCCGGCGGCGCGGACTTCCTTCGTCCGGCTCCGGGATCTGATGATGCCGGTCTGGGCGGAAGTCTTCTTCGAGCTCGTCTTCGAGGAGAGGTGCCCACCGGAGGTGCGGGAACTTGTCGTCGCCAACGCCGACGACGTCGTCACCGCCCTGAAAGGTCTGAGCCTGCGCCACATGCGACGCCGGCAGCGCCTGACCCGATACCTCCTGGCCCGTTTGACGGAAAAGTCCTGCCCGGTCGTGCTCCCGGCACCGTTCACCGAGCAGGAAACCGCCTGGTACCTGCAGGGCGCGTTCTTCAACACCGCCGTCGTCCAGATGTCCGAGGCGATGGCCCACGTCCTGCTCTGCGCGGCGCAGTCCGGGGTCACCGACCGCTCCGACGACGGCATCGACCGCCTCATCGACGAGACCCTGCGGGTCCATCCGCTCTTCGGCATCGCGCATCGGATCACCTCGGCGCCGATCGTCGCCGGGGATGTCACGATCCCCACCGGATCGGTGCTGCTCTTCAACTATCTGGCGTTCCAGCGCACGGGACCGGCCGCCGACGACGTCTTCGACCCGGATCGCTGGCTCACGCTCAAGCGCAGGGACGCTCACTTCATCCCCTACGGCGTGACCGCGAACCGTGCATGCCCCGCGCGCGGCGCCGCGCCGGTGATGTTGCGGGCCGCCACCCGCGAGGTGCTGCGCCGCTTCCACCTCGCGTCCTCGGTCCCGCACACCCGGTCGCTGCCCCACCGCGGCCCCGCGTACCTGACCCCTGTCGGTCACGACGGCCCGAGCCGGGCCCGCCTCACCGCCCTGCGCCGAGCCGACCGGCTCGCCGACCTGGGGCGTTCGATCAAGCAACTGGTGCTCGGTACCTGGATGGTGCTCGACGCCCGGCGCCAGAAGCTCTGCACCACCTACTTCGAGGAGGTTCGCCGGTGACTCCCACTGAACTCGCGCCGCGGTTCTTCATCGCGGTCGCGGTGATCATCCTGTTCTGCCGCCTGGTCACCTGGCTGCTGGCCAAGGTCGGCCAGCCCCCGGTGGTGAGCGAGATGCTGGCCGGCGTCCTGCTCGGCCCGTCGCTGCTGGGACTGCTCTTCCCGCAGGTGCAGGCGGCACTGTTCCCGGCGCCGCTGCTGCCGGTCCTCTACGTGGTCGGGCAGATCGGCCTGGTCCTTTTCATGTTCCAGACCGGGTACGCCTTCAAGTCCCACAAGGTCACGAAGCTGGCCGGCACCGCGGGCGCGGTCTCCCTGGCCGGGGTCACGGTGCCGCTCGCGCTCGGTGCGCTGCTGGTGCTGGCCACCGCGGATGTCGTGCCGATCCGGGTGGACGGGGTGTCGATCGGGGTGACCGCCGCGTTCGTCGGCGTGGCGCTGGCGATCACCGCGTTCCCGATGCTGGCGCGGATCATCACCGAGCGCAACATCGCCGGGACCCGTCACGGTTCGCTGGCGCTGGCCAGTGGTGCGGTCGACGACTGCGTCGCGTGGATCATGCTGGCGGTGGTGCTGGCGTTCGGGTCGGGTGAGGCCGGTCCGGCGTTCGTCACCGCCGGTGGCACGATCGTTTTCGGTCTGGTCCTGTGGCTGGTGGCGCCGCGGGTGACCGGCCCGCTGATCCACACCGACCGGCTCGACGAACGGGCCCGGATGCTGGGCGTGGTGGCGCTGCTGTTCCTGGTGGCGTTCTACACCGACGAGATCGGGCTCTACGCCGTGTTCGGGGCGTTCGCGCTGGGTGTGGTGATGCCCCGGCACGAGCGCACGGATCGGATCATGGAGCGGGTCGGTCCGGTCGCGTCGGCGGTGTTCCTGCCCTTGTTCTTCACGTTCTCCGGATTGCGGACGGAGTTCGGCCTGTTCGGGGATCCGCGGGTGTTGTCGTTCGGCGGGGCGTGCGTGGCGTTGGCGATCGCCGGGAAGTTCGGCGCGTGCTGGGCCACTGCCCGGTTGCGGGGTGAGCCGCAGCCGGTGGCGTTGCGGGTCGGGATCCTGATGAACGCGCGCGGCCTGATGCAGCTGATCGCGCTGAACGTGGGCCTGGAGGCGGGGATCGTGAACTCGTCGCTGTTCACGGTGCTGGTGCTGGTCGCGCTGGTGACGACGCTGATGACGACACCGTTGCTGTCCTGGGTGGAGCACCGGGAGGCTCGGCGTGCGCCGGTCCCGGAGGCGCCGGCGCCGGTCCTGGCCGGTAACTGAGCGCGGTTCACGACGTACCTTAAGAAAGATCTTGGGGGTTCTTAAGAAGTTGGTTGAATTATCAAACTTTTCTCCCGGAACGTCACTACATATGAGATCTTCGATGTCATGCGCCGGCTTCTTGTGGTCGAGGACGACTCGGATCTGCGCGAGATGGTCACCGAGACGCTGGTCGACGAGGGGTATCACGTCGACCAGGCCCCGGATGGCCAGCGCGGTCTCCACCTGGGCCTGACCAGGCCATATGACGTGCTGGTGATCGACCGGCGGCTACCCGCGCTCGACGGCCTGGACCTGATCACCCGCCTGCGGGCGCGGGCGGTCGCGGCCCGCGCGCTGATGCTGACGGCGCTCGGCACCGTCGACGACCGGATCGCCGGGCTGGACGCCGGCGCCGACGACTACCTGGTGAAACCGTTCGATCTGGACGAGCTGAGCGCCCGGATCCGTGCCCTGTGCCGGCGCACGTCCGACGCCACTGACGTGCTGCGTCTCGGGGACGGGTTCCTCGACCTGGGGGTACGCGACGTCGCCCTTCCCGACGGCACCCGCGTGTCCCTGTCGGCGCGCGAGTTCGAGCTGCTGCGGGTCCTGGCGGCACGGCCCCGGGCGGTGCACTCGCGGGCGGTGCTGCGCAGCAAGGTGTTCGACGAGGCCGCGGCGGCGTCGATCGTGGACACCTACGTCTACTACCTGCGCCGCAAGCTGGGACGTCCCGTGGTGCAGACCGTGCACGGCCTCGGCTACCGGCTGGGGGCGCTGTGAGCCAGTCGCTGGAACTGCGGGCGGTGCGGCAGGCGCGCTGGCGGATCGGGTTGCTCGTCGGGCTCGCGATCGGAGTGCTGCTGGCGATGGCCGGCGCCATCTCGTACGAGGTGTTGCGCCACAGCCAGGAGGACCAGATCGGCCGCGAGCTGGACTACGGCCTCCAGAACGGTGTCATCGCCGGACCGCCGGCGTGCACCTGGGTCTTCTTCTACGCGACCGACGGCACCCTGGCCCACGGTGACCGGGCCGCCCCGGCCGGTCTGCCGTTGCGCGGTGACGTCGACCGGGTGGTGGCCACCGGCGTCACCCAGAACCGGCAGGTCGACCGGGACGGCACCACCTACTGGGTGCGCACCCAGACGCGCGGTGAGGTGATCGTCCAGGCCGTGTTCGACGCCCGTTTCCAGCTCGCCGACCGGCGGCATCTGCTGACCGCGTTCCTGCTCGCGGCGGCGGCCGGGCTGTTCGCGGCGGTGCTGACCGCGATGATGGTGGGGCACCGGGCGGTGGCGCCGCTGGCCGAGGCGCTCGGGCGGCAGCGCCGGTTCGTGGCCGACGCGAGCCACGAGTTGCGGACGCCGATCGCTCAAGTACACACCCGGGCCCAGCTCCTCGCCCGGCGGGCCGCGCGCGACGGCACCGACCAGCGCGACCTGGACCGACTGGTCAGCACGACGCGGCGGCTCGGCGAGATCGTCGACGAATTGCTGTTGTCGGCGCGGCTCGCCGCCGACCCGGGGAACCTGCCGCCGGGGCAGCCGGTGGACCTGGCGCGGCTGGCCGCGGAGGAGACCGAGCGGGCCCAGAACTCGGCCACCCCGATCTCGCTGGACGTCCCGCCGAGGACGGTGCTGGTCAGCGGGGTGGAGTCGGCGCTGCGCCGGGTGGTGAGCGAACTGCTGGCCAACGCGCTGACGCACACGCCCGACGGGTGCGTCACGGTCACCGTGCGGACCCTGGCAACCGGCGCCGAGCTGGTGGTGGCCGACACCGGTGACGGGTTCGACCCGGCCGACGCCGCGAGGATCTTCGACCGTTTCCACCGCGGAGCGGGCGCCGGGGAGCGGCGTTTCGGGCTGGGGCTGGCGTTGCTTCGGGAAGTCGTCACCGGGCACGGGGGCACGATCGTGGCGGAGGGGCGCCCGGGCGCGGGCGCGACGTTCACCGTTCGGTTGCCGCTCGCGCCCGGCGCGGAGCGGCGGCCGTCCGGTGGCCCGCTGGACGCGGGGCCGCGCCTGATCCCGGCCCTGCGGCTCGCCGGTCGGCGCTCAATCAGCCGGCGGTGACGGCCGGTAACCCAGCATCGGCAGCCACAACTGCTCCACGATGTCGACGATCGCCTCGTCCGGCACCGGCTTCATCGTCATCAGCAGCTCGTGCCGGAACAGGTCGAACGGCAGGCTGATCATCCGCGGCGGCCGGGGAACGTCCGGCACCTCGCCCCGCGCGACCGCCCGCGCCACGATCCGCTCCAGCGAGTTCGGCTGCCCGGGCGTCCGCAGCGTGTCCCGCAACTGGGCGAAGCTGCTCCCACTCTCCCGGAAGTAATCCATCAGCTGCACGCTGAGCAGCGTGAACAGCCGGAACCGGCCGTCGGCGGCGTGCCGCAGGAACTCGACCGCGTCGTCGCGCAGGTTGCCGGTGTCGGGCACCGGGATCGGCCGCGACCACCAGTGTTTGCGCAGGGTCGCCAGGAGCAGGTCGTCGCGCTGCGGCCAGCGGCGGTAGAGCACCGGGCGGCTGGTCTCGGCGCGGGCGGCCACCGCCTCGTACGTGAAATGGGGGTAGCCCTGCTCGACCAGCACGTCCCAGGCGGCGTCGAGGATCGCGTCCTCGAGCTCGGCGCCGCGGCGACGGGTGCCCTTAAGAGTCACTTGCGTATCTTATCGCGGCGCCGTACGGTGGCCAAAGTTAGATACGCTCGCGTACCTTAAGGCGGTACCGATGTCCGGAACCCGTATCGACCCGACCGCCCTGCGCACCGCGATCGCGGTGCTCACCGGCGGCATCACGGTCATCCTCGACTCGACGATCGTCAGCGTCGCGCTGCACGAACTCGCCACCGACCTGCACGCCGACGTCAGCACCATCCAGTGGGTGAGCACCGCCTACCTGCTGGCGCTCGGCGTGGTCACCCCGCTCGTCGGCTGGCTGCAGAGCCGGCTCGGCGGCAAGCGGCTGTGGATCGCCGCGCTCACCGTGTTCCTGCTCGGCTCGGTGCTCTGCTCGTTCGCCTGGAGCGCGGCCGGCCTGATCGGCTTCCGCGTGGTCCAGGGCCTCGGCGGCGGCGCGATGATGCCGCTGATGATGACCATGATCATGCAGCAGGTGCAGGGTAAGGACGTGGGGCGGCTGATGTCGCTGGTCGCGCTGCCGGCCGCGCTCGGGCCCATCCTCGGCCCGGTGATCGGCGGCCTGATCCTCGGCGCCGGCGACTGGCGCTGGCTGTTCCTGGTCAACGTGCCGCTCTGCCTGATCGGCCTGTTCCTCGCGGCCCGGCTGCTCCCGGCCGACCGGCCGTCCCCGCGCGTGCGTCTCGACGTGGTCGGCCTGGCCCTGCTCTCCCCCGCGCTGGTCGCGCTGCTCTACGGGCTGTCCGAGATCAACGGCACGGACAGCGGCGGCGCGGTCCTGCCGATCGTCGCCGGGGCGGTGCTGCTGACCGGGTTCGTGCTGTGGGCGGTCCGGCGGCCCGGGACGGCGCTGGTCGACCTGGCCGTGCTGCGGTCCCGGCCGACCTGGACGTCGACCGCGCTGATGTTCCTCTCCGGGGCCTCCCTGTACGGCGCGATGATCCTGCTCCCCCTCTACTGGCAGGAGGTCCGGGGCGAGGACGCGCTCGGCGCGGGTCTGCTGCTGATCCCGCAGGGCGTCGGTTCGCTGCTCAGCCGCGCCGCCACCGGCCGTCTCACGGAGCGGGTCGGCGGGCGCGGCGTGGCGCTGATCGGTTTCGTGCTGACCGGGCTGGCGACCGTCCCGTTCGGGTTCGCCGACGCCGGCACCGCCAACTGGCCGCTGCTGGTCACGCTCTTCGTCCGCGGGCTCGGGCTGGGCATGGTGGTGATCCCGCTGATGCAGATGGCCTTCGTCGGCCTGGCCCGGGAGCAGGTGCCGCACGCCAGCATCGTGGTCCGGATCGGGCAGCAGGTCGGCGGCTCGGTCGGGGTCGCGCTGCTCACCGTCGTGCTGGCGGCTTCGGCGCAGCGCAGCGGTTCGCTGATCACCGGGTTCGACACCGCGTTCTGGTGGTCGATCGGGTTCACCGGCGTGGCCGTCCTGGTCTCGTTCCTGCTCCCCGGGAAAGCGCCCGCCCCGGCCCCCGAGCCGGTCGCCGCCAAAGGATAGATTCGCGGCCATGTCACCCATGGCCGTCGAGGAACGGCACGCCACCTGGCTGGAGCTCTTCTTCGACCTGGTGATCGTCGCCGCCGTCGCCCAGCTCGCCCACCTGCTGCACAGCGAACCGGACGGCCGGCAGCTGCTGATCTTCGCGGTTCTCTACTACGCGATGTGGAGCGTGTGGACCGGTTTCACGCTGTACGCGAACGTCGCCGCCACCCGGACTCGCCTGCTCACCATGCTGGCCGCGATGTTCGGCATCGCCGTGATGGCCGCGTCCGTCCCGCAGCTGGCCGAGCACGACCGGCCGCAGCCGTTCATCGTCGCGTACCTGGCCTGCCGCATGCTCGCCATCGCCTCGTGGAAGCGGGAGAACGAGGTGATGACCGAGTGGCCGGGCGTGCACCAGGCGCTCGGCCTCATCCCGTGGGTGGCGTCGCTCGGCTTCGACGCCCCGGCGCGCTACTGGCTGTGGGCGCTGGGGATCGTCTTCGACATCGGGTTCTCGCTGCTGGCGTCGCGCTCGCCGGAACGGCTGCTCGCCGCCGAGCGCCGCGACTACGAGCGCGACCAGCGCCGGTGGACGACGCGACTGGTCCGCCGGTACGCGCCGTGGCACGAGGCCGACCCGGAGCCGCAGGCCGCCGCGGCGGATCGGCCGCACCTGGTCGAGCGGCTGGGACTGTTCGTGATCATCGTGCTCGGCGAGGCCGTCGCGCAGTTGGTCAACGCGGCCGCCGGGGTGGACGAATGGTCGTACCGAATGTGGTTGCTGGGGTTGATCGGTTTCGGTCTTCTGGTCGCGCTCTGGTGGCTGACGCTGAACGCCGCGCCGGCCTCCGAAGCGCTGCGGGCGTTGCGTCTGACCATGCCGGTGCACTACCTGACCACCGCCGCGATCGTGGCGATCGCCGCCGGGCTGGGCGGGCTGGCCGGCGAGTCCGGGCACGCGAGCGCCGCCGTCCGCTGGGTGCTGTGCGGCGGTGCAGCCGTGTACTTCCTGGTCGCAGGCCCGATCGGCGGGTCGGGCACGGCGCTTCGATGGACGCTCGGATGGGCCCTGCCGTCCGCGGCCGGCGCGATCCTGCTCGGCGCGTTCGGCGCTCACCTGGCCGCCTGGCTGCTCGTCGGCGGCCTGCTGGTCCTGACGCTGTGGCAGGTCGGTCACCGCCGGCTCGCCAGCATCCCCACCGTACCGGCCTGACCTGTGGCCATGGTCGGACCGTGTTGTCGATGACAGCCCGGCCGATCGTCGAGGCGACCCTGCCGGGGCGCTCGCCCGGGACGAGGTCTACTGGCTGATGGCGTATGCGCTGATCAACCACGAGCGCGGAGGCTACCCGGCGAGCGTGCCGGGGCCGGCGATCCTGCGCTCGGCCGGGGTGACGCCGCCGGCCGAGGCGAGACAGGACGGCCTCGCGCCGCGGGTCCGGAAGCCGATCAGCGCGCTGCTCCGGCCCGGCTGACCAGCACGATCATCACCACGGTGGCGGCGACGTCGAGCTCGACCAGCACCGCGCGCGGGCCCAGGAACAGGCCGAGGAACGGCATGGCCAGGAACGTGGCGACGCAGAGCGCCGACACGGTCGGGAACGGGCAGGGCGCCGCGCTCATCCGCCGGGCGAACCCCGGGTCGGTCGCGTGGAGCTGCTGTTCGATGTCCGCGAGGGCGCGGCGGTCCTTCTCCTCCAGCATGCCGTCCCCCATCCGGACATAAGAGGAATAGCCGATCTGCCACGACTTAATGCGCAAGAAGCCTATAACAGAGGGTGAGCAGTAGATCTCCGTATGCGCAGTCGAGGAGTCTGGATGACCACCGTCGCCCCGAGGCCCACCCCGATCAGGCCTCATCCGGTCCGCCGGCAGGTGAGAGGGTCGGCACTGGCCCGGACCCTGCGCACCACCGATGCGAAGCAGATCGGGATCATGTACATGGTCACCTCGATCATCTTCTATGTCATCGGTGGCATCATGGCCTTGCTGATCCGGGCCGAACTGGCCCGGCCGGGCATGCAGTTCCTGTCACCGGAGCAGTACAACCAGCTCTTCACCATGCACGGCACGGCGATGCTGCTGTTCTTCGCGACGCCGATCGTGTTCGCGTTCGGCAACTTCGTGGTGCCGATCCAGATCGGTGCGCCCGACGTCGCGTTCCCACGGCTGAACGCGTTCGCGTACTGGCTGTACCTGTTCGGCACGCTGACCGCCATGACCGGTTTCGTCATGCCGGGCGGCGCGGCCGACTTCGGCTGGTTCGCCTACACCCCGCTGAGCGACTCGCTGCACTCGCCCGGCATCGGCGGCAACGCCTGGGTGGTCGGCCTGGCCATCTCCGGTCTCGGCACGATCCTCGGCTCGGTCAACCTGATCACCACGATCCTGACCCTGCGCGCGCCCGGCATGACCATGTTCCGGATGCCGATCATGACGTGGAACATGCTGGTCACCGCACTGCTCGCGATCATGGTGTTCCCGTTCCTGGCGGCCGCGCTCTTCGCGCTCGCCGCCGACCGGGTGATCGGCGCGCACGTGTTCGACGTGGAGACCGGCGGCCCGATGCTCTGGCAGCACCTGTTCTGGTTCTTCGGCCACCCCGAGGTCTACATCATCGCCCTGCCGTTCTTCGGCATCATCACCGAGGTCATTCCGGTCTTCAGCCGCAAACCGCTCTTCGGCTACAAGGGTCTGGTCGCCGCCACCATCGCGATCGCCGCGCTGTCGATGAGCGTGTGGGCGCACCACATGTATGCGACCGGTCAGGTGCTGCTGCCGTTCTTCAGCTTCCTCACGTTCATGATCGGCGTGCCGACCGGCATGAAGTTCTTCACCTGGATCGGCACCATGTGGCGCGGCCAGGTCAGTTTCGAGACGCCGATGCTGTTCGCGGTCGGCTTCCTGGTCACGTTCCTGTTCGGCGGCCTGTCCGGCATCATTCTGGCCTCGCCGCCGATGGACTTCCACGTCTCCGACTCGTACTTCGTGGTCGCCCACTTCCACTACGTGCTCTTCGGCACGATCGTGTTCGCGGTCTTCTCCGGCATCTATTTCTGGTTCCCGAAGATGTTCGGCCGGATGCTCGACGAACGCCTCGGCAAACTGCACTTCTGGCTCACGTTCATCGGATTCCACACCACATTCCTCGTGCAGCACTGGGTCGGCACGAAAGGCATGCCGCGCCGCTACGCGGACTACCTGCCCACCGACGGCTTCACCGGGCTGAACACCATCTCGTCGATCGGCTCGTTCATCCTGGGCGCGGCCACGCTGCCGTTCCTCTACAACGTGTGGCGCTCCTACAAGATCGGCACGCTGGTCACCGTCGACGACCCGTGGGGGCACGGCAACTCGCTGGAATGGGCCACGAGCAGCCCGCCGCCGCTGCGCAACTTCGACAAGATGCCGCGGATCCGATCGGAACGGCCCGCCTTCGACCTGAAATTCCCGCATCTCGCCGCCGGGGAACAATCACTGGCCGGGCCGCCCGAGGGCGGTGCGCGGCCGCTCAGCCGGGAATCGGACGGCGGGGCGACCTACGCCGAGGACATCGCCGCCGATCGCGACCGCAAGAAGAAAAAACGCTGACCGATCCGGCATCAGGCCGCCCACCCGCTTCCAGCGGGTGGGCGGCCGTCAGGTCAAGGCCCTTCGCGCGTACGCCGCAAGCCGCTCTTGACGCCGAAAGCTCCTGGGGAGCGGGTCGTCAGCCCGTGTAGTCCGTGCCACACGTCTTGGCGGTGGTGCCCGGCGACAGGAACGCCATCGCGTCGAAGGCGACATCGATGGTGCCGTTGGCCGAATCGTCATCGTTGGTCAGCTGGAAGCGAGCGCCCGGCGACAGTGTGTAAGTCCCGAGATTCACCCACTTGTCGACGCCGTTGGTGTCCTGATTGATCTTGCAGGTGGCGCTGCCGACCGACGCGGCCGTCGCACTGTTGTAGTAGTAGTACTGCGCGTTGGTCACCTGCCCGCCGTGGCTCGGGAGATGGACGATGACGTCGTACTTGGCCGCGCCCGCCTTCAGGTTCGGTGTCCACGCCCCGACCACCCGGTGATAGGCCTTCCGGGACGCCGGATAGGTGTGGGTGAACCACATGTGACCTTGATAGCCGGCACCGAGCTGGTGCAGGTCGATCTGAGCGGTGAGCGCGAGGCTGTTCTCGTAGGTCTGGACGGAACCGTCCGCGTTGACATGGGGAACGTCACCGGCCGGGGAGCCCACCCGCAGAGCGAACTTTCCGCCGGTCGCCTCGCCCGGGCAGCCGAGCACGTTGTACGAGCCGTTCGCCGTCTCCGGCGGCCCGTTGATCGCGCCCGGCACAGCGGCGGAGTCGGGTAGATCGTCGACCACCGTGGCGGTGACCCCGCTGGGAACCTTCAGCTTCCCACAATCCTTGGGATAGGTTCGCTCCGTGGCCGGCTCCGGGTCACTGTGGGTGAACAGCAGCCTCTCAGTGGCACAAGCACTCGGGCAGTCGGTCCAGTTCCTGCTGCCGTGCCACCAGCACGCGTCGCTGTTCGCGGGACATGGATTGCTCTGGTTCGCATAGTCGCACGCCTGACCGACGGCATTGCAGAACAGCGAGTAGCGAACAGAGGGGTGATCAGCCGGCAGATCCAGGTGAGAAGGCACCACGGGCGCGGTGCCGAACGTCGGCGTCAGGTACTTCGGCGCGGGCAGCCCGTCGATCCACTGCCACTGCGGCCGCTCGGCCCACCCCATGATCCGCTCCTGGTACGGCCAGTCGCCCGGATGCGAGGCGTCGTCGAGCGAGCCCCGGAGGAAGGGATCCCGGTTGTACGGATACCGCGGGTTCGCCGGGTTGTTCAGCCAGCCCAAACCCCAGTTCGTCCCCTGCTGGCCCGGCATGTAGATACCGGTGTTGTAGCCCCAGGCGGCGAGATACCAGTTCTCGATGTAGTGCGGGTCGCCGCCGTTGACCGTCATGCCGAGCGCGTTCAGCTGCTTCCATTTGTCGACCAGAACGTACAGGGATGCGGCGATGTTCGCGGCGTAGTCGGTAGCGGCCGCCACCTGCTGAGCCTTGGAGAGAACCACTTCGGTGTCCTCGGCCCGCATGCCGGTGGTCACCTGGCCGATGCCGTAGCCGCAGTCCGTGTTGTCGTAGTTGATGCTGTCGATGTCGGTGTTTCGGTTGCCGTAGTAGTCCGACACCAGCGGGTTACCGGCGTCACCCGGAACAGCGTGCCAGCTGGCCTGTGCCTCGTTGGTCTCCTGGGCAAGAATCGCCAGCATCAACTGGGCCGGCACCGCCACGGACGTGTCCGGGTACGGGAAGAGGTCCTGCGGCCGGTACCCGGGCAACCGGGTGTTCAGGTAGGTGTCCGGGCGCAGCACGTCGAGCCGGTTGTGGACAGCCAGGTCGACAGCCCATTCCACCTGCCGGACGTCCGGCTGCGGAACCTGACGGTTGAGCTGGTTGCGCTCGACTGCGCAGGACGGCTTGGCCACCGCCCCCACCGGGCCGACGCCCAGGGTCGTCACGGCCGGCGCGGCAGCCCGCGAGACCGCAGCGGCACTGGGGGTCTCCGACGGAACCGTGACCGGGGTGATCGTCCCGGTCGCTACGCGGCCACTGTGCAGCGCCCTGACCGCGATGTCCACGTGGTCGTCGGCCTCGACCGACGCCGATCCCTGCGTGACCTGCCGGCTCGCCGCACGCTGCAACAGCAGGTGACCCTTGGTCGAGACCGCCTCCACACCGGTGTCGCTGGCGACCGTCACCAGGTCGGCCTTGCCGCTGGCATGCAGCCCGGAGACGTCGCCGATCAGCGCGTTACGCCCGCCGGCCAGCCCTTCGAGCTGCAACCGGGTGCGAGGCGCGGAGCCGAGCTCGGTCACCTTCGTCTTGTCGTAACGCCACGCCAACGCCTTCTCGTCCACCACGGTGAGCACGTCGACAGAGCCTTGCGCGGTCGCACGGACGGCGAAGGGACGCCCTGTCACGGTGGCCACCGAGCGGGCGACGCCCGCGTCGTCGACGCGGACCAGCCGGCCGCGCACGATGCCGTAGTCGGTGGTGGCCGACGCAGTCGGCGAGGTCAGCTGGGCGTCCACCCGGCGTGTACTGAGCACTCGGCCGCTGGCCGCGTCGACGGCCAGCAGGTCCGTCTGCTCATCATTGTCACCGACCGATCGGGTCAGCAGCACCCGGTCGGTCGGGCCGCACGCGGGGTTGAAATAGGCGATCTCCACCCCGCCGGTGATCTCGTGCACCTGTCCGGTCGCCATGTCCACGACCGCGGCGAAGCCGCCGGATCGGACGAGCGCGGGCTTGTTGAGGGCGACGGCCGGGGCGTACACCGCGACGACGTATTTACCGGAGCCGGTCACACAGGTGTAACCGGTGAACGAGCCGAGACCGGTCAGGTTCGTGCCCAGGCTGGCCAGCGTCTTCCACTCGTACGCGTCCTTCTCCCGCGCAATCATGACGTGGAAGCCGCCGGCGTCGCCGACACCCTTCGCGATCACGTCACCGGATTCGCGGTACCCGCTGCCGAGCGCCGATGCCGGGTCCGGAAGCTTTCCCCGGCTGCCGGTCAGATGCACGTGCCCGTCGTCCTTCGGCGCGGCCTGAGCCGGACCGGCCGAGCCGACCACGGTGGCCAGCGCGGCCGCCGCCATGAATGCCACACCGGCTCGCAGCCGCTGGCCCCGTCGCATGATTCTCCTCGCCTTGGCCATGGCTCGCCTCACGTCCACAACGTGCAGAAACTGCCCGTGTCCGACTGTTTGTTGGTGTAGGGGTCCGGGTCGGTGTACGGGGGCGGCTCGTTCAGGATGTAGCAGGCCTTCAGGGAATAGTCCCAGTCCAGGAGCGTGCTCACCTGCACCGTGCTGCTGACACCGATGGTCTTGGCGGACAACGCGCGGCCCCCGTTCTGCGGCATGTAGAGCGGGAGCAGCGCGTGGAGCTGAGCGGTGCCACCGGGGTCGGGGATGACCATCTCGGCATAAGCCGCGTGGCAGGTGCTGGAATAGCGGATGGTGAGCACTGCACGGTCGCTGCTGCCGGACTGGAAATAGGGCACGAACGTCCCGCAGCCGCTGACCACAGTGGTGTCGAACGGGCTCTTGCCGTCGCAGGCGGCACCGAAGCAGGGCGGCGCGGCAAGGGCGGGTTGATCCATCAGGATTGTCGGCACGGTGCCGGCCAGCACGGCGACGGCTACCCAGGCCAGGCGCCTGAACAGGCGATTCACGTCTTTCCTCCCCGTGGCCGCCGTTCGACCGGTTTGTCAAGATCACGGCAGGACCGAGGAGACGGTAGACGCACCGTCAGGCTTGGATCAATGTGAATATTTTCTCACGTTCTGGCATTGCTTTCATCGCGTCGCATCTATTACATCATCGAGTAATGGATCTTCGAGAACTAGATACTCAGGAGGGTCCCGTGCCGGTCTCGCAAACGGGGACGGCCCGGGCCGTCCTGCTGGCCAGCATCCTCGCCGTCTCCGTCGGCACGCTCACTGCCTGCGGTGACGACCCGGCGCATCCGGCCGCAGGGCCTGCGTCCTCGGCGGTCACACCGTCGGTCACACCGTCATTGGGCGGCGAAGCAAGCGGCGCAGCCACGATCCCCGGAACCATCGGCGGTGCTGCCACCGCCGGTACCACCGGCACGACTCCGTCGGGCGCCGTGGCCCCGAGCGCGGGCAGCACGGATTCGCAGGTGTGGAATTTTGCCGCCGTCCCCGGCGCCTCAGCGGCACCGATCACCGGCACGCTGGCGGCGAAGTGGAAACTGACCCGGGCCAACCAGACGACAATGGGCCGGTACGTGGAATCGATCTACTACGCGGGCTCGGCCGACCTGAACAAGGGCCGGTCGATCCGCGTGCAGCTCGACGTCGGCGCCACCGACGGACTGCCGCATTACGTCAGTTGCATGGGCGGTGGCCCGGGCGTCGACCGCACCCGGGACACGGCGGCGCGCGACTTCGTCGAGGAGTGCTTCCAGGCGGTCGTGCCGCCGGCTGAGCGCGCGAAGTTCCAGGAGTGGTTCGACACGTCGTTCAGCAAAACCGGCTCGACCCGGTACCACTACAGCGGTACAGGATTCGGCTCCTCGCTGTTGCTGACGGACAACTGGATCAACGTGGAGATGGTCGGCCATGACCCGAAGGCCGCCCCCGACTCCACGCCGCTAGGTCAGTAGTACCTGATATGCGGTAGTTCATCAACAGTTGTAAGTATTCCTCCAGATTGATACGGTCCGGTCGCACGGGGGAGATCGTCTTCGGTGGCCGCGACGGATACGCGGTCACCCGGTTCCGCACGCCACTGTCGCGTCGGCACTGCTCCGGCCGCTGTCAGTCCGGTATCGGGAGGCACCATGCCATCGAAGAGAGGCAGAGCATCGGCTCTGCTCGCGGCCATAGCAGTGGGGGTGCCGCTGGGACTCTCCGGGCCGGTCGCCGCCGCCCCGTCGCCCCAGCCCACCGCCACGCCCGCCAAGCCCGCCACTCCGGTGGCTCGGCCGGCCGTCCCTGAACCCGACAAGACCCTGCGCAGCGGCTGGCGCAGCTCGGCCGACCGGGCGGTGACGGTCGCCGGTGACCTCGACGGCCTGCACGTGCTGGCCGCAACCGAGAGATCCGGATACTCCTGGAACACCGTGGCCACACTGTCCGAGCCGGGAGTCGATACCAGCCAGTGGATCGGGCAGGCCTGCACCACTGGCTCCGGGCAGCGGGCGGTGGTCGTCTACGCCCCGGTCGAGGCGTCCAACCATCCCGACCGGATGGAGAGCGGCGGTTTTGTCGCGACCGTCGATCTGACCACCGGAACGGTGCACAAACTCGGCCTCCGCGCCTCGCTGGCCTACTACAACCCGGGCTGCGGCAGCGGCGAGACCGCCGTGATCACCGCTCAGCAGACCACTGATTCCGGCATCGACTCCACGCTCACGGTCGTCGACGCGGCCCGCGGCAAAGCCGGACGCAGCCAGAAGATCCGCAAGCAGATCAGCTCGGCCGTGCCCTACCAGGACGGGATCGCGGCAGTCGACGGCAACCAGCTGATCAGCCTCGGCTCGACCGGTGCCCGGCGCAACCTGACCACCGCCGACGGCAGCCCGCTGCGCCTGCACCCGGACCTCGACGGCGGCCTCGGCTACGAGGTCGTGAACGGTTCGGATACTCAGGTACGGCGCCTCGCCGGAGGCAAGAGCGCACTGCTCGGGCACGGCGCCGGCGGGGATGTCCAGCTCCAAGCCGCGGGCGGACGGGTCTTCGTCATCGGACAGAGGGCCGACCAGGTCACACTGCCCAAGGCCAAGAGCTGGAAGCGCGTCCCAGCCGCCGCGGACTCGGACATCTCGACCACGGGCGAACTGGCCGTCACCTCGGCCCGGTCGACCGCGACCGCGCGGCCCGGCGGCGGACAGACCCTGATCGCGGCCGATGTCACTGCGACGGCCAAGCCGGTGAGCTTCGCGGTCAACCCGTCGTCCGTGACCGACACCGACGGTGCCGCACCCGCGCCCGGGACGACCGGCACCAGCTCGTCCGGTCCGATCGCGCCCAAGTCCTCACTGGCCACTGTGGACCCGGCCACTGTGCCCTGGGACCCCGACCGCGGCTGCGCGGTGGCTCGCAACGACCCGAGCATGATGACCTACCAGGCCACCTCCCAGCAGGTCGAGTGGGCGGCCGACCTGGCGGTCAAGGGCCAGCTGATGGTGTCCCGGCCGGCCAACTGGGAGGGTTCCGGCATGCCCTCGACCTGGCAGCCGCAAGCCCTGTTCCCGCTGCACCCGCTGCTCGGCGGCGGGCACGTCCCGGTGCAGGTGCTGCTCGGCGTGCTAGCTCAGGAGTCGAACACGATGATGGCCAGCCCCCATGCGGTCGACGGCGAACGCGGGAATTTCAACCAGGGCGGCTTCTACGGTGACACGATCACGTTCAGCAAGGTCGACTGCGGGTACGGTGTCGGCCAGGTGACCTCAGGCATGGCAGTGGCCGACGGCACGAGGAGCTACACGGCGCTGCAGCAGCAGGCGATCGCCACCGACTACGCGTCCAACATCGCCGCCTCGCTGAATATCTTGATCGACAAGTGGAACACGCTCTACCAGATGGGCGTCAAGCTGAACGGCGGCGACCCGCAATTCATCGAGAACTGGTGGTTCGCCCTCTGGGCCTACAACTCCGGCATCCAGCCGGCCACCGCCGACCTCGGGAACACCACCGGCTGCTCGCCCGGGCCATCCTGCACCGACTCGGCCGGTTACTGGGGGCTCGGCTGGAGCAACAACCCGGCCAACCCGAACTACCCGGCCGACCGCAAGGCGTTCCACCTCTCCGACGACGACGCCAAGGTACCCAACCACTGGTCGTACCCGGAGCGGGTGCTGGGTTGGGCGGCCCGTCCGGTGGCCCGCTACGACTACATCAACCAGACCTGGCGGGCGGCATTCGTGCCTGGTGTCTGGGGCGGTTCCAGCCCGTGGCTGCCGAGCAACCTGAACCTGTTCTGCGTCACGACCACCAACCACTGCCTGCCCAACAGTGTCAACGACAACTTCGGGCACCCGGGCGCGGGCACCTGCCAGCTGGCGAACCTGCACTGCTGGTGGCACGTGGCCCAGACGTACGGGAGCGACACGACCTGCGCGACGGTATGCGGCCGGGAGAACGCCACCTACCAGGCCGGTGACGCCGAGCCGCAGGGCGTCCGTGTGTACCCGCCGGACTGCCTGATGGACGGCCTGCACTCGGCGGCCGTCGTGGACGACACCACGGTCACCAGCGACCTGTGCACCAAGGCCTGGACCGACCAGGGCAGCTTCAGTTTCAGCTTCAACAATCTGAAGAACACGACGTGCACTACCAAGTGCGTCATCTACCAGGGCAAGATTGACCTGCACCAACTCGGCTCCGGCTTCGGCGGGCACTTCTGGTTCACCCACACGAACTCCTTCCAGCGGGTGACCGGAACCTGGAGGCCGCCCGCGTCGAGGACCGGCTGGACCCGGATCAAGGTGCACGTCCCGGAGATCCACGGAGCGACCACCCGAGAAGCCGACTACATCATCAACCTGGGCAACGGCGAGACCCGGCACCGGATCGTCAACCAGTACTGGAAGCAGAACGAGTGGATCGACCTGGGCTCGTTCAACCTCTCCGCCGGTGCCTCGGTGTCACTGAGTGACTCGACCAAGAACGTCCCGGTCAGCCGGGTCGACCGCGGCGACATCTCCTGGGACGCGATGGCTTTCATTCCCACCTCGAGCCCGACGGCGAACTACGTGGCGCTCGGCGACTCCTACTCCTCCGGCGAGAGTGTGGCGCCTTACGAGCCGGACACCACTCTGGACGACGACAACTGTCACCGCTCGGACGGCGGCGCCTACGCCTATCAGATCCGCACACCCGGCCACTCGTCGTCGATCGCCCTGGAAGCGGCCGGCGGCACCGCGAACTTCCACCTCCTGGCCTGCAGCGGGGCCCAGTCCGTCGATCTGACGCAGGACTCCGTCGACACCACCAACACCTGGAACACCCAGTGGGGTTACGTCCAGAACTACCACTACAACGAAGTCAACCAGATCGACGACTCGGGCTGGCTCGACCGGGACACCACCCTGGTGACGGTGAGCATCGGCGGCAACGACGTCGGCTTCGGTGACATCGTCAAGGGATGCCTGCCACCCGTGATCAAGAACTGCCTGGCGTCCGATTTCAAGCTGCCTCGCGAGTTGGGGGACGAGGGCAAGAAGGTGACAGTGGTCGACCCCGAGCCGCTCATCACCTATGAGCCGAAGCTGGTTGTCGCCCTGCGCAGTCACTTGGTCTCGGTTTACCAGGCAATCCATACCCACGCTCCGAACGCTCAGGTGGTCGTGGTCGGCTATCCGGCCCTGTTCGACCGGAACGACGGGTACTGCAGTCTGTACTCGCCGGACAAGCAAAAGTGGATGAACGACCTCGCGGAACAAGTCAAGACAACGACCCTGAACGCCATCACGGACACCAAGGCCGCGTATCCCGGGCTCGATATTCGGTTCGCCGACCCGGATGCGGCGTTCGACGGGCACCACCCGTGCGACTCCGACGCCTATCTCCACGCGATCGAGCCCCTCGACCAGGCCTCCTCCTTCCATCCCAACGACAAGGGGCACGTCGCCTACGGGAAAGTCGTCAACGACGTGCTGAACTGAACCAGCGATGAGAGAAGGACGACGGGTGCGACGGCTACGACCGCCGGCCGCCGCGGCGACCGCCGCCGCGGTGGGGTACGTGCTGGTCTGGTTCGGAGTCTCGGTGCTGCTCGCGATGCAGGATCGCGTCGACTGGGGCATCTACGACCTGACCATCTTTGTCGGCTACCTCGTCGGGCTACCACTCGTCGGATGGGCGTTGCTCGGGCTGCTCCGGGTGCGCCCGGCCTGGCCGGTGGCATTCCTCGCCCCCGTCGTCCTCGTCGTGCTCCTGGACGTCGTCCAGCCGTTCAGCGGTGACCATGTCGCCATGGCCAACGCTCTGCTCGCGGCGGCGGCCTACGCGGTCTCCGCAGCCGCGGTGACCGTTGTCGCCGAATGGTTCAAGCGGCGATTCGGCTGACTTGACAGCAATTCACGGATCATTTGCCACGAGATTTTTTTTCTCGCTGCAAACCTCGACTTGAGCAAGTCCTTAAGATACTTTTCTGCTTGTCGAAGAATCCACCGGTCACGGGGAGAATTACATGTCTTATCAGAAATTCCGCGGATGGGTGCGTGCGCTTACGGTGGCCGCCACCGCAGCCACAATGGTCGGCGTCGCGCCGGTTTCCGCGCACGCCGAGACCACCCTCCTGCCCGGGTGGGACCTGCCCGCCACGGTGAGCACGCAGGCCGACGGCTCGATCCTGGCCGAGGTGGATCCCGCCGCGCTGGCCGCGAAGTCCACGACGTTCACCACGCTGGCGACCACCGGATGCGGCTCCACCTGCGACGGCAAGGACCCGAACAACTACAAGTACGCTGGTGCGACCTGCGCCGCGGACGCGACCACGGTCCGAGCCGTCTATGAGCCCGGGGGCACCTACGCCGGCGTCGAGTTGCGCTACAGCCCGCGCTGCCGCACCGCCTGGGCCCGCTGGTCGAACAACGCGCAGCTCCTCAGCTCGATCTCGCTGTACAACTACACCTCCAGCGGCACCGAGCGCCTGCACTACATCCTGGACGGGCTGGATCGCGCGAGCCAGGCCTGGGGACCGATGGTGAACGACGCGGGCTACCTTTCCAAGGCCTGCTATTTCTACTACGACGGCGGCAGCACCGCGAACCCGTACTACACCATCTGCACCACCAAATACTGATTGACGACTATGTAAAACTGACCGCCCACCTGCTTCCGGCAGGTGGGCGGCAGTCCCTCTTTCAAACCCGATTTGCGCGTACGTCGTGAGCCGCCCGCTCCCAGCGATACGTCACGCGAAAGCGGCGACCTTCTCGGGGGTCACGATCCAGAGGATGCGCTCGATGCCGCCCTCCGCGGCGACCACCGTCATCACGCCCTGCAGAACCCCGTCCCGGCGCAGCACTGCCGACGTCTCGCCGTTCGTCGCGACCCAGTCGACCTCGATGCCCTCCCAATACCAGGCCAGCGCGCCGAAGAATTTCGTGACCCGCTCGACACCGAGGACCGGGATCCGGGCGACCCTGACCGCGCCGTTGCCGTCCGAGTAACTGGCGACATCGGCGGCGAAAAGGCGTTCCAGCGCGGTCATGTCACCGGTGCGGGCAGCCGCGACGAACTTGGTGAGCAGATCCTTCTGTGCCTCCGGGGCGACCCTGGTCTTCCGCTCACCGGCGACGTGTTTACGGGCGCGACTGACCAATTGCCGGACGGCGGGTTCGGTCGACCGGAGAATGTCGGCGATCTGCCCGTACGGATAATCGAAAGCCTCACGCAGCACGTAGGCCGCGCGTTCGCTCGGCGTCAGTTTCTCCATCAGCAGCAGAGCCGCGAACGCGAGCGCCTCCCCACGCTCGGCCCCCAGATAGGGATCGGCGCTGGTGTCGACCGGCTCGGGCAGCCACGGGCCGACATAGGTCTCCCGGCGAACCCGCGCGGACTGCAGCGCATTGATCGCCATCCGGGTCGTGGTGGTGGCCAGGAACGCGGCCGGACTCCGCACGGAGGCGCGATCGTAGGCCTGCCAGCGCAGCCACACATCCTGCACCAGATCCTCGGCTTCGCTCGCACTGCCCAGCATCCGATAGGCGATGCCGAACAGCCGCGGCCGCACCTCGGTGAAGATGCGTGCTGCCTCGTCGAGATCGTCCGCAGTGCGCGCTTTCGAATCCGTCACCGCTCCCCCGTTCCGCCGTGTCCGCCCGAGCCATCGTGGCCGTTTTCATTCGATCCCACAGCGAATCGAGGTGTCCGTCACAGGTTGGACGGCGGCGCTCTCCACCGGTGTCGGGCGGCGGCTTTCTCCGCAGTCAGGCCGGCTCGTTCCGACCCTCAGGCGGCGGCTTTCTCCGCAGCCAGGCCGGCTCGCTCCGCCAATCAAGCGGCGGCTCTCTCCACCAGTCGCGCGATGCGGGACACCCCTTCGGGGAGATCAACGTCGCTCAGCGCATACGAGAAACGGAAGTAACCCGGCGTGCCGAACGCCTCCCCGGGCACCACCGCGACCTCCGCCTCGTCGAGAACAAAATTCGCGAGCTCGGCCGACGTGCCCGGCAGCCGGCCGCGCCCGAGCAGGCCCTTCACCGACGGGTAAAGGAATGGAACTTCGCATCGCCGTACACCAAATGCTGGTAAATCTCGTCGGTGACGACGAAAAGATTGTGCTCGACGGCCCAGTCGCCGATTTCTTGCAACTGCTCGCGTGAATAAACTGCGCCCGTCGGATTCGACGGAGAACACATCAACAACAATTTGGTACGCGGGGTTCGCGCGGCCTCGAGCTGGTCGGCGCTCACCAGATACCCGGTCGACTCGTCGGTGTTCACCGCGACCGGGACACCCCCGGCCAGTTGCACCGCCTCCGGATAGGTCGTCCAGTAGGGAGCCGGGATCAGCACCTCGTCACCCAGGTCGAGAAGCGCGGCAAAAGCCTGGTAGACGCCCTGCTTCCCGCCATTCGTGACGATCACCTGGGACGGCTCGACCGGGTGCGCGGACACCGCCGCGATCGCCTCACGCAGCGCGGGCTGGCCGGCGGCCGGCGTGTACTTGTGCGAGCGCGGGTCACGGCACGCCTCGACGGCCGCCTCCACGATGTAATCCGGGGTGGGGAAATCAGGCTCACCGGCCCCGAAACCGATGACCGGGCGGCCGGCGGCGCGCAGGGCCTTCGCCCTCGCGTCCACGGCCAGGGTTGCGGATTCAGCGATGCTGGAGATTCGCTCAGAAATACGGCGCATAGGCTGATCCTGCCAGCTTTCACGGCGTACGGGAAAGTCAATAAAATCTTTTGAATTGCCTTTCCGGTACGACATTATTCGCGGCCGTGGGGATAATGGACGGGTGGAGATGCGTTTCGCCCGCGCCGAGGACGGCGTCACGATCGGTTACCAGATGTTCGGGCAGGGCCCGGTGCTGGTGTGGATGCCGTCGCTAAGCAACATCTCCGCGCAGTGGCGGATTCCGGCGTTGCGCGCGGCCTACGAAAGGCTCGCCCGGGACATGACGGTCGTGCTCTACGACGGGCGCGGAATGGGCGCGTCGGATCGGCGGATCGACCTCGCCGACCTCGGTGTCGACGCGCACCTGCGGGACCTGCGGGCCGTTCTCGACGACGCCGGAATTCGCAGCGCGTCCCTTCTGGGGTATTACCACGCGACGGCCACGGCCATCGCCTTCGCGGCGCGGGAACCGGAACGGGTCGAACGACTGGTGCTGTTCGGTGGCGCCGCCCGGATGCGGGAAGCAATGCGGCCGGCTCAGACGCAGGCGTTGTTGTCGCTGGTCGAGCAGGATTGGGGCCTGTTCGCGGACGCGGTGGCGACAGCGTGGCTGGGATGGGATTCGGCGCCGTCCGGGCGGTGGACGGCGGAAGCGTTCCGGACGGCGACCACCGCGGCGGTTGCCCGGGCGTGGTTCTCGGCGGCGGAGGAAATCGATGTGACCGGGGAATTGGCGTCGGTTCGGGCGCCGGTTCTGGTATTGCACCGGCAGAGCCAGGAACAGATTCCGGTGGAGGTTTTCCGGCGGCTCGCGGACGGTTTGCCGGATGCCCGGCTGGTGGAGTTGGCAGGGGCTACGCCGACGTTGTTCATGGAGGATGCGGCTCGGGACACCAGGTTGGTGACCGATTTTGTCCTCTCCGGGCGCGTGTCCTACGGCGATTCCTGGGTTGCCGGGACCGGCGGTCTTACTGTGCGTGACATCCCTGCGGTGGACGGATTCGCGGGGCCGGGCGGCTTCCCTGCGCGGGACGGGGTCGATGCACTAGATGAGTAAGTCCTAACTGAGGTCAGTGGTCATACGCGATTAGTGACCTGGTCAGAGGCTGTCCGGTTGCCCGGTTGTGCCAGATAGCTGCGGTCATGGCGAGGAGGCGTTGGGCGATGCGGGCGCCGACGCCTTCGATGCTGCGGCCTCCGTGCAGTTCGAGGTCGAGTTGACCTTTAAGGGTGTCGTTGACTGATTCGATGAGCTGGCGAACGGGCTTGAGCAGGTGTTCTCCGGGGTGCGGAGCCCGGTTGCGGTATGAGGGTCGCAGTAGCCGGGCTCCGCGTTCAGCCAGCCATCGGTCGAGTTCAGCGGAGACGTAGCCCTTATCCGCGATGATCAGCTGCCCTGGCCGGGATGCGAGCAGATCGGGATCTTCCTCCAGCGCCGCGGCCAAGACCTGACGCTCATCGGTTTTCGCAGTGGCCAGCGACCAGGCGATCGGTAGTCCTGCGGGCGTGCAGATCAGATGCAGGCGCAGGCCCCAGAAGAACCG
>NZ_JBIRWQ010000020.1:0-10049 GCF_044388125.1 Actinoplanes sp. NPDC020271
GGCCAGGTGCCGGCCGATGCCGTTGCAGCCCTCGACCGCCCAGACCCGGCTGGGGTGGCGGCGGCCGGCGGCGAGCATCGCCTGGTAGCCCGGGGCGTCGGTGCCGTAACGGCCGGTGTCCACAACGCGTTCCTGGCCGTTGATGACCTCGATCGTCGCGGATCTTTTGTGGGGATCAACCCCGATGATCAACTGTTGCATCGGTGTGGCCTGGCCCTTCCGTCGGTGTCAGCAGGACAAACCGGCGGGAGGGCAACGCTACTTTAAGCTGGTCAAACCCCTCTTAAGCCACTCCGCGCCACGGTGATCGGCAGGGTCCAAGCCGGGAGAAAGCCACACTCCGCTATCTGAGTGGGCAGCGGGGGCCTGAGCGTCCCTACCGATCACCTCGACCAAGCCTGGCCGGGCAGCGGTCGTACAACAAATTATCTATAAGTAGCGGGGACCCTTCCGACCTGAGCAGGGCGCGGGGCGCCCAGAACGCTCAGGCCGAAAGGGCGGCCTCCGTGGCGGGGCACGGTCAGAGCAGAGAACCGGTCAGCGGGAGGTGCGGACCACGACCGCGCTCTCCGGCGGCAGCACGACCCGGTCACGTTCCAGCACCACGCCCTCGGCCGTGGCCAGCAGCACCGCCGACGGCACCGCGCGCAGACTCACGGTCTGCGGCGTCCCGGCCAGGTTGGCCGCGACCGCGTGCCGGCCCCGGCGGATCACCACGAACTGGTCGCCGTGCCAGACCTCGACGTCGGACAGCCACGGATCGGTCAGGTCGGGCACCTCGTGGCGCAGCCGGATCAGCTTCCGGTAGAGCGCCAGCATCTCCGAGTGACCGGGCTTGCCCAGCTCGGACCAGTCCAGCTTGGAGCGCTCGAACGTCGCCGGGTCCTGCGGGTCGGGCACGTCGGCCTCGGCCCACCCGTGCCGGGAGAACTCGCGCCGCCGGCCGTTCTGCACCGCGGCGGCCAGATCAGGCTCGGGGTGGCTGGTGAAGAACTGCCACGGGCTGCTGGCCGCCCACTCCTCGCCCATGAACAGCATCGGCGTGAACGGCGACGTGAGCAGCAGCGTCGCCCCGACCCTGAGCAGCCCGGGCGAGAGTGTCGCGGTGAGCCGGTCACCGACGGCGCGGTTGCCGATCTGGTCGTGGTTCTGCAGGAACGCGACGAACCGGTGCCCGGGGACGCGTTGCCGGTCGACGGGCCGGCCGTGCCGCCGCCCACGGAACGACGACCAGGTGCCGGCGTGGAAGAACGCTCCCTCGAGGACCGTCCGCAGCACGTCGAGCGACCCGAAGTCCTCGTAGTAGCCCTGGCGTTCCCCGGTGAGCAGCGTGTGCAGCGCGTGGTGCACGTCGTCGTCCCACTGGGCGTGCAACCCGTACCCCCCGGCCTCGCGCGGGGTGATCAGCTTGGGGTCGTTCAGGTCGGACTCGGCGATCAGCGACAGCGGCCGCCGCAGCGCCGTGGAGAGCGACTCCACCTCGACCGCGAGCTGTTCCAGCAGGTGCACCGCACCCTCGTCGTGCAGCGCGTGCACGGCGTCGAGCCGCAGCCCGTCGACGTGGTAGTCGCGCAGCCACATCAGCACGCTGTCGGCGATGTAGCGCCGCACCTCGCCGGAGTCCGGCCCGTCCAGGTTCAGCGAACTGCCCCAGGTGTTCGAGCCGGTGCTGAGGTAGGGGGCGAACATCGGCGCGTACGCCCCCGACGGCCCGAAGTGGTTGTAGACGACGTCGAGCACCACGCCGAGGCCCTTGTGGTGGGCCGCGTCGACGAAACGCTTCAGCCCGTCCGGCCCGCCGTATGCCTCGTGGGGCGCGAACCAGCACACCCCGTCGTAACCCCAGTTGTAGACGCCGTTGAACGCGTTCACCGGCAGCAGCTCGACCAGGTCGACACCGAGCTCGACGAGGTGGTCGAGCCGCTCGATCGCCGAGTCGAAGGTGCCCTGCGGGGTGAACGTGCCGATGTGCATCTCGTAGAGCACCGACCCGGGCACCTGCCGCCCGCTCCACGACTGGTCGGTCCAGCTGAACGCGCTGTGGTCGTAGACCCGGCTCGGCCCGTGCACGCCCTGCGGCTGCCAGGCCGAGCGCGGGTCGGGAACCGGGTTCTCCACGTCCTTCAGCACGAACGCGTAGTCGGTCCCGGGGCCGGCGTCGGGCACGTCGAGGTGCCACCAGCCACCGTCACCGGGCTCCATCGCGTGCTCGGAGTCCCCCAGGCGCAGCTTGGGCGACTTCTCCGGCGCCCAGACATCAAAGGTCGTCATCTCACTCTTTCACCAGGAGCGCGACGGGATAGGTCTGCAGAAGGTCGGCGACGGCCAGACGATTGCCACCGTAGCTGGCGTTCGTGAACACTTCCGTCCAACTGTGTCCGTCGAGTGACAGCGTGGTGTCGTGCCATCCGCCGTGGCGTGACAATCCGACCGGCAGCCGGGTGGCGACCGCCACCACGCCGCCCCGGTCGAACGCGAGGACGTGCTCGCCGACGCGGCCTTCGGCGAAGACCGGCCGGTACGACGTGAACAGTTCCGGCCGCTGCCGGAGCAGTCGCAGGGTCCGGCTGACCACCAGCAGTTTCGCCGCGCCGGAGTCGTCGACCGGCGGCTGCCACCCGTCGTCGAGGCGGGCGAGGATCTCCCGGCGGGCGGCGAAGTCCACCGGCCGCCGGTTGTCCGGGTCGACCAGCGAGGAGTCCCACAGCTCGGTGCCCTGATAGACGTCGGGCACCCCGGGCATGGCCAGCTGGACCAGTTTCTGGCCGAGCGAGTTGGACCAGCCGGGCGGCGTGATCGACGCGGCGAAATCGGACACTTCCCGATGCAGCGCGGGGTCGTCGTAGATCTTGTCGATCATCGCGCGCAACGCGTTCTCGAAGGACTCGTCGGGCTGCTGCCACGTGGTGGCGGCACCGGCCTCACGGGCCGCCTTCACGGCGTACGCCAGCAATCGGTCCTTGGAGAGCGGCCAGGCGCCGATGACCGTCTGCCAGATCAGGTGCGCGAGAGACGGGTCCGGCAGCGGGGCGGCCCGGACCCATCGGCGCACCACCTCGGTCCAGTCGCCGGGCACCTCGGAGAGGACGGCCAGGCGGGCCCGGACGTCCTCGCCGCGCTTGGTGTCGTGGGTGCTCAGCGACGTCATCGTGTCCGGCCAGTCGTGCGCCCGGGCCTGCGCGCACTCGTGGAACTCGTCCGGGGTGACGCCGAACTTGGCCGGGTCGTTGCCGACCTCGTTGCGGGCCGCGAACCTGGTCCAGCGGTAGAACGCGGTGTCCTCGACACCCTTGGCCATCACCGCGCCGGTGTACTGCTGGAACCGGATCGCCAGCTCGTCGGCGGGGTTGCGCAGCCGGCCCAGCAGCTGGTCGAAGACGCTGATCAGTTGCGGACGCCGGCGGCCGGCCTCGGCCCGGGCCTGAGCCAGGTGCCGGGCGCCGGCCGGCAGGTAGGAGCGGTAGACCGGGAAGCACGCGGCGAGCTCGGCCAGGGCGCGGGGCGCGGCCTCGACCTCCGGCACGAGGCGGGCCATCCGCCCCAGCTCGGCGGCGAGCAGCCGGGTGGCGACGTCGAGCTTGGTGTCGTACACCAGGTTCTGGAACGTCGTCGTGGTCCCGGTCAGGTGGTGGTCGAGAGTGTCGAAGAAGGCTTCCGTCCCGGAGTCCACGAAGACCCCGTTGACCTCGGCCATCGCGTCGTAACCGGTGGTGCCGGCGACCGGCCAGCGCGGCAGCTGCTCCCCCGGCTCGAGGATCTTCTCGACGACCAGCCACGAGTCGGGCGCACCGGCGCGCAGCCGCTCGAAGTACGCCCCCGGGTCGCGCAGCCCGTCCGGGTGGTCGACGCGGATGCCGTCGACCATGCCCTCGCGCACCCAGCGCAGGATCTCGGCGTGGGTGGCGTCGAACACCTCCGGGTCCTCGACGCGCAGCGCGGCCAGGTCGACGATCGCGAAGAACCGCCGGTAGTTGACCTCGCTGTCGCCCCGGGTCCAGTTGACCAGCTCGTAGTGCTGCCGGTCGTGCACCTCGCGGGCGCTGCCGTCCCCGGTCCCGTCCGCGATCGGGTACCGCTTGTCGTAGTAGACGAGCTCGTCGCCCTCGACGGTCAGCTGATCCAGCGCGTCCGGCTCGTCGGCCAGCACCGGGATCAGCAGCCGGCCGCGCGACCAGTCGATGTCGTAGAACTTGGCGAACTGCGACTTGTCACCGTTCTTCAGGACGTCCCACCACGTCGGGTTCGCCTTCGGAACAGCGACGCCGGCGTGGTTGGGCACGATGTCCACGACCAGGCCGAGGCCCGAGTTCTTCAGCGCCTGGCTCAGGCCGCGCAGCCCTTCCGGGCCGCCCAGCTCCGGGCCGACCCGGGTGTGGTCGACGACGTCATAACCGTGCTCGGAGCCGGGCGTCGCGGTCAGCAGCGGCGCCGAATAGAGGTGACTCACCCCGAGATCGGCCAGGTAGTCGGCGATCTCGGCGGTGGACGTCAGTGGGAAGTCGGGGCGGACCTGGACACGGTAGGTACTGCTGGGGCGCATTACACCGTCCTGTCGAGCACGATGAGGGAACGGTCCGGCACCCAGATCTTGTGGCCGGCCTCCACGACCGACGGGCGATCCGGCGACGGCTCGGCGGTTTCGATGACTCTCTCCCACTTCTCCCCGTACTCCGCGGGAGGCGTGGCGAACTCGATGGGCGCGTCGTGCGCGTTGAAGAAGAGCAGGAACGAGCTGTCGACGTGGCGCTGGCCGTACTGCCCGCGCTCGCGGATGCCCTCGCCGTTGACGAAGAGCGCGACCGCCCGCCCGAAGTCGTTGCCCCAGTCGTCGCCGGCCATCGGCCGCCCGTCCGGGGTGAACCACTCCAGGTCGGGCAGCGGGTCGCCGCCGCCGCGCGCGGTCACCGGCAGCCCGGTGAAGAAGCGGCGGCGCTGGAACACCTGGTGGCGGTGGCGGAAGGCGGTCAGCGTGCGGGCGAACTCCAGCAGCTGCTCGTCGGCGTTCTCCCAGTCGATCCAACTGATCTCGTCGTCCTGGCAGTACGCGTTGTTGTTGCCCTGCTGGGTACGGCCGAGCTCGTCGCCGTGCGAGATCATCGGCACGCCCTGGCTGAGCATCAGCGTGGCCAGGAAGTTGCGGCGCTGCTTGGCCCGCAGCTCCAGCACGGCCGGGTCGTCGGTCGGGCCTTCGGTGCCGCAGTTCCAGGACCGGTTGTGGCTCTCGCCGTCCCGGTTCTCCTCACCGTTGGCCTCGTTGTGCTTGTCGTTGTAGCTGACCAGGTCGTTGAGCGTGAACCCGTCGTGCGCGGTCACGAAGTTGATCGAGTGGAACGGCTTGCGCCCGTCGTCCTGGTAGAGGTCGGCCGAGCCGGTGATCCGGGAGGCGAACTCGGCGAGGGTGGCCGGCTCTCCGCGCCAGAAGTCGCGGACCGTGTCCCGGTACTTCCCGTTCCACTCGGTCCAGTTCGGCGGGAAGTTGCCGACCTGGTAACCGCCGGGGCCGACGTCCCACGGCTCGGCGATCAGCTTGACCTGGCCGACGATCGGGTCCTGCTGGACCACCTCGAAGAACGTGGAGAGCCGGTCGACGTCGTAGAACTCGCGGGCCAGGGTCGAGGCGAGGTCGAAGCGGAAGCCGTCGACGTGCATCTCGGTCACCCAGTACCGCAGCGAGTCCATGATCAGCTGCAGGCTCTGCGGGGAGCGGACGTTCAGGCTGTTCCCGGTGCCGGTGTAATCCATGTAGAACTGCGGCTGGTCGTCGACGAGCCGGTAGTACGTCCGGTTGTCGATGCCCTTCAGCGACAGCGTCGGCCCGAGGTGGTTGCCCTCCGCGGTGTGGTTGTAGACCACGTCCAGGATGACCTCCATCCCGGCCGCGTGCAGCGCCTTGACCATGCCCCGGAACTCCTGGGTCTGCTGGCCGAGCGTGCCGGTCCCGGAGTAGCCGTGGTACGGCGCGAAGAAGCCGAGCGTGTTGTAACCCCAGTAGTTGCGCAGCCCCAGGTCGTCCAGCCGGTTGTCGTGGACGAACTGGTGCACCGGCATCAACTCGACCGCGGTCACGCCGAGGCTCTTGAGGTGCTCGATGATCGCCGGGTGGCCGATCGCCGCGTACGTCCCGCGCATCTCCCGGGGAATCTCGGGGTGCCGCTGGGTGAGGCCCTTGACGTGCGTCTCGTAGATCACCGAGTGGTGGTACGGGATGTCCGGCCGCCGGTCGTTGCCCCAGTCGAAGTACGGGTTCACCACCACGCCCTTGGGCATGTACGACGCCGAGTCCTGATCCGACATCTGATCGGGGTTGTCGAAGTCGTACGCGTACAGCGAGGGGTGCCAGTCGATGTCCGAGTCGACGGCCCGTGCGTACGGGTCGAGCAGCAGCTTGTGCGGGTTGCAGCGCAGCCCGCGGTGCGGCTCGTACGGCCCGTAGACGCGGTAGCCGTACCGCTGTCCCGGCTCGACGCCCGGCAAGTACGCATGCCACACGAACGCGTCCTGCTCGTGCAACAGGACCTTGCGCTCGTTCCCGGCGGCGTCGAAGAGACAGAGTTCGACCGCCTCGGCGATCTCCGAGAAGATGGCGAAATTGGTGCCCGTCCCGTCGTAGGTGGCTCCCAACGGGTACCGGTGACCAGGCCAGACCTGCATGGTGTTGCGCTCCCCTCGGCCTTCGGTCGTCACGACCGGCCCGCGGGTTCATGCCCCTCGGCGGGCTGGGTTAATCCTGTCCGGCCGCGTCATAGGTCATTCTCCCGGGACCGGCTGCTACCGTCGGCCCGACTGCCCGATTTGGCGATGATTTATCCCCATACGGGGGTTTAGCAGTTCTCAGAGTGAGCATAAGGGGGGACGTGCCGCGAACTGATCCTCTGATTCTCGGCCCGCAGGTCTGCGGCGTTCCCGCCACCGACCTCGGCGCGGGCCGGGAATGGCTGGTCACCGACGGTCTGGGCGGCTGGGCCACGGGCACCGTGAGCGGCCTGCGGACCCGTCCCGAGCACGCCCTGCTGGCCGTCGCCGGACCCGGCCGGACCCCGCATGTCGCCCTCGCCGCGCTCGATCTGACCGTGACGCTTCACACAGGCACCAAAGTTCCGCTCTACACCCACGCGTGGGTGTCCGGCCGCCTCGACCCACAAGGTCACCGCCTGCTGGAGACGTTCACGCTCGACAACGGGCTGCCGCGCTGGCGCTGGCGGATCGGCGACGTGGTGATCGAGCGCGAGCTGGCCTTCCACCCCGGGACGAACGCGGTCGCGGTCGTCCACCGGGTCGTGAGCGCGCCCGCACCGGTCGGCCTGACGATCGCGGCGATGTGCACCTGGCGCGTGGCCGACGGGACCCGCCGCGCCGACGGGCCGGGACTGCGGATCGAACGGGTCGCCGACGGGGTGATCGTCGAAGGCGCGTACCGGCTGGCCGGCCCCGGCTGGCAGCCCGCCGGCCAATGGCACCTCGGCGCCCGCACCGGCGGCCCGGTCGAGGACCTGTGGCACGCCGGCAACTTCACCCAGCAGGCCGGGCCGGGCGAGACCTGCGAGATCTCGGCCTGGACGGGCGATCTCGCGGAACGGCCGCCGGCGCCACCGGTGATCCTGGCCGCGGCCCGTGAACGCGCTCATCGGCTGGTCACCGCGGCCAAGGCCGAAGGGTACGCGGCCACGCTCGCCCTCGCCGCCGACACGTTCGTGATCCGGGCCGCGGACGGGTCCGCGCTCGCCGACGGCTACCCGTGGACCGGCCGGGCCGCACCGCTCGCCGCCTACGAAGGCCTGCTGCTCGACACCGGTCGGGCCGACGAAGGCCGTGACCTGCTGCGCACGATGACCGAACGCCCGGCCGCCGACGCCCGAGCCACGCTCTGGCTGGTCCACGCCGTCGACCGGCACGTGACCCGCACCGGCGACAGCGACCTCGCCCGCACCCTCGCCGTCCCGCTCGGCCGGATCCTGCGCCAAGCCCTGAACGACGGCGGCCCGCTGGCCGTGGACCCGGCCGACGGACTGCTCACCCTCTCCGCCGGCTCGGGAAGCGCGCGGGTCGGCAAGCTGGTGGAGGTCAACGCGCTCTGGGTGAACGCGCTCGCCGCGCTCGGGGACCTGCTCGCCGAAGGCGGGAAGGACGACACCGAGGCCCGGGCACGGCACGCGCGGGCGCGGGAGTCGTTCCTGCGCCGCTTCCCCGCACCCGAAGGGTGGCTGCACGACGTGGTCGAAGGACCGGCCGCGCCGTACCCGCTCGGCGCCGGAACCCAGCACGACGATCCGACGCTGCGCCCGTACCAGCTGCTCGGCTGGTCCCTGCCGCACGGGCCGATGCGCGGCGCGGCCGGCACCGCGGTCCGGGCCTGCGGCGAATCGCTGCTCACGCCGCTCGGGCTGCGAACCCTCGCCCCCGACGAATACGGATACGACGGCGCCGGCCACGACCAGGGTCTCGTCCGGCCGTGGCTGATCGGGGCGTACGCCGACGCCTGCGCCGCCACCGGACGCCCGGTCGACGGCCTGCTCGACGGCCTGGCCGCGCAACTCGCCGAATGGGGCGTCGGCTCGGTCGGCGAAGCCGCACACGGCGACGCGCCCCACCCCGCGCTCGGCCGCCCGTTCGACGCCCTCGCCGTCGCCGAGACGCTCCGAGTGGAAATGAGGTACGTGCCATGACCGGCAGCACCGAACGGCCGCCACCCGGACCTGCGGGAAACGCCGCGGGTGAGAGCCAGGAGGGCACGGCGGGGAAAGGCACAGCGCCGTGAGCCGGGTCCTGATGCTCTCCTGGGAGTATCCGCCGCTGCTGGTCGGCGGACTCGGGCGGCACGTGCACGCCCTCGCCGGCGCCCTCGCTCGCGCCGGGCACCAGGTCACCGTGGTCACGCGGCACACCCCCGGAGCACTCCTGGAAGAACACTCCGAAGGCGTACGGGTGATCCGCGCCCCCGAGGACCCGCCCCGTCACGAAATCACCGGCGGGGACATGCTCGGCTGGGCGACCGCGTTCAACCATGCACTGACCAGGGCCGCGCTCCACGCCGTACGCGGAAATCGGTTCGATGTCGTGCACGCGCACGACTGGCTCGCCGCGCACGCCGCGATGACGCTCCGCGAACACCTGAACGTCCCGCTGATCGCCACCGTCCACGCCACCGAATCCGGCCGTCACCAGGGCTGGCTACCGGCCGCCCACAACCGCACGATCGACGACGTCGAACGCTGGCTCTGCGCCGAGGCCGACCGGGTCATCGTCTGCTCCGAATACATGCGCGGCGAGGTGACCCGGCTCTTCGGCGTCCCCGCCGGACGCACCGAAGTGGTCCGCAACGGTGTCGACGCGCTGCGCTGGCGGGCCCGGCCACGCGCGGTCGCGGCCGCCCGGCTCGCCTACGCCGGGGACGACGGACCGCTGGTCAGCTTCGCGGGACGGCTCGTCTACGAGAAAGGCGTGCAGCATCTGCTCGCCGCCGCACCCCTGCTCCGCGAACGCTTCCCGGGACTGCGTGTGGTGATCGCGGGCGACGGGCCGTACCGGGAAGACCTGGAACTTCTCGCCGAACCCGGGGTGACCTTCGCCGGCTTCCTCACCGGGCACGACCTGACCGCGCTGATGGCCGCATCGGACTGTTACGTGGTGCCCAGCATCTACGAGCCGTTCGGCATGGTCGCCCTCGAAGCGGCGGCCGCCGGGACACCCGTCGCGGTCGCGGCGACCGGCGGGCTTGCCGAGATCGTCGACCACGGGGTGACCGGGGTGCACTTCACGCCCGGAGACCCGATTGCGCTGGCCGACGCGGTCACCGGGGTGCTCGGCGACCGGGAACACGCCCGGCGGCTGGCGTTGCAGGCGAGACTGCGGGTGATCGAGGACTACAACTGGCCGTCGATCGCGGAACAGACGGTGGCGGTGTACGACAGCGTGCGCCCGGCGGCGGTGCCGCTCATCACCGCGCCGCGAGTTCCCGTCGCCTGATCCGTGAGCACCAGCTGGCGCCGGTCGTCGTTACGGGCAGCAGCGACCCACCGAGCCGCACACGGCTGCGGGCGAGCGGCACCCAG
>NZ_JBIRWQ010000020.1:10147-15715 GCF_044388125.1 Actinoplanes sp. NPDC020271
TGCCGGCGCGAGCGGCACTCAGCCGGCGCGAGCGGCACTCAGCCGGCGCGAGCGGCACTCAGCCGGCGCGAGCGGCACTCAGCCGGCGCGAGCGGCACTCAGCCGGCGCGAGCGGCGGAGTAGACGGCGAGACCGGTGTGCGCGGCCGCCAGCAACGGAACCGGCACACCGTGCCGCCCCGCCTCGCCGACCAGGTCACCGACGATGGCGTCGGCTTCGACCGGAAGCCCGGCGATCAGGTCCCGGTACATCGACGAGGTCGTCGGCTCGCTGCTGCTGATCGTCGCGTCCAGGAGCGAAAGTGCCTGCGCCCGTGGCGGATGACCGGCCGCCGTAGCGACCGCGATCACCTCGGCGGCGAGTGCGCGCAGGAATTCCGGCCCGCCCGGAGCCGCGTTGATCGCGCCGATCGAGCCGCGCATCAGCGTCGTCGCCGCTCCCAGCGTGGACAGCAGAACCCACTTCTCCCACATCTCGGCGAGAATGTGCCGGGACGCCCGCGAGTCGAACCCCGCCCCGGTCAGGGCAGCCGTGACCGTGTCCAGCCGTTCGTCGGGGGCGTCGCCGAGCGGGCCGAACACCAGCCGGTGCAGGTCGCTCAGCTGGACGACGTCACCGTGTTCGTCCAGCGTTCCGTGGATCATGCAGAGGCCGCCCCACACGTGTTCCGGCCCGAAGGCGCCGGCCAGCGCGGTGAGGTGACGCATGCCGTTGAGCAGTGGGATGATCACCGTCCGGTCGCCGACGGCGCGGGGCAGGGTGCGGATCACGGCGTCGAGCGCGTGGCTCTTCACGGCGACGAGCACGACGTCGTACGCCTCGATCGGGTGTTTGATCGTGTGCGGCGTCAGCCGTGTCTCGCCGGTCGGTGTGCGGATGCGCAGACCGCGCTCGGCGAGCCGGGCGGCACGACCGTCCCGGACCTGGAACGTCACGTCCCGCCCGGCCTGAGCGAGCCGCCCGCCGAAGTACCCACCGGTCGCCCCGGCCCCCACCACCAGAATGCGCACCGCAAACCCCTTTTATCAGTCCACCCCCGCATTTCGCCCGTCGATGCCGAGAGTGCGAAAAACGGCAAGCAAAGCGTGGCCGTTTTTCGCACTCTCGTCATCGACCGCAAAGGGCGAAATGCCGCCGAGCCGAAGGCGAGGCCATTAAATACAGCGAGGCCATCAAACCCAGCTCACCCGAGCACCTCGTCGTCGAAGCACCACCGCCACGTCTCACCCGGCTCGAACGAGCGCATGACCGGGTGCCCGGTCTCGGCGTGGTGGGCCGACATGTGCCGCCGCGGCGACGAGTCGCAGCAGGCGATGATGCCGCAGGTGAGGCACGTGCGCAGGTGGACCCAGTCGTCGAAGCCGCCGGCCACGCACTGCGGGCAGCCGTCCTCGTAGGCGCTCAGCGGCGCCGGATCGCCGGAATCCTTGAGATGCTGACAGATCACTTTTCTTCACTCCGGTGCAGCTGGGACTCTTCCAGGTCGAGTTCGCGCTGGGCGCGGACCAGCACTTCCTCGGGGATCCGCCCCTCGTTCCGGGCGATCTTGAAGACGTGCCGCTCAGCTCTGATCATCTCGCGTCGCAGGCGCCCGTACGCCGCCGAGGGGGTTTCCTGTTGCTGGCTGCCCAAACGTTCCCACGCGTTGTTGGAGCGGCTCTCGACCAGCCCGCGCAGCCGGTCGACGACCGAGACGGGCGCGCCGTCGGCGCTCTTCTCCAGTGCTTCGAGGGCGGCTCGGCTCGCCGCGTGCTGCACGCCGGCTTCGGCGAGCGCGTCCTGGGCGCTGGTGTCCTCGCGCACGCCGAGCCGGATGGCCAGCATGGGCAGGGTGGTGCCCTGGATCAGCAGCGTCAGCACGATGATCGCGAAGGCGATGAAGATGAACAGGTCACGGGGGTAGTCCGGGACGCCGTGCTCGCCGGGCAACGGCAGGGTCTGCGCGGCGGCGAGGGTGACCACGCCGCGCATGCCGGCCCAGGCGACGACTGTCGGCACGCTGATCGGCACGCGCGGGCCCTTGGCGCGGACGCGCGGGAAGAGCCGGCCGAGGTAGGCGGACGGGTACAACCAGACGAAGCGGGCCGCCACCAGCAGGCCGAAGACCAGGGAGGTGACGCTGATCGTGGTCGCCATGCTGGTCTCGATGTGCTCGACCACCGTCCGCAGCTGGAGGCCGACCAGCAGGAAGACCACGCCCTCCAACAGGAACGTGGTGAGCTTCCACACCGCTTCCATCTGGAGGCGGGAGGTGGCCGAGAGCAGGTACGGGATCCGGTGCCCGAGGTACAGCCCGGTGATCACGACGGCGACCACGCTGGAGGCGCCGATCTCCTCGGCGACGATCACCACGACGAACGGGGTGAGAAGCGACACAGCATCATCGAGCAGCGGGTCATCGACCCATTTGTGCAGTTTCGCGGCGGCCATCGCGGCGATGATGCCGATCACGATGCCGCCACCGGCCTTCAGCGCGACCTGGCCGGTGATCTCCCAGAACCCGACCGCGGCCCCGGCCAGGGCACCCGTCGCGACCCGCACCAGCACCAGCGCGGTCGCGTCGTTGAGCAGGCTCTCGCCCTCCAGGATCGTCACCACGTGCCGGGGCAGGCCGACCCGGCGGGCGATGGCGGTCGCCGACACCGCGTCCGGCGGGGCGACGATCGCGCCCAGCGCCACACACGCCGAGAGCGGCACCGCGGGCAGCATCCAGTGCAGCGCGAAACCGACCACGAACGCGCTGAACAGCACCAACCCGACCGCGAGGAACAGAATCGGGCGCAGCGCGTTGCGGAACGCGGGCACCGACGTCTGCAGCGCGGCCACGTAGAGCAGCGGCGGCAGGATGCCGATCAGCACCAGCTCCGGCTCGAGGTGCGCCTCCGGGAAACCCGGCACGTATGACAGGCCGAGACCGGCCACCAGCAGGACCAACGGCGCAACGAGCCCGAGGCGCCGGGCGAGGGCCGCGCCGACAACCGAGATCGCCACGAGCACGACCGTGTCGACGATGCTCTCCATGGCCGGACAGCTTATGTCAGGACGTGGTCACCACACCGGAGCGTGCCACGGTACGGGTGTGGGTGCCGTCGACCCCGGGACTCGTCCACCGGCCGTCGACCGAGAAGACGTACGGCGTCCCCGGGTTGAGCCCGGTCACGGTCGCGCTCATCCACCCGCAGCCGGTCGGCGTGACCGTGACCCAGCCGGGCGTCTCCGGCTGGGCGCCGTACACGAGCTTCTGGCTGACCGCGAGGATGTGGTAGTCGACGAGCGTCGCGTCACCCGGGTTGAACCACTTCACCACGGCGCTCGTGCTGCCCGCGGTCACGTCGGCGCCGTTGATCTGCCCGCCCTTGAACGCGGTGGTGCCGCACGCACTGCCGCTCGGCGCCGGAGTCGCCGACCGCGAGGTGGTCGGCGACAGCGTCGCGGCGGCGAACGGAGCCCGCGCCGAGAAGCTGACCGTAGGTGACGGCGCGACGCTGCCGGTCGCGACCAGCAGCCAGTTCGTCCCGGTCGGGCTGGGTGTGGCGGTGGCGCTCCTCGACGAGGCGCAGGCCGCCAGCATCAGCGAACCGGCGAGCACGGGCAGGACGACGGCAGTGGCTTTCCGAATCGCTGGCACGTCCTTCAGGTTCGGGCGGACCGGCCGGGGGCTTAGCCGTTGCGGAAGTGCTGCCGCGAGCGCTTGGCCAGGTCCTTCGTCGCCGCGGAGTTGACCCACGTGCCGAGAATCACCCCCGCTCCCGGTACGACCTTGGCGAACACCTTCCGCGCGGCCCGCACCCCGGCCATCTGGGCCAGTCGCAGGCTGAGCTTGATCACGGTGCCGCCCTGGCGGTCGGAGAAGAGCCGGCCGGCCCGTTCCCGCCCGGCGGCCACGCCCAGCGCGGTCCGGGCGGTCCCCGCGACCTTGTGCACCTTCTGCAGCACGAGCAGGTCGGTGGCGCGTTCCCCGGCCGAGGGATCGGCGTCGTAGGCCGCGGCGATGTGCAGCACCATCCGCGCCTGCGTCCAGGCGAGCACGCCGACGTCGACGACCGCGCCGGGCAGGCCGGCGACCCCGGAGATCGCGCCGGAGAGGCGGGCCAGCGTGGTGAAGTGCCGGACGGCGAGCGCGGCCAGCTCGTCCGGCGTGATGCCGGGGCGTTCGGCGCGGGTCCGGGCGGCCCACTCGGCGGCTTCCGGACCGAGGCCGCGGACCGCCTCCAGAGCGAGGTGTTCGGGGGCGTACTGCGGATCGGCTTTCATCCGCGACCAGAGCGAGTCAGGAGGGGCGGTGCCGTCGGTGACGAGATGTTGATTCAAAGATCTCCTCCCAGGGGTCTGACCCGATAGTGGCCCGGCGGCGCACCTAGGTTGCCCGGGAACGTGAGATTTTCGTGTTGACTGTCACAGCGACAGCGGAAACCCGGCCCCGGGTGCCGGAATGAACGGTGGTGACCCGCTGTTGCGGCCGGAAAAGGCGTCTTTCGAGGAGGACCGCAGCGTGCTCGACCCACACGGGCTCTACCAGGTGGCCGGGGAACTGCCCGAGCTGGACAGCCCCGTGCTGATCCAGGCGCTCACCGGGTTCGTCGACGCGGGCAGCGCGATCCAGCTCGCCCGCGAGAACCTGCTGGAGAACCTGGAGAGCGAGGTCATCGCGACCTTCGACCTCGACCAGCTCCTCGACTACCGCTCCCGCCGGCCCCCGATGATCTTCGTGGCCGACCACTTCGAGAGCTACGAGGAGCCGGTGCTCGCCCTGCACCTCGTCCGGGACCAGCTCGGCACCCCGTTCCTGCTGCTCACCGGCCCCGAGCCGGACCTGCAGTGGGAACGTTTCATCGCGGCCGTGACCGAGCTGATCGAGCGGCTCGGCGTCAAGACCACCATCGGGCTCAACGCGATCCCGATGGCCGTGCCGCACACCCGGCCGGCCGGGCTGACCGCCCACGCCACCGACAAGAGCCTGCTCGGCGAGCACGAGTCGTGGCTGCAGCGGGTGCAGGTGCCGGCCAGCGTCGGCAACCTGCTGGAATTCCGGCTCGGGCAGAGCGGGCACGACGCGCTCGGCTACGCCGCGCACGTCCCGCACTACCTGGCTCAGACCGGCTACCCGGCCGCCTCCGAACTGCTGCTCGACTCCGTCTCGGCCAACACCGGGCTGGCGTTGCCGACCGGGAAGCTGCGCGAGGCGGCCAAGGTGGTCCGCGAGGAAGTCGACAAGCAGATCGCCGACGACGAACAGGCCGGTCGGCTCGTGACCTCGCTGGAGGCGCAGTACGACGCGTTCCTGCGCGGGCGGGCGAACAACCTGCTGGTCGACGACGACACGGCGCTGCCGACGGCCGAGGAACTGGGAGCGGAGCTGGAGCGCTTCCTGGCCGAGCAGACGCGGGACGAGGGGTGAGTTCGATGGGTGTTAGCTGTATTTGATGGCCTCGCTTCGCTCGGCGGGCATTTCGCCCCTTTAGGTCGTTGGGGGGGGGGGGGGGGAAAAAAAACCCCGGCGGGGGTGTTTTTTTTGGGGGGACGGGGGGGCGGGGGGGAATAGGGTGGGGGGGTGGGGGGTGGGGGGGT
>NZ_JBIRWQ010000020.1:15725-199822 GCF_044388125.1 Actinoplanes sp. NPDC020271
CCGCCGCCGGGGGCGGCCGCCCCCCCCCCCCCCCCCCCCCCCCCCCCGGCCGCGCCCCCCCCCCCCCCCCCCCCACGACGGGCGAAATGCGCTGGGGCTGAGGTTGGAGAACCCGCCCTCCGGTGCGCACGGCGACGACGGGCTACGGGCGCTGGGGCTGAGGTCGGAGCATCTGCCCTCCGGCGCACGGCGACGACGGGTGCTGAGGCCGAGGTCGGAGCATCTGCCCTCCGGCGCACGGCGACGACGGGCTACGGGCGCTGGGGCTGAGGTCGGAGCATCTGCCCTGCGGTGTGCACGGTGCCGACGGGCTGCGGGCGCTTGGGGGCAGAGCAGCCGGGTGCGGGCCGGGTTCAGGCGGTGGGCTTGGTGAGCATCCAGTCGAGGACGGCCGGGAGCTGCGCGTCCCAGTAGGACCAGTCGTGGCCGCCCGGCCCGAAACCGCTGTCCAGCCCGGCACCGCTGGCCTTGCAGGCGGCCACGAAGCGCCGGTTCTGCGCGAGCAGGTGATCCTCGGTGCCGCAGCGCAGCATCAGTCGTGGCAGCCGGTGCGGGTCGCCGTCCCGCAGCAGGTGCAGCAGATCCTCGTCGCTGCCGGCCACGACCCGGTCGGCGAACACCCGCGCGACCAGTGCCCGCATGTGCGGCCGAAGATCATGTTCCTGGATGTACGCGAGGTCGAGCGCCCCGGAGAGCGTAGCCGCGGCCGCGAAGCGCTCCGGCTCGCGCAACGCCCACTTCATCGCCCCGTATCCACCCATGGACAACCCGGCGACGTACGTGTCCTCGCGCCGCCCGGAGATCCGGAAGAACTGCTTCGCCTTCTCCGGCAGCTCGGCCGAGAGGAAGTCCCAGAAGCGCATCCCGTAGGCCTCGTTCGCGTAGAAGCTGCGATGCACCTGCGGCATGATCACTGCCAGCCCGTGCTCCGCGGCGTAACGCTCCACCGAGGTGAACCTGCTCCACGCCGAGTGGTCGTCGGTCAGCCCGTGCAGCAGGTAGAGCACCGGCGGCGGCACGTCACCGCCGTCCCGGTCGGGCAGTATCACGGTCATCGAGGTGCGGAGTTCCAACGCCTCGGAGTCGAAGTCACACCGGATCAGAGCCACGCCGCCCATTCTGTCGGCGCCGCGGGCCGGACCGGGCCGCTGTCCCATCTTCTGGCGTTGGGAATGTCGTACCCGTCGATTAGAATGTATGTACGAATGAGGGGCCCTGAGCTGCTGATCTTCGTCGCGTTTAGAACACGTGTTCGAGGACTTCCAGCGCGAGTGAGGAGACCGACGTGACCGCGTCCACCCTGTCCACGATCTCGACCAACCCCGTGCCCGTGATCCCGCCGTATGCCACGATGCTCGGCTTCACCCGGTACGTCTCCCGCACCGGTCCGGCGAAGGCCACGTTCGTCGGCGGGCTGCGCAAGCAGCGTGAACGGCGCAGCGGCTTCAACCCGCACGGCCAGCTGGTGAAGGCGTTGAAGGCCGACATCGCGTTCCGCACCGGCGGCAGCTACCTGACCGGCGTCGTCGACCTGGTGAAGGAGCGGTGGAAGCCGCTCTACGAGTCGCTGCGCGCCGGCGCCCGGACCTATCTGGCCTCGCTCGGCGACCCCGAGCGGATCACGCTGATCCAGACGCGGGACGCGCTGGCCAGCGTCGGCCCGCTCGCCGTGAAGATCAACCCGCACTTCGGGCTCCGCTTCGAGGACGGGCACCGCGAGGCCGTCCGGATCCACTTCGACGAGGAGCCGCCGAGCCCGGAGCTGGTCACCGCCATGCTTCACCTGATGGACCGGCACATGGACCAGATCCTGCCGGACGCCGAGCCGGTCCTGGTCGACCTGCGGCGCGGGGTGACGCACCGGCTGAGCCCGGCGACGCGGCCAGCCGACGTCGAGAGCTGGCTGGCCGGGGAGGCGGCGGCGTTCACCGCGATGTGGTCGGCCACCGCGGCCTGAGTTCGTTCCGGTCGGCCCCCGCCCGGTCCCGTTCCCCGGCGCGCTGCCCCGCGCCGGGGAACGGCCGGTCCCGCCCAGGCCCACCGCGCGGGTAACGGCCGGTCCCGCCCGGGCCCACCGCGCGGGGAACAGCCCGTCCCACCCGAGCCCACCGCGCGGGGAACAGCCCGTCCCACCCGAGCCCACCTCGCCGGAGACAGCTCGCCCTGTCCGGCTCACCCCGCGTCGGCGGGCCGTTGACCTGGGCCGCTGGTCCGCTAGGGTGGGCCGCGTGAGTCCGTTCCCCGGCATTCTTCCGCCGCCCCGCGTCTGAGCGGGGCGTGAGCCGCGCCGCCTGAGCCACTGCTCGGGCGGCTTATTCGTGCTGCGTTCCGCTGCCGATCCTGCCGGACCGACTCACCCACGCGGAGCGTGCATGTCCTCGACCAGAATCAGTCTTCTTCAACTGTCCGTCGCCGGGGTGCTGTGGGGCACCGCCGGCGTAGTCGTCCAGGTGGTCGCCGGTCACACCGGCCTCGGGGCCGTGTCCATCGGGTTCTACCGGCTGCTCTTCGCGGCCGGCACCATGCTGATCCTCGGTTTCCCGGCCCGCCGCCGGATCTGGGCCGCCGCGCGGTCCGCGCCGGTCGCGGTGGTCGCCGCCGGGGCCGGGCTCGCGGCGTACCAGGCCCTGTACTTCATCGCCGTGCGCCTCACGGGCGTCAGCATCGCCACCGTGGTCAGCCTCGGACTCGCCCCGGTGCTGCTCAGCGTCTGGGAAACGGTCCGTACCCGGCGACGGCCCGGGAACGCCCAGCTCGCCGCCTCGGCCGCGGCCATCGCCGGCCTGATCCTCATCTCCACGGTCACCGGCGACGGCGCGACCGCCACGGGCCTGGGACTGCTCGCGGCCGTCGCGTCCGGAACGGTCTACGCCGCGTCGACCGCCCTCAGCCGGCAGACCACGCAGGGCGTGCCACCGCTGATCCTGACCACACTGTCGTGCACGATCGGCGCGATCAGCCTGGCGCCGCTCGCCGTGGCGCAAGGGGTCACGTTCACGCCGAGCGTGCAGCCGGTCGCGCTGCTCGCCTACCTGGGGACGGTCACGACAGCCCTGGCGTACGCCTGCTTCTACACCGGTCTGCGGCACACCACCGGAAGCGTCGCCGTGGTCGTCACCCTGCTGGAACCGTTGACCGCCGCGCTGCTGGCGGTGGTGCTGATCGGGGAGCCGCTCGCCCTGCCGACCGTCATCGGCGGAGTTCTGCTGCTCGGCGCCGTGACAACCCTGTACCTGGGCGCCCCGAAGCCCACTCCGTCACCGTCACCGTCGCCCTCCGCATCGCCCGCTCCGCCGCGTTCGGCGTCGGCCGACGGGCCGGCAGAAGCAGACGAGCCGGTCGCGCATAACTGACCCGACCCGCCTGGTCAGCGTGTGAAGGCCCGCCGGCCACGGTCGGCGGGCCACACCCGTCGTTGGTCGCCCCGGCGGCCCCGGTCGCTCTTCCGGCTGGTTCTCACCGTGGTCATGCGGCGTGAACATCAGGGTGGGAAGCAGCCGGGAGAGTGGGCGCAGCGGGCCGGGGCACGGGGGGGGTCGTGGGCGCGGACGGGCGGGACTCTGCTGACGACGTACCGGCAAAGCAAGAGCTGCCGACAGCGGGCCGAGAGCGGCATCGTCCCGGCGCGGCCGGAGACGGCAGCTCCAGCGCAACCGGGAACGAGCTGGTCAGCGCACGTCGAGCGGCAACCGCACCAGAATCGTCGTTCCGCCGTCGTCCCCGGTCAGCTCGATGCTGCCGTGGTGCCGCTCCACCACCGCCCGGCTCAGGGTCAGCCCGAGCCCGCTCCCCGGCAGCGTCCGATCATGGCCGCGGCTGGTCCGGTACCGCCCGGTGAACAGCTGCTCCCGCTCGTCCCGGGGCACGTCGGCCGCCGCGTCGGACACGGCGAGTTCGGCGGCGCGGCCGGCCCGGCGCAGGCTGACCTCGACGTGCCCGCCGTCGGGGCTGTACCGGACCGCGCTGCCCAGCAGGTTCTCCACGATCTGCCGGAGCCGGTCCCGGTCGCCGGGCACGATCAGTTCGGCGGGCAGGTCGGTGTCGATCACGACCGGCGCGCCGTCGATCGCCGCGCGGGTGCGGTCCACGACGTCGCGGACGACGGCGGCCAGGTCCATCGGGGTACGCCGGACGTCCGCGTGCCCGGCGTCGAGGGCGGAGAGTTCCAGCAGCTCGTTGATGATCTCGCGGAGTTGCAGGGCGTTGCGTTCGACCACGGCGATCAACCGCGGACCTTCCCGTACGAGCGTGGCCTCGTCCGCCTCGCGGAGGAGCTCGGTGTACGCGCTGATCGACGTCAACGGCGTCCGCAGCTCGTGCCCGATCAGCGCCAGGTACTCGTTCTTGCTGCGCACCAGTTGCCGCTGCAGGTCCTCGACTCGTCGCCGTTCGACGAACTGTCCCAGGTGCGCGGCGATCCCGGACATCAGCGCGACCAGTTCGTCCTCCGGGTCCTCGACCGTGTCGGCGAAGACGGTCAGCACCCCGATCGTCCCGGTGCCGTCGTGGACCGGGATGGCGAGCGCGGTGTGCAGCCGTTCCCGGGTGGTGTCGGGCGAGATCAGGCTCTGGGGGCGGCCCACGTCCCGGATCCACAGCGGTTTGTCGACCTGCCAGGCGCGCCCGGCCAGTCCCTGGCCGTACGAGAGCGCGTCCGGCACCGGGATCCCGGTCGCCCACCCGGGGGTGCTCCAGCGGGCCGCCGCCCGGATCGTCCCGGCGGCCGCGTCGACCGTCCACAGCTCGGCGTGCACCCAGTCGAGGGTCGCGACCACCGCCTCCAGGACCCGTGGCCCGGCCGCCTCGATGCTGGGCGTCTCGGCGAGCGCGGTGTTCACGGCCTGCTCGCACGAGCGGAACCGTTCGGCCCGCCGCTGCCGGGTCACGTCCTGCATCGCCTGGACCGCGCCGACGACCTGCCCGTCCGGGCCGAGGATCGGTTGCGCGTCCATCAGGTAGTGCCGGATGCGTTTGGTCCGGCCGGGCCGCGCGACCGGTTCGTCGCGCAGGCGTTCCCCGCGGACGGCCCGGGCCAGCCCCGGCTCCGCGGTGCCGTCCACGGCGCCGGCGTCACCGGCGGAATCGGCGGTGCCGGCGGCGGCGTCCGTACCGGCCGTGCCCGCGGCGTCGTGCGTGCCGGGCGTGCCCGCGGTGCAGGCGTCGTCGGCGTCGTCGGCCCGGAGGCGGCGCATCCGTTCGTTCGTGAAGACCACGTGCCCGTCGGCGTCGCACGCGGTCACCCCGTCGTGCAGGCTGTCCAGCACCGCGTCCAGGAACCGGTGCTGCTGCTCCAGCTCGTGCCGCGCCAGTTGCTCGCCGATCAGCAGCGTGGCGACCTCGGCCGCCTCCGCCACCGCCGACATCTGCTCCGGCGTCCACTCCCGGGGCCGCAGGTCGTAGGCGCAGCACACCCCGAGGACCCGCCCGCGCCGATCGTGCACCGGATAGCCCAGGTACGCGCCGCCGTGCTTGCGGACCACCCCGGGCGGCACGCGCTCGTCCGCGGTGGCATCGTCGACGATGACCGCCCCGCCGCCGCTGACCACCAGGCCGCCGAGGGAGCCGTCGAGGGCCGTGTCGGCTATCGCGTCCCAGTCGGCGGCGACGCCCCAACTGCCGTACAGCCGGAGCTTCTCGCCCTCGACGAACTGGATGCAGGCACTCGGTGTCTGCGCCGCGCGGGCGGTCAGCGCGGCCAGCTGATCCGCGGTTCCGCTGGTCAGCACCCCTCGATGCAGGATCGGTGCTCCGGCCGGCACGTCCTGGAGGGCCGGCGACTCGTCGCCCGAGCGCGGCGTGCCGATCACCCGGTGCCGGTCGATGGCGGCCGCCGGCGAATTCGGGTGCTCGTCGACGGCCGTCCCCCCGTAAAGGTCGGCCGGGCGTGCGAGTCCAGCGGCTTCCGCCGCCCGCGCCCTTCCGGACCGTGCGGCGCCACTGCCACCGTCTTCTCGCCGCATGGCCGACCTCCACGGTTCAGCCTAGAGGCGCGAAAACCCTGAAACCGGCAAATCCCTCGGCCAGGCGAGCTTTCTTCCCGCGCTCCGCTCCCCTCGAGGTGCCCCCTTCCCGCGTACGCCCCCAGCCCCTCCGCACCTCGAGAACGCCCACGCCCACCCCGCCCCGCGACCCGGCCTCAGCTCAGTCCGCTGCCGCGCCCACCCACTCACGCGAGCCCCGCCGGGGCCGAGGCCACGGCGCGACTTGCGCAGCCCGGCCGGCCGCGCGCCCACCCGGAGCCGAACTCGCATCGCGGGCGGGGCGGGTGGAGGGCGCGCCCAGAGGGTCAGCGCTTGTGGAATCTGAGGTCGGTGATGGGGCGGCCGGCAGCTTCGCCGCGGCGTTCGAACTTGGTCTGCGGGCGGGCGTGCGGGACGGCCGGGAGTGGGCGCAGGCCGGGGTCGGCGGTGAGCGTCTCGGCCATGGCGAGCGCGTAGTCGGGCCAGTCGGTGGCGCAGTGCAGGACGCCGCCGGGGCGCAGGCGGTCGCGGAGCAGGGCGACGTTCGCGGGCTGGATCAGGCGACGCTTGTGGTGGCGGGCCTTGGGCCACGGGTCGGGGAAGAAGACGTGGACGGCGTCGAGCGAGTCCGCGGCGAGGCGGTGCACGAGTTCCATGGCGTCGCCGCGGGCGACCCGGATGTTGGTCAGGTTCTGCTCGCCGACGAGGGCCAGCAGGTTGCCGATGCCGGGGGTGTGCACTTCGACGCCGAGGTAGTCGCGGGCCGGGTCGGCGGCGGCCATCGTGGCGGTCGCGTCGCCCATGCCGAAGCCGATCTCCAGGACCACCGGGGCGTCACGGCCGAAGAGTTCCGCCAGGTCGAGCGGGGTACGGTCGCCGTCGACGACGGTCAGGCCGTAGCGCGGCCAGAGCGCGGCGTGGGCGTCGGCGTGGCGCTGGCCCATCCGCCCGCGGCGTGGGTGAAATGTCCGGATCGGACGAGCATCGGCAGTGTCAGTCATGGCGGCGACCACGATACGGGCTCTCAGTGGGCCGTCGCCTGGGAGCCGGGGCGGAGCGGCGTACGGGCGCCGGTCCGCAGGTCGACCAACGTCACGCAGGAGCCGGTCTTCGACTGCGCGGTGACCAGGGCCCGGTTCGCGTCGAGGTAGGTCAGTTCGCGGTCCATAGGGACGCCGACGGTGCGCTTCTTACCGGTCTTCAGGTCCAGCTCGACCACGTGCACCGGTTCGTTCTGGGCGGCGGTCTCCCCTTCCTGGTACGCCGTCCAGGCCAGCCGCGTGCCGTCCGGCCGCCACGCCGGGATCGTCGCGAAGCCACGGTTCTGCAGGCCACCGCCACCGTAGGCGGCAACCATGCGCTCGGCGCCGGTCGCCACCGTGCCGATGCTCAGGCAGGCGTCGTAGACGGCGTCGCACTCGCCGCCGCGGAAGGCGATCTGTTTGCCGTCCGGGGACCAGGCGACCGCGTCGTCGACCCGCAGGTGGTCGGCGAGGGCGCCGGTCACCGGCTCGGGGGCGGTCTCGCCGGGGAGTTCCTCGCCGCGGCAGTCGCGTGGGAAGAGCACCTCCGGCTTCGCGGACGCGCCCGAGGCGGCGACGCGGTAGACGCCGGGACCGCCGGTGCAGGAGAGCGACGAGAACGCCAGCCACTTGCCGTCCGGCGACCAGGACGGGCCCGCCGCCGGACGGGTGGTGACCCGGCGCGGGGCGGTGCCGTCCGCTTTCAGGGTCCAGAGCTGACCGTTCCTGATCACGGCGAGCTGCTTGCCGTCCGGGGCGAACCGGGGGCGGGCGTACCCGCCCCCGGTCGTGATCCGCTTGTCGGCGTGGCCGTCGCTGACGTGGACGTCACCGCTGCGGACGTACGCGATCGTCGGCGAAACAGCGGACGCCGGCCCCGGCGCCGGGGTAAGAAGGAGACCGGCCAGAACCGCTGCTGTCGTGATCATGAAGACCGCTCCCGATGGCCTGAACTGCGTTTACCTCTTGCACCATCGTCGCAACCGACCGGCGCCTTAAGCCGTTTTGACCGCGGCCCCCGGGGCCGCGCAACCGCACGAGCCGCGCGACCGCACCGCCCGCAACGGCGGGTTCGTCAACTGCGTGGACGGACCACCGCGGCCGCTCCCCCACCCCGTCGCACCGGCTCGGCGACGGCCAGCTGCCCGCCGTGCCGGGTGAACTCGATCGCGGTCGCCGCCCCGATCTCCGGAGCGTCCGCCCCGAACACGTGACCGAGTCCGGTCAGCGTCGGCCCGTACGTCGTGTGGAACGCCGGCTCGGCCTGGATCCCGGCTGTGTTCCGCTGCGCGGCCCGCGGTGCGGCGAGTGCCTGCGGCAGCGTGAGCCCGAGGTCCAACCGGCCGTAGATGATCTGCAGAACGGTCGTGATGATCGTCGACCCGCCCGGTGCCCCGACCGCGAGGAACGGCTTGCCGTCCTCGAGGATGATCGTCGGCGACATCGAGCTGCGCGGCCGCTTGCCCGGCCCGGGCAGGTTCGGGTCGGGGGACGTGCCCTGCGTGCCGGTGAAGTTGAAGTCGGTCAGCTCGTTGTTGAGCATGAAGCCGCGCCCGGGCACGACCATGCCGTTGCCGCCGAACTGTTCCAGCGTGAGCGTGTACTCGACGACGTTGCCCCACTTGTCGGCGACGGTCAGGTTGGTGGTGCTCATGCCGTTGTCGGGCGCGGCGGCGGTAACCGCCGGGGTGCAGCCGGACGGGCCGGGCGCGACCGGCTTGACCAGTGCCTTGTCCGGAGAGATCTGGCAGGCCCGCTGCTTGGCCCAGCTGTCCGAGAGCAGCTGCCGCAGCGTCGACTTCGGCGTGTCGGCGCCGATGTACCGGCCCCGGTCGGCGAACGCCAGCGCGGACGCCTCCAGGTAGTAGTGCAGCTTCTCCACGGTGGACGCCGTGCCGAGCGGGGACGCCTCGAGGATGTTCAGCGCCTCGCTGACGGTCGTGCCGCCGCTGGACGGGGTGGACATGCCGTAGACGGTCAGACCCTTGTAGTCGGCCTTGGTCGGGGCGGGGTGCCGGACCTGGTAGGAGGCAAGGTCACGTGCGGTCAGCGCGCCGGGCCGGATCGGGTAGGCCCAGGGCGACGTCGGGCTGGCCGAAACCTCGGGATCCTGCACGGTCGCGAGCAGATCCCGGCCGATCTCCCCGCGGTAGAACGCCCCGGTCCCGTTACGCGCGATCAGCCGATAGGTCCTGGCCAGGTCCGGGTTGCGGATCGTGGTCCCGACCGCAGGCGGCGCCCCACCCGGCAGATACAGCGCCTTGGTCGCGTCGAACTGCCCGAAAGCGGCAGCGTTCTCGGTCACCTGACGACGGAACTCGCCGTCCACGGTGTACCCGCGGTCGGCCACCTCGGCCGCCTTGGTCAGCGCGCTCGACAGCGGCCGCGTCCCCCACTGCTTCGACGCCGCCTCCCAGGTGGCGAGCGTCCCGGGCACGCCGACGGAGAGGCCGCTGACACGGGCCTCGTCGAAGGCGTACGGCTGCCCGGTCGCCGGGTTCACGAAGTACGTCGAGGTCATCGTCGCCGGCCCGGTCTCCCGCCCGTCGATCGTGTGTACCCGGTGGGTCCGCGCGTCGTAGTACACGAAGAAACCGCCGCCCCCGATCCCGGAGGCGAACGGCTCGGTCACGCCGAGGGTGGCCGCGGCCGCGACCGCGGCGTCGACCGCGTTGCCACCCCGGCGCAGCACGTCGAGGCCCGCGGCGGTGGCGGTGGCGTCGACGGTCGCGACGGCACCGCCGTACCCCTCGGCAGTCGGGGTCTTCGGGGGTGAGGGGGTCGCGGGGGTCGCGGAGGCCGGCGTCGCCAGCCCCAGGGTGGTCAGGGAAAGCGCAGTGAGCGCCGTAAGGAACCGCATCGGCCCTCCAGACAGGACAGTGTCGGTTGTCAATCCCTGCCTACCGCCGAAGGTCGCCGGGCACAACCGGTACAACGACTAGCCGATACCGAACGGCTCGGGTTGGACGGCCGGGCAGGACGCTCCGGGCGCGGGCAGCGTGAGATCGACGAGGTAGCGCTCGACCGCCGCCTTGACACAGGGGCTGTGCGAGTAGGCGACGTGTCCCCACCCCTGATAGGTCAGCAACCGCGCCGACGGCCCGAGCTGCGCGGCCGTCTGCTGCGCCCAGGCATGTCCGGTGGCCGGGTCGTGCAGCGCGTTGACCAGCAGCATCGGCATCCGCGCGGGGGCGAGCCGGCGCTGCGGGCCGGCCGGCGGGTGCGGCCACCCCACGCAGCCGGCGGCCGCGGAGAGCGCGATCGGCGAGGCCTTCACCTGAGGCGCGATCTTCCCCAGAGCGTCAATTCTTCTTCGGTACGCCGTGAAGTCGCCGACCGGAAGCGACCAGTCCCCGCAGAACACCGCCGGGAAGCTGTTGGGCGTGATGTCGACCGGCGGCGTGGCGCTGCGTCCGGTGGCCTTCGCCGGTTCGGCCGCGTCCTGCAGGTAGTGGGCGAACGAGAACCACTGCGGGTCGTAGAACGCGCTGAACGCGGCCGAGATCAACTCCCAGACGCCGAGTTTCGCCGGTGGGTCGTACGGGTCCACGAGCGTCCCGGCCTGCGCCCGCCGCATCAGCGCCGCCCACAGTGCCGGGATGTCCTGGCCGCGCAGCACGCACCGGACGTCCCGGGCGCACCACTTCACGAACTCGTTGAACGAGTCCTGCACCGACGCCGTCTCCTGGGCCAGGAACGCGTCGACGTCCACGCTGTGGTCCATCACGCTGTCGAGCACCACCGCGCGCAGCGTCGCCGGGTACGTGTCGCCGTAGAGTTCCCCGATCAGCGACCCGTAGGACGCGCCGAAGATGCTGATCCGCGACTCGCCGAGCGCGACCCGCAGCGCCTCCACGTCGCGGACCACGCTGCCGGTGTCGGCGTGGTCGACGACCGGTCCGCTGCGCGCGGTGCAGTCGTCGTGCAGCCGCCGGTTGTAGGCGGCGAGGGCCCGGAACCCGGCCTCGCTGCCGACCAGCGGGGACGGTTTCGCGTCGACCAGGCTCTGCGCGCACAGGACGGGCGTGCTGCGGCCCACCCCACGCGGGTCCAGCCCGATGATGTCGAACCGTTTCCGCAGTTCAGCGGTGAAGTCGCCGTCGAGGGCCATGTTGACCGCCGAGCCGCCGGGGCCACCCGGGTTGACGATCAGGACGCCGAGCCGGTGCGCCGGGTCGGTCGCCTTCCGGCGGGCCATCTGCAGCTCGATCGACGGCCCGTAGGGGCTGGACCAGTCCGCCGGGACGCGCATCTTGCCGCACTCCACCTGGGCGTCCTCGGGGCAGGCCGACCAGGTCACCACCGGGGCGGCGCGGGCCGGCCGGGCGAACCCGGACAGGGTGGCAAGGACGAGGACCGCGACCGTGGCCGGCCATCGCATAGCTCGCAAAACCCCAACTCTCCGCCCTGCGCGGCGGGGAGTCGGCCGCGCGGCACCCATCTTGGGCCGCGGTTGCGCAACGATTCCGGAGAATGCCCGATTTTGCATTATATGGTGCATTTATTCGTGGACGGGCGTGGCAGGGTGGACTGATGCCGATCGTCACCCGTCTGGCCCTCGCCGCGGCCGGCGCCACGCTGCTGACCGCCTGCTCCACCGACGAGCCGGCCGCCGCGCCGACGGTCGAACCGGTGCCGTCCGTGTCGGCCGCGGCCGCGCCGAGCGCCACGAGCCCGGCACCGGCGGGGCTGCCCGACCTCGCGGCCACGCCGGAGACGATCGCGACCGGCATCCAGGTGCCGTGGGGGCTGGCGTTCCGGCCGGACGGCAGCGCGCTGGTCGCCGAGCGGCAAACCGGTGACATCTACCAGGTCAAGGCGGGTGCGGCCAAGAAGAAGGTCTACACCGTGCCCGGCGTCCGGGCGGGTGGCGAGGGCGGGCTGCTGGGCCTCGCCGTACGGGAGAAGTGGGTTTTTGCCTATCTGACCGGTGACGACGACAACCGGATCGTGCGCTTCGAGCTGACCGGCGGCGCCCCCGAGGTGATCTTCAAGGGGCTGGACCGCGGCGGGCGGCACAACGGCGGGCGGCTCGCGTTCGGGCCGGACGGGATGCTCTACGTCGGCACCGGTGACGCCGGCGACGAGCCCCAGTCGCAGGACCGCGACGACCCGAACGGCAAGATCCTGCGCCTGACCGTCGACGGCAAGCCGGCGCCGGGCAACCCGTGGCCGGGCTCACCGGTCTGGAGCCTCGGCCACCGCAACGTGCAGGGCCTGGCCTGGGATGCCCAGGGGCGGATGTACGGGATCGAATTCGGCCAGGACACCTGGGACGAGGTGAACGTCATCCAGCCCGGCAAGAACTACGGGTGGCCCGAGGTCGAGGGGAGGGCCGGGAACCCGAAGTTCACCGACCCGATCGTGCAGTGGCGCACCGACGACGCGTCCCCGAGCGGGGCGGCCGTCGCCGGCAACACGCTCTACGTCGCCGCCCTCAAGGGTGAGCGGTTGTGGACCGTCCCGCTCGACGGCGGGACGGCGAAGGCCGAGCTGGACGGGAAGTTCGGCCGGCTCCGCACGGTCGCCGTGGCCCCCGACGGTTCGCTGTGGCTGACCACCTCGAACACCGACGGCCGCGGCGACCCGCGCGACGGCGACGACCGCATCCTTCGCTTCCCGGCCCGGTGACGGGTTACCGATTGTTGGGCGGGAGCTGGGGCAGGGCCGAGATGGCCTGGGCGTAAATGGCCATCTGCTTCTGGTTGGGGACCACACCGTAGACCCTGAGCTGTTCGTTCAGGGCCTTCTTGACCTGGTCCTCGGTCTGGCCGCGGTGGGTCTGGGTGACCTGGTTGACGACGAAGTCCACACGGAGCTGCGCCTGCCAGCCAGCGGCACGCTGGCCGCCGGGGGCGAGGCTGCTGATCGAGGCGAGGGGTTGCATGCCCCGGTAATCGGTCGCACAGGTACCTGTCTTGAAGATATGAGGACCCTGTGCAACGAGATGACAACCGGGGCACACCACACCCGACATCAGTCCTCGCGGTCTGACGCTTCCTCGGCCGGGGTCTCGACCGGCTTCGGCGGGTTGAGACGCAGCCAGAGCAGCATGAGCAGGCCCAGCGCGAGCATCACCAGCCCCATCCACAGGTTGATCCGGACGCCCTGCGCCTTGTCGATCTCGGCCGGGGTGTCGAAGAGGCCGATGATCGTGACGATGACGCCGTAGAGGGTGAACATGCCGCCGATGACGGCGCGCAGATCGAAGAGTTGATTCATGGCAATCTCACCCTCACCAGAACGGGATGTAGAGAACGACGGCCAGGACCACGGCGATGGTGCCGAGCAGCACCGGGTTGCGCCACCACACCTTGTCGCCGGAGACGATCACGTCCGCGCCGGTGCTCGGGCCGGCCAGCCCGTAGACCAGGCCACGCAGCTCACTCTCCGGCTTGCTCGGCGTGAACAGGGTGACGACGACGGCGACCACCACCGCGGTGACGAACGCGGCGCCGGCGCCCCAGAAGCTCTCCTCCAGGTCGGAGTTGAACGTGAAGACGTCACCGAGGTAACCCAGGTAGAGCGTCAGCGAGGCGAGGAAGCCGAGCACCAGCGAGAAGAAGCCGGCCCAGGGCGACATCCGCTTCCAGAACATACCGACGATGAACGTGGCGAACAGCGGCGCGTTGAACAGTGAGAACAGCGCCTGAATGTAGTTCATGATGTTGTTGAAGTCAGCCGCGATGAACGCGGTACCGATGCCGACGATCACCCCGCCGATCGTGGCGATGCGGCCCACTCGCAGGTAGTAACCGTCCGGGCGGTCCTTGCGGATGTACGACTGCCAGATGTCGTAGGTGAACACGGTGTTGAAACCACTGACGTTCGCCGCCATACCGGCCATGAACGACGCCACCAGACCGGTCACCGCGACTCCCAGCACGCCGTTCGGCAGCAGGTCGCGCATCAACAGCGGGATCGCGTAGTCGTACTTGAGCGCACCCTCGTCGGCCCCCAGCCCCTGCACGGTGACCAGAGCGATCAGGCCGGGGATCACGGTGACCACGGGGATCAGCAGCTTCGGGAACGCGCCGATGATCGGGGTCCGCCGGGCGGCGCTCATGTCCTTGGCGCTCAGCGCTCGCTGCACCTCGGCGAAGTTGGTCGTCCAGTAGCCGAAGGAGAGCACGAACCCGAGGCCGAAGATGATCCCGATCCAGTTCGCGCCGAGCGGGTTGTCGGTGCCGGCGGTGTTGGAGAAGGTGTGCAGCGCGGCGTCCCCGAGCTTGCTGCCCTGCACCTTCTCCACCAGACCGTGCCAGCCGCCGACCTTGACCAGGCCGATGATCGTGATCGGGATCAGGCCGGCCAGGATCACGAAGAACTGCAGCACCTCGTTGTAGATCGCCGAGGAGAGACCGCCGAGCGTGATGTACGACAACACGATCGCCGCACCGATCACGATGGACAGCCAGAGCGGCCAGCCGAGCAGCGCCTGCAGGATCAGCGCCAGCGCGTAAAGGTTGACGCCGGCGATCAGCACCTGGGCAACCGCGAAGCTGACCGCGTTGAACAGGTGAGTCGGCCGGTTGAACCGCCGCCGCAGGAATTCGGGGACGCTGCGGACCTTAGATCCGTAGTAGAACGGCATCATCACGATGCCGAGGAAGACCATCGCCGGGACCGCGCCGACCCAGTAGTAGTGCAGGGTCATCAGGCCGTACTGCGCGCCGTTGGCGGCCATGCCGATGATCTCGAGGGCGCCGAGGTTGGCCGAGACGAAGGCCAGACCGGTCACCCAGGCCGGCATCGACCGGCCCGAGAGGAAGAAGTCGGAGCTGTTCTTGATAGCCCGCCGGGCCATGAACCCGACTCCGAGAACAGTGATGAAATAGATCGCAAGGATCAAATAGTCGACGAAGTTCACGTCGAGCCGGAGACCGCTCACGGGCCCACCTCCCAGATTCGGCCCGTGGCTACCCGAATCGAAGAATTTTCACACGCGCTGCGTGATCAACGTCTCCAGGCCGTCAAGAATGCGCCCCAGTCCGAAGTGAAAAGCCTTGTCCTGACCGCCGTGAGCCGCCGTGTCGGCGATCGCCGCGGAGATCGCCGGGAAGCGGGCGGCGTGCTCGGTGATGGCCGTGATCAGGCCGGCCTCCTGGGGCTGGACCACGAGGGAACGGGCCAGGCTCGCGATCACGGCGACCGCGTCCATCCGTTCCGCGCCCGTCAGCCCCTCGGGCAGTCGGGCCAGCGCGGACTCCATCCAGGTCAACTCGTTCGGGCCGATCGGGCGGGTGCCGGTGGAGGCCTCGATGGCCCACGGGTGAGCGACAAAAACCGATATCAGTGATTCGGCCCATAGCGTGAGAGCGGCGCGCCAGTCCTCGGACGGCAGGGCCGGCGGCACACCCATCCCCCGCTCCAGCATGACGGCCACCAACTCCGACTTGCCGGGCAGATAGCGATACAGCGCCATCTTGGTGAAGCCGACGTCGGCGGCCACCCGCTGCATCGACACCGCCGCCAGCCCCTCGGCGTCAGCCACGAGGATCGCCGCGTCCGCGATCGCCGCCAAGGTCAGGGCCTTCTTCGGGCCGCGGCGGCCGCCCGGGTTCTCCTGCCACAAGAAATCCATGTTGCCCTCCCGCAAAACCGCGTCTACCGTACACAGAAATAACTGAGTCCAATGGACACAGTTTCTTTGGAGGAGAAGACATGGACGTTCTGATCTCGGGTGCGAGCATCGCCGGTCCCGCCCTCGCCTACTGGCTGGGCCGCTACGGTCACCGGCCGACGATCGTCGAAATCGCCCCGCAACTGCGCACCGGCGGTCAGGCCGTCGACTTCCGCGGCCCGCTGCACATGGGAATCCTGGCGAAGATGGGCGTGATCGACCAGCTGCGTGCGGTGGAGACGGGCGGCATCGCGTTCCGGTTCGTCGACGAGCACGGCGCCCGGCAGATGGAGTGGCCGGCCAGCTTCGCCGGCGGTGACCTCGAGGTGCAGCGCGGCGACCTCGCCCGGATCCTGTGCGACGCCGGCCAGGAGACGGAATACCTGTTCGGCGACCGGATCGCCGCGATGGACGAGACGCCCGACGGGGTCGACGTCACCTTCGCCTCCGGCCTGCAGCGCACGTTCGACCTGGTCATCGGCGCCGACGGGGTGCACTCCGGGGTGCGGCGGCTGACGTTCGGGCCGGAGGAGACATTCGTCAAGCACCTCGGTTACTACGTCGCCACCTGGCCGATCGCCGACGAGTGGGGCCTGGACACCACGCTGCTCCTGCACAGCGAGCCCGGCGTGATGATGAGCGTCGGCGGCAACCACAAGGACCCGTCGAAGGCCGGCGTCTTCACCGCGTTCGCCTCACCGGCGCTGCGCTACGACCGGCACGACGCCGACCAGCAGAAAGCGATCCTCCGGGAACGGTTCGGCGGCATGGGCTGGCTGGCGCCGCGACTGCTGGCCGAGCTCGACAAGGTCGACGACCTCTACTTCGACCAGATCTGCAAGGTCGACGCGCCCGAATGGACCCGCGGCCGGATCGCGCTCGTCGGCGACGCGGCCTGCGGCGCCACCATCGGCGGCCAGGGCAACGGCACCGCGATCGTCTCCGCGTACGTCCTCGCCGGTGAACTGGCCGCGGCCGGCGGTGACCACCGGGTCGCTTTCCCCGGCTACGTCCGGCGAATCCAGAAGTTCGCCCGCGGCACCCAGGAAGGTGGGGACACGACCGGCCGGTTCCTCGCCCCGCGCACCAGCCGCGGCATCTGGATGCGCAACTACCTCAACAACCAGAAGTGGTTCCTCGGCCTGATCTCCCAGGTCGCGAACAGGCGCGCCGCCGATCTCGACCTCCCGGCCTACCCCCTCTGATGTTCCGGTACGCCGCGGCGGGGGCGGCCGCTCCAGGCAGCAGCGCGCGTCGCTCTTCCGGCCGTGTCCGGGTGAGCGCCGCCGCGAAAGGCACCGCCCGAGGGAGCGCCGCGCCGGGCGGCGCCGCGGGTCAGAGCGCGGCCACCACCTCGGGCGTGACCTCGGTGACCGACCTGACCACCAGCGCGGCCTGCGCCAGCGCATCCGCCGCCGGCGGGTAGACCCCGTGCGGGACGGCGATCACGGTGAGACCGGCCGCCGCGGCGGAACGGAGACCGTTGCTGGAGTCCTCGATCGCCGCGCAGACGTCGCGCGTGAGCCCCAGCTTGGTGACCGCGGTCAGGTAGACGTCCGGAGCCGGCTTGCCCCGCGGCACCTCCTCGGTGGAGAGCGTGATCTCGAACTCGTCGGTCAGCCCGGCCGTCTCCAGCACCTTGTCGATCAGGATGCGGGCGGACGAGCTGGCCAGCGCCAGCCGGTAGTTCCGGCCGAGCGCACGGACGGTCTCGACCGCGCCCGGGATGAGCGGCAGCGACTCCGCGTACCGCTCGGCCATCCGCCCCAGCACGTCGGCCGCCACCCGGGTCGCCGGGACGGGCACGCCCACCTCGTCGGCCAGGTGCGCGGACCATTCGGCGGTGCTCATGCCCATCATCCGGTCCTGCGTGTCGGGGAGGAACTCGCGGCCGTGCTCGGCCACATACCCCCGGCGGACCTCCTCCCAGACCTCCTCGGAGTCGATGATCACGCCGTCCAGGTCGAAGACGATCGCGGTGATGGTCACAGCGCCTCCGCCGCGGGGACGATCTCGTCACGGAAGATCTCGAAGCGTTTGGTGTCCCACGCGTCGCGCACCCCGCCGTGGACGACTGCGATGCCCATCGCGGCGAGCCGGCGCAGGTCGTCGATCACCCCGGCGACCTTCTCCCCGCGCTCGCCGACGTCGAACCGGTAGACCACGGTCTTCTGGATCTCGTCGTAGTCGCGCCCGACCGTGTCACAGTGCTGTTTCAGCACGTCGAGCTTGTGCTGCAGCTCCGGGCCGGGGAACAGGTTGCAGGCGTCCGCATACTTCGCGACCAGCAGCAACGTCTTCTTCTCGCCACCGCCGCCGATCAGGATCGGCACACGCGGCTCGGCCAGCGGCTGCGGATTGTTGAGCAGGCGGGTGAGCCGATAATGCGTACCGGAGAAGGGGGTTTCGTCGCCGTCGAACATCTGGCGGCAGATCCGGAGCGTTTCCTCCAGCCGCTCGAACCGTTCCTTGGTGGGTGGGAAGAAAAGCCCCAATCCGGCGGATTCCTCCTCGTTCCACGCGGCGCCGATGCCGAGGATCGCGCGGCCCCCGGAGAGCACGTCGAGGGTGGTGACCGCCTTGGCCAGCAGGCCCGGGTCACGGTAGGTGACGCCGGTGACCAGGGTCAGCAGTTTGGCGCGGCGGGTGTGGGCGGCGAGGAAACCCAGAGCGGTGTACGCCTCCAGCATGTCCAGTTCCGGTGGACCGTTCACACCGATCTGCCAGACGTGGTCCATCACGCTGATCCGCTCGAAACCCGCCTCGTCCGCCGCCGACGCGATCTCGGCGAGCGTCGGCGCGAGTGCGGCAGGGCCGTCCGGCCAGGTGAAGTTCGAGATGTGGAGCCCCAGCTTCATCACGGGACAAACCCTACCGCTTTCGTACGGACGGTGACCGCACCCGACCGAGCCCGACCCGCCCCGAAGTTGATCGTGATCCACCGAACCGACGAGTTGCCAGCCGGTTGCCAGCCGGTAGCTTCGTGCCGAAGCACCGCACCCGACCTGGGGAGCCGCCACAAATGCCCGTCCCACCACTCCGTCCCTCGTCACCGTCGGTGAGCGTTGTCATCCCGGCGGGGACGGCCGCGCTGCCGGTCCTGCTCGCCGCCCTGCCCGCGGTCGACGAGGTGATCGTGGTGGTCGGCCGCGACGGCGACACGACCACGGCGCCGCCCCGGGCGACCCGGGTGATCCGCCAGACGCGGACCGGGGTCGGCAACGCCCTGGCCTGCGGGGTCGCGGCGAGCATCGGTGACGTCGTGGTGACGATGCCCGGTGACGGCGGGTGCGAGCCGGCCGAGCTGCCGCGATACGTGCGGGCGCTGCTCGACGGCGCGGACGTCGCGCAGGGCAGCCGGTTCCGCGGCAACGGACGCGACCTGGCCGGCGGGCGGACGTCCCGGCTCGGCGCGCGTATCGTGCTGTGGCTGATGGCGGTGCTGTTCGGCGTCCGGCGCAGCGACCCGGGCTTCGGGTTCCGGGCGTTCTGGCGGGACGCCGCCGGTTCGGCCGGTTTCCCGCGCGTCTCCGGGATCGAGACGGTCCGCGGCGACGGGGTGGAGATCGAACCGCTGCTGACCGTGCGCGCGGCCGCGAACGGGCTGTTCGTGACCGAGGTGCCCGCGACGGCCCACCCGCGGACGGCGCCGTCGGCGCAGGCCGGCCTGGTGGAGGCCGTCCGGGCACTGCTCGGCGAGTACGTCGCCCGGCGCCGGTCGGCCCGGAGGCCGGAGGCGTCCAGCATCGTGGTGATGACCGGGCGGGACTCCGCGCCCGAGTCCCTGACCCGCACCGGGACCGACGCCGGGCCGATCAGTCCCGGCGCGCGGACCCGGGCGGCGATGACGGCGCGCGCCGGTTCCGAGGCGTTGTCGGCGGGCGTCCCTCTCCACCCCGGCTTCGGCGGTACGAACAGGGAGCCGGGCGCCCGCCGGCGAGACCTTCCCCCGGCGCCGGGGGCGTCGACCGTGCCCCTGGGCGGCGAACGGCGCCTCGGTGCACGCCGGCACGCCGGTCCCGTCGACGGGCGCACGCTCGGCGAGGCCACCACCGTGCGCCGGCAGTGGCGGGACAACCAGGGTCAGGACGTCGGAGACGGTCGCCGGCGGGTGCAGGGCCGGCCCAACCTCCGGGTGATCAACGGGGAGGGTGCCGGGGACGGCTCGTCGCGTACGGGCAAATTGCGGGCCGTGCCGCCCGGCAACCCGGACCGATAGGCGCAGGTGCCGGGCGGCCGGGGAGGCGTCAGCCGCGCAGGCGCGGCAGGATCTCGGTGGAGTAGAGGCGCAGGAAGCGCTCCTGGTCCGGCCCCGGCGCGTGGAAGACCAGGTGGTTGAAGCCCATGTCGAGGTATTCCTTGACCTTGGCGGCGTGCTCCTCCGGGTCGGAGGAGACGATCCAGCGGGTCGCGGTGCGCTCGACCGGCAGGGCGTCGGCCAGACGCTGCATCTCGACCGGGTCCTCGACGCCGGTCTTCTCCTCCGGGGAGAGAGCCAGCGCACCCCAGTAGTGGGTGTCGTTGCGGGCACGGTCGAGGTCGTCGTCGAAGGAGACCTTGACCTCGATCATCAGGTCCAGGTCGTCGATCTTCTTGCCGCCCTTCTCGGCACCTTCCTTGACCGCGGGGAGCAGCGTGTCGGTGTAGAGCGCGTGCCCCTTGCCGCTGGTGGTGATGAAACCGTCGGCGATCCGGCCGGCGAGACGCGTGGCGGCCGGCCCGGAGGCGCCGATGTAGATCGGGACCGGCGACGACGGCTTGTCGTAGATCGTGGCGTTCTCGGTCTTGTAGAACTGACCCTCGTAGGTCACCCGGTCCTCGGCCCAGAGCTTCTGGATCAGCAGGACCGCTTCCTTGAGCCGGGCGAAGCGCTCCTTGCCGTCCGGCCACTGCGTGCCCAGCGGCACCTCGTTGAGCGACTCGCCGGAGCCGACGCCGAGGATCGCGCGGCCCGGCGCGAGGCAGCCCAGGGTCGCGAAGGCCTGCGCGACCACGGCCGGGTGGTAGCGGAACGTCGGCGTGAGCACGCTGGTGCCGACCAGGATCCGCTCCGTCCGCGCGGCCAGTGCCCCGAGCCACGGGAGCGCGGCCGGGGCGTGGCCGCCGTCGTGCCGCCACGGTTGCAGGTGATCGCTGACGAAGACCGAGTCGAAGCCGAGCTCCTCGGCGAGAATCCCGTACTTGAGCAGTTCAGCCGGCGCGAACTGCTCCGCCGACGCCTTGTACCCGAACCGAATCATGAAACTCACATTAGCCCGCGGCGCGGTACGCCTTCCCGGCCTCGGTCGGGCTGTCCCCGTCTTCGTAGAGCCCGAAGTCCACGCTGTCGCCGACCGCGGGGAGACCGAACCAGGCGTAGCGCTCGACGAACGACCGTTTCTCCAGGCCCGCGGTGGCGCCCTTGATGAACGTGACCTTCTGCGCGTCGGTCGGGTACTTCGGGGTGCCGGAGAAGTTCATCAGGCCGAACTCGGTGATCCAGATCGGCTTGTCGTACCGCTTGTGGACCGCGTCGACGTAGCCGAGGAACTGGTTGACCGAGGCGGCGCTGAAGTCCGAGCCGTACCAGTGCAGGGCGATCCCGTCGACCCGCAGGTTCTTCGCCTTCGCGCCGGTCATGAAACGGTCGAGCCAGCCACCGGCGGTGTCCCCGCCGTACGCCACGGCCGGGCTGATCAGGCGCATCCCGGTCGCCTGCAACTGCGGCCAGGCGGCGAGGGCCTCCGCCACGCTCAGGTTCGCCTGCCCGCCCATGTCCGGCTCGTTGAAGCCGAGCAGAACCTTGCCCTCGGACTTGGCCTCCTTGAGGGTGGCGCTGGTGACGTTCTGCTTGCCCCAGATCATCGGCACGAACTCGACGCCGGCCGGGCCGGGGATGTCGTTGTTCTGCGACGCCCAGTCGTAGTACCAGCCGGCGCCCACGTCTTTCAGGGCCGCCTTCGAGCCGGTGAACTTCCAGACCCCGACGCCCTTCTTGGCCGAGATCTCCGTGACCGGGACGACCGGCTTCGCGGACGACTTCTTCGGCGTGGGCGACGTGCCGGCGGGCGTCGGTGACGGCGGCAGCACCAGCGTCGACGGGGACGGCGCGGCGATCACCTGCGGGGCGGCCGGCGCCGGCTCGGTGTCGGCGGTCAGCGTGAGGGCCGCGGCCGCCCCGCCCCCGACCACGGTCACCGCCACCGCCGTGACCAGCACCTTCTGTGCGACGCCGACGCCCGCCTTGACGGCCAGTTTGCCGGCCACGGCCTTGCCGCTCACGACGGACGCGGAGCCCTTGGTCAGTCCGGCGGTGAGGACCGAGGAGGGCACGAGCAGGCCCATGCCGGCCAGCAGGCGCTCGGCGGCGACCAGGTCCTGCCAGGCCGGGGCACAGAGCCGGCACTCGCGGGTGTGCCGGGCGATGCGCTTGCGCCAGAGCGCGTTGGGCCGGTGGTCCCACGGCTCGATCACCACGGCCAGCTCGGGGCAGATCGGGTGGCGGTGCAGCGCCCGGACGACCGCGCGGGCCGTCTCCAACTGGGCCTTCATCCGCTGGATGCGGACCGCGGCGTGCTGCCGGTTCAGGCCGGTGCCGTCCACGATCTCGTCGCGGGTCAGCTCGCCGGAGGCCTCCAGCCACCAGAGCGAGAGCAGCTCCCGGTTCTCCTCGTCGAGCCAGCGGGTCGCCTCGGCGGTCTCCCGGCGCTGGCCGGAGAGTTCCAGGCGGGTGATCGCCAGGTCGGTGAAGTCGGCGCCCGGGTCGCGCAGGTCCGGGTCGAGCGGGGTGTCCGGCGCGGCGTTGCGCAGCCGGAACCGGTCGCGCACCTGGCGCACCGTGATCGCCACCAGCCAGGAGCGGAACGCCTCGGGTTCGCGCAGCTCACCGAGGTTGCGCAGGACACGGATCATCGTCTCCTGCACGACGTCGTCGACGTCCGCGTGCCCCTCCAGCGCCCGGCCCACGATGGTGTAGACGAGCGGGAGATAACCGGCCACGAGCCGGTCCACCGCGGCCGGGTCGCCGGCTCGCGCGGCCACCACCGTGGCGGTGTCGGGTTGGTTCGCCATCTTCTGCCCTTTCCTCCGGCGCCGGGCGCCAGGTAGGGAGACGGGCGCGAGGAACATGGATAACACGAATCCGCGATCGGGTGTCCCACCGCACGGTTAGCTCCCGAGCCGATCGGGCACAGAAAATGTCATGCGTATGTCGGTTCGGCTCAACCTTCCCCGCGAGGTGGACAGCGTTCCCGCCGTGCGCCGGCTGCTGCGATGCGCGCTGAGCACCCTCCAGGTGGACGGGCAGGCCGGCGCCGATCTGGAGATCGCCCTGACCGAGGCCTGCGCCAACGTGGTGAAGCACGCCACCGGCGCGGACGCGTTCGAGGTCCGTCTGGACGTCGGCGAGGACCGCTGCTCGATCGACGTCGTCGACGGCGGCCAGGGCTTCGAGCCCGGTGCCACCCCGGCGCCGGTGCCGGCCGCCAGCGAGCACGGGCGTGGGCTGTTCCTGATCCGGGCGCTGGCCGAGAACGTGCGCATGCAGTCGAGCCCGCGGACCGGTTCATTGATCCACTTCGAGAAGTCTTTCGCCTGACGGTCACACCGCCCCGCGGTCGTGGCGAACTACCCGTGGGACAATTATTTGCCGTATAACAAATATTGTTCCCGAGAGGAGTCCAGGTGTCCGACCGACCGGTCCCCGTCGGTGCGCTGCTGCGCGCCGCGGCGCCCGACCGTCTGCCGGAAGTGATCGCCGAGCATCTACGCCGGCACTTCGCGGTCGACCACGCCGAGGTGCTGGTGACCGACCTCACCCTGCGAAGACTCGTGCCGCTGACCGGCCCGCCCGAGCCGGACAGCGACCCCGGCGCCCTGCGCTGCCTCGCCAGCCAGCGACCGGGCACCGAGACCGACATCACCGGGCGCGCCCGCCTGCACCTGCCGATCGCCTGCTGGGGGGAGCGGCTCGGCGTGCTCCGGGTCGAGCTGCCCGCCCGCCCCGAGCCGGAACAGGCCGACGAACTGCACGTCATCGCCGACGAACTGGCGGTGGCCCTGCGCGCGGCCGACCGGATCACCGACCGCTACCGCCGGGCACAGTGCCTGGAACGGCCCACGATGGCCGCCGAACTGCAGTGGGATCTGCTGCCCGGGCGCTCGCTCGGCGACGAGCGGTTCCAGCTGGCCGGGTTGCTGGAGCCGGCGTACGACGTACGCGGCGACCACTTCGACTGGTCCCTGCTCGGCGACCGGCTCACGATCACCGTGCTCAACGGCGCGGGCGACGGCATGGAGTCGGCCCTGCTGACGGCGACCGCGGTGAACGCGATGCGCAACGCCCGGCGCTGCGGCTCCGACCTCGTCGAGCAGGCCGAACTCGCCTCGGACGCGCTGCACAGCCGATACGGCGGCAGCCTGCACGCGGCCACCCTGCTCCTGGAGGTCGATCTGATCAGCGGCTGGGTGGACGCCGTCGACGCCGGCTCCCCGCACTGCCTGGTCGGCCGGGCCGGTGCGATCGACCAGGTCCGCCTGGAGCAGCAGTTGCCGCTCGGCATGTTCGGCGAGGCGCGCTACGAGATCGAGCGTTTCCGGCTGGAACCGGGCGACCGGCTGCTCGTGGTCAGCGACGGCGTGCACGCCGCGGCACCCGGCGGTGGCACCACCTTCGGCGAGTCTGCGCTGCTCACAGCGTTGCGCCGGACTAGGTTGCAGCCCGCCGGGGAGGCGGTCGGTACGGTGATGCGAAGCTTGCGTGAGTTTCACAAGGGCCACGAGCCGGAGGACGACGCTGTCACGGTGTGCCTGGATTGGCGCCGCTGACAGGTTTGGTGCGGTCGACGGTGGGTAGTTCGAGGTTCTTTGTACACGGGATCCGTGACCTCGCGACGGGGAACACCATGGAGTACGCCAGCGATGTGGCCGCGGCTATCGAGTCGTCGGTGGAGTCGCTGGCCGCTGTCCTGGAGCGGGCCCGTCTCGCCCAGGCACCGGTCATTCCACCCGCCCAGTTGCGCGTCCTGACCATCGTCGCGGAGAACCGGCACACCAACATGAGCCGCCTCGCGGAGGCCCTCGACGTGGTGCCGTCGTCGGCCAGCCGGCTCTGCGACCGGCTGGAGGCGACCGGGCTGCTGCGCCGGGTCGTCGACCCGCGGGACCGGCGCGAGGTTCGGCTGCTGCTCACCCCCGCGTCCCGGCGGCTCCTGGCCGACCTGCGGGAACATCGGCGGGCCGCGCTGACCGAGGTGCTGGAGCGGATGCCGGTCAGTGCCCGGCAGGACCTGGTGCGGGCGTTGCGGGCCTTCGAGGCCGCCGCCGCCGATTCCGCCGCGGCCACCGCCGGGGACGATCTCCGCAGCGCCTGAGACCACCCCGGCGAACCAGCCGGAAGCGCGACCCGGCCGCCTTCCGGGCCGGCAGAGTGCGGGATCTAGGCTGGCCCGATGCGTTTCGGCATCGTGATTCTTCCTGATCAGCGCTGGTCCGAGTCGGCCAAGCGGTGGCGCCTGGCCGAGGAGTTCGGCTTCGACCACGCCTGGACCTACGACCACCTCGGCTGGCGTGACCTGATCGACGGCCCGTGGTTCGACGCGGTCCCGACGCTCACGGCGGCGGCCATGGTCACCGAAAAGATCAAACTCGGGACGTACGTCGCCACACCCAACTTCCGGCACCCGGTGCACTTCGCGCGGGAGGCGACCGCGCTGGACGACATCTCCGGCGGCCGGCTGCTGCTCGGGCTGGGTGCGGGCGGGATCGGGTTCGACTCGGCGGTGCTCGGCGGGACGGAACTGAGCCCGCGCACCCGCGTCGACCGGTTCGCCGAGTTCCTGGAACTGTTCGGCACGATCCTGACGCAGCCGTCGACCACGTGGTCCGGCTCGTTCTACTCGGCGGTCGACGCGCGCAGCATCCCGGGGCCGCTGCAACAACCCCGGCCGCCGTTCGTGATCGCCGCCAACGGGCCGCGCGCGCTGCGACTGGCCGCCCGGCACGGCGACGGCTGGGTCACCACCGGCCCGCAGGCCGAGACCGTCGAGGAATGGTGGCGCGTGGTCGCCGAGAGCCGGGACCGTTTCGAAGCCGCCCTCGCCGACGCGGGACGGGCCCCGGAAACGGTCGACCGATACCTCAATCTCGACTCGTCACCGGTGTTCTCGATGAGCAGTGTGGACGCGTTCCAGGAAGCAGCCGGGCGGGCGGCCGCCCTGGGATTCACCGACGTGATCACGCATTGGCCACGGCAGTCCAGTTGGTATGCGGGCGACGAGAAGGTACTGGAAGCGGTGGCCGTCGAGCTGCCGCGCCTGCGCGCGACTATTTGAAACCATCCAATTCGGACGGAAGCGCAATTTCGCCGGTAGGTTCTGTCCCGCGGATCACGCGGGACAGAACCTGAGGGTCAGCGGCCGTGGGCCGCCCGATAGGCGTTGCTGACCTCCTGCGGAATGCGGCCCCGCTCGGAGATTTTGTGCCCGTTGCCGATGGCCCACTCGCGGATCAGCCGGTTCTCGTCGCGGGAACCCGCGGTGCGAGCCGGAGCCGCGCCACGCCCCGGGATGCGGCCCGCGGACGTCCGGCCCAGACGCGTTCCCGCGTTGATGTACGGATCCAGCGCCTTGCGCAGCTTTCCGGCATTGGCCTCGGAAAGGTCGATCGTGTAGCTGACTCCGTCGAGGCTGAACTCGACGGTGCGATCCGCCTTCTTGCCGTCCAGATCGTCGATCAGGGTGGTGATTACCTGCCGCGCCATAACGACTCCCGAGAGAAATCAATTCGCCCGCGCACAGTCTGGCCCCCGAACGGCATGCCGCGCAACTCCCCGGCACGATCCGGCAATTCTTTTCGCTCCCCTTGCGCGGCGCCTTATCAGAATGTGCCGAGAGGATTAGCACAGAATCCTGAGAAAGCCCGGTTGGCCTCCGGACGGGCTCTCACGTTAGGGTCGGCGCCATGCAGGACGAGCACGCCGACTGGCTGGCGCACCACCGTCAGGCCGTCGCCGGGCGCGCCGCCGCACTGGAGGCCGGGCGCACCGCCGAGGCCCGCCACGCCGCGACCCTGCTCGAGGATTTCGTCCGCCGGGCCGGCGAGCGCGGGCTCGCCCCGCACGCGCTGACCGCGACCACCTACGACGGCCGGTGGACCTACAAGACCCGGGCCCGCGGGTGGTATCTGAAGTCCAACCGGTCCGTCGCCGTCGGCGAGGACGGGGAGTATTACGTGCTCACCGTCCCGGCCTCACTGCGCGCCCGGTTCACCGGGGCCGAGGTGTCGCCGAGCATGCCGCGCCTGATCGTGGGCGCCGGTGGCGGTGACGGCGAAACCGTGCCGCTGGAGCATCTGCTGGAACGCCGACTGGAAGCGGGAGCCCGCTGGCCGTGACGACACGCCGGATCGCCGCCGCCCTCACGGCGAGCTTGCTTGCCACGACACTGATCACCTTCCCCGGGAGCCCGGCCGCGGCCGCCGAGATCCCCTGCCCGCATCCGAAGATCGCCAAGCCGAGCGCCCCGCCGCGTCCGGTCCCGCCGGCCGACGACCCGACAGCCATGAAGGTCGGCGGCGACGACCTGGCGACCCACGGGCTGATCATTCCGGCGGGGGCGAAACAGCCACCGGCCGTCACCGCGACCACCTGGATCGTCGCCGACCTGGACACCGGCGCGGTGCTCGGATCCTGCGGGCCGCACGTCTACCAGACCCCGGCCAGCGTGCAGAAGACACTGCTGGCGGCGACCGCGATCGACAAACTCGACCCGGCGCAGAAGGTCAAGATCGTCCAGAGTGACCTGGACATCGAGGTGAACAGTTCAGCGGTCGGGATCGTGGTCGGCGGCACCTACCCGGTCGCCACGCTTTGGCTCGGCCTCCTGCTGAACTCCGGCAACGACGCGGCGAACGCGCTGGCCCGGATGGCCGGCGGGGGCGGCGCGGACGGGGTCGCCAAGACCGTCGCGGCGATGAACGCCAAGGCGGCGTCGCTCGGCGCCTACCAGACACATGCGGTCACGCCGTCCGGCCTCGACGGCAAAGGGCAATTCACCAGCGCGTACGACCTGGCACTGATCGCCCGGGTGGATTTCGCCAACGCGGACTTCCGGAAATACGTGCTCACCAGGTCCGCGCAGATGCCCGCCCAGCCGGCCCGCAAGGTCGGCGGCTTCCAGTTCCAGAACGAGAACAAGCTGATCTACAACTACCCGGGCGCGATGGGCGGGAAAACCGGGTTCACCACGGTCGCCCGGCACAGCTACGTGGGTGCGGCGCAGCGCAACGGGCGGCGGCTGGTCGTCACGCTGCTCGGCGCGGAAGCCCAGCCGATCCGTGGCTGGCAGCAGGGCGCGGCGCTGCTCGACTGGGGTTTCGCCCAGCCGGCCGGCTCGTCGGTCGGCCACCTGGTGACGCCCGACGAGGTCGCGGCGTCGGCGCAGGCCTCGAGCGCGACCCCGGAGAAGACGACCACCGGCAGCGGAGCCGGGGTGGCCGCGGAGCCGGCGAGCAAGTCCGGTGGCCTGTCCGTGCCGGCCGCGGCCACGGCGGCGGTGGTGCTCGCCGGGATCCCGCTGTTGCTGGTGCTCACCCAGCGCCGCCGGCGCCGCATCGCCCGCGAACAGAGCTCCTGACCCGCCGGCCCCGTCGCGGGCTGCGACGGGCGGGGCTTCGCCACAGGTGGGAGCTGTGGACGGGTTCGGTGCTCTGAGCGGAACCACCCACGGACGCCGCCCTTGCGGGCCTCGCGTCCTGGGCCGGCCACGGCCCTGCGAGGACCGGAAGGGTCCCCGCGGGAGCGACGGCCCGGACCCCGGCGGAGACCGGCAACAGTGAATTTGATCTAGGTTGTGATCAGCCCGAAGACCCAGACGACGGCTACGCCGAGGGCGGCGGCGAACTCGACCAGCAGGGACAGGCCGACGGCGGCAAGCGCGCGGCGGGTCGACGGCCAGGCCTGGTCGGTGCCGAGGCGCATCGCCTCCATCGCATAGATGCCGAGCAGGAAACCGAGCAGCAGGCCGATCACCGGGACGACGAAGAAGCCGACCAGACCGAGTACGCCACCGGCGAGCAGGCTCGGCAGGGGCACCCCGGAGTCCTTCAGCTTGCGGCCGGGCCAGAGGAACTTGACCACCGTCCCGAGCGCGGTGATCACCGTGGCGACCGCCAGGACCACCCATTTCGCGGCTCCCCCGGCGTCGGACAGCAGCGCCCAGAGCAGTACGCCGCTCCAGCTCAGCAGCAGCCCGGGGATGATCGGCAGGATCACCCCGAACACTCCGGCGACGATCAGCACCCCGGCGATGACGGTGACGGCGTTGCCGCTGTCGCTCAGATCCATGCGGCCCACCCTGCCGCAGACCCACGGAAAGTCTCAAGCCGGGGCGTGCGCCGCCGATCGACACGGGCGTCCCGGGGAACCAGTTCCACAGCAACCGGCACGCAACTGTGCGTGACCTTTTCCTGCACCTTCCGGGCTTCAAAGTTTCTTCCTGTCAGCCGGTGCCACCAGCCAGGGCGCCGACGAACAACCGGGGGAAACGAACATGACCAGCACCGTGACGACCGCTGCCGACCTCGCCGCCGACACCGCTTCCGCCACGCCGGTGCTCACCGCCCGCGAGCAGGAGGAGCTGATCCGCACGCACATGCCGCTGGTCGGCCACCTGGTGCGGGACATGCTCAGCCGGATCCCCAACCACATCCACCGCGACGACCTGACCAGTGCCGGTCTGCACGCGCTGGTCACCGCCGCCCGCGGCTGGGACGCCGACCGCGGCGTGCCGTTCCACCGCTTCGCCGGCACCCGGATCCGCGGCGCGCTGCTCGACGAGCTGCGCTCGCTGGACTGGGCGACCCGCTCGGTGCGGTCCAAGGCCCGCAACACCGAGACCACCCGCCAGAACCTGGCCACCAGCCTCGGCCGGACGCCGACGCCGGAGGAGCTGGCGCAGGCACTCGGCACCACCACGACCGAGCTGCACCAGACCGACACCGACGTGCAGCGCGCCACCGTCCTGTCGCTGCAGGGCTTCACCACCAGCAGCGCCGACGACCTGGTGACCGAGCGCACCCCGGGCCCGGAGGAGATGCTGCTGCGCCGGGAGCAGATCGGCTACCTGCACCACGCGATCGGCTCGCTGCCGGAGCGGCTGCAGACCGTGGTCACCGAGTACTTCCTGCAGGAGCGCCCGATGGCGGACATCGCCAAGGACCTCGGCGTGACCGAGTCGCGGGTGTCGCAGCTGCGCGCCGAAGCGCTGTCGCTGCTGCGCGACGGCTTGAACACGCACCTCGACCCGGAGATGGCGCCGGTCCCGGAGAACCCGGACAGCATCACGGCCCGTCGGCGCGCGTCGTACTACGCGAGCATCGCGAACAACACCACCATGCACAGCCGGCTGGCGATGACCAACAGCCACGGGCACACCGCGATCGGTCGCGGGACGCGTCCGGCGGTCGCTGCCTGACCGTACTGAGGGGCTCGGCTCGCGCCGGGCCCCTCGGTCTTTATTCGATGGCGTTCCATGGGGCGGACTGATTGATTCGTCAGCATGCCGGACGCACACTTTGCCCATCCTCGCCTTGCGCCGCTCTACGACGCCTTCGACAGCGACCGGGGCGACCTTCCGGCCTACGTGGCGATCGTCGACTCGTTGCGACCGGAACGGATCGTCGACGTCGGATGCGGGACCGGGACGTTGGCGACGGTGCTCGCCGGCCTCGGGTACCCGGTGCTCGGAGCTGACCCGGCGGAGGCGTCGCTCGCGGTGGCGCGGGCCAAGTCGTCCACGGTCCAGTGGTTGCACGCGGCCGCCGACGAGCTGCCCGCGCTCGACGCGGATCTGGCCCTGATGACCGGGAACGTGGCGCAGGTCTTCCTCTCCGACGAGGACTGGGCGGCGGCGCTGCGCGGGGTCCGGGGCGCGCTGCGGGCGGGCGGGCACTTCGTCTTCGAGGCGCGGCGGCCGGAGTTCCGCGGCTGGGAGGAATGGGCGGAGTACAACGCCGGGAGTCTCGACATCCCGGGCGTCGGCGTGGTGGATCGACGGTTTGCGCTCGGCGAGGTGCGGCTGCCGCTGGTCTCGTTCCGCTACGAGTTCGGCTTCGAGGACGGGACCGTGCTGACGTCCGACTCCACGCTGCGGTTCCGGTCCCGGGAGGAGATCGAGGACTCGTTGCGTGCGGCGAGATTTGACGTTCTCGAGGTCCGGGACGCGCCGGACCGGCCCGGCCGGGAGAACGTCTTCATCACGAAGGCGCGCCCCTGACCGGGACCGATCAGCCTCAGGCCAGAGCGGAGAGCACCGGCGGCAGCGGCGCGGTGTGCAGCACCCCGAGCCGCTGCGTGGCCCGGGTGACCGCCACGTAGAGGTCGGACAGGCCGCGCGGGCTCTCGGCGACGATCTCGTCCGGGCAGATCACCAGGACGGAGTCGAACTCCAGGCCCTTCGCCTGCCGGACGGTCATCAGGACGACCTGGTTGAGCAGGTCGGGCTGCTCCCCCACGGCCGCGCCGGGGACCGCCGCGACCAGGGCGGCACCGAGTTTCTCCTGCAGTTGCGCCGGGACCAGGACGCCGACACGGCCGGACTCGACGGCGGCGGCCTCCTTACGGACGTCCGCGATCAGCTCCTCGGCGAGCGTTTCGGCCGGCACGCGCCGCGCCCACGGGGTGACGCCGGCCGAGCGGACCGACCGCGGCGGCTTCAGCGACGGGCCGACCTGGGCGAGCACGTCCGCGGCGACGGCCATCACCTCGGCCGGGGTGCGGTAGTTGACGCTCAGCTCGACCAGCCGCCAGCGCTGCCCCACGTAGGGCTCGAAGACCTGCTCCCAGCTGGTCGAACCGGCCGGCTCGGAGGTCTGCGCGACGTCGCCGACCACGGTCATCGAGCGGCTCGGGCAGCGGCGCATCAGCAGCCGCCAGGCCATCGGTGACAGCTCCTGCGCCTCGTCGACGATCACATGACCGAACATCCAGGTGCGGTCGGTGGCGGCCCGCTCGGCCGCGGTCCGGGTGTCGATCACCTCGTGCCGCTCGACGAACGCGCTCGCGTCGACCACGTCGATCGCGGAGAGGATCTCCTCCTCCTGGTCCTCGAAGTCGAGCGACCGGGAACCCTCGACGATCTCCAGCACGCCCTCGGCGTAGTCGATCGCGGCCTCCCGTTCCCGGGCCGCCTCCCGCTTCTTCAGCGTGTCGTCCACGCCGAGCAGCTCGGCCAGCTCGTCCAGCAGCGGCACGTCGGCCGGCGTCCAGCGCGCCTCCCGGTCCCGCAGCAGCGACGGCGGAAGACCCGCCGACTCCAGCCGGTCAGCGTCGGTGAGCAGATCACGCAGCACCTGCCGCGGCGTGAGCACCGGCCAGAAATCAAACAGCATCTGCTGTACGTCGATGTCCTCCCGCAGCTCACGACGCGTCTCCGCGAGGTCGGCCTCGGAGAGCAGGTTCTCCCCGCCGAGCGGGTCGGCGCCGATGCGCTCGGCGATCTGCAGGGACAGCGCGTGGATCGCCTCGGTGACGAAGACCGCCCGGGCCACGTTGTGCGGCCGGCCGGACCGCCGGGCGACGGCGCGCGCGTCCTCGATCAGCGCGCGCTCCACCCGCAGCGGGTAGCCGTCGTGGTCGACCTCGGCGAACGCCGCCGGGACGGTCTGCCGGTCGGCGACCGCGTTCTCCAGGGCCGGGAGCATCAGGTCGACGTCACCCTTGATCAGGGCGACCTCGTCCGGCTCGTGGCCACGGGCGCGCACCCCCGGGAACATGTCGCCGAGCGTGGCCAGCAGGACGCCGGTCTCGGCCAGCGACGGGAGGACCTGGGAGATGTAGCGCAGGAACGTGAGGTTCGGCCCGAGGATCAGCACGCCGGACTTGGTGAGCTGCTGGCGGTAGGTGTAGAGCAGGTACGCCGCGCGGTGCAGCGCGACCGCGGTCTTGCCGGTGCCCGGCCCGCCCTGCACGACCAGCGCGCCGGCCAGACCGGAACGGATCACCTCGTCCTGCTCGGCCTGGATGGTCTCGACGATGTCGCGCATCCGGCCGGTCCGGTTCGCGGTCAGCGCCGAGAGCAGTGCGGCCTCACCGGTCACGTCCTCCCGGCCGGTGCCGTCGCCGGCCTCCAGGTCCAGCACCTCGTCGTCGACCCCGGTCAGGGTGCGGCCCCGGGTGCGCAGATGGCGCCGCCGGGTGACCCCCTCCGGGTTGACCGCGGTGGCGAGGTAGAACGGCCGGGCCGCCGGGGCGCGCCAGTCGACCAGAAGTGGATCCTGGTCACGGTCCTCGGCGAAGAGACCGATCCGGCCGATGTACTGATTCGATCCGGTCGCGTAGTCGAGCCGGCCGAAACAGAGGCCGTTCTCGACGGAATTCATCTGGGCGAGTTGCTCCGCGTAGTGGGCACGCGTGGCCTCGCGCTGGGTGCGGCCCTGCGGGGTGCCGCCGGCTTCCAGCAGGATCGCCTTGAGCCGGCTGTCGGCCTGCTCACGCAGCTGGTCGAGCCGCTGGTAGAGCGCGGTCAAGTACGCCTGCTCGGAATCGACGTCGGCGTTCGAGCTTGACAAAATCGCCCCTTTTCGTGCTATCATTCCGGCCGCTGGCAACCAATTCTGATTGGTTGCCTTTTCTGTTTACGGCAAACGACCAGAATAGCCCACGGCCAGCCGAGTTACGGGGTCGACGGGGACTGTCAGGAAGCCGTCAGGACACGCCGGAGCCGTTACGCGTGACCGCGTGCCGGGATTAACCAGGCCATGGACATCAACACCCCGTACCGACGTATCGCCGTCCTCGCCCTTGCCGCAGTCGCCACCCTCGGTGTCACCTCCGCCTGCTCCTCCGACGACGACGCCCCGGCCGGCAACGCCGCCGCGGCCGCCGGCGGTGGCCCCGAGCCGAAGACCATCGACGGCGCGAAGAACGCCGCGCAGACCGTTTTCGATCGATTCAGCGGGGGCGACTTCGCCGGCGCCTGGGACATGTACACCGCGGCCGGCAAGCAGTCGATCAGCAAGGACGACTACGTCAAGCTGAACCAGGCGTGCTCGCGCAAGGGGCTGGCGATCCAGCTGACCAGTGCCCGGATGGAGGGCACGGACAAGGCCATCGTGATCGCGAAGCAGCTCGTCGCGGCGCAGTCGTACACGATGGTCTACGAGAAGGACGCGTGGAAGCTGGAGCCGGCGGCCGAGGGACTGGCGCTCTACAAGATGGGGGCGGCCAAGGCGATCGCTGCCCAGAAGAAGGCCGGCACCTGCGCCAACAATCAGTAGCGCGCTCACGGCGTACCGAATGGCGGGTTCCGGGGCCGGGAAAAGTTTTTTGGGGCCCGCCGCGAATCGCGACGGGCCCCCGCATTCCTGCCAGGACTTCAGGCGGCCACCGGGATGCCGTCCGGGCCGGTGAGCGCGAGCCGGCTGCGCAACGTGCCGCGGCTCGCGATCCGGTCGTAGTACGCGGCCCGGCGCCGCGCGACGCAACCCTCCTTCGGCGGGTTCTCGGCGGCCATCGCCGGATCCAGGTGGATGTTCAGCCCGTCGCGCAGCAGCACCAGCGCCTCGGCCCGCAACTGCGACACCCGGGACTCGCTGACACCCAGCTCGGCGGCGATCTCGGCCATCGGGCGCTCCTGGAAGAAGTAGCCCTGGACGACCACGCGCAACCGCTCCGGCAACGCCTCCACCGCATGCCGCAGGTAGCCGACCCGCTCCCGGCGGATCAGCATCTCCTCCGGCCCCGCGCCCGGCTCGGTGACGATGTCGTCAGCCGTGGCCGTCGCGAAACCCTGCAGGCTGAACACCGTGGCCCGGTGCACGTCGTCCTCGGCGTGCTCGATGTCCTCGACCGTGCAGCCGAGCCGCTCCGCGACCTCCTGCACGGTCGGGGTCCGGCCGAGCTCGGCGGTCAGCTCCTCGCGGGCCGCGTCGGTCCGCCGGGCCCGCTGGCGCACCGAGCGGCTCGCCCAGTCGAGCCCACGCAACTCGTCCAGCAGCGCGCCGCGCACCCGGGCGGCGGCGAACCGCGGGAAGGGCACACCCCGCTCCGCGTCGAAACCGCGGGCGGCCGCGACCAGAGCGGCATAGCCGGCGGACAGCAGATCGTCGCGGTTCACGTGGGCGGGGACCCGGGCCAGCATCTCGCGGACCAGGTGCCCGACGAGCGGCATGTTCGCTCGCACGATGTCCTCGCGACGCCGATCGACGGCAGGCGCCTCACCGTTCATCAGGGGTCTCCTCAGTACCGGCCGGAGTGGGGGCGTCCGGCGCTGAGGAAAAAGATCTGCGAGGCTGAGTGCTACGTGGTTCCCTAACGGGTGCAGCGTGGTTGCCATGGGTGACCGGTAGGATGATCAGCACCTGACCTACGGAGAGTTACCCCCTTTGACTTCGTTCATCGAGCTAGGCGTCCCGGCCGTACTGGCCGGCGCGCTCGCCGAACTCGGCATCACCACACCGTTCCCGATCCAGGCGGCGACGCTGCCTGATTCGCTCGCCGGGCGCGATCTGCTCGGGCGCGGGCGGACCGGATCCGGGAAGACGTACGCGTTCGTCCTGCCCGTTGTGACGCGGCTCTCTGCGAAGAAGTCACCGCGTCGCCCGGGCCGTCCGCGTGCCCTCATCCTTGCGCCGACCCGCGAGCTGGCCACCCAGATCGAGGCGTCGCTGCGCCCACTCGCCGAGGCCATGGGCCTGAACACGCTCACCGTCTTCGGTGGCGTCGGGGCGAACCCACAGATCGCCGCGCTGCGCAAGGGCGTCGACATCCTCGTCGCCTGCCCGGGCCGGCTCGACGACCACATCCGCAACGGGCACGCGTCGCTCGACGCGATCGAGATCACCGTGCTCGACGAGGCCGACCACATGGCCGACCTGGGCTTCCTGCCGGTCGTCCGGCGGCTGCTGTCGCAGACGCCGGCCGGGGGGCAGCGCCTGCTCTTCTCGGCCACCCTGGACAACGGCATCGACGTCCTGGTCAAGCAGTTCATGCGCAAACCCGTCACGCACCACGTGGACGCGGCCGCGCAGGCGCCCGTCGAGATGGACCACCACGTGCTGCACGTGCAGCCCGACGACCGGTTCCCGGTCCTGGTCGAGCTGCTCGCGGCGCCCGGGCGGTCGGTGGTCTTCACCCGCACCAAGCGGCGGGCCAAAGTCCTCACCCGGCAACTCATCGCCGCCGGGGTGCCCGCCGTCGAACTGCACGGCAACCTGGCGCAGAACGCGCGGAACCGGAACCTGTCGGCGTTCTCCGACGGGACCGCTCCGACCCTGGTCGCGACCGACATCGCGGCGCGCGGCATCCACGTGGACGACGTGGCGCTCGTGGTGCACGCCGATCCGCCGGTCGAGCACAAGGCATACCTGCACCGGTCGGGGCGTACCGCCCGGGCCGGGGCGCGGGGCACCGTCATCACGCTGATGACCGACGACCAGCAGGCCGACGTGCGGGACCTCACCCGGAAAGCCGGGATCCGGCCGGCGACCCGGCGGGTCCGGCCCGGGGACGCGCTGCTCGCGGAACTCGCGCCGGGCGAGCGGACGTTCGTCGCGCCGGCTCCGCAGTCCGCGTCCGCCGCACCGGAGTCCGACTCCGGTGACGGCAGCGGGCGGCGCCGCGGTGGTGGTGGTGGTGGTCGTGGTCGCGGCTCGGGCTCGTCGGGTGGTTCGGCGCCCACGTCCAGTGCCGGCGCGGCTGAGTCCGGACGACGAGGCGGTCGAGCCGCTACCTCCGGCGGCCGTGACAACGTCGGCGGCGGTCGTGGCGGTGCTGCCGCTGCGGGCGGTCGCGACTCCGCTCCGGGGGCCGGTGGACGGCGGGGCAACTCCGCCGGGCACGCGCCCGGGGCCGACAAGCCGGCCTCGGGACGGCGGCGTCCCGCGGCTGACGGGGGCGGGCAACGGTCCGCGTCCCCGGCGCCGCGAAACAGCAACGGCAGTGGGCGGTCCGGGCAGGCCCGGACCGGTGGCGCCGCTCCGCAGCCCCGGCCGGCCGGGGGTGGCGCGGCCGCGTTCTCCGCTCGCGCGGGCGGCCGACGCTCCGGCCGCTGACCTGAGCTTCCCGATTCCGGAGCCGGCACCGTGCCGGCTCCGGAACGGCGAGTGAGGGACGACTGAGCGGCGTCCGGCTCCGTCAGCGTCCGGCCACGGCGTTCGCAAGTTCGGGCGGCCCCGGCCGATGGTTCGACCATGACCACGTCGACGCCCGGTGCCATGACCTTGACGGCGGCATCCGCGGACGGGTCGACCTCTCGTCCGGCGTGGCCGGACGGGTCGACCTCTCGTCCGGCGTGGCCGGCATCGGGACGGCGGCTACGCCATCATCACGACCCGGGCCGGTTGCTGGGCCTGCCGACCGCCCTTCGCCCGGGAGCGGGTGTGACAGCCGTCCTGGTCACGTGCGCCGGAGTCGCCATCGGTGGCTGCCTGCTGCTCACACCGGCCGTCCAGGCGCGGGCAGACCGCCAGGCGGGCAGACCGCCAGGCGGGCGGGCCGCCAGGCGCGGGCAGGAGGGCGCCGGGTCCGCACGCATCGGGCCCCGGCCCGGATCTGCCTGCCGGCGTTCCTGGTCGCCGGGATCCGCCTGGCCGCGTCCACGACGACCGGGATTCTGGAACGCAGCCGGGAGCACACGCTGCTGCGGATGGGCGGGGTCGCACCGGAGATGCTGAGGCGGGTCACCGATACCGAGGGGACCCGCCTCGTCCAGGCCGTGTCCTGCCTAGCGCGCCGGTCTGGCGGTGTCGGCCTCGGGGACCCGGACCGAGATCTCGTCGCCGAGCAGGAACCCGGTGCTGAGCTCCAGCTCGTCGCCGGACCAGAAGCGGCCCGGGTCGTACCAGTTGGCCTTCCGGTTGCGCGGCAGCAGCCCCATGTCCTCGTAGGTGACCGCCACCACCTCCGCGCAGTACGCCTTCTCCAGCGTCGCGTTGGCGGCCTCGGACGGCTTCCACGGCGGGCGGATCAGCGGGACCCGCCCGCGGGCCCAGCGCAGGGCGAGCTGGGACGTCGACGGGAACGGGGTGCCGTCGAGCCGGGCGATGGTCTTGAGTGCTTTGTCCTCCATGGCGCGGGTCACACCCGGCTCCAGCTGGCGCAGCCAGCCACGCTGACCGTAGCGACGGGCCCAGACGGTGACCGCGTCGCGCAGGTCGTGCAGCTGGACGCCGCGCTGGAACGTGCCGGACCACATGTCGGGCAGGGATTTGCCCAGCTCGGCATGCCACATGAGGGGTGGCATGTCCTCGATCACCACCGACATCCCGACATGGTTCACCGGGCTGTTGGTGAGGGTCTGGATGGCACGGTCCGGCCCGGAACGGCCGCGGAAGATCCAGATGTCACCCGTGCGGGTCAGTTCGATGGCCTCGTCGAGGCTGATGTCGGCAACCACGTGTCTATTCTCAGCAGATGCGGTGGTGGAAGGTAGCGGGACTGGCGGGGCTGGCGGGAGTCGCGGCGACCGGGGTGGTGATCGCCCGGGGTGAACGCAAGCGCAGGGCATACTCCCCCGACGAGATCCGGGAGCGGTTGCACGCCCGGGTGGCCGAGTCGGCCGGCCCGCCGGAGAAGAGCGAGTAAGGGTTCATTCGGCGAGGTCCGTGTCCCGGAGCAGGGACCAGAGACCGGCGCCGTCCGGGGCGGCGAACCACGTCTTACCCCCGGACGGCACGGCCTCGGCCGCCTCGGTCGGGCCGGGCACGGCGCCGGCCAGCACCGCCTGGGTCGGCGAGAGCCGGCGGATCGCGACGGCGGCCACGTTCTCCGGGTGCTCGCGGGCGAAGCCGGAGTAGATCTCCGGGTCGTGCTGACCGTCGTCGCCGACGAGCAGCCATTTGACGTCGGGGAACTCCTCGGCGAGCCGGCGCAGCGAGTTGCGCTTGTGTTCCTGGCCACTGCGGAACCAGCGATCGGGGGTCGGACCCCAGTCGGTGAGCAGGATCGGGCCGGCCGGGTAGAGGTGGCGGCTGAGGAAACGGGTCAGGGTGGGCGCCACGTTCCACGCGCCGGTGGAGAGGTAGATCACCGGGGTGCCCGGGTTCGCGTTGATCAGCCGCTCGTAGAGCACCGCCATGCCGGGGACGGCCATGCGCGCGTGCTCGTCGAGGACGAACGTGTTCCACGCGGCGAGCAGGGGGCGGGGCAGCGCGGTGACCATGACCGTGTCGTCGATGTCGGAGATCAGGCCGAACTTCACGGCCGGGTCGATCACCCGGATCGGCGCGTCGACCGGGGCGGCGCCCTCGCAGTGCAGCCGGACGCTGGCCCAGCCGGGCTCGAGGTCGCCCTTGACGCGACAGTCCACGTAACCACTGCGGTCGGTGCGGGTCTCGGTGACGATGCCGCCGACCTCGATGCGCACGACGGCGTTGCTGACCGGGGTGGTGGTGAAGCTGCGCCAGCCGCGCAGCTTCTCCCGCTTCTTACGGGCCAGCCGGGGCCGGGAGAGCAGCACCCGGGCCATCACCCGGGCCCAGCCGGGGGAACCGTAGCCGGTGTAGGCCGTGATGTACGGCTTCCAGCCCCGATTCCTCAGGTTGCGCTCGATCACCTGGTGGACGGCATCCTCGACCAGAGCCGCCCGGTGTATCCGGTTCACGGCCTTGGACGTCTCCGCCGGTGTTACCGCCACCATCTCCTCCTCGCCGCTCCGCTCTCCCCCCGCCGCGCCAAACGTTACCGGGAGAGTGCGACAGACCGCTCACGAACGTGAGCCGGGTCCAGGTTGGACGTCACGCGACGGCGGGCATCTCGGCTCCGGTCCACTGCTCCGTCCACCACTGCTGGTCGGTCTGCTCGGACGCGTCCACCCGCAGCGGTGCGGTCATCGCCTCGGCGCGCAGGCCGGCCAGCGTCTCGGCCGCCGCCTCGACGCCGCGCCAGGCGGCGCGTTCCCGCTCGACGGCCGCGGTCCAGACGTCCAGCCGGTGCGCCCGGGCGGCCTGGGCCAGCACCGCCTCCTGCTGGACCGGGTGCAGGCGAGGGTTCCAGCCGCGATGGGCGAAGACGTCGTTGAGCTGGTCGATGGAGAGGTCCTGGACCCGGCACAGTTCGCTGGCCGCGCGGTGCAGATAACGCTGGCGGTCGACGTTCTCACCGGGCTTGCGGCGGCGGCTCATCAGCGGATAGGCGCCCGCCGAGGCGATGCGGTTACAGGCAAGATCAGCTTTCTCGTACGCCGTCCAGGCCTCGTCCACCGCCGCGTGAGCCGCCTCCCACTCGGTGCGGCGCTTGCGCACGGCGACCGCGGCCTGCTCGGCGGCGACGGCCACCTCGTCGGCCCAGCGCTGCCGTTCGGCGGCGTCGGGGGTCGGCTCGGTGAGCACGCGGGGGATCGAGACGGTCGCCGCGGCGACGGCGAGGAGCAGCACGATGATCAGCCAGATCGCGACGGCTTGCGGGACGGAATTCAGGAAGGCGGAATCCACGGAACACCCCCAGGGCAGCGGAACGGGACGACGGACCGACGTGAAAGCGCAGGGATCGTCAGCGGGTGGGGGGTGCCCGCGAGTCGCCGGTGGCGGGAACGGCCCCGGCGCGCAGGACCGGGGCCGGGAAGGCGGTGACCGGCGCGGCCGGCTGGACCGCGAGCGGCGCCGGCCGGCTCTCCGCCGGCTGCTGTGCCTGGATCGGGGTGGAGTCGGCGGCCTGGACGACGGCCGCGACCGGCTGGACCGGCTCGGCGGTGACCGGGCCGGACAGGCGCAGGGTCACGGCCAGGGCGAGCATGGCCAGGCTGGTGAGGAACCGCAGCAGGCGGCGGCCGTCCCACGGACGGTTCGCCCCAGGCGCCTCAGCGGTCACATGGTCAACCTACCGGGGCGCAGGTCAACGCGCACCCGTCCGAGCGGTTACGGCAACCGGACGGAGTCACCTGCGGTCACCCGGGCGAGGGACGATGGGTGTCATGGACTTCGGCGTGGTGGAGCAGGTGGCCCGGCTGGACGGCTGGCTGGGCGAGGGTGGCGTGGTGGTGCTCAGCGGGGCGGGGCTCTCCACCGACTCCGGCATCCCGGATTACCGGGGGCCGTCCGGCTCGGCGCGGCGCAACACCCCGATGACCTATCAGACGTTCACCGGTGACCCGGTCGCCCGACGGCGCTACTGGGCGCGCAGTCACCTCGGCTGGCGGACGATCGGCCGCGCCACGCCGAACGACGGGCACCGGGCCGTGGCCCGCTGGCAGGAGCGGGGCCTGCTGCACGGGCTGATCACGCAGAACGTGGACGGGCTGCACCAGGCGGCCGGCGCCCGGGACGTCGTCGAGCTGCACGGCAACCTGGCCCGGATCACGTGCCTGGACTGCGGCGCGCTGACCGGCCGGGTAGAGCTGGAGGAGCGGCTGACCGCGGCGAACCCGGACTTCAGCGCGGTGGCCTCGGCGGTGAACGCGGACGGTGACGTCGAGCTGGACGAGGCCGAGCTGGACGGGTTCCGCGTGGTCGGCTGCCGGTCCTGCGGCGGGATGCTGAAGCCGGACGTGGTGTATTTCGGGGAGACCGTGCCGCCCGACCGGGTGTCGCGCGCGTTCGAGCTGGTCGCGGGGGCGCGCACGCTGCTGGTGCTGGGCTCCTCGCTGACCGTCATGTCGGGTCGCCGGTTCGTGCTGCGGGCGGTCAAGCAGGGTGTCCGGGTGGCGATCGTGAACCGCGGAGTGACGCGCGGGGAGCCGTACGCGGATCTGTTGATCGATGCTCCTCTGGGTGTCGTTCTTCCGAATCTTGCCCGGGAGACCGATACGTACCGTTTGTTGCCTCAGTAAACGAACCCGGCTTCGGCTGGTTATCGGAATGAAACCTAAATAGATCTCGGCCCCATTGACGTGACTGCGCTCACTGCGGTTGACTGCCGAAACCGGTCCCGAAACCGGTTCCGAACCTCCGGCGCAACCCGCCGGAAACAACAATCTCGGAGGAGCTGTGCCGATCACCATCGCCGACGTGGCGGCTCGGGCCAAGGTCAGCAAGACGACCGTGTCCCGGGTTCTCAACGGCAAGGGTGAGCTGGACGAGTCGACCGCCGCCCGGGTCCGCGCGGTGATCGACGAGCTCGGCTACGTCCCCAGCGCCCGTGCGGTGAACCTGGCCCGCGGCCGCACCCGGGTGATCGGCATGCTGGTGCCCTCGCTGACCTGGCCCTGGATGGGCGAGGTGCTGCAGGGCGCGGTCGACGTGCTGGAGGCCGAGGAGTACGGCCTGCTGCTGTTCACCTTCAACCGCGGTGACGACTCGATGCGCCAGTTCGCCGCGCAGGTCGCCGCCAAGTCGTTCGACGGCCTGCTGGCGATCGAGCCGGAAGGCACCCTGAGCTACCTCACCACCCTGCACAGCCGTGGCCTGCCGATGGTGCTGATCGACGACCGGGACCAGATCCCCGGTGGCCAGATCCCGACCGTCGGCACCACCAACCACAGCGGAGCGGCCGACGCCGCCCGGCACCTGCTGGAGATCGGGCGCCACAAGCCGCTCGTGGTCACCGGCCCGTCCCGGTTCGGCTGCACCGTGCAGCGCACCGACGGCTTCACCTCGGTGTTCGCCGAGGCCGGCCACCCCATCCCGGACACCTACGTGCTTCCCGGCGACTTCACCGTCGCGTGCGGCGCCGACGGGGTCAAGCAGGCGATCGCCGCCGGGCTCGACTTCGACGCCGTCTTCTGCCACAACGACCTCTCCGCCTTCGGCGCCGTGCAGGCCGTCCAGGACGCCGGCCGGCGGGTGCCGGAGGACGTCGCGGTGGTCGGCTTCGACGACATCCCGATGGCCGCGCACCACCAGCCGGCCCTGTCCACCGTGCATCAGCCGATGCGCGAGATGGGCGAGGCCGCGGCCCGTACCCTGCTCGCCCATTTCGAGGGGACCGCGCTCCCGAACCGGCCGACGGTGATCCCGGCGACGTTCACCGCACGGGCCTCGACCCAGCCCTAAAGAATCCAGAGCTCGACCGTTCGACCGGCCACGGGGCCGGTCGGGCACCCCCGCGCGCCTCGGGGCCGGCTGCCGCCGGTCCCGCGATGCCGCACGCCCTCAGGGCACCCCTCCCACCCGAAATCGCTATACCGAGGAGATTCTCCGATGCAGAGAAGGAAGCTGTTCGCGGTCGCTCTGGCGGGCGTGCTCGCCACCGGCGGCCTGGCCGCGTGCGGTGACTCGCCGAACGCCAACAAGGACGCCGCCAACAGCAAGGGCGTGGACTTCCTGTCGATCGGCATGCCGAACGGCACGGTCACCGAGAGCAACAACCCGTTCCTCGGGACCTCGGCCGGTGCGTCGCTCGGCTACCGCTGGACCATCTACGAGCCCCTCGGCATGTGGAACAACGTCAAGCCGGCCGACCCGGCCAAGCCGTGGCTGGCCAGCGACATCAAGTGGGCCACGGACTACAAGCAGCTGGACGTGACCATCCGCGACAACGCGACCTGGTCCGACGGGCAGAAGCTGACCGCCGACGACGTCGCGTACACGTTCAACCTGATCAAGTCGAACGAGGCGCTGAACATCTTCGCGCTCCCGATCGACCAGGTCACCGTGGCCGGCAGCAAGGTGACGATCACCTTCACGTCGTCGCAGTTCACCACGTGGCACAAGATCATCAGCCAGATCCCGATCGTCCCCAAGCACATCTGGGAGAAGATCGCGGACCCGGCCAAGGACCCGATCAAGGAGCCGGTCGGCTCGGGGCCGTACACCCTCAAGACGTTCAGCCAGCAGGGCATCGTCCTTGAGCGCCGAGAGAGCGGTTACTGGCAGGACAAGCCGGCCGTAAAGGAACTTCGGTACACCTCGTACACCGACAACAACGCGCAGACCACCGCGCTGGCCAGCGGCCAGTCCGAGTGGAGCTTCGTGTTCATCCCGAACTACCAGCAGACCTTCGTCGCCAAGGACCCGGAGCACTTCAAGGTCTGGGCGCCGGGCGTGCTGGGCATCCACGGCCTCTACATCAACACCACCCAGGCGCCGTTCGACGACCCGAAGCTGCGCCAGGCGATGAACAAGGTGATCAACCGGGCCGACATCTTCAACCAGGCCGAGGCCGGTTACTTCCACCCCGAGCTGAAGAGCGTCACCGGCCTGCCCCAGGGCGCGGGTGACGCGTTCGTCACCGACGCCTACAAGGGACAGACGCTGGCGGTCGACGTCGACGGCGCCAAGAAGATCCTCAGCGAGGCCGGCTACAAGCTGGAGGGCACCACGCTGAAGGACAAGAGCGGCAAGCCGGTCACCATCAAGCTCAGCGACCCGGCGCCGTGGTCGGACTACCAGACCACGCTCGAGATCATCAAGAGCAACCTGGCCGAGATCGGCATCGCCGCGACCGTCGAGAAGCCGAACCAGAACGTCTGGGACCAGAACGTGCAGAAGGGCGACTTCGGCGCCGTCATGCGCTGGACCAACGGTGGCTCGACGCCGTTCGACATCTACCAGACCGTGATGGACGGCGACCTGCTCAAGCCGGTCGGCGAGCTCGCCCAGCAGGGCAACTTCGGCCGCTTCAAGAGCCCGGAGGCGACCGCCGCGCTCAAGGCCTACGCGAACGCGACCAGCGACGCGGACCGCACCACCGCCCTGGCCACGATCCAGAAGATCTTCGTGGAGCAGGCCCCGATGCTGCCGGTCGGCTCGGACAACGTCGGTGGCGCGTACAGCACCAAGAACTGGGTCGGCTGGCCGTCGGACGCCGACAACTACGCCCCGATGCAGCCCACCCAGTCCGGCGCGCTCGACGTGATCATGCACCTCAAGCCCGCCAACTCCTGATCGCCTGACCGCGGGCGCCCCGCCCTCCCGGGGCGCCCGCACCTCCCTGCTCGCCGCTTTTGTAAGGAATCCCGGCATGACGTCGATCCCCGACGCGAAAGCGCCGGCCGGCGAGGTGGTGCTTGAGGCGATCGGCCTGACCAAGCACTTCCCCGTCCGCCGGAAGCTGCGCGACATGTTCTCCAACCGGAAGGACGTGGTGCACGCCGTCGATGACGTGCACCTCACGCTTCGCCGCGGCAAGGTGGTGGCCCTGGTCGGCGAGTCCGGCTCGGGCAAGTCCACGATCGCCCGGCTGCTCGCCCAGCTCTACCCCCGCACCGGCGGGGACATCCGGCTGCACGGCGAGACGACCACGGTCAAGGGAGGCGCGGCGTTCCGCCGGTACTGCTCCCAGGTCCAGATGATCTTCCAGGACCCGTTCGCGTCGCTGAACCCGACACACACCATCCGGTACCACCTGACCCGGTCGCTGAAGATCCACGACAACGCCGGGAAGACCGCCGCCGACCTCGACCGGGCGCTGCACGACCTGCTCGAGAAGGTGCAGCTCACCCCGCCGGAGCGGTACCTGGACAAGTTCCCGCACGAGCTCTCCGGCGGTCAGCGCCAGCGCGTGGCCATCGCCCGGGCCCTCGGCGCGCAACCCGAGACCCTGCTCGCCGACGAGCCGGTGTCCATGCTGGACGTGTCGATCCGGCTCGGCGTGCTGAACCTGCTGCGCGACCTGCGGGACCGGCTCGACCTGGCGATCCTCTACATCACCCATGACATCGCGTCGGCCCGCTACTTCGCCGACGAGACCATGGTCATGTACGCCGGACGCATGGTCGAGGGCGGCGACAGCGAGACCGTGACCCAGTCGCCGGCTCACCCGTACACCCAATTGCTGATCGCCTCGGCGCCGGACCCGGACCGTCTCCTCGGCAGTGACCCGAGCGGACATCAGAGCGACGGCGAACCGCCGAGCCTCATCCACCCGCCGGCCGGCTGCCGGTTCCACCCGCGCTGCCCGGCCGCGATGGAGCGCTGCAAGACCGACCTGCCGGTGCCGCTGGAGATCGGTGACGCGCCCGGCCACTGGGCGGCGTGCTGGCTCTACGACGGCAACACAGAGGTGGCCCCGTGAAGTACCTGCTGCAACGCATCGCGTTCTACCTGTTCACCGCGTGGGCCGCGATCACGCTGAACTTCTTCATCCCGCGACTGGTCCCGGGCGACCCGGTGCAGGCGCTGATCACCAAGTTCCAGGGCCAGCTCAGCACCGAGGCCACCCAGTCGCTGTACGTCCTGTTCGGCCTCGACAAGGACAAGAGCGTCTGGCAGGAGTACCTGGACTACTGGAGTCAGCTGTTCCACGGCGACCTCGGCCTGTCGTTCACGTTCTTCCCGACCCCGGTCTCGGAGATCATCTCGGACAGCCTGCCGTGGACCCTGCTGCTGGTCGGCATCACCACGATCATCAGCTTCTTCCTCGGTACGGGCCTGGGCGTGCTGGCCGGCTGGCGGCGCGGCTCGTGGGCCGACGGGCTGCTGCCGGTGACCACGTTCCTCTCCTCGGTGCCGTACTTCTGGCTCGGCATCATCGCGATCTACCTGCTCACCGGCCCGGGCAGCTTCTTCCCGTCGTCCGGTGGCTTCGACAACGGCCTGGTGCCGGCGTTCGACCAGTACTTCATCCCGAGCGCGCTGAAGCACAGCCTGCTGCCGGCGCTGACCATCCTGATCTCCTCGGTCAGCGGCTGGATCCTGAGCATGCGCAACATGATGGTGACGGTGTCCAGTGAGGACTACATCACCGTCGCGCACGCCAAGGGCCTCACCGACCGGCGGGTGGCGCTGAGCTACGCGGCCCGCAACGCGCTGCTGCCGAACGTCTCCGGGTTCGCGCTGTCGCTCGGCTTCATCGTCGGCGGCACGCTGCTGGTGGAGATCGTCTTCTCCTACCCGGGCATCGGCTTCCAGCTCTTCCAGGCACTGGGCGCGCAGGACTACCCGCTGATGCAGGGCGTCTTCCTGATCATCACGATCTCGGTGCTGGTCGCGAACCTGATCGCGGACGTCGCCTACCTGCTCCTCGACCCGCGCACCCGCAAGGAGGGCTGAGCAGTGAGCCTTTTCTGTTCGAACCGCGCACTCGCCGGGAGAGCTGAGCGATGACGATCCCCACCTCGAGCATCGAGCAGGTCATTCCCGGCCAGGGCTCGATGGCGCAGCCGGAGTCGGGCAAGCCGGCCCGGAGCAAGAAGCAGCGGTTCCGCTTCGTCAGCAACAAGAAGGCCGCCACCGGTCTGGTCATGCTCGGCATCTACCTGCTCCTCGCGATCATCGGGCCGTGGGTCGCCCCCTACGACCCGGACGCGCGCAGCAACGCCCTGATCCAGCCGCCGTCGGGCGACCACTGGCTCGGCACCACGCACCTCGGCCAGGACGTCTTCAGCCAGCTGCTGATCGGCACCCGCAGCGTGATGTTCGTCGGCTTCCTGGCCGGCACGATCGCCACCGTGCTGTCGGTGCTGATCGGCGTCACCGCCGGCTACCTGGGCGGCAAGACCGACGAGGGCCTCTCCGCGCTCTCCAACGTCTTCCTGGTCATCCCGGCGCTGCCGCTGATCATCATCATCACGTCCACCCTGCAGAACGCCGAGGACTGGCTGATCGCCCTGGTCATCGGTCTGACGTCGTGGTCCTGGAACGCGCGGGTGCTGCGCGCACAGACCCTCTCGCTGCGCCGGCGTGACTTCGTCGACGCGTCGCGGGCCACCGGCGAGAAGACCTGGCGGGTGATCGTCTTCGAGCTGATGCCGAACCTGACCGCGGTGATCGCCTCCGGGTTCGTCGGCACGGTCATCTTCGCCGTGCTCTCCGAGATCACCCTGGCGTTCATCGGCGTCACCTCCAGCACCACCTGGAACTGGGGCACGATCCTGTTCTGGGCGCAGGGCCAGCAGGCGCTCGCCCAGGAGGCATGGTGGTGGTTCATCCCGGCCGGTCTGGCCATCGCGTTGCTCGGCACCGCCCTCTCGCTGATCAATTTCGGCATCGACGAGTTCGTCAGCCCCCGCCTGCGCAGCGTCGGCAAAACCAAGATCAAGACCGTCGACGGCCGTACGGTCCGGATGCGCATCGGCTTCACGCCGGTGCTCAGCAACTCACCCGAGCCGCACACCCGCGCCACGCCGGTGCTGAAGACGGAGGTGGCCCAGTGAGCGAGCTAGCGAGCGAACCATTGAGCTCAGTCGAGAACTCATGGCGACGCCGGAGCGCAGCGGAGGTGGCGGCATGAACGAGCTTGCGAGCGAACCATTGGACTCAGTCGAGAACTCATGGCGACGCCGGAGCGCAACGGAGGTGGCGGCATGAGCGAGCCCGTTCTGGAGATCAAGAACCTGAACGTCGGGTACGGCCTGGGTGACCAAGCGGTCCGCGCGGTCCGCGACGTGAACCTGACCCTGCACCGGGGTGAGGTGCTCGGCCTGGCCGGGGAGAGCGGCTCCGGCAAGTCGACCCTGGCGTACGGCCTGACCCGGCTGCTCCCCCCGCCCGGCGTGATCACCGGCGGACAGGTGATCTACCACCCGGAGAACGGCGAGGCGTACGACGTCCTCGGCCTCTCCGACCGTGAGCTGCGCGCGTTCCGCTGGGCCGAGACGGCGATCGTCTTCCAGGGTGCGATGAACTCGCTCAACCCCGTTCACAAGATCTCCACCCAGCTCACCGACGTGCTCCGCGCCCACCGGCCGGAGATGACCGAGGCCGCCCGCAACGCCCGCGCCCGCGAGATGCTCAAGCTCGTCGGGATCGCGGCGGACCGGATGGACGCGTACCCGCATCAGCTCTCCGGCGGCATGCGCCAGCGCGTGATGATCGGCATGGCGCTGATCCTGCAGCCGCAGGTCGTCATCATGGACGAGCCGACCACCGCGCTCGACGTGGTCATGCAGCGGCAGATCCTCGGCCAGCTGATCGAGCTGCGCGAGCGGCTGGGCTTCTCGGTCATCTTCATCACGCACGACCTGTCGCTGCTGGTCGAGTTCTCCAACCGGATCGCGATCATGTACGGCGGCCGGATCGTCGAGGAGGCGCCGGCGGCGGCGATCTACCGGGACTCCCTGCACCCGTACTCGAAAGGCCTTCTGGGGTCCTTCCCGGCTCTTCGCGGACCGCGGCGGGAGCTGACCGGGATCGCCGGCTCCCCGCCCGACCTCAAGGGGATGCCGAGCGGCTGCTCGTTCCACCCGCGCTGCCCGAAGGCGTTCGAACCGTGCTCCGGGCACATCCCGGTGCTCGGCCGGCCGGGCACCGCGGACGGTGCGACCCGGTCGGTGGCGTGCTGGCTGCATCCCACCGAGCAGCCCGTCGGATAGACCGGCGGCCGGCCCCCTGCCGTCGGGGCCGGCCGCCACTTTCTTTCAGGAGACAACTCGTGACATTCACCTGGGGCGTGGCCACCAGCGCCTACCAGATCGAGGGGGCTGCCGCCGAGGACGGCCGCACGCCGTCCATCTGGGACACCTTCGCGCACGACGTGGTCGGCGAACACGGTGACGTGGCGTGCGACCACTACCACCGGATGCCGGACGACGTCCAGCTGATCAAGAGTCTGGGGGTGGACGCGTACCGGTTCTCGGTCTCCTGGCCGCGGGTGCAGCCGGGTGGGCGCGGGCCGGCCAACCCGGCCGGGCTCGACTTCTACGACCGGCTCGTGGACGAGCTGCTCGGGAACGGGATCACGCCGTGGACGACGCTCTACCACTGGGACCTGCCGCAGGAGCTGGAGGACCTCGGCGGCTGGACGAACCGGGACACCGCGTACCGGATGGCCGAGTTCGCGGAGATCGTCGCCGGTCGCCTGGGTGACCGGGTGGCGAACTGGCAGACGCTGAACGAGCCGTGGTGTGTGGCCTATCTCGGGTATCAGCACGGGGTGCACGCGCCCGGGCGGCGTTCGTTCCAGGACGCCCTGGACGCGACCCATCACCTGCTGCTGGCGCACGGGCTGGCGTTTCCTGTCCTGAAGAATGCCGGCAACTCGGTCGGGATCGCGCTGAACATCGGTACCGCGACTCCGCACACCGACGACCCGCTGGACGTCGCCGCCGCCCGCCGCGCCGACGGCAACGTGGCCCGCATCTTCCTGGACCCGCTGGTCCACGGCCACTACCCGGCGGACGTCCTGGCCGACCTGGCCCGGCAGCGGCGCACACTGCCGATCCAGGACGGCGACCTGGCGATCATCAACCGGCGGCCGGACGTCCTGGGTGTCAACTTCTACTTCGGACAGGATTTCGCCGGGCGCGACGAGCACGGCAACACGCACGACGTGAACGGCTTCCCGATCGTCCGGGAGATCCGGCCCGACGTGCCGACGACCGCGATGGGCTGGGCGATCACCCCGGACCGGTTCACCACGCTGCTGCTGCGGCTGCACCGGGACTATTCCGTGCCGCTCGCGGTGACCGAGAACGGTGCGGTCTACGACGACGTGCCCGCGGCCGACGGGTTCGTGGCCGACGAGGGGCGGACGGCGTACCTGCGCGACCACGTCGCGGCGACGCTCGCGGCGCGGGAACAGGGCGCCGACGTCCGGGGATATTTCGCCTGGTCCCTGATGGACAACTTCGAGTGGGCCGAGGGTTACCAACGGCGGTTCGGGCTGGTCGCGGTCGACTACGAGACGCAGCGACGGACGCCGAAACAGAGTGCGCTGTGGTTCCGGGACCGCATACGCTCCGGCGCGTGACCGATTATCTGACTGTCAACCGCGCCAACTGGGACGAGCGGGCGCCCGCGCACGCCGCGTCCGCCGACTACGGTTTCGCCAAGTTCGCCGCCGACCCGGCGCACCTCAGCGACGTGGTCACGTTCGACCGCCCGCTGCTCGGTGACCTCACCGGGCAGCGGGGCGTTCATCTGCAGTGCCACATCGGCACCGACACGGTCTCGCTGTCCCGGCTCGGCGCCACGATGACCGGCCTGGACTTCTCCGGCGAGTCGCTGAAGCAGGCCCGCGCCCTAGCCTCCTCGGCCGGCGCGGAGATCCCGTTCGTGCAGAGCGACGTCTACGCCGCGCGGGACGTGCTCGACGGCGAGTTCGACCTGGTCTACACCGGGATCGGCGCGCTCGGCTGGCTGCCGAGCATCTCACGGTGGGCCTCGACCGTCGCCTCGCTGCTCGCCCCGGGTGGGCGCCTGTTCATCCGGGAGGGACACCCGATCCTGTGGTCCCTCGAATACGAGCGCACCGACGACGTGATCGCGCTCTCCGAGCCGTACTTCGAGCAGGAGGCGCCGATGGTGTGGGACGAGGGCGGCACCTACGTGCAGACCGACCATCAGTTCGTCCACACCGTCACCCACGAGTGGAACCACGGCCTCGGCGAGATCGTCACCGCGGTCCTCTCGGCCGGCCTCACCCTGACCGGCCTGGTCGAACACCGGAGCGTGCCGTGGAACGCGCTGCCCGGCCGCATGCGCGACATCGGCGGCGGCGAATGGCAGCTCGCCGACCGCCCCGAGCGCCTGCCGCACACCTACACCCTTCAAGCCCGGAAACCGATGTAGCCGTACGTCGTGAACCCGCCCGTCCGCACGCCTGCGCCGCTCCCCCGCACCGCGATCAGCCCACGCCCGGCTCCACCCCTCCGCGACGCCGCGGCTGGGCCTGGACCCGCGCCGGGGGTCGCGGGGCACGGGCGGCGTGGATCGTCGGAGTTCGGCGTGTTCGTCCGGGCCTACCGGGGACGGCGGGGGTGGGGTGGCACGGGACTCTTCCGGGATTGGCACGGGAGGGTCATGGGCGTACCGAGGAAAGGGGTTTATCGGTTTTGATCTGGTTCCGGCCTGAGCGTTTGGCGGCGTAGAGCAGATCGTCGGCGCGCAACAGGGCGTCCTTGCGGTCCTCGCCCGGGCGGATCTCGGTGACGCCGATGCTGGCGGTGACCGCGAGACCGGCTGCGACCGCATCCCAGGAGTGGCCCTCGATCTCGGCGCGGACCGTCGCGCAGTGAGCCGCGGCCTGCTCCGCGCCGGCCCGGAGGACCAGCAGGAACTCCTCGCCGCCGAGCCGCCCGGCGAACCCCGGGGCGGCGCCGAGCAGGCCGGCGACCCGGCGCAGCACCTCGTCCCCGGTCGCGTGCGAGAACGTGTCGTTGACCTGCTTGAAGTGGTCCAGGTCGACGAGCGCGACGCAGACCGGGCCGCCGGTGGCGAGGGCCGCGGTCAGCTCGACCTCGCAGCGGCGGCGGTTGCCGAGACCGGTCAGCGGGTCGCGCTCGGCGACGTCCCAGGCCTGCTCGACGGCGAACTGCGCGTGCGCGAACTGGGCCGCGACCGCGCTCTGCTGGGTCCGCAACGCCTCCCAGGCCTCGTGGAACTCGCACATCCGCCGGTACGCCGTCTCGAAGTCCCCCGCCCCGGCATGACAGGTGGCCAGCGCCCGGAGGGCCTCCGCGTCGGCCTCGGGCCGGTTCCGCTCGGCCGCCATCTCCCGGCAGCGCAGCAACGTCCGCACGGCACCGCCGAAGTCACCGCGGCGGCGTTCGATCTCGGCCAGCGTCAGCAGCGCCGCCGGGACCGCGTCGGAGTCGGTGGTCGGCGCGTTCGCGATCGCGTCGAGGACGACCGTCTCGGCCTCCTCCGGGCGGCCGGTCTCCAGCAGCACCCGGGCGACGGTGTCCACACAGGAACAGTTGAGCTGCTCGCCGGAGGCCTCGGCCCGGGACCGCATCCGCTCGACCATCACCGCGGCGGCGTCCAGGTCACCGCTCTGATAGGCGCACCAGGCCCAGTTGTTGAGGTTCGCGATCTCCAGAACCGGCTCGCCGGACGCCTCCGCCTCGCGCTGCGCGGCCGCCAGCTCGGCCGTCTCCAGCTCGCGCAGGCCCTGGTCGTTGACGAGCACGGCCAGGATGATCGCGTGGTCGGCGCGGATCGTGGCCGGGTCGCCCGGCTGCAGCATCCGCACCGACCGCAGCGAGTGCCGGACCGCGGTCGCGCTGTCCCCGATCCGCCACATGCCGCCGGCGATGATCGCGTGCGCCTTGGCCCGCACCAGCCGGTCGTTGCTCGTGCCGAGCAGGGTACGAGCGGTCGCCACCGCCTCCGGAACCCGCCCGTTCCGGTTGTCGAGTTCGGCGCGGATCAGCCGGGCCAGGTCGGCGCTGCGCAGGTCACCCGCCTGTTCGGCCGCCGCGATCAGGGCCCGGATGCGGCCCGGCAGCCCGGCGTGCGACGCATACGTGTCCACGATGAGCTGCTCGACCTGGCTTCCCAGCGATGTTGACGACACGTCGCGCCTCATCGCCACGGCCGGGTCGCAGTTTAGAGATCTGATCGGATCGGGTACCTGCCGCGCATCCCCGGTTCCCCCGGCTTAGGAGGCTCTCTCATGCGCGCAGGCGCGGTCATCATCGTCATCTGGCTTCTGCTCGGTCTCGTCGCGGCGTTCGAGCGCGGCTACTTCAAGGACACCGGCGACGCGAGTTGCGCCAAGGCCGGGACCGTGATCGTCACGACGATCGCCGGGCCGCTGAACTGGCTCGGTGTCAACCCGAAGATCAAGTGCGAGGTTCCGCCGCCGTCGAAGTGACCTCTGCCGGGTCCGGTGGCCGGCCGGCTCCGATGGTTTGCTCTCCCGGGCGGCTCTCCCGGTCGTCGTTCATGCTTCATGACGACCGGGAGAGCCGCCCGGGCCATGAGTCGCGTTGCCGGCCCGCGTGTCAGCGGGCTTACGCGCGTCGGCTTTTCAAGCTTTCTGGCTCCCCTCGCGGGCTTGCGGGGTTTGCTTTTCAAGCTTCCGAGCTCTCACTCGCCGGCTTGCGGGTTTCTGCTTCTCGGGGTTGAGCTGGAGTGCGCTCCAGGTTCTAGCGTCGCGGTCATGGAGCTTCGGAACTTCGGACGACTCGGGCAGATCAGCGCACTCACCCTCGGCGGCGGCGGTATCGGCGGCGTCTGGGGCACGACCGACCGGCGCGAGGCGGTGGCCACCGTGCACGCCGCTGTCGACGCCGGGATCACGATGCTGGACGTGGCCCCCGGCTACGGCACCGACTTCGAGGCCGAGCGCGTCGCCGCCTCGGCCAAGAACGTCATGATCACGTCGAAGGTCGGGCTGCCGGACGACGACGAGCGGAACTTCGCCGGGCGCATCCGGCGCAGCCTCACCGCCAGCCTGGAGCGGCTCGGCCGCGACCATCTCGACCTCTTCCTGCTGCACACCCAGATCCGCACCGCGGTCCCGGCGCGCGAGACAATCGGCCGGGACGGGTACCACGAGGTTGCCGCCGAGTTCGAGCGGCTGCGCGACGAGGGTCTGATCCGGGCCTGGGGCATCACCGCGATCGGCCACCCGGACAGCGTGATCGCCGCCCTCGGCGACTCGCCGCGACCGGACGCGGCCCAGGTGGTCGTCAACGGGCTCGACCTGCAGGCGGACTGGTACTTTCCCGGCGTCCCGCCGCGCAGCGACGAGATCGTTCGCGCCGCGGCCGGCCACGACGTCGCCGTCATGGGTATCCGCGCGGTGGCCGCCGGGGCGTTGACCTCCGCCGTCGACCGTGCGATCGAGCCGGGCGCGCCGATCACCGCCGACTTCGCCCGGGCCGAGCCGTTCCGGAAGCTGGCGGCCGAATGGGGTACGTCGCCGGCCGCGCTCGCCCATCGGTTCGCCCTGTCCGTGCCCGGTGTCGCCACCGTGGTGCTCGGGGTGAAGAACCGCGCTGAACTGGCCGAGTGCCTGGCGGCGGAGGCGGCCGGGCCGCTGGCACCGTCCGAGGTGGACGCCATCCGGGGACTGCGAACTGCGGCTTCCTGAAGGCCGGCTTTCGTCCGGCGCCGGGCTTTCGTCCGGCGCCGGGCTTTCGTCCGGCGCCGGGCTTTCGTCCGACGCCGGGCTTTCGTCCGACGCCGGGCTTTCGTCCGACGCCGGGCTTTCGTCCGACGCCGGGCTTTCGTCCGACGCCGGGCTTTCGTCCGGCGGCCGAGTGCGGGGCAGCGCCCTGAGCGCGGGGCGGCGGTCAGCGCACCCAGGGCGGGCTGATCACCGAGCCGTCCGGCAGGGTCGCCTCCAGGCCGACGCTGGTGGTGACCCAGACCTCGGCGTCCTCGTCGCTGTCGATGCCGAACTCGGCACCGGCCGGGACCCGCAGCACGTCACCGGGGCCCATCTGTTCGGTGACCCCGTCGAGGTGGACCCGGATCCGGCCGCTGAGCAGCAGGAACACTTCCTCTTTGCCGACCCGGTGGCGGACGCCCGCGGTTCCGCCGGCGATCTCCAGCCGCCAGGCGCACAACTCCTCGCTGCCGGCTGACGGTGAGACGTACGAGTGGAAGACGGACCCGTGCAGGTCGTGTCGCACGGCGTCGTTCCGGCGATGAATGCCCATCGTGCCCTCCCAGAATTAGTCAAGCTGCTTGACCAAATAGTCAACCAGCTTGACCGTCATGTCAAACTCCTTTCGTGCGACGTGATCTGCTGGACCTGCCGGTGCTGCTCCTCGGCGCGGCATCCGCCCTGGTCGACGGCATCCACGAGGGCGTACGGGCCCGCGGCTTCACCGATCTGCGCCCGGCCCACGGCTTCGCCTTCGTCCGCCTCGCCCCGGACGGCGCCACCGTCGTCGAACTCGCCGAACACCTCGGCGTCACCAAACAGGCCGCCAGCCAGATGGCCGACGAGTTGGTGCGCAAAGGCTACGTGGAACGCCGGCCGCACCCCGCCGACGCCCGCGCCCGCCTGCTGACCCTCACCGAACGCGGCTGGGCCTGCACCCGCGCGGCGGACGAAGCCGCGACCGCGGTGCTGCAGCCCTGGGCCGACGCCCTCGGGCCGGAGCGGCTGGCCACCGTCCGGGCCGCCCTGTCGAGCGTGGCCGTTCCCGGCCGCATCCGCCCGGCCTGGTGATCCGGCCGAAGCTGCCTGCTGCCCGGATGCCGACTGCCTGACTGCCGGCTGCCGGCTGCCGGCTGCCGAGGGGAACGACGAAACCGCCCGCCGGGAAAATCCGGCGGGCGGTTCAGGAATGCTCGGCGTCAGTCGCGCTCGATGTGGTGCCCGATCAGCTGCGGGCCCATGATCACCGCGGCGCCGGAGCCGTCGCGGCGCGCGTCCGGCTCGGGCAGCTCGACCGGGTCGCCGGTGCTGCTGGCGCCGACCGGACGCGGCCCGACCCACGCCACCACCAGCGACGTCTCGCCCTTCAGGAAGCGCTGCACCCGCACCCCGCCGGTCGCACGGCCCTTCGCCGGGTACGACGCGAACGGCGACACCTTCACCTGCGTGCCCGTCGACGTCACCACCATCGGCTCCCCGTGCGACGAGTCCGCCGTGTTCACCACGTTGAACGAGACGACCGTCGCCTCGGCGGCCAGGTTCACCCCGGCCATGCCGCCGCCCTTGAGCCCCTGCGGCCGGACCAGTTTCGCCGGGAAGCGCAGCAGGTTCGCGTCCGACGTGATGAAGACCAGCGATTCCGCGCCGTCGGCGAGCCACGTCGCCTGCAGCACCTCGTCACCCTCCTTGAGGGTGATCACCTCGAACTCGTCGGAGCGGACCGGCCACTCCGGCGCGCAGACCTTGACCACGCCCTGCCGGGTGCCGAGCGCGAGACCCGGGGAGTCACCGGCGGCCAGCGGCGCGAGCCCGACCACCTTCTCCCCTTTCTCCAGCGGGACCAGCTCGGACGCGGACATGCCGCCGCGCAGCGAGACCGTGCCGGAGGACTCGGGCAGCACCGGCAGCGGCAGCACGTCGGTCTTGAACGCCCGGCCCCGGTTCGTGATCAGCAGGATCCGGCCACGGGCGGTGGCGTGGATGATCGCGCGGACCGCGTCGTGCTTGACCCGGCCGCTGCGTTTGCGCGCCTCGGTCGACTCCTCGCTCTCCGCGGCCGTACGGGCGATCAGCCCGGTGGCGGAGAGGATGATCTGGCACGGGTCGTCGGCCACCTCGAGCGGGCCGGCCGGCGCGGACGCGGCCAGCACCTCCTTGAGGTCGCCGTCGATCAGCGTGGTCTGCCGGCGACGAGCGAACTCGTTGGTCACCTCGGCCAGCTCGTCGGAGACGACCTGCTTCAGCACGTCCTCGTTGTCGAGGATGCGGCTCAGCTCGGCGATCTCGTTGCGCAGCCGCTCCTGCTCGGTCTCCAGCTCGATCCGGTCGAAGCGGGTGAGGCGGCGCAGCGGCGTGTCCAGGATGTAGGTCGCCTGGATGTCACTGAGACCGAACTCGCTCATCAGGGACGCCTTGGCCGCCGCCGCGTCGTCGCTGGCCCGGATGATCGCGACCACCCGGTCGATGTCGATCAGGGCGATGAGCAGGCCGTCGACCAGGTGCAGGCGGTCCTGCCGCTTGCTGCGCCGGAACTCCGTGCGGCGGGTGACGACGTCGTACCGATGCTGGACGAAGACCTCCAGCAGCGCCTTGAGACCCAGCGTGCGCGGCTGGCCGTCGACCAGGACGAGGTTGTTGATGCCGAACGAGCTCTCCAGCGGCGTCAGCCGGTAGAGGTCGGCGAGCAGCGCCTGCGGGTTGACGCCGACCTTGCACTCGATCACCAGGCGGGTGCCGTGCTCGCGGTCGGTGAGGTCCTTCACGTCGGCGATGCCGGTCAGCCGGGCGGCCTGCCGCTGCCCCCGCTTGGGACCGGAGGTGATCAGCTTGCCCTTCACCTCGTCGGTGATCGCCTCGATGATCTTTTCGGCCCCGATCCCGTACGGCAGTTCGGTCACGGTGATCGCCTGCCGCCCGCGTCCACCCTCGAGGAGGCCGGTCTGCGCGCGGGCGCGGATGCGCACCACGCCGCGGCCGGTCTCGTACGCCCGGCGCACCTCGTCGAGCCCGAGCAGCTGACCGCCGGTGGGCAGGTCGGGGCCCGGGACGAAGCGCATCAGCTCGTCGAGCTCGGCGCCGGGGTTGGTGATCAGGTGCCGGGCCGCCGCGACGACCTCGCCCAGGTTGTGCGGGATCATGTTGGTCGCCATCCCGACCGCGATCCCGGACGTGCCGTTGACCAGCAGGTTCGGGAAGGCGGCGGGCAGCACCTTGGGCTCGAGGTCGGAGCCGTCGTAGGTGGGCTTGAAGTCGACCGTGCCCTCGCCCAGCTCGCCGACGAGCAGCATCGCCTCGCGCGACATGCGCGCCTCGGTGTACCGCGCGGCGGCCGGCCCGTCGTCGGGCGAGCCGAAGTTGCCGTGGCCGTCGATCAGCGGCGTGTTGAGCGAGAAGTCCTGCGCGAGGCGGACCAGCGCGTCGTAGATCGCCACGTCACCGTGCGGGTGGTACTTGCCCATCACGTCGCCGACGACGCGGGCGGACTTCACGTACGCCCGGTCGGGCCGGTGGCCCTGCTCGGACATCGACCAGAGGATGCGCCGGTGCACCGGCTTGAGGCCGTCCCGCGCGTCCGGCAGCGCCCGGGAGTGGATCACCGAGTACGCATACTCCAAGTAGGAGTCCTCGACCTCGGTGGTCAGCGGGTTGTCGATGATGTTGGCGCCGGCCTGGTCGAACGCGGACAGGTCGACGCGGTTCTCGGTCTTGCGGCGTGCCATTGGTAGCGAACCTCTCAGGCGTCGATCGTCTCCTGGTCGATCCGGCCGGCAGCCTCGATCAACCAGTTCTTCCGGGGCTCGACCCGCTCACCCATCAGCAGCTCGAGAGTGGCCTCGGCCCGCTCGGCGTCGTCCAGCGTGATGCGCCGGACGGTACGGGTGGCCGGGTTCATCGTGGTGTCCCACAGCTCGTCGGCGTCCATCTCACCGAGACCCTTGAACCGGCTCACCGGGGCCAGCGACTTGCCCTCCCGCTGCAGCCGGTTGAAGGTGGCCTCCATCTCCTGCTGGGTGTAGGTGAAGAAGGTCTCCGAGTTGCGGCCCTTGGTGGTCAGCTTGTGCAGCGGGGGCATCGCCGCGTAGAGCCGGCCGTCCTCGATCACCGGCCGCATGTACTTGGCGAAGAGCGTGATCAGCAGCGTGCGGATGTGCGAGCCGTCGACGTCGGCGTCGGCCATCAGCATGACCCGCCCGTACCGCATCGAACCGATGTCGAAGGTGCGGCCGGAGCCGGCGCCGAGCACCTGGACGATCGCCGAGCACTCGGCGTTGTCCAGCACCTGCTGCATGCTGGCCTTCTGCACGTTGAGGATCTTGCCGCGGATCGGCAGCAGCGCCTGGTACTCCGAGGAGCGGGCCATCCGGGCGGTGCCGAGCGCGCTGTCACCCTCGACGATGTAGAGCTCGCTGCGGGCGATGCCGGTGGTGCGGCAGTCGACCAGCTTGGGCGGCATCGAGGCGCCCTCGAGGGCGGTCTTGCGGCGGGCCGCGTCCTTCTGCTGTTTCTGGGTGAGCCGGACGCGAGCCGCGTCCACCACCTTCTGCAGAACCGTGCGAGCCTCGGTCTTCGTCCTCCGGTCGTCGATCCAGGCTTTCAGGTACGCCTCGACGAGGCCCTGCGTCACCCGGGTGATGCCGGCCGTGGACAGCTCGTCCTTGGTCTGCGAGGTGAACTGCGGCTCCGGGACGCGGACGTGGAGGACCGCGGTCATCCCCTCCAGGAAGTCGTCCAGGACGGGCGGCTCCTCCTTGGGCTTGAGCAGCCCACGGGCGTTGCGGACGGCCTCGGTCAGCGCGCGCGTCAGGGCCCGCTCGAAGCCCTTGCGGTGGGTGCCGCCGTGCACGTTGCGGATCGTGTTGGTGAAGCATTCGACGGTGCGCTCGTAGCCGGTGCCCCAGCGGAAGGCGATCTCCACCTGGGCCTCGCGGACCACGTTCGACTGCATGACGCCGTTGGCGTCGGCGGCGTTCTCCTTGTACGTCCCCTCACCGTTGATGATGAGGATCCCGGAGACCGGCTTGTCCGACGCCGGGGTCAGGAACTCCACCATGTCGGTGAGCCCGTTGGGGAAGTGGAACGTCTCGGTGGCCGGCTCCTCGGCGGTCGCGTCGAAGAGCGTGAACTGCACCCCGGCCACCAGGAACGCGGTGTTGCGCAGCTTGCCGCGGACGGCCTCGACGTCGAGCCGGGCGCCGGCCTCGAAGTAGCGGGCGTCGTACCAGTACCGCGTGGAGGTGCCGGTGGGCTCGCCGCGCTTCATCCGGCGGACGACCCGCAGGCCGGCCTGGGGCGTGAACGACGCGCCCGGGCCCTGCCCGTCGAAGACCCCGGGCACGCCGCGCTGGAACGAGATCTCGTGGACCTTGCCGTCGCGCTTGACGGTGACGTCGTAGCGCAGCGAGAGCGCGTTCACCGCGGAGGCGCCGACGCCGTGCAGGCCGCCGGACGCCTTGTAGCCCGAGCCGCCGAACTTGCCGCCGGCGTGCAGCCGGGTCAGCACCAGCTCGACGCCGCTCAGGCCACTTTTGGCGTGCACGTCGGTCGGGATGCCCCGGCCGTCGTCGTCGACCTGGACCGACCCGTCGGTGTGCAGCGTGACGGCGATCTGGGTGGCGTGGCCCGCCACCCCCTCGTCCGTGCAGTTGTCGATGATCTCGTTGGCCAGGTGGTTGATACCCCGGCTGTCGGTGGACCCGATGTACATCCCTGGGCGTTTCCGGACAGCGTCCAGCCCTTCCAGGTGCGTGAGGTCGTCAGCCCCGTACAAGGTCTCTGGCTGTGCGGTCACGAGTGTGGCTCTCCCGGTCGCCCGTCAGTGGTCAGAACGGCGCGAGCCTACCCGGCCCCTCCGACACTTCTGCCCCAGGCGAGCCAGGTCACGGCTTGCCAGTCCGAAAATTCGGGGAAAAGGTTACAAAATTCAGCTGGCAAGAGCCCCGACGAGCCGGCCCGCGCCACCCAGCCCACCGCTGCTCGGCTCCGACGTCGTGGACTGCGGCTGCAGGGCGCGCCACAGATCCAGCGGGTAGGACTTGCCCGGCACCGAGACCGGTGGCATCTCCTGATAGGCGATCAGCTCGTCGGTGACGTCCCGGGTCGCCGAGCACACCACCACCGTGTCGTGCGGGGCGTAGGCCTGCAACCGGGCCGCGGTCGCCACGACACTGCCGCTGATCATCGCGTACCCGCCGTCGAAGGTCATCAGTGGATCCACGATCACCTCCCCGGTGGCGAGCCCGGCCCGGGTACGCACCCGGTGCCTGCCGGCCAGGAGACGCCCCCTCAACGCCTCCTGGACCGACAGGCCCGCGCGCACGGCCGAGGCGGCCGCCTCCGGCTCGAAGCCGTCCTCGCCGGCGCCGAACACCGCCATCACCGCGTCGCCGACGTACTTCTCGACGATGCCGCCGCACTCCCGGACCACGCGAGCGACCGCCGAGAAGTAGTCCCGCTGCAACGCCCGCACCTCCGCGCAGTCCAGCCGGTCCACCAAGGTGGTGAAGCCGACGATGTCGATGAACAGCACGGTGACGGTCTGGCGCCGCTCCTGAACGGTGCCGATGGTGATGGTGGTCATGTCTCACGCTCCCCCAGATCTCTGCGTTGACCGGGAGAACGGTGCCAGTCCCGATCGACATACGGATCCGCAGAACGACGTATCTCTGACAGCATCAACACTCGTCATTTTTGTGACGCAGAACAGTCCGAACCGACGACAACGTGATAGCCGCTTTCGCATTAGGCTGCCGGTCATGGCCAGCCAGGGGGACGACGGGCCGCTTGTCGGGCGCACCGGCACGCTGGCCGACATTCAGTCCAACCTGCGCAACGTCGGTCCCGGTGGGACAGCCGCGGTCTTCCTGACCGGGGAGAGCGGGGTCGGCAAGAGCCGGCTGCTGCGGGAGACCGCCGACGCGTTGCGCGGTAGGGACTTCGCGGTGCTCTTCGGCACCTGTCTGGACATCGGCGACGCGTCGCCGCTGCACCCGGTGCTGCAGGCCCTGCGCCGGCACGACAGCGCGCCGGCCACCACCGCCGACGACGCCGGGGCGCTGCTCGACCGGGTCTCACGGGACCTGCGCGCGATCGCCGGCGACCAGCGGCTGCTGCTCGTGCTCGATGATCTGCAGTGGGCCGACCGGAGCACCCGCCAGCTGCTGCTCTACCTGCTGGCCGGCCTGGGCGACGTGCGCGTGTCGGTGCTCGCCGCGATCCGCGCCGAGGCCCTGCACGGCACCCACCCGCTGCGCCGGGTGCTCGCCGAGCTGCGCCGCCTGCGGTCCGTACGGGTCGTGGACCTCGCCCCGCTGAACCAGGAGCAGACCCGCGAGCTGGTCGGCGCGATCGTCGACGGCGAGGTGGCCGGGGAGGACGCCGAGCGGGTCTACAAGCGCAGCGGCGGCAACCCGTTCGTGGTCGAGGAGCTGGCGCGCGACCTGCGCGACGGCCGGGTGGAGCTCTCCGACACGCTGCGCGAGATCTTCCTGGCCCGCATCGACGAGCTCCCGCCGAACGCCCACGCCGTGGTGAACGCGCTGGCCGCCGGCGTCGAGCCGGTCGAGCACGCGGTGCTGTCCCGGGTGGTCCGCCTCGCCGAGGACGAGCTGCTGGAGGCGATCCGCGCCGCCGTGGCGTACCGGTTCGTGATCGGCGACGGCGAGGGCTACCGGCTGCGGCACCGCCTGGTCGCCGAGGTTCTGGAGCAGGAGGTGCTGCCGGCCGAGGCGACCGCGCTGCACCGGCGGTACGCCGAGGCGCTGGAGGCGGGTCCGGACGAGGCCGACCACGCCCGCCTGGCCCACCACTGGCAACGGGCCGGCCTGCCGTCCCGGGCGCTGCCGTCGGTGATCGCCGCGGCCCGGTCCGCCGAGGGGATGTACGGCTTCGCCGAGGCCCACCGCCACTGGACCCTCGCCCTGCGGCTGACCGGCGAGGACGCCGACGACCGGACCGAGCTGCTCAGGCACGCGGCCGAGTCGGCGCACCAGTGCGGCGAGCACGTGCTCGCCCTGGCCCGCCTGGAGGAGCTGGCCGGCCGCAAGGACGCGCCGACCGAGTGCGAGCTGCATCTGCGCCGCGCGCGGTACCTGGCCGCGGCCGGGCGTTCGGAGACCGCCGAGCAGGAGTACGAGCTGGCGCTGCGCTCCCCCGACTGCACCCCGCAGCTGCGCGGCACCGCCGCCGCTTTCCTGGCCGAGCTGCTCCTGCACCTGGGGCGGTACGGGGACGCCAACCAGCACGCCCGCGACGCGCTGGAGCTGGCCGCGATCAACGGTTCCACCGCCGACCTGGTCCGGGCGAGTGCCGCGCTGGGCTTCAGCGCCGCTTTCCGGGAGGATCCGGACGCCGGCCTGGCCGTCATCCGGCACGCCGTGGAGATCGCCGAGCGCTCCGGCCACCCGGAGGATCTGGGCGTGGCCTACCTGCACCTGGCCGAGCTGCTCACCGGCCCGCTGAACAGCATCGAGGAGGGCGTTCTGGTCGCCCGCCGGGGCGCCGACCGGCTGGCCTCGCGCGGCGTCGGCCGGACATATCAGACCCGTCTGCTGGCGATCGCCGGCAACGGACTGTTCCGCATCGGCCAGTGGGCCGAGGCGGACGCGGTGCTGGCCGAGGCGATGCGGCACCGCCCGTCCGGCGCCGACGCGGTGGAGTTGCTGCTCGCCCGCAGCCGCCTCTGGGTCGGTTTCGGCGAGCTGGACAACGCCCGCCGCGACCTGGACGCGGTGGCGACGCTGCTGGCCGGCGGCGGGGCGCGGCACGTGCTGCCGATGCTCACGCTGCGTTCCGGGCTGGCGATGTGGCAGAAGGAGCACGCCGTCGCGCGGGCCGCGGTGCAGCGCGGCCTCACCGAGACCCGCTCCGACGACCTGGTGCTGCTGGGCGTGCTGGCCTGGCACGGGCTGCGGGCCGAGGCTGAGGCGCACGCGGACGGCGCGCAGGTCGACCCGGGCGCGCTGCGCCGGCTGAAGACCGTGGTGACGCGCCTGGAGGCGGGGGCGAACGCCGCCGCTCCGGAGGTCCGCGCGGTGCTGGACGGTTATTTCTTCCTCTGCGCGGCCGAACTGAGTCGCGTCGAGGACCGGCAGGACCCGGAGCCGTGGGCCCGGGCCGCCGCGATCTGGGACCGCCGGGAGCAGCCCTACCCGGCGGCCTATTCACGGCTGCGGCACGCCGAGGTGGCGCTGAGCCGCCGGGCCCGGCGCACCACCGCGGTCGCCGGGCTGCGTCAGGCGTACGTGACCGCGATCGCGATGGGCGCGCGGCCGCTGGCCAACGAGATCAAGAGCGTCGCTCAGCGGTTCCGGGTCGCGCTGGCCGAGGACGCGGACACCGTGCCGATGGCCCCGCCCGAGCCCGACCCCGGCGATGAGCTGGCTGTTCTCACCGGGCGCGAGCGCGAGGTGCTGGCCGCGGTCGCCGAGGGGCTGACCAACCGGGAGATCGGCGAGCTGCTGTTCATCAGCGAGCGCACGGTCGGCGTGCACCTCGGGCACATCTTCGACAAACTTCAGGTACGTACCCGGGTGCAGGCCAGTCGTGTCTATCTGACAGCGGCGTGACAAGGCGATCGTTATCCCGCCGTGACATACGTACACGGAATACGTCGTTCTACCGATCCCCTCGCCCGTAGCCGGTGAAAGGCTGTGGGCACGGGGGAGCACCGCCCGGTGGCCACAGCCACCGGGCGGTGCTGGGGGCCCTCCGCACATCAGCAGTCCGTGGAGGATCCGATGACCCAGCCCACCTGGGGGCCAGTGCAATCCGAGATGTCCGCGATCCTGCAGGAGCACCCGGACGACGTGCCCGCCGTCGTCGCCCAGCTCAGCGCTCTGCAGGACGTTCTGTGTCAGGTGCCGCCGCTGTTGAACGGCAATCCGCTCGCCGATTTCAACAAGCTCTACCTGACCATCACCGAGAACGTGCTGGACCGGCTCTACGCGGGCAAGTTCAAGGACCCGGCGTTCCTGTCCCGGCTGGACGTGGAGTTCGCCGCCCGCTACTTCGACGCCCTGCGTTACTGGACCGAGGGCAGCCCGGCCTGCCCCGGCGTCTGGGCCGGCCTGTTCCACCGGATTCCCGGGCCGGACGCGCGCCCGCTGCCGTCCGCGGTGGCCGGGGTCAACGCGCACATCAACTTCGACCTGCCGTTCGCGCTGGTCACCACGTTCGACCACCTGGGCTCGGACCCGATCGACGGCAGCGACCAGCACCACGACTATCTGCAGGTCAACGACATCTTCGCGGAGGAGATCCCGGGCCTGCGCCGAGGATATCTGGACCGCTGGCAGCTGCTCATCGACACGATGAACGGCGACCTGGACGACTGGTGGCAGGGCGAGATGGTGGAGTACACCCGGAACGTCGCCTGGCGCAACGCGCAGAAGGTCTGGGCCATCCGGCACGACCTGATCGCGCTCGACTCGGAGCGTCGACGGCTCGACCGTACCGCCACCGGTCTGGGGAAACTGCTGCTCTCGCCGTTCGCGGACTTCCTGCAGTAACTACTTCTTCACGACGATCAGCCGAGCCGCGGTCGCCGATCCGTCCTGCACGCCACCGATGCCGACCTCGGCGCCGGCCTTCAGGACAGTGCGGTCCGCGGCCTTGCGCTGCTGCACGATCCGCAGCGGATCGCCGTAACTCCACGTGAGCTGGAAGCCGTCGGTGGACTTGACGGTCACGCTCTTGTCGTCCACCGCGGTGATCGTTCCGCGTTGCACGACCACGGTCTTCGTACCGTCCTTGGCCTGCACGGTCACCTCACCGTGCAGCGCGTTGCGCCGCAGCAGCTTGCGGACGACGCGCGGCCGGACACCGTCCGGGGTGGTCGCGCTCGGTGACTCGTCGGTGGTGAATCCAACGGTTTGCAGGGCGACGGCCTCGGAGGCGACGTCCCCCAGCGACGACGGGGATTCGGTCGCGGCTGCGCCGCATCCGGCCAGGGCGGCGGTCAAGGCTGCGGCGACGATGAGGGCTTTCCCGCTTCGATTCATGGGTACGAGCGTGAGCCCGCCCGAATCGGCGAACGTCAGCCGATTGTTCGAGTCGGGTAAGGAAGTTCCACGGTGAACATCGCCCCGCCCTCCGGGGCGTGCCCGGCCTCGATCCGGCCACCCAGCCGCCCGACCAGGCGTGCCGCGAGGGCCAGCCCCAGTCCACTGCCCACCTTGCGGATGCCGCGGTAGCGCCGGTTCAGCGCGCCCCGCTCGAACGCGACGGCCAGATCGTCGTCGGTGAACCCCGGGCCGCCGTCCCGCACCTCGACCACGCCGCCGGACTCCCCCGCGTGCACGGCAAGGACCAGCGGCGCACCGGACGGGACCACCCGCAGCGCGTTCTCGCACAGCCCGTCGACCACCTGACGGATCCGGCCCGGGTCGGTCTCGACGGTGACCGGCGTGCCCGGCAGCTCCACCGAGAGCCGCGGGCCGTCCGCACCGCAGCGCGCCGACCACGCGACCCCCGCCTCGCGGACCAGCTCGGTGAGGTCCACCGGCACCACGTCCAGCGGCAGGTCGGCCGCTTCCAGCCGGGACAGGACGAGCAGGTCGGAGATGAGCCGGTCCAGCCGGTCGGCCTCGGCGACCATGGTGGCGCCGGCCGGCTGCGCGCCGTCCGCACCGACCACGCCGTCGGCGAGGGCCTCGGCGTAGCCACGGATGGTGGCCAGCGGCGTACGCAATTCATGGGAGACCGACAAGAGGAAGTCGCGTTCGCGGCCCTCACTGGTCTGCAAGGCCGCGGCCAGCTGATTCACCGCCTCGGCCAGGCGGACCGCCTCGGCCGGGCCGCGCCGGGCGATCCGCACCGACCGGTCGCCGCCGGCCAGCCGCCCGGCCGCCGCCGCGGCGAGCTCGATCGGCCGGGTGACGAACCGGGCCAGCAGCGCGCCGGCCAGGATCCCGCCGAGCAGACCGGCCAGCAGCGCCCACCACACGCTGCCGAGCACCCGCAGCACGAGACCGGTCGAGGCCGGCCGGGTGAGCACCACCCCGGCGTCGACGCCGCTGAGCGGGCGGCCCGCGATGAACGACGCCCGCCCGTCGACCCGCCCGCGTGCGTCGACCAGCGCACCACCGCTGACCTGCGCGACCACGCGCGCCGGCAGGCCCTGATGGTCGGGGACGCCCCGCCGGATCAGGTAGATCTCGATCTGGTCCCGGCGCAGCCGCTGGGCGATCCTCTCCCGCGCGGCCGGGCGCTCGTCGGCGAGCAGTTCGACCGCGAGTGCCGACTTCTCCACCAGCTCCGCGCGGACCTGCGTGTTCTCCGAGCGGATCGCGACCGGGACGGCGACCAGCGCCGTGACGATCACCGAGACGACCGAGGTGGCGACCGTGACCAGGACCGCGCGGCCGGTCAGCGTGCGGAAGAAGTCACGCATCGGCGGTGTACCCGACCCCGCGGACCGTGCGGATCAGGCTCGCCGCGTCGCCGAGTTTCGCGCGGACCTGGGCCACATGCACGTCGACGGTACGGGTACCGGCGTGCGACGCGTAGCCCCAGACCGCGGCGAGCAGCTCCTCGCGGGTGAACACCCGGCCGGGCCGCCCGAGCAGGTGCGCCAGCAGGTCGAACTCGGTGGCGGTGAGGATCAGTGGCTGCTGGTGGACCGCGGCGGTGCGGCGGCCCTGGTCGAGGGTGAGGGGGCCCAGGGTCCGTACGCGATCGATCTCCGGCGGACCGGCGGCGCGGCGCAGCAGAGCCTTGACCCGGGTGACCAGCTCGCGCGGGCTGAACGGTTTCGTCACGTAGTCGTCCCCGCCCAGCTCCAGCCCGAGGATCCGGTCCACCTCGTCGTCGCGGGCGGTCAGGAAGATCACCGGCGTCCAGTCACCGTCGGCACGCATCCGGCGGCAGATCTCCGTGCCGTCCAGCCCCGGCAGCGCGATGTCCAGGATGCACGCCACCGGACGCAACCGGCGGGCCGCGGCCAGACCGGCCACGCCGTCGTGCTCGGCGTGCACGCCGAAGCCCTCCCGGCTCAGGTAGAGCCGGACCAGGTCGGCGATCGGCCGCTCGTCCTCGACCAGCAGGACGAGCCCCTTCGACGGTTTAGTCACGGGACACATCATGCCGCCGGAGTGCGCGGCACGGATGTTCGAGGAACGTAAGGGCTCTCCCCGGGTCGGGTGAACTCCCGACCAGCGAGGACGTCGCCCACCAGGCTGGGTGCGCTCCCACAATCCGTTGCAGGTATCGGAAAGCGCTCTCCTGGCGTGCTATAAAGGCGCAGGTCCAGCAGCGGGCCTCGCCGCGCATTCCACCCGGTTCGCTGCGCCGTGCCCGGAATGCCCGGCCCCCTGAGCCGGGCGAGGCATCGCACACGGGGGGATGCCTCGCCCACCGAGCTTCACCGACGGCCGCCCACGGGCGGCCGTCCCCGTCTGGTTCTCACCGTGGTTGTCCGGGCCGGAAACCACGGTGAGAACAGCCCGGGACGGTGCGTCGCGCTGCGGACAGAGCCGGGACCGGTGGCACGGGCTCGGCACGGGACCTGACCGGCGGCCCGGGGCGTACGCCAATCAGATCTTGATCTTCAGCGGGAGCCGGCGAGCAAGGCCTCGAGCATCGCCTTGTAGGCCGTGGTGGTGACGATGGGGATGCCGTACTGGCGGGCCAGCTTCGCCACGCCGGAGAGCGAGTCGGGGTCGGCCGCGACCAGCAGGCGGGTCTGCTTGGTGACCTTGCGGGCCGTGCGCAGGCCGTGGGTCAGCGCGTCGACTTCGAGGTGCTCGCGCGGCGGGTTCAGCGGGCCGGTGAAAACCACCTGGTCACCAGGGGTGAGCTGCCACTGGGCGGGCTGAGCGGCCGGTCTCGCCGCGGCACCGGCCAGGGCGCGGTCGACGTCGGCGCTGGTCAGGCCGAGAAGTTCGGCGACGCCGTCGAGGTCGAGGCGCTCGGCCGGGGTGAGGATCTGGTCGGCCAGCGCGACCGTGGCCAGGCCGGACAGGTAGCGGCGGTGCAGGAACTCGGCGTCGGCGCGGGACAGTCCGATCCGGCCGGCGATCGTGACCAGCTGGTCGGCCTCACTGGCGGAGATGTGCCGGTCCAGCATGACGCCGTCGAGCAGCGCCAGGTACGCGTCGGCCTTCGGGTTCAGCTGGCGGGGCAGGCGGTCCACCAGGCGGGTCAGGAAGTGGGGCTCGCGTTCCTCGGGACGGCGGCGCGGGACGGGCGCGATCGTGGTCACCGGCAGCGCCGGCCACTTCGCGTGACGGGCCTCGTCGAGCAGCTCGGTCCACGGGAGCGGATCGCCGGCGCGCTCCAGGTAGTACGTGAGCAGCTCGGCGGCGGCCCGGGCACCGTGCAGCGCGGAGTACTCCCGGTACGGGCCCAGGCCCGCGGCGGCGCGACAGGCCGTGAGACTGCGCGACGCGGTCGGCAGGAAATGCCCGGCCAGGCGCATGGTGCACAAACCGAGATCGTCCTCGACCGGCACCGCGACACCCAGCTTGCCGAACTCGGCGGTCAGGAAGTCCGCGTCGAAGAGCAGATTGTGCGCGACCACCAGCTGCCCGGTGAGGCGTTCCGCGACCTGACCGGCCAGCTCGGCGAAGAGCGGCGCGCGGCGGGCCTCCGCCCCGGTGATGCCGTGCAACTCCTGCGGGCCCAGGTCACGGTCCGGGTTGACCAGCGTGCACCACTCGTCCAGCACCCGGCCGGCCTCGTCCAGGCGGACGATCGCGATCTCCACGATCCGGTCGTGCCAGCTGGTCTTCGTGCCGGTGGTCTGCAGGTCGACGACGGCGTACATGAGAAGAAAAGTAGGCGACCGTTCCGGCGCGACGCCAGCGGGCCCGGCGTCGGGCACGATGGATCGCATGGCATCCGGTGAGTTCACGCGGGATCAGCGCTACATCACGACCCGGATCACGGCCGACGGCCGCGACGGCTACCCGGTCGAACCGGGCCGATATCGCCTGGTGGTGGCCCGGGCCTGCCCCTGGGCGAACCGCGCGATCATCGTGCGCCGGCTGCTCGGCCTGGAGAACGTGCTCTCGATGGGCATGGCCGGGCCGACCCACGACGAGCGGAGCTGGAGCTTCGACCTCGACCCGGGCGGGCGCGACCCGGTGCTCGGCATCGAGCGTCTGCAGGAGGCGTTTCTCAAGAGATTCCCGGCGTACGACAAGGGAATCACCGTGCCCGCGATGGTCGACGTGCCGAGCGGGGCCGTGGTCACCAACGACTTCGCGCAGATCACCGTCGACCTGTCGCTGGAATGGACCGCGTTCCACCGTCCCGGCGCCCCGGCGTTGTACCCGGCCGACCTGCGCGACGAGATCGACGAGGTCAACGCGGTGGTGTTCCGCGACGTCAACAACGGTGTCTACCGGGCCGGGTTCGCGACCTCGCAGGACGCTTACGAGAAGGCGTACCGGCAGCTCTTCGACCGTCTGGACTGGCTCTCCGACCGGCTGGCGCGTCAGCGTTACCTCGTCGGGGATGCCATCACCGAGGCCGACGTACGCCTTTTCACCACCCTGGCCCGCTTCGACGCCGTCTACCACGGGCATTTCAAATGCAACCGGTCGAAGCTCAGCGAGATGCCGGTGCTGTGGGACTACGCACGGGACCTCTTCCAGACCCCCGGCTTCGGGGACACGATCGACTTCCCGCAGATCAAGGAGCACTACTACGTGGTGCACCGCAACATCAACCCGACCGGCATCGTCCCCGTCGGGCCGGACCCGAGCGGCTGGCTCACCCCGCACGGCCGCGAGTCGCTGGGCGGGCGCCCCTTCGGCGACGGCACTCCCCCGGTCAGCGACCACTGAGCAGTTGTCTCAGCAGTTCGGAGAGCTGGGACTGCCGGGCCGGGGTGAGGTCGGACAGCAGGCGCCGCCGCTCGGCGGGGCCGGGCCTTCATCGCGTCGGCGCGCCGTTGTCCACAGGCGGGTCCGCGTGACGGCAAAACGTCGTACCCGCGGCCTAGGGTCGATCCGTGCCCGCAGAACGATGGTCTCTCGCCCAGGCTGAGTCGGTGGCTCCCGACGCCGCCGCGCTCAAGCGTGCCCGCAGCGTCGCCGGGCAGTTCGGTCCCACCGGGCTGCTCGACGACATCCTCTGGGGACTGTGCCGGGGCTATCAGGTGGCGGTCGACGTGTCCGGCCCGGCGTTCACATGTTCCTGCCCCAGCTTCAAGGTGCCCTGCAAACATGCGGTCGGGTTGCTCCTGCACTGGGCCGATTCCGGGCCCGGCACGTGGCCGGCGCCCGAGTGGGTGACGAAATGGCAGACGATGCGGGCCGCGCGGGCGAAACCGAAAGAGGCTTCCACGCCTGATCCGGTCGCCGCCGCGAAACGCGCCCGCGAGCGGGCCGAGCGGGTCGCCGGCGGCATGACCGAGCTGCGGCGCTGGCTCGACGACCAGGTCGGGCAGGGGCTGGCCGGGCTCGGCCGGCGCGGTCACCAGGCGTTCGAGCCGATGGCCGCCCGGCTCGTCGACGCGCAGGCACCCGGGGTGGCGAGCGCCGTCCGCCGGCTCGGCGGGATCGCCGGCATCGGCCCGCACTGGGCCGACCGGCTCCTCGGCGAGCTGGCCGTGCTGCACCTGGTGGTCGCCGGGCACGAGCGGCTCGGCACCCTCGACCCGGCGACCGCCGCGAGCGTCCGGTCCCGGATCGGTTTCCCCACCCCCACCGAAGAAGTGCTGGCCGGGCCCCGGTTCACCGATCGCTGGCAGGTGCTGGGTCAGCACGACACCGACGACGGCGCGCTCACCACCCGGCGCACGTGGCTGCACGGGTCGTCCACGTCGCGGTTCGCGCTGGTGCTGTCGTTCGCCGCGCCCGGGCAGACGCTCACCGCCGACCTCGTGCCCGGCACCGAGTTCCGGGGTGACCTCTGCTTCTATCCGGGCGCGGCGCCGCTGCGGGCACTGGTCGCATCCCGTGACAGCGCCGCCGAGCCCTTCGGCTCGCCCGACGGGGCCGGGCCGGTCCGGGCGGCCCTCTCGCGCTGGTCCGCGCTTCTGGCCGCCGAGCCCTTCCGGTTCGACGGTCCGATGCTGCTGGCCGACGTCATGCCGACGGCCGACGGGTTCCTCGTGGACCCCGCCGGCGATGCGTTGCCGCTGGCAGCCGGGCATCGGGAGCCGTGGTGGCTGCTCGCCGCCGCCGGCGGCCGGCCGGCCGCGGTCGCGGCGGAATGGTCGCCGGGCGGGTTGCGGCCGCTTGCGGCGTGGGTGGAGGGCGAGTTCGTGCCGGCCGGGAGTCCGGTGCCGGATCCGGGGGCGCCGCGCATGGCCGAACTGCCGGCCGAGATGCTGGCGGCGGCGCTGGTCGGGACGGCCCGGCGGCCGTGGTCGGGGCGGTCGGTGCGGGTCGGGACGGCTTCGGTCGAGGGGGACTGGGGCAGGCCAGGGGAGGCGTCGGTGGCGCTGCTCGATGCGGCGGTGGTGGCGTTGACAGCTCGGCGGGCGGGCTTCGCGCCCGAGGGGAAGGCGCCGGTGGTCGCCGCACCGGGCGAGACGTCGCCCCCGCTGCCCGCGGCGGCCGGGGTTCGGCTGGGGCGGATCCTTCGCGGGGGCGCGCCCGGCGGGGCCCACCTGGAGCAGGAGTTGCTGGCCCAGTGGCTGTCCGCGGCAGTCGCCCGGGGCGGGGTCGTCCCCCCGGTGCTCCTGCCCGCGCTCCTGGACGCGGCCCGGCGCAACACGACGGTCCGCCCCGGCGTGGCCCGGGTCGCCGGGCGGCGCGGCGGCTGGCTGGCCGCGCAACGCGCGGACTGGCGGTGGCTGCTCGACGAGGCCGCCCCGGTCACGCTCGTCGACTGGTCGACGGCCTCCGGCGCGGAACGCCTGGGCCACCTGATCACGCTGCGCCGCACCGACCCGGCACGCGCCCGTGAGCTGGTGGCCGGCACGTGGAACACCGAGTCCTCGGAGAACCGGGCGCGGTTCCTCGGCACGTTCGCCGACGGGCTCTCGCCCGACGACGAGGAGCTGCTGGAGCGCGCCCTGGACGACCGGCGCAAGGAGGTCCGGCAGACCGCCGTCGAGCTGCTGCGCCGGCTGCCCGGGGCGGCCCTCGGGCAGCGGATGCGACAGCGGGCGTCCGTGGCGGTCCGCCTGGTGCTCAGCGATCCGCCCCGACTGGCGGTGCAGCCGCCGGAGGAATGCGACGCGGCACTGCGGCGCGACGGCGTGGGCGCGAGCCCGGTCCACGGCATCGGAGCGGGCGCGTGGCTGCTGGAGGAGGTGGTCGCGGGCACGCCGCTGGGCGCGTGGACCGAGCTGGAGCCGTCTGGGTACGTGGCGCTGGCCAGGGGAAACGACTGGGCCGGCCCCCTGCTGCACGGCTGGGCCAAGGCTGCCATCGCGCAGGGCGAGGCCCGCTGGGCGGCGACGCTGCTGGCGGCCGGCGCCGGGGTGCTGCGCGAGGCGGTCCGCTGGGATCTGCATCTGGTCCTGCCGCCGGACGCGCTGGCCCGGCTCGCCGCCGAGGCGCTGCGCGCCGAGGACGGATCGGCCCATCGGCTGCTCGCGCTGCACCCCGGGCCGTGGCCCGAGCCGCTGAGCGTGACCGTTCTGGAGACGATCGCGCACCGGGCCCGCACCGACCGGCACACCTGGCAGCTCGGCGAACTGTGCCGGACGGCCGCGGTCGCCATGCCGCCGGACTATGCCGATCTCACCGGCCGGCTCGCCGCACAGCTGGAGCCGGAGGTGGATGCGAGCCGGGTCCGGCCGGTCGCCGATCTGGCCCGCACGCTCACGTTTCGCGAGGAGATGCTGCGCGAGCTGCGGGCGCCGGAAACTGTCACACCCCAGCGGTAGTTTGCTGATCGAGCCATCAACCGGTCAGTCCAGGAGATTCAGGAGTTCGAGTTGTCCGCTCTGCGACCGCACGCCGAGGATCAGTACGCCGACGAGCTGGCTCTCCTGGCTGCCGCCGACGACCGGCCCCGGCCGCCCGGCTGGCGCCTGTCGCCGCACGCCGTGGTGACCTATCTGCTGGGTGACGGTGCGAAGATCACTCCGAAGTACGTGGGGCCCCGCCGCCTGATCGAGGTGGCCGTCTCCACGCTGGCCACCGACCGGGCGCTGCTGCTGCTCGGCGTGCCCGGCACCGCGAAGACCTGGGTCTCCGAGCACCTGGCGGCAGCCATCTCCGGCGACTCGAAACTGCTGGTCCAGGGCACCGCGGGGACGGCCGAGGAAGCGATTCGCTACGGGTGGAACTATGCCCGCCTGCTCGCCGAGGGCCCGACCGACGCGGCCCTGGTGCCCAGCCCCATCATGCGGGCCATGCAGACGGGGGCGATCGCCCGCCTGGAGGAGCTGACCCGTGTCCCGTCCGACGTGCAGGACGCGCTGATCACCGTCCTGTCGGAGAAGACGCTGCCGGTCCCGGAACTGAACACCGAGGTGCAGGCGCAGCGCGGCTTCAACCTGATCGCCACCGCGAACGACCGCGACCGCGGGGTGAACGAGTTGTCCAGCGCGCTGCGGCGGCGGTTCAACACGGTGGTGCTGCCGATGCCGGCCAGCGCCGACGACGAGGTGGAGATCGTCGCCCGGCGGGTGGCGCAGCTCGGCAAGTCACTGGAGCTGCCCGAGGTGCCGGCCGCGCTGGAGGAGATCCGCCGGGTGGTCACGGTCTTCCGCGAGCTGCGGTCCGGCATCACCGAGGACGGGCGCACCAAGCTGAAGTCGCCGACCGGGACGCTCTCCACCGCCGAGGCGATCTCGGTGATCACCAATGGGATGGCGCTGGCCGCGCACTTCGGGGACGGCACGCTGCACCCCGGTGACGTGGCGGCCGGCATCACCGGCGCGGTGATCAAGGATCCGGTCTCGGACGCGGTCGTCTGGCGGGAATACCTGGAGACCGTCGTCCGCGAGCGGCCCGACTGGCTGGATTTCTATCGGGCAGCACGCGATGCCTGAGCGGTTCTACGGGATCCGGCATCACGGGCCCGGGTCGGCCCGGGCGGTGGTGCGGGAACTGACGGCCCAGCAGCCGGAGATTCTGCTGGTGGAGGGGCCGCCGGAGGCCGACGACCTGGTCCGCTGGGTGGCCGAGGGTGGGTTGGAGCCGCCGGTCGCGCTGCTGGGCTACGCGGCGGAGGATCCGGGACGGGCGGCGTTCTGGCCGTTCGCGGTCTTCTCGCCGGAGTGGCAGGCGATCCGCTGGGCGGTGGAGAACGGGGTGCCGGTCCGCTTCTTCGACTTGCCCTACGCGTTCCGGGTCGGCACGAGCGAGACAGCCCCGGCGGCCGGCGACTCCGGGCCGGACACGTCGCGTGGTGCGGATGCAGTGCCGGGGCGGGGTGAGCCCGAAGCGGTGGACGCGGGGGGTCCCGCCGGTGGGGGCGGGGATCCGGGCATACCGGGGGAAGTGCCCGAAACGGTGGGGGAAGGAACTGGCGGGGGCACGGCGGACGGGGCTCGGCGACCGGTGGATCCGATCGGGGAGCTGGCCGCGGCGGCCGGCTACGACGACCCGGAGCGCTGGTGGGAGGACGTGGTCGAGCACCGCGGAGTGCCGGTCTTCGAGGCGATCGCGGAGGCGATGACGGCGATCCGCGAGGGCGCTGCCGAGGATCCGGACGATCTGCTGCGAGAGGCCTGGATGCGGTCGGTGCTGCGGGAGGTCCGGCGCAAGCACGAGAACATCGCGGTGGTCTGCGGGGCCTGGCACGTGCCGGCGCTGACCCGGAAGGTCCCGGTCAAGGAGGACACCGCGCTGCTCAAGGGGCGGCGCAAGGGCAAGGTCGCGTTCACCTGGGTGCCGTGGACGTATGGGCGGCTGGCGTCGTGGTCCGGTTACGGCGCGGGGGTGAGCTCGCCGGGGTGGTATCACCACCTGTTCGTCAGTGCGGACTCGGTCGTGCCGCGGTGGCTGGTGGACGCGGCCGGGGTGCTGCGGGCGGAAGGCGTGCCCACCTCGTCGGCGCACGTGATCGAGGCGACGCGGCTGGCCGAGACCCTGGCGACGCTGCGCGGGCGGCCGCTGGCCGGGCTCGCCGAGGTGACCGAGGCCGCCGAGGCGGTGATGTGCGACGGGGAGCCACTGCGCACCGAGCTGATCAACCGGCGGCTGGTGGTCGGTGAGCGGCTCGGCGCGGTGCCGGACGAGATGCCCGCGGTGCCGCTGGCCAGGGATCTGACCGCGCAGCAGCGGGCGTTGCGGCTCAAGCCCGAGGCGACCGAGCGTGAGCTCAAGCTGGACCTGCGCAAGGAGACCGACCTGCGGCGCAGCCGGCTGCTGCACCGGTTGCGCACGCTGGACCTGCCGTGGGGCGAGCCGGCCGCGGGCCGTCGTGGGACGGGGACGTTCCGCGAGGAGTGGGTGCTGCGCTGGCAGCCGGAGTTCGCGGTGCGGCTGGTCGAGGGCAGCATGTGGGGCACGACCGTGGCCGCCGCGGCGACCGCGCGGGTGGTCCGGCGGGCGCGCGCCGCGACGACCCTGGCCGAGGTGACGGCGCTGCTGGAGACATGCCTGCTAGCGGACCTCGGGGAGGCGTTTCCCGAGGTGTTGGCGGCGCTCGACACCCGGGCGGCGCTGGACGCGGACATTCACCACCTGATGGCGGCGCTGCCGGCGCTGGCCCGGACGTTGCGGTACGGGGATGTCCGGCGCACGGACGTGGCCGGCCTCGCCACGGTCACCGCCGGCCTGCTGAAACGGATCTGCGCCGGGCTGCCGTCGGCCGCCGGGTCGCTCTCCGACGACGCGGCGAAACAGTTGCGCGACGGCATGGACGGTGTGCATCAGGCGGTCGGCCTGCTCGCCGGTGACGAGCTGCGGGACCTGTGGCTGGCCACGGTCGAGTCACTGGCCCGCCGGCCCGATCTGCACGGTCTCCCCGCCGGTCGGCTGACCCGGCTGCTGCTCGATGCGGGGCGACTCGATACCGTGGAGGTGCGCCGCCGGCTGCGGCTGCCGCTGACCGTGGGCACACCACCGGCCCACGCGGCCGCCTGGGTCGAGGGATTCCTGGCCGGGGGCGGGCTGCTGCTGGTGCACGACGACGCGCTGCTCACGCTGGTCGACGAGTGGCTGGCGGACGTGCCGGCGGAGGCGTTCGAGGACGTTCTGCCGTTGTTGCGGCGGACGTTCGGGACGTTCGAGGCCGGCGAGCGGCGGGCCATCGGTGAACGGGTGGCCGGGCCACGGGCGGGAGCGGCCCGAGCCGGCGTCGCGGCGATCGACGAGGAACGGGCGGTTTCGGTGCTGCCCGTGCTGGGCGCCCTGCTCGGGCGCGAGATACACATCCGGGAGGACGCATGAGCAGTTCAGAGCTCTTTTCACATTCGGCTGAGCCGGCGCCGTCGGGCGAGGTCGCGGCCCAGCCGGCGGAACTGCACTTCTCGCACCCGACGCCGGACGAGGCGGACGGGTCGAGGGCCGAGGCGGCGACGCCGCCGGAGCGGATCTTCTCGCACCCGAAGGCCGGCCTCGAGGGAGCCGGACAGGACGCCGACAGCTCCGGCCGGGGGCGGGGGGCCGACAGCTCCGGCCGGGGGCGGGGGGCCGACGGCTTCGGCCGGGGGTCCGGCGCCGGGAGGGCGGAGGCTTCCGGCGGGCACGCGCGTGGGGAACGGACGAGAGGAGGTGGCCGGGTTGGCCGGGCGAATGACCCTGGTCAGGGCAAGGAGAGTCGCCGCCGGGGCGGGGGCGGACGCCCGGGCAGATCGCATGACTGAGGCCGGTGACGCGGGCCGGGAACGGCTCCGGCGGTGGCGGCTCGTGCTCGGCGGGGCGGCCGAGGAGTCGCTCGGCCAGGCCGAAGGGCGGGACGGAGCGATGGACGGGGCACTGGCGGCGCTCTACGACACCGCCGGGGACGGGGACGAGCGGCCCGCGAAACGGTCGGCCGGGCTGGGCGGGTCGGCGCCGAAGGTGGCGCGCTGGCTGGGCGACATCCGGGAGTACTTTCCGAGCACCGTCGTGCAGGTGATGCAGGCCGACGCGATCGAGCGCCTCGACCTGACCCGGCTGCTGCTGGAGCCCGAGATGCTGGCCGCCGTCGAGCCGGACGTGCACCTGGTCGGCACGCTGCTCTCGCTGAACCGGGTCATGCCGGAGGCGACCAAGGACGCCGCCCGGCAGGTCGTCCGCACGGTCGTCGAGCAGCTGGAACGCCGGATCGCGCAGCAGACCCGGGCCGCGGTGTCCGGCGCGCTGAACCGGGCCGCCCGGATCAACCGGCCGCGGCACACCGACATCGACTGGGACCGGACGATCCGGGCGAATCTGAAGCACTACCAGGCCGAACACCGGACGGTGATCCCGGAGCGGCTGGTCGGGTTCGGGCGGCGGACCACGGCCGTACAGCGGGACGTGATCCTCTGTGTCGACCAGTCCGGCTCGATGGCCGCGTCGGTGGTCTTCTCCGGAGTGTTCGCGGCGGTGCTGGCGTCGCTGCGGTCACTGCGGACGTCGCTGGTCGTCTTCGACACCGCCGTGGTGGACCTGACCGAGCAGCTCAGCGACCCGGTCGAGGTGCTCTTCGGCACCCAGCTCGGCGGCGGGACGGACATCAACCGGGCGATCGCCTACAGCCAGACGCTGATCACGCGGCCGCGGGACAGCATCTTCGTGCTGATCAGCGACCTGTACGAGGGCGGCGTGCGCGAGGAGATGCTGCGCCGGGTCGCCGAGATGACCGCGGCCGGGGTGCAGGTGGTGGCGCTGCTGGCACTCTCCGACGAGGGTGCGCCGGCCTACGACCACGAGAACGCGGCGGCGCTGGCCGCGCTCGGGGTGCCGGCGTTCGCGTGTACGCCGGACGCGTTCCCGGAGCTGATGGCGGCGGCTGTCGAGCGGCGGGACCTGATGGCGTTCGCTGAGCGGTTCGCCGACCGGAAGGCCACCGCGAGCTGACCGGGGCTGTGGGCTGGGGGCACGTATCTCGGCCAGGCGCGGCCCGGCCGAGACGACGACGTGGTGCTCAACCGCGCCGGCCGCCGGCACCGGCGTACCCGGCAATGCCTTTCGCCTCGGCGGCGTCCCGCAGCAGCTGCCGGTGATGAGCGATGACCGGCTCGGCGGCGGCCGCGAGATCCTTGACGGACTGCTCGGACCCGTCGCTGACCTGCTCGGCGACCATTTTCAGCGCTTCGCGGTGCTCGGCCAGCTGGGTCGAGATGAAGTACTCGTCGAAGGTGTCCGCGCCCGCGGCCTCGTACCGCTTGGCGAGGGCCCGCTGTTCGTCGGTCGGCGCGTCCGGCAGGAAGACCCGCAGGTGGCGCGCGGTCTGGTAGAGGTCAGCGTCCATGTGGATGTGGTCGCGCATCAGGGTGGCGGCCAGCGCCTTGACGGTCGGGTCCTTACTGGTGGTCCACGCGATGCGTCCGGCGGCGATCTCCGCGAGGTTCCCCTGGTGTGCGGCTTTGAGGAAGGCGGCGTCCTGGGCGGACGGCTCGTCCTGGGCTGGAGCCGCGACAGCGGCGTCGGCGGGGCGCACGGATGGTCCGGCCTGCGCGGCGGCGGCGGGCAGGATCAGTAGGCCGGCAAGGCTGGCCGCCGTCGAGATTCGGCGCAAAAACATACTCATCTCCTCTGATAGGGCATCTTCACCCTAGTCACAGAGATGTGGGTCGCCTTCGCTTTTGACCGTATTGCGGCGGATCACTGGGTCCATCGGAGGAACCGGTCGAAGAGCTTCGACGCCGCCGCCTGAGGCATGTCCTTCGCGGCTTCCTCGAGGTAGTTCCACATCAGCACGGCGAGGTCCATCCGCCCGTGGGAGCGGCTCAGCACGCCCTGGGCCGGTTCGCACGGCCACGGACGACCGCAGACACGGCAGTCCCACGACGGCCGCGCGGGAAGGTGTTCCGCTTCCTCGGTCACGTGGCCTCCCTCCGGATCCGGGCACGGCGGGACGACCCCCGGATCCGCCCGCCACCGCACCCGTGCTCCACACGATGCGCGTGCCACCGGACACGGTCAACCGGCGTTCCCTCTGCGGGTGACGACATCGACCGATAGCCGACAGACACGTCCGCCATTCCGCCCGTAGCGCCCCCGGCGGACGGATGCGGCGCACGGGAAAGCGACGGAAGAACGCCCGGTATGTCCCGATCTTTGGAAACATGAGATCAGGACGCGACCGGGAGGACGGTGACATGACCGACGACGAGCACCACGGCCACGTGTACGCCTCCGCGGCGGCCACCACGCCCGGCCGCAAAGTGCGCCACACGCAGGTGGTCATCGGCGTGAGCGGCGCCCTCGCGGTGCTGGCCGGGGCGTATCTGATCACGACCCAGGTGATGGAGACCAGCCAGAAGACGCTTCCCGAGCCGGCCGCACTGGCTCCGCTGACCACGCCGGTGACGCCCGGGATCGACGGGACGGGCGTTTCGCCCGTACCGGGGCATCTTCGGGCTTCACGGACGACGCACCCCGCACAGATCGCGCGGCGGGCGCCCTCCCCCACCCCTGACGATCTTGGTTCGTCCTTGATCCCGGCGCCGCTGGAGACGGTCGCGGCGGCGCCGCACGCGATGGTCACGCGTCGCGTCGAGACGCTCCGCAACGGGACGATACGGGTGTCCAGCGCCCGATTCGACCTGAGCGGCCAGAGTGACCTGCGGCTGGCCGCGGACGCGGGCTACCCGGTGGGCGACGGCGTGCACTGCACGAGCCGGGTGCGGTTCGCCGCGGACGACCCGGCGGCCGCCCGCGACGACCTCCTGCTGTGCTGGCGCACGTCGGACGACCGCAGCGTGGTCACGATGGCGATCGCGACCCAGGGTTCGCCGGATCCGCGGGACAGCGTCGCCGTCATCGAACAGGAATGGGCGACGCTCGGGTGAGCGCCGCCCATTCGTACCACTGACGGTCAGCCGATCACGGTCGCGCTGGTCGCACCGGCGACCGTCGTGGTGGCCGGGACCACCACGCGGAACTGCTGGCCGGTGGTCAGCCCGCTGACCGTCACGTTCGTCGTCGTGCCGGAGGTGGCGAACTGCAGCGCCTTGCGCCACGTGCCCGCGACCAGCTGCTGCACCTCGACGGTCAGGCCGGACGGCGAGGCGATGCTCACCGTCATGACCCGGCCGGCGGTGCGGGTCGCCTTCACGGTGCTGCGCACGGTGTACGTCGCGGTCCCGGTCGCCGCCTCGTTGGCGCCGGTCGCGGCGACCCGCAGCTGCAGCTGGTAGCCGCCGGTGGCGACCCGGTTCAGCGTGACCGTGCCGGTGGCCGAGGTGACCACGTCGACGCACTGGAACGCCTTACCGGTCTCGGCGACGCAGAGCTGGGCGTTCTTCTTGACCCAGGGCTGGCCGGCCGCCGTGACGGTGAACGTCGTGACCGTGGTGCTGTGGTAGGCGAGGTCGGCCGAGGTGACGTTGGGGACGATGACCGGCTTGGCCTTGACCGCGGGGCTGGTCGACACCGACGGCGACGGGGACGCCGAGGTCGGCGCGGCCGACGGAGCCTTCGAGGTCGGCGCGGCCGTGGGAGCGGTCGTGGTGGGAGCGGTCGACGGCGCCTGGGACGTCGGCGCAGTCGTGGGAGCAGCAGTCGTGGGAGCAGCAGACGAGGGAGCAGCAGACGAGGGAGCAGCAGACGAGGGAGCAGCAGACGAGGGAGCAGCAGACGAGGGAGCAGCAGACGACGGAGCGGCAGACGGCGTCTGGGAGACCGGGGCCACGGCCGCGAGGGCAGCCACGGCGTCCACCCGCCCGTACCCGAAATCGTTGTCCCGGCCCGCCGTGCCCAGATCCACCGCGGACTTCTCGATCGCCTGCTCGACCTGGTCCGGCGTCAGGCTCGGCTGCGCCGCCTTGAGGAGCGCGACCAGCCCGGCGACGTGCGGCGACGCCATCGAGGTGCCGCTCATCCCGGCGTAGCTGCGGCCCAGCGCGGACGGGTAGGTGCTCACGATGGCCGAGCCGGGCGCGGCCACGTCCACGTAGCTGCCCGCGTTCGAGTAGCTCGCCACCTTGTCGGCCGAGTCGGTGGCGGCGACCGCGATCACGCCGGCGTCGGCGGCCGGGTAGCTGGTCGGGCTGCCGCCGGCCCGCTCGTTGCCGGCCGCGGCGACGACGGTGACACCCTTGCTGCGGGCGTACGTGACGGCGTTGCTGACCGAGGAGAGCTGCGACGACGACCCGATCGACATGTTGATCACCTGGGCGCCGTTGTCCGCGGCCCAGACGATGCCCTCGGCGGCGTCCGACATGTAACCGCTGCCGTCGGCGCCGAGAACACGTACCGGAAGGATCCTGGTGTCCGGAGCCACCGAGGAGACACCGATCGTGTTCCCGGTGACCGCACCGATCGTGCCGGCCACGTGGGTGCCGTGCCCGTTCGGGTCGGTGTTGCCGCCGGACTTGTCGGCGATCGCGTCCCAGCCGGTCAGCACCTTGCCGGTGAGGTCGACGTGGCTGCCGTCGACCCCGGTGTCGATCACCGCGACGGTCACGCCGGCACCGGTCGACCTCGCCCACGCGTCGGTGGCACGCATCGTGGTGAGATCCCACTGCTGCCCGCGGTAGAGGTCGGTGCCGGTCGGGGCCTCCAGCGCCACGGCCTTCGCGTCGATCTCGACGCCGACCGCGTTCTCCGCCTTCTGCGCCTTCTCGACCAGCTCAGCGGCGCTCTTCTTGTCCGTCGCGGTCCGCACCGTGACGACCGGTCTGCCGTCCTTGCCGACCGTGGTCGACACGACCCGCGCCGGCTTCTCCGCCGACACCGTGGCCGGGAGCAGCTGGTCGGCGCTCTCGGTCAGGCCATAGGTCACCGGCGCCCAGTCCGCGGTGCCCGTGGGCAGCGCGAACGCGGCCACCCCGGCGAGCGCGGCCGTGGCAACGGCTCCGACAGCGTACCGGCGCAGAACAACCTTCATGGACCACAACCTCCAGCTCGAAGACGTGATCTACGGTCTTCGGGCGGGGTTGTGGATCGAGGTTGCGCGAGGTTGCTGTCCGGGTGCGGCTCCGCTCCGCACCGGGCCGGCTATTCGGCAGTACGGCGTAAGCCCAGCTCAGTAGGGTGCCACGGCAAAGACGGCGCCGCTGCTGACGATCGACGGGTTCGCTGAGCCGGAGCCGACCCCACCGTTGGCGACGACCGTGACGATGTACGCGCCCTCGGGAACGCCGGTCAGGTCGAGCGTGCAGACGATCTCGGTGTCGGTCAGCGCGACCGCACCCGTGCACTCGGCCGCACCCCGGTTGCTGGTGGCCTCATAAGCCCCGTTGACCAGGAAGACGTGGGCGTTCGAGCTGTTGGACGGGCTGCCGGGGTCGAACGAGAGGCCCGAGAACCCGGCCCCCGTGATGTCCAGCGTGGCCGTGGTGGCGGCCGGCGCCGTGGTGGGCGTGACGGTGATCCCGTTCGTGTAGTCGATGGTGATGTCGGTGTCGTCGGCGGGATTGTTGTCGTTGTCCGGGTCCAGACTGCTCACCGTCCCGCCCGGCGTGTTCAGCACCATCTCGAAGTCGTCGCCCGGTGCGTGTGCGGCGGTGGTCGCGGTGAAGCTCTTCCCGTCGGCCGCGATCTTGACGTTGGTGAGGGCACTCCCGCCGATCGCCCCGGTCAGGGGCGTGGTCACCGTGGTGAAGCCGGTGCCGGTGACCGTGATCGTCTTACCGCCGGCGGCCGGGGTGCTGGTCGGCGTCACCGCGCTGATCGTCGGTTTCTCCACCACCGTGTAGATGCCCGAGGCGATCAGGTTGCTGGCGGTCAGCGAGTCGCTGTCGTAGACGCACACGTTCCATTTGGCCGTGGTCAGGCCCGTCCCCAGCACCAGCCCGGTGGTGTTGATCGTGCTGGTCAACCCGTTGTTGTCAGTGGTGGGATAGGAGGCCGACGGCACCTTGAAAGTGATCTTCGTACCGGTGATCCGGGCGACGTCGGCCGGGTTGACCTGCACCGTACCCGCCGACAGGTACCCGTTGCTGGTCGCGATCTGGGCCACACTCCGGGCTCGCACGCTGCAGGTGTTGTACTGGAACTGCACCACCGGGACCTTGTTCACCACGAACGGGACCGGGTTGGCCGTCGTCGCGACGACCGAGCCGACCACCTTGTTACCGCCGCCGCTGAGGCCGACCGGGGTGCTCAGGATCAGGCTCAGCGGAGTGGCGGCCCGCGCCGGGACCACACCGGGCCCCAGAAGCAGAGCGGTCCCGGCGATCGAGGCAAGAACAGCCCTTCGGAACGTACGCATCGAAGTCTCTTCCCGATCTCAGTAGGGCGCAACGGTGAAGGTGGAACCGCTGCTGATGATGGTCGGGGCGGCCGCGTCCGCGGCGTCGGCGGCGCCGTTGGCCACCACCACGATCGAGTAAGTCCCCTCGGCGACCTTGTTGCCCGTCGCCACCGAACTGGTCGCCGGGTCGAGCCGGTCCGCGACGAGGTCGAGCGTGCAGACCATCGCGGTATTGCTGGCCACCAGCACGCCCTTGCACTCCTGGACACCACGGTTGCTGGCCGCCACGTACGCGTCCTTGACCAGGAAGATGTGCGCACTCGCCGAGGTGGGGGTCGCCTGCGCGCTCCGGTCGAAGATCAACTGCTGGAAGCCCACGCCCTTGATCAGCAGGTCGACCTTCGTGCCGGTCGGCGCGGTCTGCGGCGACACCTGGATGCCGTTGCTGTAGGTGAAGGTGATCGGCGTGTCCGCGGTGTCGTCGTCACCGTCCTCCGGCAGACCGTTGTTGTCCGGATCCGTGCTGCTCACCGGTCCACCCGGAGTGTTCACGGTGAGCGCCAGGCCGGTGCCGGCCGCGCGCGCCCCGGTGACCGCGACGAAGCTGTTGCCGTTCGCCGCGACCTTGATGCCGGTCAGCGCCGCCCCGCCGATGCTCGCGGTGGTCGCGTTGCTCGCTGTGGAGAACCCCGCCCCGGTCACCGTGATCGTCTGACCGCCGAGCACCGCGCCACTCGACGGGATGATCGCGGTGATCCTCGGACGGATGCCGACGGTGTAGGACGCCTGCGCCAGGAGACTGCTGCTCTCCGTCGACGGGGTGTCGTACACGCAGATGTTCCACTTGGCGCTGGTCTGCGTGCCGGCCAGCACCAGTCCCCCGGTGTTGATCGTGCTGGTGCTGCCGTTCACCTGGGCCGGATACGACTTCGACGGCACCTCGAAGGCGATCTGCGTGCCGAGCATGCGTTTCACGTTGTCCGGATCCACGGTCAGCACCCCGGCCGTCGTCGTGGTGGTCGTCGCCGCGATCTGGGTCACCGCGCGAGCCTTCGCCGAACAGGCGTTGTACTGGAACTGCACGGTCGGCGTACTGCCCGCGGCGAACGGAATCGGATTAGCGGCGCTCGCGGCGACCGTCCCGATCAGCGTGTTCCCACCACCGCTGGGCCCGGTCGCGCTGCTCAGCGTCATGGGCAGTGCCGCGGCCTGCGCCGGGGCGGCGGCCACTCCCACGATCAGGGCGGTCACTGCGGCCGAGGACAGGCAGGCCCGGCCGATGGGCTTGATCATTGGGGATCCTCCTGCGGCGCTACGTCACGGACCGCTTCGAAGGCAGCGTAGCGACCGGATTGCTCCACATTTGCGAAGAAGACGAAATCCGCCCGGCCCTCGCGGGGCCAACCTGAGAGACCGCTGTATTCGACCCGATATGTCCCGATCTTTGAAACCATGGGGATTCGGAAGCCGCCCGGCGATGCACGCTGGGCGGGCGCCAAGTCGAGACCCGTTGAAGGACGTGACATGGCCAACGAAGAACAGGACACACCGACCCAGGACCTTTCCCCCGTACGCCGTGGCAAGCGACGGAAGCAAGCCCTGGTTGCGGCCGCCGGAGCGGCGGTCGCGATCTCCGGAGCCGCCTTCTTCGCCGCCAACCACTCGTCGGAGAACCAGCAGGCCGCGCGGACGGAACCGCTCGCCAGCCCCTCCGTCGGCGCCCCGGCCGAGAAGATCGCGAAAATCGCCGCCGCCGGTGACGACGAGGCCAAAGGCAGGCCGGAGCCGTCGCTGCCCCAGTCCGCGAAGGAACGCGTCGACGCGGCGCGGAAGGCCGCCGCCAAGGACGGCGTGAAGATCACCCACCCGTTGCCGGAGCAGAACGACCCGGCCCGGCTGTCCGCTGTGGCCGGGGCGAAGGAGGTGACGGTCGGCTCGGCCAAGAAAGGCCAGACCATGCGGATCATCACCGCGCACGGCGACCTGACCGGGCAGCGTGAGCTCGCCTGGGTCGCCGGTGGTATCACCAAGCACGGCGACACGGAATGCACGCAGAAGTTCAAGTTCTACAACGAGGCCACGCCGAAGACGCGGGACAACCTGCTGGTCTGCTGGCGCACCAGCACCAAGCGCAGCGTGATCACGGTAGTCGCGAAGATCGACGGCCACCCGCCGGTGGCGAAGAGTCTTGAGGTGATCGAACGCGAGTGGCGCAAGCTCGGCTGACGCTCCACATAGCAGAACGCCGGCCGCGGATCCCGTGGCCGGCGTTCTCGTTACTGCAGAAGAGCCGTGGCCCGGAGCTCGCGCTCCGGGCCACCACACATTCGGTGCTGTTCGCCGTCAGTAGGCCGAGACGGTGAAGGTGGAACTGCTGGAGACCTGGCTCTGGACGTACGTGGCGTCAGTCTGCACCGCGTTGAGCGCGGCGTTGCTCACGTACTGCAAGTTGTAGGCACCCTCCGGCACCGGGACGTACTGGCTGTAGATGATGCTCGCGGCACTTGCGCCGGCAGTGGCGGCGTTGGCCGAAAGCGTTGCACCAGTGTCGCTACCCACGGCCTGGAGCGTTGTTCCCGCCGTGATGTTCCCGTTGACCGGGTAGGCGCCGACATCAGCCTGGGTGAAGGTGCTCGCAGGCGCGGTGATTGCGGCCACGGAATTGGTACCGGTAGTGGTGATCGTGGCGGCCCGGTAGGTCGGCGACGCGATCGTGATGGTCGCATCGCTGGCCAGCGAGGCAGAAGCCGGATTGCTCATGATCGCCGTCGTGCCGCTGACGACGTTCGTGATCACAGTGCCGGCCGCGAGTGCGAGACCGGCCGGATCGACGACAGCCTTACCGACATCCGAGGCGTCGAAGGTGCTGGCGGCCGCCGTGAGAACACGACTACCGGCCGTGACATTGGCGGAGACGTTGTATTTGGGAGCTGCGGAGAGAGTCGCCGTGCCGGTGAGGTCCAGCCGCTTGGTCAGGTCCAGCCGGCAGACCAGCTCAGTGTCGCTGAGCACGAGCACGTTCTTGCAGTCGGCAACCGGCGGGTTGGCCCGCGCTCCGCTGATCGCGGCGTTGCTGTAGTTGCCGCGGGACAGGAAGATGTGCGCCCCGGAGTTCAGGGTGAGGCCCCATGCCGCGCCCTGGAAGCCGACACCGTTCACCACGACGTCGAGGCTGCGGGTATTGGGCGCCGTCCTCGGGTTCACCACCAACGCGCTGGTGTAGGCGAACTGGCCGTTCAGCGTCGCCGTGCCGGCGGGCGTGGTGACCACCAGCGAGTTGCTGTTGGCCGGTGCGTGCATCGGCGTGCGGGCCGTGAACGCGGTGCTGCTCAGCGGCGTGATGTCGGTCAGCGGCACACCACCCAGCGTCGCGGAGATCTGGGTCGGGTCAGTGGGGAACGCGGTGCCGACGACGGTGATCAGGCTGCCGCCCAGGGCCGGCCCGGCGTTCGGCGTGATCCGGGTCAGGGTCTGCACCACGGTCGTCTTGTACGGGCTGGTCGCGATCAGATTGCTCTGGGCGGTGGCACCATCGTAGATGCAGAGTTGCCACGGAATAGAGGTCGCTCCCGCAGGCTGAGCGGCCAGGGCGGTGGCCCAGGTGCCTCCGGTGTAGAACGCCGGAGCGGTCACCGCCACCCGGTTGTTCGTCACCTTCCGGATGCTGCTCGAGGTGAGCGGCTCGTTCGATCCGGCTGACTGCGTCGTCGTGTAGGTAGAGGTGCAGGTCTCCCCCTGCGTGAACTCCACGCCCGGGGTGTCGACGCCGGCCAGGAACGGGTTCGGCGACGTGACGTCGATGTTGTTACCGCCACCGTACGGGCCGATCGCCTGGCTCAGCGAAAGCTGCCCGACGTTGTAGGGCACCACCGAGATCAGCGCTGACGTGCCGAGGTTGCCGTTGTACAGGCAGGCGAAGTACGGCGTGGGCGCGGCGGAGGTGGACGTGACACCCGACGGCACGGTCAGGCTCGCGGCCGAGTCGGAGGTCTTGGTGACCGTGGCCGACGTGCCCGCAGCAGGCGTTCCGTAGGTCGACGGGCAGTCCGCGGTCTGGGTCGCGAACTGCGCCCCGACGGTGGTCACACCGGTGAAGATCGGCCCGCCGACACCACCGGTGATGGTCAACTGGTTGCCCCCGCCGGTGATCCCCCCGGTCGGCGACGCGGTCGCCGCAGTGCCGACGTAGACCGGATAGCCGTTCGCCGCACCCTTTCGGAGGCTGGAGCCGGCCGTATTGCTGGCGTAGACGCAGGCCGCGTACTTCTTGGTCTGCCCGTTGGCGCCCGCGGTCGCCGCGGTCGGCAGCACGAACACAACCTGGCTGGTACTGCTGGAGGTGGTCGACGCCGCGGCCAGGATGGACGCGGTGGGCGTGGTGTACGTCCCGGGACATGCGGTCCCGGGCGTGGTCAGCAACTCCACCCGGTCGGTACCGGAGCCGATGAACGGCGGGCTGCCCGCACCGTCGTCGTTGATGGTGACCGTGCCGCCCGCCGGGGCGACGACCGGCGTTACCGAGGAAGCGGCGAACGCCGCCTCGGGGTAGACGAGCAGAGCGGCACCGACCACCCCGGTCGTCAGACCAACACGCGTCCACCGGGGACGCGCGGCATTTCTGGACTTACGCATGCGAGGTCCTCCTACGGGTCCCAACGGACCACGTCGCTGGATTGCTGGGCCCAGGCGTCCGGATGAACCGTCGCGGGCCGTCTCGCCGGAAGCGTAACTATTCGCGGCGTTTCGATTCTCCAAAGCAGGAAACATAAGTATATGTCAGACAACTCCTTTGATAATTCAAGTGCTGAACACCTCGGATTACGGACGCAAAAGCGGTGGCCCGGAGCTGTGCGCTCCGGGCCACCGCTCTCGGTGGCCTTATTCCGTCAGAAGGCGGCGACCGTGAAGGTGGAGGTACTGGAGACCTGGCTCTGCACGTAGCTGGGGTCGGTCGCCACCGCGTTGACCGCGGCGTTGCTCACGTACTGCAGGTTGTAGGCACCTTCCGGAACCGGAATCATGGTGCCAGCGACGGTCACCGTGTGCCCGGCATTGACCAATACGCTGGTTCCCGAGTTCAGCGTCGTCGCCGAAGCAAGGGTCCTACCAGTCGGAATGCCCGCGCCGATGACATACTTCCCGACGTCCCCGCCATTGGCGACTGTCGCCCCGTTGAGCGCCGGCGCGACATTCGTCAGGGTCGGCGAGCCAGCCGTCTGCGTGACGGAGACCTGCTGTGTGACAGGCGATGCCAGGGTGACATCAGCGGGAGTTGCAGTTCCGGTGGCCGCGTTCGACATGACAGCCGTCGTGCTGTTGATCACGTCGGTGATCACCGTACCGGCCGGGATCGCCGGGGTGTCGTTGGCCTCGATGACCGCCTTGCCGACGTCATCGGGCGAGAAGGCGTTACCGGTGATCTTCCGGCTACCGGCGACCGTGACGACAGCGTTGCCCGCGGTCGGTGTCGCGACCTGGATCGCCGCGCCGGTCTTGTCCAGCCGGCTGGTCAGGTCCAGCTTGCAAATCAGCTCGGTGTCACTGAGCACCAGCACGCTGTTGCAGTCCGCAACCGGCGGGTTGGCCCGCACCGTGCCGCCGATGTCGGTGGAGCTATAGCTGCCCTTGACCAGGAAGATGTGCGTTCCCGCGGTCGGGTCGTTGCTCCAGGTCACGCTTTGGAAACCGACACCGTTGACGACCACCTGAACGATCTTGTTATTGGACGCCGTGTTCGGGGTGACCACCAGTGCGCTGGTGTACGAGAAGGCGTTGTTCAGCTTGTGCGAGCCGCTGGCCGTCGTGACCACCAGCGCGACGTTGTTGGCCGGCGCGTGCCGCGGCGTCCTCGCGGTGAACGCGGTGCTGCTCAGCGGCGTGATGTCGATCAGCGGCACACCACCCAGCGTCGCCGACATCTGGGTCGCGTCGGTCGGGAATGCGGTGCCGGTGACGGTGATCAGGCTGCCGCCCAGCGCCGGGCCGGCCTTTGGCGAGACGCCGGTCGAGGTTTGGATCGTGGTCACCTTGTAGGGGTTGGCGACCACCAAGTTGGACTGCGCGTCCGTGGAACCGTCGTAGACGCAGAGGTTCCAGGTGATGGTCCCGCTGCCCGCTGCGGTGAACGCGGCGGTGGCGTCGCTCGGGCTGCCGTAGAAGGCCGGCGCAGTCGTGGCCAGGCGGGTGTTAGACAGCTTCCGGACGCTGTTCACCGGGTCGACCGGGATATTGGTGGCGCCGGGAGCCTGGGTGTACGTGAGCGGGCACGCCGTGCTCGTGAAGACCACGCCCGGGTTGTCGATGCCGGCCAGGAACTGGTTCGGCGACGTGATGTTGAGGCCGTTCAAACCCTGCCATGGGCCGGTGGTCTGGCTCAGCTGCAACTGCCCGACGGTGTACGGCACCACCGAGATCAGCGGCGCGCCCGAGGAGTTGCCGTTGTACAGGCAGATGTTGTACGGGGTCGGGTTCGCGGTGGTGGACGTGACACCCGCCGGAACGGTCAGGCTGGCCGCCGTGTCCGAGGTTTTGTTAACCGTGGTCGTCAGGTTCGCCGTCGGAGTGCCGTAGGTCTGCGCACAGTCCGAAGTATTGAGGCTGAACGCGGCCCCGATCGTCGCGATACCGGTGAAGACGGGTCCGCCGGCTCCCGCAGTGATGGTGACAGTGTTGCCACCACCGGTGACACCTGCCGCCGGCGACGCAGTCGGGGGCGTTCCGACGTAGAACGGGTAGCCTGCCGCCAGTCCTTCCCGCGCGCTGGAGCCCGCCGTGGTCCCGGCGTACACGCAGGCGAGGTATCGCTTGACCTGACCATTGGTGCCCGGCGTCACCCCGGTGGGAACCGTGAAGGTCACCGCTCCGGCCACGGGACCCGCCTGCGCGGCCGCCGCGGTCACGGTCGCCGACACGATCGCCACGGTCGGCGTGGTGTAGGTGTTCGCACAGGTGCCGGTCGAGATGATCTGGACGCGCGTGACGGAGTTGGTCGCCGTGAAGTTCGGGGACGGGGCAGTGTCGGTAATGGTGACACTGCCACCCACCGGCGCGACCGGCGGCGTTACCGAGGAGGCGGCGAATGCCGCCTGGGGGTTGACGAGCAGAGCGGCACCGACCACCCCGGTCGTCAGACCAACACGTGTCCACCGGGGACGCGTGGCATTTCTGGACTTACGCATGCGAGGTCCTCCTACGGGTCCCAACGGACCACGTCGCTGGATTGCTGGGCCCAGGCGTCCGGATGAACCGTCGCGGGCCGTCTCGCCGGAAGCGTAACTATTCGTGGGGGTTCAGTAGCGTAGAGTAAGAAAGATCCCGATATGTCAGACCAAAGACCGCAAACCTCGATCTTCACCAATGGCCGGCGAACGCACACCGCACGATCATCGATTTCGCCCGTCCACCGCGCGTCACCGGTAATGGTCAGGCACCCGACCCAAAAGGCTCCCTCAACCATTCGATTCGCGCTCGTTCATTGCGGAAATCGTGTATCCACCCTTCGCGGAATGGCTCCATTCGGCGGCGGCCGAGGAAGTGGCCCGCCCGAGCGGCGGGCTCTTTTCGTGTCCGGCGTTGACACCGGGGATCGATCACGCTAGGTTCATCTCACATCGAGTAAGACTCACAGTGAGAAGGACAAGGTCCACAAGATGCAGAGCATGAACGACATGGCTGAGTACAACCCCCGGGACTACCCGCCTGTCGCCGTGACCGTCGACGTCGTCGCGCTGACGATCCGGGACGGGAAGCTCTGTGTCCTGCTCATCGAGCGCGGCGAGCCGCCCTTCGCCGGCCACCGTGCGCTGCCCGGCGGGTTCGTCCGGGAGGAGACGCTCGACCAGGCGGCGCTGCGCGAGCTGGCCGAGGAGACCGACGTCCGGCTCGCCGACGGCCGGGTGCACCTGGAGCAGCTCGGGACGTACGGGAATCCCGGCCGCGACCCCCGGATGCGCATCGTCTCGGTCGCCTACCTGGCGTTCGCCCCGCATCTGCCGGAGGCGACGGCCGGCACCGACGCGGCCCGCGCCTACTGGGTGCCGGTCGAGGAGGCGAAGGATCTCGCCTTCGACCACGACCAGATCCTGGCCGACGGGCTGGAGCGGGCCCGCGACAAGCTGGAGTACACGCCGCTCGCCACCGCGTTCGTCGGCACCGAGTTCACCGTCTCCGAGCTGCGGGCGGTCTACGTCGCGGTGTGGGGCGAGGAACTGCACGCCGGGAATTTCCACCGCAAGGTGCTGTCCGTGCCGGGGTTCGTGGAGAGCACCGGTGAGACCGCGGCGCGCGGCGGTGAGCGGGGCGGGCCGAAAGCGAAGCTCTACCGGGCCGGCGACGCGCGGTTGCTGCACCCGGCGCTGTTGCGGCCGACCAGGGAGGACAGAGTCCGATGAACCCGGGGTACGCGAAGAGGTTCGACGAGATCGCCGCCCGGATCGCGGCGGCCAGCACGTTCGCCGAGCTGGTCGACGAGACCGGGGTCGGCATCGACCGTCAGGCGTACCGGATCCTCGCCAAGATCGTCCACCCGGACGTGGCCGATGCGACGCGGCGGGGGCCGGCCAACGAGGCGTTCGCGAAACTCAACGCGCTCTACAACGCGAGCGCCCGCTACGAGCCGCGGGACCGTAAGGACCGCCGCGAGCCGGACCTGAAGGGCGACCTGGCGGACCTCTTCAGCGACGGGGTGACGCTCGTCAAGGTCGTCCGGGATCCGGCCAACAACGATCTGATGGCCGCTGAGGCCGCGGCCCTGCGCCGCCTTCGCGATCACGGTGACCCGGCCTACCGCGCCTATGCGCCGCGGCTCGCCGACTCGTTCAGCTACTACGGGCGTACGGCGAATGTCGTGGCCCGGCAGCGAGGATTCCGCAACCTGGCGGAGATGCCGGACTTCAAGCCTGCCGATCTGGTCTGGATCTGGCGGCGGCTGCTGGCCGGCCTGGGCTGGGCGCACCGCGCCGGTGTCGTGCACGCGGCGGTGTTCGAGGAGCACGTCCTGATCGACCCGCGGGTCCGCGGGCTGGTGCTGGTCGACTGGTGCTACTCCACCGCGATCGGCCGGCGGCCGAAAGCGCTCATCGCCCGGCGGGAGCCGCTCTACCCGCCGGAGATCCCCACCGGGCGGCCGCTGACCACGGCGACCGACATCCATCTGGCCTCCAGTCTGATGAAACGCCTGTTCGGGCCGGACATGCCGGATCCGTTGCGGCGTTTCGCCGACGGCTGCCGGTACGACGCACCACGGATGCGCCCGCAGAACGCGTGGCAGCTCCTGACCGAATTCGACGAGTTGATCCCCCGGCAGTACCGCAAATAGGAGGCACCACATGGGAAGCGGACGCTGGTCCACCGACGTCTACACCGCGGCCGAGAACTTCCGCGCGGCGACCGGGCAGAGCGCTTTCGCCTACAGCGACGGCGGAGCGCGGCGGGCGCACGCGGCGCTCGACCCCGGGGGCGTGTTCATGCGGGAGTGCCGGGACAGCGACGAGCACCCGAGCAGCACCCCGATCGTGGTGATGTTCGACGTCACCGGCTCGATGGGCAACGTTCCACGGGTGCTGCAGACGAAACTGCCGCAGCTGCTCGGCATGCTGACCCGCAAGGGGTACGCGACCGACCCGCAGATCATGTTCGGTGCCATCGGTGACGCCACGTGCGACCGGGTGCCGCTGCAGGTGGGTCAGTTCGAGTCCGACAACCGGATGGACGAGGACCTGTCCCGCATCGTGCTGGAGGGCGGCGGTGGCGGGCAGAAACGCGAGTCGTACGAGCTGGCGATGTACTTCCTGGCCCGGCACGTGGTGATGGACTCGATGATCCAGCGGCAGCGGAAGGGCTACCTGTTCCTGATCGGGGACGAGTTGCCGTACCGGAAGGTGAAGCCGGCGGAGGTCAAGCGCGTGATCGGCGACGACCTGGCCGAGGCGATCCCGGTCGAGTCGATCGTGGCCGAGCTGAAGCGCAAGTTCGAGGTCTTCTTCATTTTGCCGAGCGCGGCCGGTTACGGCGGGGACCGGGAGGTGCTCCAGGCCTGGCGCGACCTGCTCGGGCAGAACGTGCTGGAGCTCGACGACCTGAACGCGGTCTGCGAGACGATCGCGCTGACGGTCGGGCTCGGCGAGGACAACGTCGACCTGGACGACGGCCTTGACGACCTTGCCGCGTACGGGTCGTCCGCCGCCGGTTCGGTCGCCGGCGCGCTCGCTCCGATCGCCGACAGATCACCTCAGGTCAGGCGGGTCTGATCATGAACGATCACGTGGCTGTCGTCGACCTGGGCTACGGGGACGCCGGCAAGGGAACCGTCGTCGACGCGCTGTGCGGGCGCTCCAGGACGCGGGCGGTGCTGCGCTTCAACGGGGGAGCGCAGGCCGCGCACAACGTGATCGCGGCCGACGGCCGGCACCACACGTTCAGCCAGTTCGGCGCGGGCACGCTGCGGGGCGTGCCGACGCACCTGACCCGGTTCATGATCGTGGACCCGCTCGCGCTCTCGGCCGAGGCGGCCGCGCTCGGGAACCCGTACGAGCTGCTCACCGTCGACGGCGACGCACTGCTCGCCACTGGTTGGCATCGCGCCGCGAACCGGCGCAAGGAACGCTCGAACCGGCACGGCTCCTGCGGCATGGGCATCGGCGAGACGATGGCGTACGCGTTGAGCAACCCCGACGCCCCCCGCGTCGCCGACGTGCTGAACCCGGCGCGGCTGCGGCGACGTCTGGAGAAGGTGCAGGACGCGTACGGTTTCGCCGACGCCCCGGTCGACGATGTGGTGGACGCGTTCACGGCGTTCGGCCGCGCGGTCCGGATCGTCCACGAGAGCTATTCGATGCGGCTGCTGGCCGAGGGCCCGTGCGTGTTCGAGGGCGCCCAGGGTGTGCTGCTCGACGAGTGGCGTGGCTGGCACCCGCACACCACGTGGTCGACGACGACGTTCGACAACGTGGCCGAGCTCTGCCCGTCGTTCCGGCGGCTCGGCGTGGTCCGCACGTACACGACGCGGCACGGCGCCGGCCCGTTCGTCACCGAGAACCCGCTGCTCGACCTGCCGGAACGGCACAACGGGCACGACGAGTGGCAGGGCGCGTTCCGGACCGGGCACTTCGACGCGGTCGCCCACCGGTACGCCGTGGAGGTGGCCGGCGGTGTCGACGAGCTCGCGGTCACCCACCTCGACGTGCCCGCCCGCGAACCGGGCCTGCGGATCTGCACGTCGTACCGGGTGGACGGCGAGGTGGTCGACCGGATCGTCCCCGGCCCGCACCACGACCTGGCCCATCAGGAGCACCTGACCGGGTGGCTGCACCGTGCCCGCCCCGCTGAGCTGCACCGGCCCGCCGACTGGGCGTCCGCGATCGGCGGGCTGCTCGGGGCGCCGGTAACCCTGGAGTCGTACGGGCCGCGCAGCACCGACAAGCGTTTCGTCTCTCCGGGAGTACACCCGCCGTCACGGATACGACTCCCGGCGTATTGCCTGGTCTGACCGCTGGGAGAACGCTGAGGGCATCGGTTGTGAAGGGGGAATCCCGATGCGCTCCGTTTATCGCGTACTGTCCGTTCTGATCACGCTCGGTGTCGTCATCCAGTTGACGGTGATCGCCGCGGCCTGGTTCCTGGTGCTCGACGACGTCGACAACGGCGGTGTCTTCGACAACAACAGCCGCAACTGGGCGCACGACGTGCACAGCGTGGTCGGCGCGGAACTGATCCCGCTGCTGGCCCTCACGCTGCTGGTGGTCTCGTTCTTCGCCCACGTCCCGGGCGGGGTGAAGTGGGCCGCGCTGACGTTCGGCGCGGTCGTCCTGCAGATCGTTCTCGCGTTCGCCGGCTACCGCGTGCCCGGGCTGGGCGCGCTGCACGGGCTCAACGCGCTCGCCGTCGCCGGCCTCGCGCAGATGGCCGGCAAGCAGGCGGCCAAGGCGCCGGCCACGCCCGTCGCCGTCTGATGCGAGCCTCGATGCGGGCCGCCGTCGCCGTGGTGGCGGCCCTCGCCGTGCTCGGGCTGGTCGGCTGTTTCTGGTACGCCAGCCTGGTGCCGGGCACCTACGACATGGCCGCCATGGGCTACGCCGACTACGGGGGCGGGACGCCGGTCGAGCACGACCACACCGCGGGGATGTCGGTCGCCGACCTCAAGGGCCCGAGCGGGACACCGGACGTGGCGGTGACGCTGACCGCCCGCGAGGAAGGCGCGAAGTACACGCTGAACGGCACCACGCCCGGGCCGGAGATCCGTGCCGAGCAGGGACAACTGATCCAGGTGACGCTCGTCAACGAGTCGGTGCCGGACGGGGTGACCCTGCACTGGCACGGGGTGGACGTGCCGAACGGGGAGGACGGCGTCGCCGGGATCACGCAGGACGCGGTGCCGCGCGGGCGGAGTTTCGTCTACCGGTTCGTGGCGCGCGCCGCCGGGACGTACTGGTATCACTCGCATCAGGTCTCGCACGAGCAGGTCAAGAACGGGCTGTTCGGCGCGCTGGTGATCACGCCGCGCGGGTCGAGGACGGCTGATCAGGTCGCGTTGGTCCACACCTATGAGGGCAAACGCACGGTCAACGGCGTTCCGGGAACCTCGGGAATGTCGTCCACGCATCTCCGCGTGATCAACACGGACGCGGGACCGATCCGAATCTGGGTGAGCGGCACCACCTTCCAGGTCGCGGCGATCGACGGTCATGACGTCAACGAGCCCCCATCGGTAGCGGACCGGGCCGTCCTGGTCACCGCGGGCGCGCGCGTCGACCTGCGACTCGCCGGGCCGGGCCGGGTCGACGTGGGCGGTGGCGCGGCGGTCACGGCCACCGGCATCAGCCCGGTCCCGCTGCCCGCGGAGACGGTGGACTTCCTCGCGTACGGGAAGAACGCTCCTCTCGGTTTTGATCCTTCGAGAGCCGACCGCGATTTCCGGTACGACATCGGCCGGCGCTTCGGCTTCCTCGACGGCCGGCCCGGCATGTGGTGGACGGTGAACGGCCACCTCTTCCCCGACGTCCCGATGTTCATGGTGCGGACCGGTGACGTGGTCCGGATGACGCTGCACAACGGCAGCGGCGAGGTCCACCCCATGCACCTGCACGGCCACCACGTCGTCGTGCTGAGCCGCAACGGCGTCGCCGCCGGCGGCAGCCCGTGGTGGGTGGACTCGCTCGACGTGAACGACGGGGAGACGTACGAGATCGCGTTCGTCGCCGACAACCCGGGCATCTGGGCCGACCACTGCCACAACCTGGAACACGTCCCGGAGGGCCTGGTCGTGCACCTCGCCTACGCCGGCGTCCGCAGCTCCTTCCAGGTCGGCGGCCCCACCGGCAACACCCCGGAGTGACCGGCGGTCAGAGGTACATGCCGGTGGGCGGGGCCTGGCGGGGGACGGTGACCGGCTCGGCGCCGGTCTTGAGGGCGTAGAGCTCGGCGAGCGTCGCGCCGTCCGGCCCGATGCCCTTGGAGGTGCCGAGCCACTCGACCGCCTCCTGGTACGGCAGACGGCCCACCTCGATGCTGGCCAGGCAGCGCCCGGGCCGGACCACGGCCGGGTGCAGCGAGGACAGGTCCTCGTTGGTGGTGATCGCGATCAGCGCGTTGCGGCCCTGGCCGAGCAGCCCGTCGGTCAGGTTGAGCAGGCGGGACAGCGACTGCCCGGCGCTGGCCTTGGCGTCACCGCTGATCAGCTCGTCGCAGTCCTCCAGCATGAGCAGCCGCCACTTCGGCTCGTCCTCCTCGCCGCTGCCGAGGGCGACACTCATCAGGTACGCCGGGTCGCCGAAAAGCCGTTCCGGGTCGAGCACGCAGTCGACCTGGCACCAGGAGCGCCACTGCTGGGCGAGGGCGCGCAGCGCGGTGGTCTTGCCGGTGCCGGGTTCGCCGTGCAGCAGCAGCAGGCGGCCGGTGACGCTGGACCCGTCGATGGCCATCAGCCGTTCGAGGGTGTCGCCGACCGGCCGGGCGTAGTTGCGCTTGATCGTCTCCCACGACGCGGCGCCGATCTCCCGCTGGGTGCGGCGCGGCCCGTGCGGCCCGAAGTGCCAGAAGCCGACCGGCACGCTGTCGTCGGCCGGTTCGGGTTCCTCGACCGCGTCGGCGGTGACCGCGGTCAGGATCGTCTCGGCAAGTTCGCTGCTGGTCGCGGTGACGGTGACCCGGGCACGGCGGCTCTGCTTCCAGCGCATGACGTGCAGGGTCCAGCCGTCGCCGACGCTGAGCCGGCCGTGACCGTCGTCCTCCACCGCGTCGCGCACGACACGGGCGCCGGGAACGGTCAGGGGCGCCTCGGCGCGCAGGCTCTCCAGCCAGGTGGTGCGGCCGAACGGTTCCCGGCCGGTGACGAACGGGTCGAGCGCGATCAGGTCGACCAGGTCCACCAGGCGGTCGCCGTCGTCGACGGAGCCGGCGAGCGGCATCGAGGCGGGACGAGGAGCCGGGACCGCCGAACCGTTGGCGCGGTCGAGGGGCTGGTGGGGGGTCCGCATGACCCCATGATCGCGGCTGGACAGCCTGGTGGCATCCCCTTTTTCCGCGCCATCCGTGCCCACCGGGTGGGTGGTGTCCCCGATGGTGATGGGCTCCGTCAGCGTCTCGTCAGCAGGAACACCGGGATCAGCCGGTCGGTCTTGGTCTGGTAGTCCGCGTAGTTCGGAAACGCCTCGACCGCCCTCGCCCACCAGACCTCCCGCTCGGCGCCGGACAGCTCCCGCGCCGTGTAGTCGTGCCGCTCCGCCCGGTCCTGCAATGCGACGTGCGGGTTCTTGCGCAGGTTGTAGACCCACACCGGGTTCTTCGGGGCCCCGCCGAGGGAGCCGACCGCCAGGTATTCACCGTCGTGCTCGACCCGCATGAGCGGGGTCTTGCGCAGTTTCCCGCTCTTCGCCCCGACCGAGGTCAGGACGATGATCGACATTCCCTGGATGTCGTTGCCCTCGGTGCCGTCGCTCGCTTCGTACTTCTCGGCCTGGTCGCGCGCCCACGTGACGGGGCTGGGCTCGTATTCACCGGTCAGCGGCATGCACCCGAGTCTACGGCGGATCACTCGCACCTCAACGGCAACCGGCCCCTCACCCGGCGCGCACTCCATCGGACAGACCTTTTGGGCGAAGGGCCGGGACGACGAGGAGTGACGGGATGAGGGTGTTCGCGCGGGGCAAGGGGTTCGCGGTGGCGTTGACGGTGGCGGCGGTCGCCGGGGCAGGCGCGGCGGTCCTGCCGATCGGCGGGCCGGGCTGGTCGCCGGTGTCCTACGCCTACGCCGCCGACCGTCGAGCGCTGACCGCCGACCCGGCCACGATCCTGCCCGCCGGGATCTCCCCCGAGCGTCCGGCCCGGGTCGTCGGCACCGCCGTGGACTCCGGCGGCCGCCCGGTGATCACCGTGCGCGAGGCCGGCGACCCGGTCACCGCGGCCCGCCTGGTCGAGCAGGCGCAGCAGGCCACGAACGCGCTCGGTGTCGAGATCGACGGTGCGGTGCACGCCCTCGAGGTGCCGAGCGGCTCCGACCCGTACCGGGATCGGCAGTGGGATCTGACGACGATGAACGTCCCCGCGGCGTGGCCGCGGTCCACCGGTGACGGCGTCACCGTCGCGGTGATCGACACCGGCGTGGACGGGCGCCACCCGGACCTGACGGGGCACGTGCTCACCGGGTACGACGCGATCACGAACACGGCCGGGGGCAACACCGACCCGCAGGGGCACGGGACGCACGTGGCAGGCACGATCGGCGCGCTGACCGGCAACGGGATCGGTGTCGCCGGGATCGCCCCGGACGTCACGATCCTGCCGGTCCGGGTGCTGGACGCGAAGGGCAGCGGGTTCGACTCGGACACCGCCGAGGGCATCGTCTGGGCGGCCGACCACGGCGCCGACGTGATCAACATGTCGCTGGGCGGGACCATGCCGTCGACGGCGGTGACGAACGCCGTCGCGTACGCCCGGGGCAAGGGTGTCGTCGTGGTCGCGGCGGCCGGCAACGACCGCGCGAAGGGCAGCCCGACCAGCTATCCGGGCGCCGACCCGGGGGTGATCGCGGTGGCCGCGACCGACTCCGGGGACGTGGTCGCGTCGTACTCGAACGCCGGGAGCTACGTCGACGTGGCCGCGCCCGGCAGCGGGATCATCAGCACCTATCCGACGGCGGCCGGTGGATACGCCACGATGAACGGCACGTCGATGGCGTCGCCGCACGTGGCCGCGGTTGCGGCGCTGCTGCTCGCCGCCGCGCCGGACCTCACGCCGGACCAGGTGGAGTCGGCGCTGGGAAGCACCGCGAAGGACCTCGGCCCGACCGGCAAGGACACCGATTACGGGTACGGCCGGATCGATGCGGCCGCCGCGCTCACCTCGGTCACCGGGTCGGTGCCGGTGACCGCACCGGTCGTCACCACGGTTGCCGTCACGAGCAGCGTGAGCAGCCGTTCCGTCGCCTACGGCACGAGGACGAGCACCACGTTCACGGCCACCCCGTGGGCCGGCAGACCGGCGTCGCTCTGCATCTCGGTCGCCGGTGGATCCTGGTCCTGCAGCACCGTGACGACCGGTGCGACCGGCACGTACCCGCTGACCCGGGCGGCCACCGCGTCGTTCCGCGCCCGGCTCTCGGTCGCGGCCACGACGACGAACACCGCGGCGTCGGCCACCACGACGTACACGGTGAAAGCGGTGGTGTCCGTGCGCCGGACGGCGAAGAAGACGCTGGTCGTGGCGGTGACCGGCGCCACCGGGCAGCGGCTGGTCGTGCAGCGGTACGCGAACCGGCGCTGGAGCACGGTGAAGTCCTACCGCGCCACGAGCAGCCGCAAGGTCACCGGCCTGGTCAGCGGCGGCAGCTACCGCGTGGTGCTCTCGTCTAACGCGAAGGTGCTCGGCGTCACCAGCAAGACAGTGAAAGCCTGACCGAACATGCGGTTTACTCATAGCCCATGGGCATCATCTCCCGGGGCTTCGGCGGGCGGCGGCGTGACTCCGCGCCCGATCTGCCGCCCGGCCAATACCTGACACACGACTTCCCGGTGCTCTCCGCCGGTCCGACGCCGCGCATCCCGCTGGACCGGTGGAGCTTCACCATCACCACCGAGGCAGGCCAGAAACACACGTGGGACTGGGCGGAGTTCACCGCCCTGCCGTCCGAGGAGTTCACCAAGGACATCCACTGCGTGACCAAGTGGTCCAAGCTCGGCACCACGTGGAAGGGCGTCTCCCTGGACACGCTCTTCGAGGACGTGGAGACCGCCGCCGACTACGTGATGGCGCACAGCAAGGGCGGCTACACGACGAACGTGCCGCTCGAGGATCTGCTCGACGGCAAGGCCTGGATCGCCTACGAGTTCGACGGCGAACCGCTCGACCCCGAGCACGGCGGCCCGGCCCGGCTGCTCATCCCGCATCTGTACTTCTGGAAGTCGGCCAAGTGGGTCAACGGCCTGGAGATGATGCACGAGGACGAGCCCGGCTTCTGGGAAGCGGCCGGCTACCACATGTACGGAGACCCGTGGTCCGAGCAGCGCTACCAGGGCGACTGAACTGGCAGGCCGCGACGGTCTCGGCGGTGCGCCAGGAGACCCCGTCGGCCCGCACGCTCGTCCTGGACATCCCCGACTGGCCCGGTCACCTGCCCGGGCAGCACCTCGACCTGCGGCTCACCGCCGAGGACGGGTACTCCGCGCAGCGCAGCTACTCGATCGCGTCCGACTGGCCCGGTGACGGCCCGGTCGAGATCACGGTCCAGCGGCTGGAGGACGGCGAGGTCTCGCCGTACCTGACGGACGTCGTCGAGGCCGGCGACAAGATCGAGCTGCGCGGCCCGATCGGCGGCTGGTTCGTCTGGCGGCCGGTCCAGCCGGCCCCGGTCCTGCTGATCGCCGGCGGCTCCGGCGTCGTCCCGCTGATGTCGATGGTCCGCGAGCGTGGCCGGTTGCGGGCCCGTCAGCCGTTCCGGGTCATCTACTCGGCGCGCACGCCGGAGGACGCCTGCTACGCCGACGAGCTGAAACGCCGCGTCCGCGACGACCCGGGCCTCGACGTCCACTTCGCCTTCACCCGCTCGGGCCCCGACCCGAAACGGATCGGCGTGGCGACGATCAACACGCACGGCTGGCCGCCCGACTTCGCGCCGGACGTCTTCGTCTGCGGTCCGACGTCGTTCGTCGAGACCGTCGCCGACATCCTCGTCGCCCTCGGCCACGACCCGAAGAAGATCCGCACCGAGCGCTTCGGCGGCAAGTGAGAGGCGCGACGATGGAACTCGACGGCAACGCCCTGGCCGGCGATCTGGCCGAGGTCTTCACGGCGGAGATGACCTCGGCCCGCTTCACCTGCGCCGGCTGCCGCCACGCGGACGCGGTCGCCACCCTTCGCGTCTGGAACAGGGCTCCCGGCGCGGTCGCCCGCTGCCCTAACTGCGGCGACGTCATCCTCACCCTGGTCCGCACCCCGGCCCGGCTCGTCCTCACCCTGACCGGCACGGCGCGCCTGGATCTCCCGCTTTGAAGATCAACCCCGATGTGCGCGTACGCCCGTGAGCCCGGCCGCCGGGACGCCGAGTCCCCGGCGAACCTCGTGCCCCGGAGCCGGCCGGGCGCCTGCTCCGGGATACGACGTCAGCCGGTGGTGTCGAGGCTGAGCAGAACAGCCTGCTCCGGGACCAGCAGCGGCGCCGGCAGGCCCACCTCGGCGAGCACCCGCCCGGGCAGGGTCACCGCGCCGGCGGCCAGCCACGGTGGCGGGGCGTCCTGCACCACCCGCGGCGGGTGGCCGAGGGTGCGGACCGTGTAGAGGCGGTCCGGGTCGAGGCCCGGGAAGCGGATCGGCGGCGGCAGCGCCGCGGCCGGCGAGTCGAGCGTGACCAGGGCGAACACCGCCGACGAGCGGTCCTGGGCGACCACACCGTGCAGCAGCACCGCCGGGTCCGGCGTGTCGGCGCGGACGACCACGCCCGAGTGCAGCAGCGGGCGCAGGCGCTGGTAGTCGGCGGTCCACGCGGCGATCATCGCCCGGTCCTCCGGCGAGGCGCGGCTGACGTCCCATTCGATGCCGGCGTGCCCGAACAGCGCGGTGGCGAGACGGAGACCCAGGGCGGACGTACGGCCGGTGACGTGCGCCGTCCCCGCCCCGAGGTGCCCGCCGAGCAGCTCCGGTGGGATCAGCACGCTCGTCCAGCGCTGGATGTGCTGACGGTCGAGCGGGTCGTTGGTGTCCGAGGTCCAGAACCGGTCGACGAGCGGCAGGATGCCCAGGTCGATCCGGGCACCACCGGACGCGCAGCTCTCGATCTCCACGTGCGGGAACGCCGCCCGGAGTTCGGCCAGCAGCCGGTACACCGCGGCCGTCTGCCGGTGGGCGACCCCGGGTTGCAGCAGGTCCCGGTTGTGGTCCCATTTGAGGAAGGCGATCGGGTGCTCGGCGAGCAGATCGGTGAGACGGGCGAGGACGTAGGCGTAGGCGTCCGCGTTCGCCAGGTCCAGCACGCGCTGGAATCGCCACGTCAAAGACTGCGGCGGCCCGAGGATCCAGGACGGGTGCGCCCGGGCGAGGGCCGAGTCGGGGCTGACCATTTCCGGTTCGACCCAGAGCCCGAATTCCATTCCGGCCGCGTGCACCCGCGAGATCAGCGGGTGGAGTCCGTCCGGCCAGACGACCGGGTCGACATACCAGTCGCCCAGGGCGCGCCGGTCGTCGCGACGGCCGGTGAACCATCCGTCGTCGAGCACGAACCGTTCGACACCGACGTCGGCGGCCGCGTCGACCAGATCGGCGAGCCGGTCGAGGGACTGGTCGAAGTAGACCGCCTCCCACGTGTTCAGCACGACCGGCCGGGGCTTCGCCAGTTTCTTCCACGATCGGATCCACGGATGCAGCCGATCGGAAAGGCCGTCGATCCCGGAGTCGGAGAAGACCGCGACCGCCCACGGCGTCGTGTAAGTCTCCCCCCGCGCGAGCCGGATCTCGCCCGGCGCGAGCAGTTCGCCGGCACCGACCGCCGAGTGTCCGAGGGCGGACCGTTCGGCCCAGATCCGCTTGTCGCCGCTGGTCGCCAGGTGCAGCGCCCAGATCCGCCCGCTTCGGAACGTGAACCCGGGAACCCCCGCCATCAGCAGGAACGCGTCGTCGTGCCCGGGGCGGCCGTGCCGGCTCTCCCGGCTCCACACGCCCTGCCGCAGCGGGGTGCGCTGTGGACGCCGCTCGTGCGCCCACAGGCCGGTGAAGTCGAGCAGTTCGGTGGCCTCGGCCGGGATCGGCAGCTGCGGATCGAGAGAGGCGAGCTCGAAAAGGCCCGGACCGTCGTTGGTGAGGACGTGACGGATCCGGAGCACGCCTTCCGGGGACAGCTCGATGCCGGTGACGACCGTGATGCTTCGGCCGGCGTTTTCCGCCCGTACGGAAATCGTGTTCCCGGCATGCTCGATCGCGACGACCTGAAGCGTTCCGGATGGTTTTCCGTCGTGATGGCCCGCCAGGGCCGGACGGCCGCTCCATCCGTCACCGAGACTCGGCAGCAAGGACCATTGCAGCGGTACGTCGACGGAGCTCGGCGGAATCGCCGGAACCTGAGTGCCGGCGAAGGAATCCGGCAACTCGCCGAGATCGGGACCCCAGTGCAGAACGGCACCGCGGGCGTCCAGCACGAAGCTGACGCCCGCGGCCCGCAGGTGGTGCAGGGTCACTCGGCGACCGGGATGCTCTGCGACTTGAGGTTGTCGATCGTCGACGTCTGCGCCTTCTTCAGCGCGTCGTTGAGGGTGCCGCTGCCCGAGACGGCGGCCTTGAAGCCGTCCGACGCGGTGGCGTAGGTCGAGGTCATCGTCGGTCCCCAGGTGAAGTCGGGGGTGACCTCCGTGGCGGCCGAAGCGAAGATGTCGTAGATCTTCTGGCCGCCGTAGAAGTCGACGCCCTTGGACAGGGCCGCCAGCGAGCCACCGGTCTTGGTCGCCGGGTAGAGGTTGGCCTTCTCGTTGAGCAGCGTAAGCGCCTCTTCCGAGGTGTTCAGCCAGATCGCGAACTGCGACGCCTCGTACGGGTGCTTCGAGCCCTTGAAGACCGCCGTCGAGGAGCCGCCCCAGTTACCGGCGACCTTGGCGCCCGCGGTCCACTGCGGCATCGGGGCGACCGCCCACTTGCCGGAGGTGTCCGGCGCGCCGGAGGAGATCGAGTTGGCGCCCCAGACCGCGGAGACCCAGGTCCAGGCCTGGCCCTTGTTGTACGCGCTGTCCCACTCGGTGGTCCACGGCGGCACGGTCGAGACGAGCTTCTTGCTGACCAGGTCCTGCCAGTAGTTCGCCACCTTGGTGGTCGCCTCGTCCTGGAAGTTCACGGTCCACTTGCTGCCGTCGTTCGAGAACCAGTGGCCACCGGCCTGCCAGGCGAGACCGGCGAACTGGTTGATGTCGCTCTGCGAGAAGTTGGTGATCGAGCCGCCCGCGGCCTTCACCTTGACGGCCGCCGCCGCGTACTCCTCCCAGGTGGTCGGCACCGGGATGTTGTTCTTCTCGAACAGGTCCTTGCGGTAGAAGAGCGCCATCGGGCCGGAGTCCTGCGGCACGCCGTAGGCGGCGTCCTTCTCCCCGAACGAGACCTGGTTCCAGGTCCAGTCGATGAACTGGTCCTTGGCATCGGCCACCGGCTTGCAGGCGGCCACGTTCACCAGGCCGTCCTGGACGCGGAAGCTGGGCAGCGCGTCGTACTCGATCTGGCCCAGGTCCGGGGCGTTGCCGGCCTTGAGCTGGTTGAAGAAGTTCTGGTAGGTGCCGCCGTTGCCGTTCGGGCCGGTCTGCACCTTGACCTGGATGTTCGGGTTCTTGGCGTTCCAGACCTTGACGACGTCCTCGATCCCCGGGATCCAGGAGGTGAAGTTGAGGGTGACCGGGCCGCTCGACGGGGCACAGCTCGCGGCGCCGCCGCCGGCGGTGGCCGTGGTGGCGTCGTCGCCGCCGGAGGAGCAGGCGGTCAGGGCCAGGGTGGAGGTCAGCGCTAGGCCGAGGATCGCTTTCAGTTTCATGGGATGACCCATTTCTGTCGAAATACCGGGAAGGAATTGCGTTACCAGGCGGCTTTGCCGACCGCGCCTTACTCGGCGGCTCGGCTGAAGCCGCGCCTTACTTGACGGCGCCGCTGCCGAGGCCGCTGCGCCAGAAGCGCTGGAGGAGCAGGAACGCGACCACCAGCGGGACGATCGAGACAAGTGCGCCGGTGAGCACCAGCATCCGCAGCTCAGGAAGCTGGTTGACCTGGGTGTTCCAGGAGTAGAGGCCGAGCGTCACGGGGAACAGCCGCTCGTTGCCGAGCATGATCAGCGGCAGCAGGAAGTTGTTCCAGACCGCCACGAAGTGGAACAGGAAAATGGTCACCAGGGCCGGGAACATCAACTTGGTGGAGACCGTGAAGAACGTGCGGACCTCACCCGAGCCGTCGAGTCGAGCGGCTTCGAGGAGTTCGTCCGGAACACTCGCGGTGGCGTAGATCCGGGCCAGGTAGACCCCGAACGGGTTGACCAGGCTGGGCAGGAACACCGACCAGAAGGTGTTGGTCGCGTTCAGCTGCGAGAAGATCAGGAAGAGCGGGAGCGCCAGCGCGGTCGCCGGCACCAGGACCCCGCCGAGGACGACGTTGAAGATCGCCTCCCGGCCGGGGAAGTCGTACTTGGCCAGGGCGTAACCGCACATCGCGGCGAGGATCGTGCCGAGCAGCGCGGCGCCACCGGTGTAGAGGATGCTGTTGAGCATCCAGCGCAGGAACACGCCGTCGCGGTAGTGGAACAGCTCGCTCAGGTTCGACCCGAGGTTGAAGTGGGCGAACCAGAGCGGGGCGGTGTTGCTGAAGTCGGAGCGGGACTTGCTCGCCCCGACGAACAGCCACCAGATCGGGACCAGGAAGTAGAGCGTGCAGATCCCCATGATCGCCATGGCGGCGGATTTGCTTTTCACTTGTCGGCTCCCCGCTGGGTGAACTTCAGGAACGCGAAGGAGAGGACGCACGTCGCCAGCGCCAGGACCACGGAGAACGCGGCGGCCAGGTTGAAGTTGGGGATCGACGAGGTGCTGTAGACGGTCAGATTCGGGGTGTAGGTGCTGGACACCGCCGAGCTGAAGGTCCGGAACACCTGCGGCTCGGCCAGCAGCTGCAGCGTTCCGATGATGGAGAAGACCGTGGTCAGCACGATCGCCGGCATGACCAGCGGGATCTTGACGGACCACGCGGTGCGGATCGGGCCGGCGCCGTCGAGCTTGGCCGCCTCGTACACCTCCTGCGGGATCGCCAGCAGGGCGGAGTAGATGATCAACATGTTGTAGCCGACGTACACCCAGGTCACGACGTTGGCCATGGCCCAGAGCACGAGATCCGCGGAGAGCAGATCCCAGGTCTTGGTGACCGCGGTGAACGGTGACAGGTTCGGCGAGTAGAGGAAACCCCACATGATCGCGGCGACCACGCCCGGTACCGCGTACGGCACGAAGAACGCCAGCCGGAAGAACGCGCGACCCTTGACCAGCCCGGAGTCGAGCAGCAGGGCGAGCAGCAGCGCCAGTCCGAGCATCACCGGGACCTGCACCACGCCGAAGAGCAGGACACGCCCGATCGACGACCAGAACGGCCCGTTCTCGAACACGCGCTGGTACTGCTCGAGGCCCCCGAAGACCTCGCGCGCCGGCCCGAACGTGCCGGTGCGGGTCACCTTGTAGAGGGACTGCTTGATCGCGTACCCGATCGGCGCGAGATAGAACGCGATGAACAGCAGCCCGAACGGGAGAATGAAGAAGAGGATCGCGGTTACCGGCTTTTTCCTGGTCATGCTGTTGCCTCCTCCCTGATCACCGCGACGCCGCCGCCCTCGACGCGCAGCGTTCCGCCGACCGGTTCATTGGTGATGAGGTTGTGGCCCGCCGCCGGGTACTCGACGGGATTCACCCCGTGGTTCACGACGAAGAGGTAGCTGCGGCCGTCGCCACGGCGGCGCACGACTTCGACGTCGTCACTTCCGAGATCAAATTCGCGATTCGGTACGACATCTCGCAGGAATCGCTGCATGCCGTCGTCATCGAGGGCGGTCGCGAGGTACCACGCGACGCCGTCGCCGAACTCGTTGCGCGTGATCGCCGGGGTCCCCGGCAGCGGCCCGTCGAGATAGCTCGCGATCGTCGCCGCCGACGTGGTGCGCAGCCGCTCGGTCCAGAGCGACCCGATCCCGCCGCCGGACAGGTTCACCCGGTGATCCGGCCGGAGCGGCGCGAACTCCTCCACCCGCACGCCCAGCACGTCCCGGAACGCGCCCGGGTAACCGCCGAGCCGGATCCGGTCGCGCTCGTCGACGATCCCGCTGAAGAACGTGACCAGCAGGTGGCCGCCGGCGGCGACGTACTCGGTGATCCGCTCGGCGGCGACGTCCCCGACCATGTAGAGGCACGGGACCACGACCGCCCGATACTGCGACAGGTCGGCGTCGGGTGACACGACGTCACAGGTCACGCCGAGCGCGCGCAGCGCCCGGTGCGCCCCGTGCACCTGGTCGAGGTAGGTCACCGCCTGCGACGGGCGGGCCTCCCCCTCGGCCGCCCACCACGACTCCCAGCTGAAGACGATCGCGACGTCGGCGTCCACGGTCGTACCGGCCACCTCGCCGATCGCGTCCAGCGTCTGCGACAGCCTCAGCACCTCGCGCCACGCCACCGTGTCGGTGCCGGCGTGCGGCAGCAGCGCGGAGTGGAACTTCTCGGCGCCCTGGGCGGAGGCCCGCCACTGGAAGAAACAGATCGAGTCGGCACCGCGGGCCACGTGCGTGAGCGTGTTGCGCAGCATCTCGCCCGGCGCCTTGGTCAGGTTGTACGGCTGCCAGTTGACCGCGCCGGTGGACTGCTCCATCAGGATCCACGGCTTGCCGGCGGCCAGGCCGCGGGTCAGGTCGGCGGCGAACGACAGCTCGGCGACCGGATCACCGAGCCGGTGGTCCAGGTAGTGGTCGTTGGCGATCACGTCCATCTCCGGCGCCCAGGACCAGTAGTCCAGGTTGCGGATGTGCGCGGTGACCATGAAGTTCGTGGTGACCGGGGCGGAGGATCGCGCCCGCAGGATCTCGGTCTCGCCGCGGTAGTAGTCCAGCAGTTCGTCCGAGCTGAACCGGTGGAAGTCGACGATCTGCGAGGGGTTCCGGATCGACAGCGCGGCCCGCGGCGGCTGGATCTCGGCCCAGTCGCCGTAGCGCTGGCTCCAGAACGACGTGCCCCACGCCTCGTTCAGCGTCTCGATCTTGCCGTACCGGCGGCGCAACCAGGAACGGAACGCCTCGGCGCTGGCCTCGCAGTAGCAGAGCGCGTTGTGGCAGCCCAGCTCGTTGGAGACGTGCCAGAGGGCGAGCGCCGGGTGGTTGCCGTAACGCTCGGCGACGCGCCGGACCAGCTCGTACGCCCGGTCGCGGAAGACCGGCGAGCTCGGGCACCAGGCCTGGCGCCCACCCGGGAAGCGAGTGGTGCCGTCGGCGGCGACCGGGAGGATCGCGGGGTGCAGCGTGGTCAGCCACGGCGGCGGGGAGGACGTACCGGTGCCCAGGTTGACCTTGATCCCGTTCGCGTGCAGCAGCTCGATGACCTCGTCGAGGTCGTCGAACGAGAACCGCCCGTCGGCCGGCTCGAGGTGGGACCACCCGAAGATGTTGACCGCGACCAGGTCGACGCCGGCCTCGCGCATCAGCGCGACGTCCTCACGCCAGACGTCGGGCGTCCACTGCTCCGGGTTGTAGTCGCAACCCAGAATGATGCTGTTCATAAAACTCCTGGTCACGAGTGTGTGCACGTGCACACATTTCGCGGCGCCGACATAGGCGTTACGGATGTGTGAACGTGCACACAGTAGGACCGGGTTCTCGCGAGGTCAATAGCACCGGCCGGGCTATCGTGATCGCATGGCCCGCCCCCAGCCTCCGAAACGCGCCACGGTGCACGACATCGCGGCCGCCGCGGGCGTGTCCCGGGGCACCGTCAGCCGCGTCCTCAACGGCGGTTACGTCTCCGCCGAGGCCCGCGCCGCCATCGAAGCCGCGATCACCGAAGTCGGCTACGTGCCGAACACCGCGGCCCGCGCCCTCAAGATGCGCCGCTCCGAAGCGGTCGCGTTCGTCGCCCTCGAGCCGCACTCGCTCTTCCTCGACGACCCGAACATCGGCTCCATCATGCTCGGCGCCAACGCCGCCCTGTCCCTCGCCGACCACCAGATGGTCAGCCTCGTCGTCGAGTCAGGCCGCGACATGGAACGCGTCGCGCGGTACCTGAGCGGCGGCTTCGTCGACGGCGCGATCGTCGTCTCGGCCCGCGCCCACGACCCGATCATCCAGGTGATCGGCGACCTGCGACTCCCGGCCGCGTTCGTGGGCCACCCGCCGGACCTCGACGGCACCATTCCGTACGTCGGGATCGACAACGCCGGCTCCGCCCGCGAACTCACGACCCGCCTCATCCAGACCGGTCGCCGCCGCATCGGCATGATCGCCGCCGCCCTCGACCGCGACTCCGGCAGCGACCGTCTGGCCGGCTTCCGCCAGGCCCTCGGCCCGCTCTTCGACCCCGACCTGGTCGCCGACGTCCCGCACTACGACTACGGCTCGGGCGTCAAAGGCATGCGCCTGCTCCTCGAACGCGACCCGTCGATCGACGGCGTCTTCGCCGCATCCGACGCGATCGCCGCCGGCGCCCTCGAATCCCTGCGCGAGGCCGGCCGCAGCGTCCCGTCCGAGGTGGGCATCGTCGGCTTCGACGACAGCACGTGGGCCGTTCGCACCCAGCCGCAGTTGTCCACCGTGCACCAGCCGGCGAAGGAGATAGGGGCCGTCGCCGCCCAGCTCATCCTCCGCCAACTCCGCGGCGAACAGATCGAGACCCTCGGCCGGCTCCTCCCCACTCCGGTCATCTGGCGCGACTCCGCGTGACCGCCACCCTCACCCCCAGCCGCGGCGCACCTCGCCGGCTGGTCCTGCGGGGTGCTTCAACCAGCCCGAAACACTCCTGAGAACCAGCCGGGACAGCACGCCCGGCTGGGCGCGACCACCAGCCTCGACGCCGACGACGAGGCCGGCAAGCCGGATGTCCGGAGGGATCCAGCCCGAGCGGATCCAGCCCGAGCGGATCCAGCCCGAGCGGATCCAGCCCGAGCGGATCGAGCCCGAGCGCCGGCGCGAACCGGCGTGGCGGCGCTCCACCGAGCCGAGGGCTCCACCGGGCAGGCACTCCGGGTGGGCAGACGCCTCAGCGCAGCGGGCTCCGACAGGGCGGCGGCTCCGGCAGGCGGGCCACCTCCGGCAGGCGGGGATCTCCGACAGGCGGGCCGACGGGAGGCGGGCCGACGGGAGGCGGGACACCAGCAGGCGGGCCGACGGCAGGCGGGCCGACGGCGTACGCGGGAAGGGGTTCGGGGTTCAGCCGCCGAAAGTGGTGCGAAGACGCTGGGCGAGGCTCGGCGGCGGTGGCGGCGGAGTCGGGCGCCGGTTGGCCGCCGGCGCCGACCGCCCGATCGGCTGGTCGTAGTCGGCCGCCGCGATCGCCGCCACGATCTCGTCGTCGGTGAAGCGCTCCGACCCCGGGATCGACGGCACGAACCCGACGAGCACCCCGTCGCGCATCACCTGCGCTTCGAGCCCCGCGGTCCCGTCGTTGTCCCAGATCGCCTCACGCCCGTCGGGCATGACGACGCGAATCCCGTATTCCGTGAGGCCGGCGTGCGGAAGTTTCAGATGGGCGAAGACGTTGCGCCCGCGCAGCTGCTCGACGACCCGGCGAGCCCGGTTCTCTTCCATGCGCCCGAACGTAACGCGTCTTTCTGGAGACACGCTGAAGAGCCGCTTCACAGCGGTTGAGAACAGCACCCATGTAACATCCCCCAGGGACATAACCCCAGGTCACATCGATGCATGTTACTCCCTTGTAACAGGAAAATCACCGGATTCCATTTCTCTCAACATTGACTTACTGTGCGGTAACCGAAGCGCTTCGGCCCCAGAGATCCGCATTTGGATATCGGAGGCCATCGATGGGCAGGCTCACCGTCCTCGTCTTCTCGTCCGTCCTCGCGTTCACCTTCGCCGCCGCATCCCCCGCTCAGGCGGCCGGCGTCGACTACGTCGCCCTCGGCGACTCCTACTCGTCCGGGGTCGGCGCGCCCGGACAGTCCGGCTCGTGCCTGCGCAGCAACTACAGCTACGCGGCGCAGTGGGCGGCCAGGAACAGCCCGGCCACGTTCCAGTTCCTGGCCTGCAGCGGCGCGGTCACCGACGACGTCCGCAACACCCAGGTCCCGGCCATGAACAGCGGCGCGGACCTGATCAGCATCACCGTCGGCGGCAACGACGCCGGCTTCGCCCCGACCGTGCTCACGTGCCTGACCAGCAGCGATGCCACATGTACAGCGAAGGTCGCGGCGGGCAAGACCTACGTCGCGAACACGCTCCCCGGCAAACTCGACGCCACCTACACCGCGATCAAATCGAAGGCACCGGGCGCGAAGGTCGTCGTCCTCTCCTACCCGAACATCTTCGACACGTCGGCCGCGATCTGCGAGATGAGCGCGACCAAGCGCAAGGCCATCAACAGCGGCGCGCAGGCCCTCGACGACATGATCAAGGCCCGGGCCACCGCGGCCGGCTTCACGTTCGCCGACGTCCGCAGCAACTTCACCGGTCACGGCGTGTGCGCGTCGAAACCGTACCTCAACGGTCTGACGATCATCCCGCCGCAGAACTCGTACCACCCGAACACCAACGGCTACACGCTCGGTTACCTACCCGCCCTGACCAGCGCCGTCTCCTGACCGACAGCCGGGCGGCGGCTCCGCTCCACCCGCCGCCCGACACAAAGACTTTTCTGGTACGTCTTCTCCCCCCGCCCCCTGGCCCGCATCCGCGACGCCGCGGGACACCGGGCCGCAACGGCGCCGCCGGGCGGCCCGGATCCCGGCGCCCGACCGCAACGCCACCGCAACCGCCGTCGAACCGGGTCGCCGCCCCCGCCCGGCAGGATCCTTGGGCATGGCTCGCCTGAACATGCTGCTCTTCCTCGTCACCGTCGCGCTGACCGTGGTCGCCATGATCGACTGCCTGGCCACCGACCGGACCCGCGTGCAGCACTTCCCGCGTAACGCCTGGCTGGTCCTGATCGTGCTCTGCCCGGTGGCCGGCGCGGTCGCGTGGTTCCGCGCCGGACGCGTCGGCGCGGGTGAGCGCACGATCCTGTCGGGGCAGACCTCGGACTGGACGGTCGCCCCGGGCCGCGCGGCTCCGATCGGCCCGGACGACGACCCGGAGTTCCTGCGCCTGCTGGCCGAGGCGATCCGCAACCGCTGACGAATGCGAGACCAGCCGACCCGCGCCCGCTGACGAATGCGACCGGGCCGACCCGCGCCCGCTGGCGAGGCGAACCGACCCGGCCCGCGCCCGCTGACGAATGCGACCGGGCCGACCCGCGCCCGTTGACGAGGCGAATCGAACCGATCCACGGCTGCTGACGGCGTCGGACACCCGAACCGCTCAGGTGACGAGCGGCCGCCACACGTGCCGCCGCTTGTACGCCTCGTCCCCCGCCAGGAAGTCGGTCAGCAGCCGCGCCGCCGCTTCACCGTCCGTGGTCTCGGTCCGGTAGTGCTTGTCGGGATGCCCTTCCCGGTATTCCAGGGCGTACCGCCCCGGCTCCGCCCCCGCCGCCGGCCCGAACCCGACCTGCACGAACCACCCGTCGGCCCGTTCCAGGATCAGGAAGTGGTTCTCCTCGCCGAGCTCCCGGATCCGCTGCTCGATGCGTTCCGGCGTCGGGTCGGGCACGTCCGGCCCGGCCGCCGAGGTGAGCGTGAACCCGGCGATGTGCCCGGCCGCGTTCGGGTTCAGCAGGTGTGACTGCGGCTCGTAGCAGACCAGGCCGTGCTCCCGGGCGAGCGCCACCACCGCCGCGCCGACCTCGCCGGCCCGGGACCAGGCGATGGTCAGGTCGAGCAGGATGTCGGACGGCTGCGGCGTGACGGCCCACGCGCCGGATTCCGGTGGGAAGCGGCGGAGCAGGTCGTCGTGCAGCCGCAGGACCGCGGGGTGGGCCCGGAACATTCCTGGTTCCCCGTCGTGCCGGCGGCGCAGTTTGCTCTCGGCGAGCCCGGGCGTGATCGCCTCTGGCTCGTGCCAGACGTACAGATCGAAGCTCATGACGAAGCCCCCTCCCGGCGTATCGAAGGATCTTAGTGCGCTACGTCACCAGGTGAAGACTCGGCCCCGTGCGGTGCTGGTGGCGGTACGTCCGTCGCGCTCGTAGCGGAACGCCATCACGACCGTGTAGTTGCGTCCCCGCCGGGGCGCCGCGCCCGCCGGCCCGCACGCCCGGGTCATCGTCCCCGGCGTGAACGTGAGCCCGTCGCACGTGGTCGGCCCGGCCACGGTCCGCCCGGTGTCGGCGTCGCGCAGGGTGACCTCGATGCGCCCGCGACCACCGGCCGGGGCGGTCAGCGACGCCTGGAACCGCACGGTCCGGCCGAGCGAGTGGCACGGGCGCGGGGAGAGCGGGCTGCGCGTGGCGAGGTCGATCATCAGGCCGGGTGCGCACTGCCACGGGCCCTGCTGGTCCCCCTCGGGTTGGGGTTTCCTGATGTCGACGGCCCGCTTCGTCCGTACCTTGATCGGCTTTCTGGTCGGGGAGGCGGCCTTGGCCCGCGGCTTCTTCGAGGGTGCGGCGTGCCTCGCGGAGGACGGCGCGGCGGCCGGCTGCGGACGGCTGGAGGGCGTGCCGGCGGGCGGTGGCGGCTGCGCGGCGCTCTGCTCGGGCGCGAGACGCCAGACCGAGGTGGCGACGCCGGTTGCGAGCAGGACTCCGGCGAGGATCGCGACGGTCGCGCTGGAGCGGACCCAGCGGTGGCTCGGCGCGATGTTGCGCGGCCGGCGGGCCGGCGGGATCGCATGCCGGGACGGTGCCGACGGGTGGACGGCGCGGCGCAGTTCGGGCGGGTCGACCGCCATGTCGTCCGGGTCGGCCGGCGGCAGGCGGGGCGCCTCGGGTGGTGGCAGCGCCGGGATCCCGGCCAGTTTGCGGGACAGCATCCGCAGGTCGCGGACGAGCGCGGGGGCGGCGGGGCGCTGGCGCGATTTCGCCGAGAGGCAGGACCTGATCAGTTTCCACAGTTCGTCGGGGATGCCGGGGCGGCGTTCGGGGCGGCCCTCGGCGTGCATGCGCATCAGCTCGGGCACCGAGTCGCTCATGTACGGCGGCTGCCCCGACACCAGCTCGTAGAGCAGGACGCCCAGCGCGTACACGTCGGTGGCCGGGCTCGGGGTCACCCCGTGGAACGCTTCCGGCGCCATGTAGTGCGGCGTGCCGACCACCGCGTTGGGCGTGGTCATGCTCGGCACGTTGAGGATCCTGGCGATGCCGAAATCGGTCAGCCGGGTGTCGAGCCGCCCGTCGCGTTCGAGTATCAGGATGTTGTCCGGTTTCAGGTCCCGGTGGATGATGCCCAGCTCGTGGGCCTCGGCGAGCGCGTCGGCGACCTGGGCGGCGAGCCGGGCGGCCTCGGCCGGCGGTACGGTCCGGACCCGTTCCAGGTGGTCGCGCAGGCTGCCGCCGGCCACCAGGTCCATCACCAGGCCGAGGGTCTCGCCGACGCTGAACAGGTCGCGGACCCGGACGACGTTGCGGTGCCGCAGCATCAGCAGGATCGTCCGTTCCTGCACGAACCGGGTGACCAGCCGCGGCTGGCGCAGCAGGCTCTCGTGCAGCAGCTTCACGGCGACCGGCTCGCCGGTGGTGCTCTCCACGCCTTCCCAGACGGTGCCGGTCGCGCCCTGCCCGATCGGTTTCACGAGCCGGTACGAGTTACCGACATTCCGTCCGGCAAGTTGCTCGCTGTCCGTGGAATCCTGCATTACTCGGGGATCCTTCCGCCTGACGGCAATGCCCCGAGATACTGCGATTTGTCCGGATGAACTGGCAAGTCCCTCCGCGCAGATTCGCACGGTCCGGGAGGAAGGACTCCCGGACCGTCACGAATCCCCGCCGATGTCGTTCAGCCCGTTACGAGCCGCCCGGAGTGGGCTGCGGACCACACAACGAGCGGATCGCGCCCAGCAGTGTGGACCGGGTGAACGGTTTCTCCAGCAGCATGCTGTTCTCGTCGAGGTGCAGCTGCGGCCCGAGCGACGCCGCGGTGTAACCGGACATGTAGAGCACCGGCAGATCCGGCTGGTGCGTGCGCAGCGCCCCGGCCAGCTCGGGACCGGTCATGGTCGGCATCACCACGTCGGTGATCAGCAGGTCCGGCCGGGCGCCCGAGGCCACCTGGGTGACCGCGGTCAGCGCGTCGGTGGCCACCGCGATCTCGTAACCGGCCGGCGCGATCAGCCGCTGCACGAGCTGGGCGACGTCCGGCTGGTCCTCGACGATCAGCACGCGGCCGATCACCGCGTTCTTGGTCTTGCTCTCGCCGGACGGGTCCTTGCGCTGCTCGGCGGCCGGCAGGTAGATGTGCACGGTCGTGCCGATCCGCGGCCGCGACTCCAGCTCGATGTGGCCGCCCAGGTTCTGCACGATGCCGGCGGTGGTGGCCAGGCCCAGGCCGGCGGCGGTCGGCCGGGTGGTGAAGAACGGTTCGAGGGCCCGCTTGCGGATCTCCTCCTCCATGCCGATCCCGGTGTCGGTGACCACCAGGTGCACCAGTTTGCCGGTCGGCGCGCCCTCGGCCAGCTGCCCCGGCTCGACCACCTCGTTGGTCGCCGCGACCCGGACCATGCCGCCGTGCAGCATCGCGTCCCGCGCGTTGGCGGCCAGGTTGACCAGCGCCTGTTCGAGCGGGCCGCGTTCGGCCTTGACCGGCCAGACGTCGGCACCGAACGCGAGGTCCAGGCCGATGTGCTCGCCGAGAGTCCGGGAGAACAGCGACTGCACGTCGGTGAGCAGGTCCGGGATCGGGATCACCTCGGGGCGGTTGCCCTCGCTGCGCCCGAACGCCAGCAGCTGGTGGGTGAGCGTCCGGCCGGTCGACACCGCGTCCATGATGTCCTTGGCCAGCGCGTGCTGCGGCGAACCCTCCTCGGTCTGCGTCAGGATCATGTCGGCCGAGCCTGCCACCACGGTCATCAGGTTGTTGAAGTCGTGGGACAGCCCGCCGATCAGCTGGCCCAGGCTGTCCAGCCGGCGCAGGTGGTCGAGCTGCCGCTTGAGGCCCCGGGCGTCGATGTGGTCGGTGGTGTCGGTGATCATGCAGAGCACGCCGCCGAAGTCGCCGTGGTCGTCGCGCACCGGCATCATGCTCATCCGCACGCTGCGGCGGGAACCGTCGGCCCGCATCAGCCGGCCGGCGCCGACCGTGGACCGGCCCTGCTTGCACTCGGCGATCCGGCGGTCGAGCTCCTTCTGGCCCACGTTGTCCAGGAAGCCGCGCAGCGACACCCCGATCAGCTCGCTGCGGGGCATGCCGAGGACCACACCGATCGGCTCGTTGGCGTAGGTCGCCACGCCGTCCGGGTCGAGCTGCAGCACCCCCTCCGGGATCGTCTCCAGCACCCGGCGGTACCGCTCCTCGGCCGCACGCAGCCGCTCCTGGGCGCGGGAACCGGACACCGCCAGGGAGAGCTCACCGGCGATGTCCCGGGCGAGTTCGACCTCCGGCGTCGAGTAGAAGGAGTCCGCCGTGTGCCGGGTCAGAATCAGATATCCGGCGTACGTGTTGTCGACGATCACCGGGCACATCACCGCGGCCGTGACGCCGTGCTCGGGCGGGGCCAGTGCGGCCGCCGAGTCCCCGGCCAGCACGATCGGGCGCCGGCTGGCCGCCAGCGTGGTGGAGTACTCGTCGTCGGGCGTCTGACCGGCCCGGTCCAGCGCCCGCGCCAGTGGCCCGGAGCGACTGTCCTCCAGGTGGTGGTACGCGATCTGTTCGTAGTGACCGTCGTCGCGCAGGAGTTGGACGCCCGCGCCGTCACCGATCATGTCGGCGGCGGCACGGGCGGCAGTGGATCGCACCTCGGCCGGATCCGTCGCGGCGCGACTGAGCGCGAGGGCAAGATCGGCAAGCGCGTACCGGAGGGGGTAAGCCATGACACCCATGTGCACATTTTTCGTGTTATGTGACGCGCGTGCGGGGTGTTCGGCAAATCCGGCGTGCCATTAGTGGAAGAGAGCGCTCACCGATTCACCGTTGTGTATCCGGCGCATCGCCTCGGCCAGCGCCGACGCCACCGAGATCACGGTCAGCTTCGGGTGGCGCTTGGACGGCGGGATCGGCACCGTGTTCGTGCAGACGATCTCCTCCACCTCCTTCTCCGCGGCCAGCCGCTGCACCGCGTCGTTGGTCAGCAGGCCGTGCGTGCACGCCACCCGCACGCTGCGGACGTTGCGTTCGCGCAGCCGGGCGAGCAGCTCGAAGACCGTACTGCCCTTGGCGATCTCGTCGTCCAGCACGATGACGTCCCGGTCGGCGACCTCACCGATGATCGAGTTGATCACCACCTTGTCGTCGGCGAACCGCTGCTTCGCCCCGGCCGCGACCTCGACGCCGAGCAGCCGGGCGAACGCCGCCGCCTCCTTGGCGTTGCCCAGGTCGGGCGAGACCACCACGGTGTTGCTCAGGTCGTAGCCGCGGAAGTGATGAGCCAGCTCGCGCAGCGCGTGCAGGTGGTCCACCGGGATGCTGAAGAAGCCGTGCACCTGCGGGGAGTGCAGGGTCATGGCCAGCACCCGGTCGGCGCCGGCGGTGGTGAGCAGGTCGGCGACCAGGCGGCCACCGATCGAGATGCGCGGGGCATCCTTCTTGTCGGAGCGGGCGTAGGCGTAGTGCGGCAGGACCACGGTGATCCGGCCGGCCGACGCGCCACGGGCCGCGTCGAGCATGAAGAGCAGCTCGGCGAGATGCTCCTGGGTCGGAGGGACGAGCGGCTGGATCAGGAACACGTCCCGCTCCCGGCAGTTCCCCTCCAGCTGCACCTCGATGCAGTCGTTGGCGAACCGGGAGATCCTGGTCGGCATCAGTGGCACCGCGAGGTGCTCGCAGATCTCCGCGGCCAGTTCGGGATGGGCGGATCCGGTGAAAACGGCGATGTCGCGCACGGGGCACATGCTAAGAGGCGGCGGTACGGGGTCGCCGGACGACTCCCACGACGTTAGCGTGCTCTCATGAACGGACTGGCGGTCGCGTGCCGGCGCGTGGTGCACATCTACCGTGCCGAGGCGGGGGACGTGGTGGCCCTCGCCGGTGTCGATCTCTCCATCGCCCCGGGCGAGACGCTCGCCCTGGTCGGGCCCTCCGGGTCCGGCAAATCGACGCTGATCGCCCTGCTCGCGGGCCTGATGCGCCCGTCCGCCGGGCGGATCAACGTCGGCACATACGACCTGGGCAAACTCGCCGACAGCGAGATCTCCCGGCTGCGCGGCACCGAGATCGGGGTGGTGCTGCAGGGCGCCGCGCGCAACCTCTTGCCGTACGCGACGCTGCACCGCAACATCTGGCTGGCGCAACGCCGCGCGGCGCACACCCGGGGCATCAAGCTCGACGATCCCGACCGGATCCTCGACCTGGTCGGATTGCCTGGTCAAGGTCGTCGCAAGCTGGCCGACCTGACCCCCGGCGGCCGTCAGCGGGCCGCCCTCGCCGTCGGCATCGCCACCGGCCCGGGGCTGCTGCTGGTCGATGAGCCGACGAGCCGGCTGGACACCGCGGGCCGCGACGAGGTGCTGGACGCACTCGAAACGGTGAACCAGGAACGGGAGACCACGATCGTGGTAGTCACCCACGACAACGAGGTCGGGGCACGCCTGGGCCGGGCGGTCACCATCCGGGACGGCCGGGTCGGCGCCGAGGGCCGCGACGGGCAGGACTTCGCGGTCGTCGCCGGTGACGGCACGGTCCAGTTGCCGCCCGAGGTGCTGGGCGCCTACCCGCCCGGGACGCTCTTCACCGTCCAGCACATCGACGGCGAGGTCACTCTCGTCCCGGGCAGCTCCGAGGCCGCGGCCTGAACCCTGCCCGGAAGGTCCGCCGCAGCCTCGGTCGAGTTTCCGCCAGGCCCTAGTAATAACGGCGCCGGCGGCGCGGGCCGCTGGGCCACATCTTGCGGGTGACCAGGAAGGCGACCCCGAACGCGGCGACCACCACCACCGCGACCACCGGCGTGGTCAGCGGCGACGACGGCTGGTTCGTCGCGGTCTGGTTCGCCGAGAGCACCGCCGTGGTGTCCTTGGCCGGGGCGGTGGTCGGCGGCGGCGCGGTCGGCAGCCCGTCGAAGTCGACGAGGTTGCTGCTCTCCAGCAGGGTCAGGTGCGTCGCCACGAACTGGTTGGTCCGCTGAGCCAGCTTGCGGATCGTGTCGTTGCGGGTGCTCGCCCGGATCGTCGCGATCGCCGGGAAGATCTTGCCGTGCGCCGCCCGCAGCCGGTCCACGAAGATCTGGTCGAACTCCTTGCCGGAGGCCGCCCGCATCTCCCCGAGCCAGCCCTGCTGGTCGGCGTTCGGCTTGTTCGGCAGGGTGATGTCGAGCTTCTTCGCCGCGGACCGGACCAGTTGGTCGAGCACGGTGTGCTGCGCGGCGATCTCCTTGCCGATGGCCTTGATCCGCGGGTCGCCGGACTTCTCCTGGGCCATCTGCCCGGCCGGCATCTCCCAGAGCCCGGCCAGCCGCACCTTCGTCGCGAAGTCCCGGTCCGCCGCCGAGACCTCGCCCTCACCGGTGTCGGTGATCAGCTCGTTCGGCGGCACCGGCACGCCCGGATCCTCGGCGGCCCAGGCCGCGCGCGGCGGAAGCAGCAGCAACGCCACTACCGCAACGGCTGCCCACGCCAGGTGACGCAGGCGCGCTCCCAGTTCGATGGCGACCACACGAACCTCCTCCACAGCTCCCGCACAGCTTGTTCATGCACGAGAACGGATCAGGAGCGCCGGTGGATCAATGACACCAGGGCCTTTCGGCCCTGGCGCAAAATTCGGCGATCCGGTAGAGCGGATCAACCGACGCGGCGGCGCAGATCCCGGCCGCCCAGCACGGCCGCCACCAGGTAGGGCAGCAGGATCGCCACCGCCCACCAGAGCATCACCCCGGCCCGCGGCCACCCCGGCAACGGCAGATCCGGTGGGTCGACCCCGGCCAGCGGCAGTGCCCACCCGGTCAGCCACCAACCGGCCAGCCCGACCAGCATGCCCACCACGACCGCGGCTGTCACCAGCGCCGGGTAGGTCCAGAAGGTCGCCTGCCCGGCCGGGCCCCGCCGTAAACCCTGAACCCGCATCGCGATCAGGTCCTCGGCGCGCCGCCCCCGGTCCACCGCCACGGTCAGCACCAGCGCGCCGACCCCGAGCAGCGTCGCCAGCCCGGCCGCGAGCAGGTAGAACCCGAGGGACAGGGCCGGACCCTGCTGTTCCAGCCGGTCCCGCACCGCGGCCGTCCCGGTGTCCTCGACGACGGCGAGCCCCTGCGCGGTGAGCCGGTCGACCGCGTCGGCCGGGGCTGCCCGGCTCAGCCAGACCTGCGACATCAGGGCACGCCGGGTCGAGGAGCCGAGCAGACCGGTGTAGCCGAGGTCGGCCATCCACGCCTGCCGCCCCAGCCCCGGCACCACCGGCAACGACACAGCCGGCGTCATCCGCACCACGTCGTCGGCCAGTCCCTTGATCGCCTCAGGGACACTTCCCGCGTACGCCACGGGCAGCGGATCCGGCACCCCGACCGGCCGGAGCCGAGCCACCTCGGCGTACGCCGGCGACACCTGGAGTTCCAGCGCGACCCCGTCCGGCCCGGTCGTCAGCGTCCCGGTCGTGGACGAGCTCGCCCACTTCGCCCCCAGCGAGTGGATCACCAGGTGGGCCTTGACCTTCTCGCGCCCGCTGCCACCGACCTGGATGCCGTTGACCCGGCAGCCGGCGGCGCAGACCTCCGGCCGTTCCCGGTACGTCGCGCGGCCGGTCCGGAGCCGTCCGAGGTCGACGAGCGCCTCGCCGCTGACCGAGGAGACCGAGACCGACAGCTGAAGCTTGTCGCTGCTGCTGGTGACGTCGACGGCGAGTTCCGGCCCGTCGATCACGGTCGGTTCCGCCTCCACCGGGTGGATGCCCTCGACGACCGTACGCGCGGAGGGCCCGTCCGAAGGCCAGATGGCGACCTTCTCCAGGGCCTGAGTGTCCACCGCCAGGCCGATCATCGGGTTGTCCCCGCCACTGGAGATCCGGGTGACCGCCATCGCCCAGTCGGTGTGCGGGTCGGCGGCGTGGACGGCGGCCAGCAGTTGCCGCCCGGAGACCGGTTCCACGGTGAGCACCCGGTCCGCGCCCGCGCCGAGCCGTGCCTGCGTGTCCCGGCCGCGCACCCCGGTGTCGACCGCGCACCCCGCGTACCCGCCCACCGCCGCGGCCGCCACCAGCAGCGCGAACAGCCGGGACGCCCCGGGCCGGCGGGTCAGTTGCAGGCCGGCCAGGGCCGGGCCGAGGCGCCCGCGGCGCAGAGCACCGGCAGCGACCCGGCCGATCACCGGGAGCAGCCCCCGTGACAACAGCAGCGCCAGGATGAGCAGCACGAACGCCGGGGCGAACAGGCCGATCCCGGTCAGCGAGCCGTTCGACAGGTAGAGCTGGCCGCCGGCCAGCACGGCGAGCACGAGCAGCACCGCCTCGCCGAACGGCACCCGGCCGGTGCCGGGCGCCGGGATCCGCCGGAGCAGGGCGGCGACCGGGCTGGTCAGTTGGCGGCGCTGGGCCGCGACCGCGGCGAGCAGCGCGATCAGCGCGGCCACCGGGGCGTAGCGCAGCGACGACCAGTCGGCGTCCTGACCGACGCCGGGGAACCGGATCGCGGCGACCAGGTTGATCAGCAGCTGACCGGCGAGGCAGCCGGCCACCGCACCGGCCAGCACGGCGACCAGGCTCTCCCCCGCGGCCAGCCACCAGCGGGACCACCACCGGGCGCCCCGCAGCGCGACCACCGCCAGTTCGCTCTGGCGGCCCTCGGCGCCGTACCCCACGGTCAGGTAGATGCTGAAGCAGGCGAGCAGGACCAGCGGCACGGCCAGCACCGGGACCAGCAGCCGCGACGCCGCACGGCCGCGGTCGATCCGGTCCAGCAGCAGCGGGATGTCGGTCTCGATCTGCAGCGTGTCGTCGACCTCGGCCGCGGCATTGTTCAGCTGGGTCAGCTCGGACCGCAGAGCGCCGAGCCGGCCGACGTCGAGGGTGCCGGGGGCGGCGATGCCGTCGATCGCCATCTCGGTACGGACCCGTTCCATCGCCGGCAACGTCATCGACGTGGTGAACAGCGGCTCGCCGGGCCCGATGTCCGGCCCTTTGACGAAGTAGCCGTGCCGTCCCCAGTACGTCTCCCCGGGCCGCACCACCTGGTAGGTCCCGGCGACGACCAGCGGTTTCGGCTTCCCGTCGGCCACGTAGCGCGAGACGCCGACCGAGTTGTCCGGCCTCGCCGCGGCGACCGTGATCGCATCGCCCGGGGCCAGGCCGAGCCGTTGCGCGGTCTGCTCACCGACCAGCACGTCGCCCTCGCCGAACAGGCAGCGGCCGGCGACGATCCGCACGTGCGCGCAGACGTCCTGCCGGAAGACCAGGCGCGACGGGTAACGGTCGGTCTTCTCCAGGCCGACCGTCGGCGTCTCCCGCGAGTAGTAGTACGTGAACCCGGGCAGCGCGATCAGGGTCCCGCCGATGTCGGTGAAGTCCTTCCCGTCCCCGCCGCCGCCGGTCAGCGCGTCCTGCGCGCCCCGCACGGTCAGGGTCAGCTCACCGGTGGACGCGGTGGCGATCTGGCCGGCCGCCACCGCGCGGCCCACCGCGATCAGATACGCCGGAGCGGCCACCGCCGAGGCCACCGCCAGCAGGGACAGCAGCGCGAGCGTGACCGCCTGGCCCCGCCGGTGCCAGACCATCGCCAGAACGAGCGTCATCATCGCCGCAACCCCCGGATCAGCGAGCGCAGTGACAGCCAGCCGACCAGGCCGAACAACGCCAGCGCGGCGAGGACGGCGAGCGTGGTCACGCCGGGGGCCAGCGCCAACGGCCCGGCCAGCACCCGCCAGCCGTCGGTGAAGCCGGGCACCGGGCTGCCGGTCGCCGCCACGCTCAGGATCGCGGCGAGGAGCCCCACCAGGACCCCGGCGGCGATCAGGGCGGCCGGCCCGGCGAATCCGGCCGCCGCCGCCACCCGGGCCGGCAGACCCTGGTGGCGCAGCGCCCGGAGCTGGTCGCCGAGCGAGCGCCGCTCGGCGACCACGCCGACCGCGACTGTCACCGCGGCCAGCAGCATCGCGGCCGCCCCGGCCAGCAGCGCGAACCGGACCACCGCGGCCGGGCCCTGCCCGCCGAGCTGATCCGTGCGCTGCCCGGCGGTGGTGTCGGTGCCGATCGTCAGGCCGGCCGCGGTCAGCGCGTCGACGATCCCGGGCGGGGCGCCGGGGGCGAGCCAGACCTGGAACTGGCCACCGGCGTCGGCGACCCCGGCCAGCCGGCGGGTCACGTCCAGGTCGACCATCACCCCGGAACGGCCGACCACCGGCAGCGCCGGGACGGTCGCGGTCACCTGGACCGGTGCCGGTTCCCCGTACGCGGTCAGCAGGGCATCCGAGTACCGCCAGTCCTCCGGCGGGCGCCCGGCCAGGATCACCGGGGCCGGCCCGCGCGTGCCGGCCGCCCACAGCTCGGACCCGACATACTGCAGGTTGCCGGTGTTCTCGTCGGCGGCCAGCCGCAACGTCCCGTCCGCGGCGGCCACGTCGAGCGCCGAGCCGGCCGTGCCGGGCAGCCAGTGGCTGATGTCGGCGAGCGTGGACCGGTCCAGGATGACCGGCTCGCCGCCGTCCTGCCGCAGTTCACGCAGGGCGACCGCGGCGCCGTCGGGTGGGGGCCGGGTGCGTCCGTTCGAATCCGGCGGGGTGGTCAGCGACCAGTTGACGATCCGGCAGCCGGGGGCCGCGGTGCAGCCGGTCACCGGCGCCACGGCGGTGCCCTCGCCCGCGCCGAGCACCCCGAAGGAGACGGTGACCGGCGCGCCGGTGGCCTCGTGCCGCAGGGTCAGGCCGACCGCGACCGGCTCCGGCCCGTCCCGCCGGTAGCTCAGCGTGAGCCGGTCGCCGGTGATGGGCGGCAGCCCCGGCTCAGCCGCCGCGGCGGTGGCCTCGGGCAGCGTGGTGACCGGCCCGTACTCCGCGCGCCAGGCCGCGACCGCGGCGAGCCGGGTCGTGTCCACCTCCAGGACCCGCACCTGGCTGTCGAGGCCGACCACGGCGGCCATCGCCTCGCGGCCACCCGGGTCGGCCCGGCGGACCGCGTCGAGCAGGGCGGTGCGGTTGGTGCCGGGCACCGTCAGCACCCGGACCGCGCCCAGGTCGGCGGTGCTGCGGGCGGCCCGGCCGGCCCGCTCGGCCCACTGGCCGCCGGCGGCCGTCACGAACAGCGCGACCCCGACCACGACCAGAGCGAACAGCCGTTCCGCCCCGGCCGAACGGGAGATCTGCAAGGCGCTCAGGCCCAGCCGCAACCGGCCGGCGCGCAGCGCGACCCGGCCGGTACGGGCGGCGGCGCGGCCCAGCAGCCGGGCGGCGACCAGACCGACGGCCAGCGCGACCAGGGCCGGGGCAGCCGCGTCCACGCCCACCGCCGGGCTGCCGGACCGGGCCTGGAAGAGCGCGGCCGCGGCGATCGTCAGCAGCAGCGCGTCGGCCAGCACCGACCACCACGGGGTGCCGCCGGCGGTCGCCGGGCGCAGCAGCACCGCCACCGGCCGGCCCAGCATCGACGCCTCGACCGCGGCCAGGACGGCCAGGCCGCCGAGCAGCACGGCACCGGCCGCGACCGCCGACCAGATCAGCGCCGCCCGCTGGTCGCCGGTGGTGGTGACCGGGCCGGCCAGGAGCCGGGCCAGCAGGACACCGGCCGGGGCGCCGAGCAGCAGGCCGGCGCCGAGCGGCACCAGGTGCTGCCCCCAGGCCAGCCGCAGCGTGCTCGAGCGGCTCACCCCGCGCAGCTTCAGCAGGGCGGCGTCGGCGCGTCGGTCGCGCGACGTGTACCGCCCGGCCAGGCCGATCGCGAACCAGGTGAGCACGACCAGTTGCAGCCCGGCGGTGAGCACACCCCGCAGCACGGTGGACCGGTCCCGGTCGATGGTGGTGAGCAGGCGCCGGGAGTTGACGGTCACCTGCACATCGTCGAGGCCGAGCCGGTTGTCCGCGGCGGTCAGTTTCGCGTCCAGGTCACGGTCGGTGCGGATCAGGTCGTCGGGGAGGACCACGTCGTACGACGCGGTGGGGTTCCACAGTGGTTTCGCCCGGAACGCCGTGATCGGCACGAACACCGGGTCGAGGCCGGCGACCGCGTGGGCGAGCTCGGGCGCCCAGAACGGTCCGTCCGGGTCCAGTCGGGTGTAGAGCGCCACCACCGTGACCGTCACCGTGCCGCTGACCAGCGACGACCCGGTCTCCACAGTGGCACCGCGGGTCAGGCCGAGCCGGCGGGCGGCCTCCACGCTGATCGCCGCCTCGCCGGGCGCGGCGGGGCACGGGCCGTCGAGGCGCACGTGCTCGCAGAACTGTTCGCGGTACGCCAACCGGATCGGGGTGTCGCCGGTGCCCTGCCGCAGATTCATCGACATGGCCAGGCCGCCCGTCGGCCCGGTCACCGGCACTCGCAGCGCGTCGCGCACCCGGCCGGTGAACTGCTCCAGCGCGGGGCCGGGATCGCCCGCCGTGGTGACCGCCCGCTGCGCGGTGAGCACGCGCTCGGCGGCGCCGGCCGCGGCGAGATCGGCCGCCGCGGACCGGCCGGCCGCCGCGAACGCGAACCAGGAACCGGCCACCGCGACGGCGGCAGCCAGCAGCGCCAGCACGAGAATGGTCAGCACCTGTGCGGTCCTGGTCCGCACGGCGCCGAGAACGAGCGCGAACATCGATCCCCTCCCCCGTGGTCATCGGGGAGGTTACGCGCTCATCGCCCTCCGTGGTGTCCGTAAGTTTCGCCCTGTGGACAACTCAGCCCCGGACCCACCCGGCCACGCCGTCGGCGAGGTGCAGCTCGCGGTCGCAGCCGGCCGCCGCCTCCGGGTCGTGGGTCGCCAGCACGACCGTGGCGCCGCGCGCGGCCTCGGCCCTCAGCAGCTCCAGAACCCTCTGCCGGTTGGCCGCGTCCAGCTCGCTGGTCACCTCGTCGGCCAGCACCACAACGCCCTGCAGGGCCAGGCCCCGGGCAATCGCGGCGCGCTGCTGCTGGCCGCCGGAGAGTTCCTCGATCAACTGACCGGCCTGGCCGGCGAGGCCGACGGCGGCGAGCGAGTCGGCGGTCCGGCGGCGGGCGTCGGCCGGGGAGCCGCCGGTGGCGATCACCGCGACGGACACGTTCTCGGCCGCGGTGAGGATCGCGGCCAGCCCGTTCTCCTGCGGGATCAGCACCACGCCTCGCTCGACCGCGGCGTCCCGATCGCCGAGCGGCGCGCCGTCCACAGTGACCGTGCCGGCGCGGGGCGCGAGCAGACCGGCCATCGCACTGAGCAGAGTCGTCTTGCCGGCTCCGGAAGTTCCGGTGACGGCCAGCACCTCGCCGGGGCGGGCGGTCACGGTCACGCCTCGCAGGACGGGCTCGCCGTTCCCGTACCCCAGATCCACCGAGTCGAGTTCCATATTCAATACCCCCGATCAATCGGGGACGTTACTACAACCAGCCACGCTTCTTGAGGTAGAAGTAGAGCGATCCGCCGGCCAGGACGATCAGGACCATGCTCTGCACGTAACCCCAGGTCTGCTGGAAGCCGGGATACGGCAGGTTCTGCCCGAAATAGCCGGTCAGCGCGGTCGGCACGGCGATGATCGCGGCCCAGGCGGCGAGCTTGCGGGTGATGTCGTTGAGGATGTTGCTCTGCTCGTTGAGGTCGGCGTCGAGCAACTCGGTGACCCGGGTGAGCGAGTGCTCGATCGATTCGAGGGCGCGCTCGGCGTGGTCCTCGACATCGCGGTAGTACGGCCGCAGGTTGTCGTCGACCAGGTCACCGTCGGGCCGGAGGATCTCGGCGACCACGTCCTCCATCGGCGCGACCGCGCGACGCAGCTGGGCCAGCGTGCGGCGCAGGGCGAAACCCTTCATCCGCGCGGGGCGGGGTGCGCCGCCCTCGCCGAGCATGGCGTCCTCGATCGAGTCCATGGCCTCGTCGATCTGCCGCGCGGCCGCGTACTGACTGTCGACAACCGTGTCGAAAAGGCCGTACAGCAGGAAGTTGATGCCGCCGGAGGCGGACAGCTCGGTGTCGGCCTCCCGATCCCAGCGATCGGTCAGGATGGTGACGTCGCCCTCACCCTTGTGCACGGTGATCAGCACCCGCTTCGTGACGAATGCACTGATCTCCACCTTGTGCGGCTTCTCCTGCGGGCGCGGCACCGAGACGGCGTAGACGTTGACGAAGAGGTGATCGGGATAACGGTCGAGCTTGGGCCGTTCGTGGTCGGCCAGGGCGTCCTCGATCGCGAGTGGGTGCAGGCCGTACTCCGCGGCGACGGCGGCGAGGTCGGCCGCGGACGGTTCACGCAGGTCCAGCCAGGCGATGGCATCCGGGTGCTCACGCAGTTGGACGGCCAGGTCGTCGTACGCGAAATCCTGGTTCGTCACCCGCCCCCGGGAGTAGAGACGGGTCTGCACGGGGCAGGAGATCGCTGTCGTCACCGGCTCACTATGCCCGGGCGGAAACCGGGCGGAAACTCGGCTCGGCCTACCATGAGCCGTGACTTGGCTGAATGACCTGCTGACCGCGTTCTACACCGCCAAGTGGCAGGTGACCGCGGATCAGGCGATCTATTGGCGGGAGATCGTCGGCAACGCGTTCGGTCTCGGGTCGGCGCTGTTCGGGCTGCGTCGCAGCGCCTGGGCCTGGCCGGTCGGCATCGTCGGGAACATCCTGCTGTTCACCGTCTTCCTCGGCCAGGCCGTCGGCAACGACCAGGGCACTCCCCTGTACGGCCAGGCCGCCCGCCAGGTGTTCTTCCTGATCACCAGCGTGTACGGGTGGTGGCTGTGGCGCCGCAACCGGCGCACCGGCGAGGGCGTCGCGGTCGTGCCGCACTGGGCCGGGCCCCGGCAACGGCTGGTCCTGATCGCGGCCGCCCTGCTCGCCGTGATCGCCTGCTTCTTCGTGTTCCGCCAGGTCGGCGCCGGTTTCCCGGTGCCCTGGTGGTACTACCTGGCCGACTCGTGGATCTTCGTGGGGTCGATGCTCGCGACGTACGCGATGGCCCGCGGCTGGGTCGAGTTCTGGCTCTGCTGGATCGCCGTCGACCTGGTCGGCGTCCCCGAGCTGCTGCACTTCGGCTACTACCCGTCAGCGGTGCTCTACGCGGTCTACGCCGGCTTCGTGATCTGGGGTTTCGTGGTCTGGCTGCGCATCTCGCGGGAGCCGCGGCCGCCAGTGGAGGACAAGGTGCACGCCCACGCCGGCAATTAGGCCCCAGAACGCCGAGCCGACCTGCGCCACGGTCATCCCGGAGGCGGTCGCGGCCAGTGTGACCAGCGCACCTTCGCGCGCCGGGCGGTCGTCGAGCGCGCCGGCCAGACTGTTCAGCAACGCGCCGAGCAGGGCCACCCCGCAGACGGCGGCGACCAGCGGCTTCGGCAGCGCGGTGAAGAAACCGACCAGCCCGGTGCCGAGGAAACCGCAGACCAGGTAAAAGAAACCGCAGGCCACCCCGGCGACGTACCGTAATCGGGGGTTGGGGTGAGCCTGCTCGCCGGTGCAGATCGCCGCCGTGATCGCGGCGAGGTTGATCCCGTGACTGCCGAACGGCGCCAGCAGCACCGAGACGATGCCGGTGCCGCCGAGCAGAAGTCGATCGTTCGTCTCATAACCGCTTATTCGCAGTACGGCCAGACCGGGCGCGTTCTGCCCGGCCATCGTCACGATCAGCAGGGGCAGTCCGACGCTGACCAGCGCGGACCAGTTCAGCGTCGGCACGGTCAGATGCGGCAGCGTCAGTTCCGCCGAGACCCCGCCGAGGTGCAGCTGATGCTGCAGCGCAGCGACCAGCGAACCGGAGCCGAGGGCCAGCAGCACCGCATAGTTCGGCAAGAAGCGCCGGCCCAGGAAGTACGCCGCGAGCACCGTCAGCACCACCGCCGGTGCCGCCGGCAACTCCCGGAACGCGTCCAGCGCGAACGGCAGCAGGATGCCGGCCAGCATCGCCGAGACGATACCCTGCGGAACGCGGGCCAGGATCCGGCCGAACAGCCCGGAGAAGCCGAGAATCGTCATGCCGACGGCGGCGAACAGGAACGCGCCGACGGCGTCCGAGTACTTGTAGGCGGCGAGCGAGCCGACCAGCAACGCCGCGCCCGGCGTCGAGAAAGCCGTGATCACCGGCGTCCTCGTGACCAGGCTCAGCACCAGGCCGGACAATCCACTGCCGATGGCGATGGCCCAGACCCACGAGGTGGTCTGGGCCGTCGACAGATGCGCGGCGGAGGCGGCGGTCAGCACCACCGCGAACGGGCCGGAGAACGAGACGAGGACGGCGACGAGCCCGGCCACCACTGCGCTTGGTTTCACTCCGGGAGTCGACCATGGGCGGCCGGCCCCCGGAGCACGCAGCGTCAGACCGTCTCAAGCACAGGGACCACGAGCTCCCGCTCGACCGGCTTCGCCTGGCGCAGCATCCAGAGGCTCAGCGGGACGCCGACCAGGATCAGGATCGTGGCGACGACCAGGGCGGACTGGTAGCCGACCAGGTAGCGGTGCAGCTCGGTGCCGGTCGCCGCGCCGGCCCGGTTGCTCAGGATCGCGCCCAGCACGGTCACGCCGAGCAGGCCGAACACCTCGCGGGAGACGTTGAGCATGCCGGAGGCGATGCCGGCCCGTTCACTCGGGAGAGCGCCGATCACCACGTTGCTCAGCGGGATCAGCAGGCCACCGCCGACACCGTAGAGCGCGAACCACGGCAGCAGGTCGAGATAGTGGGTGCCCTCGCCGTACTGGGCGATGCCGCCGATCGCCGCGCCCATCACCAGCAGACCGAAAGCGGTCACCCGGGCGACCCCGAAACGGGCCTCGAAACGCGGGGCCAGGACCGCGCCGACCGCGGTGATCAGAGCGAGCGGGACGAAGCCGGCCCCGGCCTCGGTCGGCGAGAAGCCCAGCACATTCTGCAGGTAGATGGCCATGTAGAAGTAGATGCCGAAAACGCCGAACGCCCACAGACCCATGGCCAGCAGGCCACCGGTGAACATCCGGAGGCGGAAGAAGGCCAGGTTCACCATCGAGTCCCCGGTGCGGCCCTGCTGGATCACGAAGGCGATCGCGGCGACGGCGGCGACCGCGAATGATCCGAGGATGGTGGCGGAGGTCCAGCCCTTGGCGTCGCCCTCGATCAAGCCGTAGGTGAGCGCGAAGAGCGCGAGCGAGGACGTGACCAGGCCGAACGGGTCCATCCGTCGCAGCGTGTTCCCGGTTCTGGCCGGCGCGTTCCCCCGCGGCATCGTGATCATCGAGAGCGCGAACGTCGCCACACCGATCGGCAGGTTGATCAGGAAGATCCAGCCCCAGGAGACGTGCTCGGCCAGGACGCCGCCGGTCAGCGGGCCGATCGCGAGGGCGAGCGCGCCGACCGCGCCCCAGACGCCGATCGCCGTGCCGCGCTCCTTCGGGTCCGGGAAGAACTCCTGGATCAGCGCGAGCGCGGCCGGCGACAGCAGCGCCGCGCCGATGCCCTGCGCGGCCCGGGCGCCGATCAGCAGTTCCTGACTGCCGGCGAGACCGGCCGCGACCGACGCGACCGTGAAGATCCCCAGGCCGGACAGGAAGGCCATCCGGTGGCCGACGACATCGCCGAGACGACCACCGGCCAGGAGCAGACCGGCGAAGACCAGGATGTACGCGCTGGTGATCCACTCCAGCCCGGAGATGCTCAGGCCCAGTTCGCGCTGGATGCTCGGCAACGCCACGTTGACCACGTTGTTGTCGAGATACGTCATGAAGGTGCCGAGCGCGACCGCGACCAGCGCCCACCACCGTCGGTTCTTTTCCACAGTCTCCCCCTATACGGCGTACCTGTACGACGTACATGTACCTCGTACATGAGACCTGTACGTTGTATGGTTGTCAAGTGACCCCAGCGGAACGACTCAGCAAGGCGACCGTCGCCGAACGCGCCCTGCGCCTCGCCGACGAAGAGGGCGTCGATGCGATCACCATCCGTCGCCTGGCCAAGGAACTGAGCGTCACCCCGATGGCGCTGTACTGGCATTTCAAGAACAAGGACGAGCTGCTGCTGGGCGTCGTCGACCACGTGCTGACCGACGTCCGGGCCGACCGCAGCGCCGGCGACCCGTGGCAGAAACAACTCCGCGCGATCGTCGAAACTGTGGTCGGCGTCATGCGCGCCCACCCGTCCCTGCCCGACCTGCTGCACTCGACGGACAAGACGCAGACGCCCAGCTTCACCCGCGCCACCAACGACACCCTCGCGCTGCTCGCCGACGCCGGGTTCGACGTCGAAGAGTCCTACTGGATCGCGATGTACCTGCTCAACGGCGCGATAGGCCTGGTCGCCGGGCAGCCCGACTGCCCGGCCAGCGTGCCGGCCGACCAGGCCGAGGAGTGGCGGCGGCAGAAACGCGTCCAGATGGAATGCCTGCCGGTCGACCAGTTCCCGATGATGGTCGAGTTCGCGAAGACCTTTCAACGCGCACCCGACCTGGAGCGTTACTACGCGTTCGGCACCGACCTGCTGATGTCCGCGGTCGAAGCCATGGCCACCCGACGCTCCTGACCTTCACCTCACCCCCTTCACCTCGCCACCGTCGGGGCCACAGCCGGCCGGCACTCTCCTGAATTCACACCCCTTCACCTCGCCGCCGTCGGGGCCACGGAAGGCCGGCACTCCTGACCCTCACCGCGTTGCGGGGCGGGGCGGCCTAGCATCGGACCTACGTCTCGTTGAGGAGGTCCGATGCGGCAGGCGCAGCGGCTGAAGAGTGTCCGGTACGACATCCGTGGCCCGGTGCTGCGCCGGGCCCAGGAGCTGGAGGCCGCCGGGCACCGGATCCTCAAGCTGAACCTGGGCAACCCGGCGCCGTGGGGCCTGGCCACGCCGGAGCCGATCGTCGCCGATGTGGTGCAGAACATCGTGGCCGCTCAGGGGTACAGCGACGCGCGCGGCATCTACTCGGCGCGGGTCGCGGTCGCCCAGCACTACCAGACGCTCGGCGTGACCAGCGTGCAGCCGGACGACGTGCTGCTCGGCAACGGGGTCTCCGAACTGATCGTGATGGTGTTGCAGGCGTTGCTGGACACCGGCGACGAGGTGCTGGTGCCGAGCCCGGACTACCCGCTCTGGACGGGTGCGGTGAACCTGTGCAGCGGCCGGGCCGTGCACTACCGCTGCGACGAGAGCGCGGACTGGGCCCCGGATCTGGAGGACATGGCCGCGAAGATCACCGACCGCACCCGCGCGCTCGTAGTGATCAACCCGAACAACCCGACCGGCGCCGTCTACTCCAAGGACGTCCTGCTCGGCATGATCGAGCTCGCCCGCCGACACGGTTTGCTGATCTTCGCCGACGAGATCTACGACAAAATTGTGTACGACGGGGCAACGCACCACACGCTTGCCGCCCTCGCCCCGGACGTGCCGGTGGTCAGCATGGGCGGCCTGTCCAAGGTCTACCGGGCCGCGGGTTTCCGCTCCGGTTGGCTGGCGACGAGCGGCTTCAGCGGCAGCGACTCGGACTACCTGGACGGGCTGCAGCTGCTCGCCAACATGCGCGTGTGCCCGAACGTGCCGGCCCAGCACGCGATCCAGACCGCGCTCGGCGGCTACCAGAGCATCGAGGAGCTGACCCACCCCGGCGGGCGCCTGGTGGAGCAACGCGACCACGCCTGGCGCGCCCTCGTCGACATCCCCGGCGTCGACTGCGTGAAGCCGGCCGGCGCCCTCTACCTCTTCGCTCGTCTCGACCCCCAGGTCCATAAGATCCACGACGACGAGCGCCTGGTGATGGACCTCCTCGAACAGCAACACCTCCTGATCTCCCACGGCACGGGCTTCAACCTCGACACCCCGGACCACCTGCGTCTGGTCTTCCTCGCCGGCACCGACGTCCTCGACGACGCCGTCTCCCGGATCCGCACCTTCCTCTCCACCTACCACCAGTAACCCACCGCGCCCACGGGCGGCCGCTACCCCGGGGCGGCGCCCGCGGCACGCAGACGGCCATCGCCCTCGAACGCCGCCCGGGGTAGCGCCCGCGGCACGCAGACGGCCATCGCCCTCGAACGCCGCCCGGGGTAGCGGCCGCGGCACGCAGACGGCCATCGCCCTCGAACGCCGCCCGGGGTAGCGCCCGCGGCACGCAGACGGCCATCGCCCTCGAACGCCGCCCGCTGCGACCGCCTCACCCCGCCCGCGTGTCGCCCTCCCGGCCCAGGCCGTTGTCGCGGACCCAGTTGGTGATCGCGACCCGGTTGGCCAGCCCCAGCTTGCCCTGAATCGACGCCACGTGCCCTTTCACCGTGCTGAGCGAGATGAACAGCGCGGCGGCGATCTCCGGATTGGTCCGGGCGCGAGCGATCTCCCGCGCCACCGCCAGCTCCCGGTCCGTCAGGCTGTGCCGGATCGGTTCGGACACCGGCCGCGCGGCGTTCAGCTCCCGCACCAGGCGCGCGGTCACCTCCGGCGAGATCAGCGCCTCTCCCCGGTGCGCTGCCCGGACCGCCTCGACCAGCAACTGCTTGCTGGCACCCTTGAGCAGGAACCCGGCCGCCCCGGCACGCAACGCGCCGTCGACGTACTCGTCCTCACCGAACGTCGTGACCACCACGACCCGCAGCGGATCCCGCACCCCCGGGCCGGCCAGTGCGCGGGTCACCTCGACTCCGTCCATGCCGGGCATCCGGACGTCGACCAGGCAGACATCCGGCCGCAGCCTTCGGGCCAGCCGCAGCGCCTCGATCCCGTCCACGGCCTCACCGACCACTTCGAAGTCCGGCTCGTCGTCCAGGATCACCCGCAGCCCTTTGCGGACCATCTCCTGGTCGTCCGCGATCAGCACCTTGATCGTCATCGGTCTCCCTCGACCACCGGCCGCCATCGGCCTCCACCGACGTGCCACCCGCCGCGTCCGGCACCCGTCAACCGCTGTCGATGGCGGGCATGAGGTCTGCCACCGGCAGCGTCGCGTCGACCAGCCACCCCGAGCCGTCGCGCGGCCCGGCCCGGAGTGTGCCGCCCAGCGCCTCGACCCGTTCACGCATACCGATCAGACCGTATCCCCCGCGCCGCGGCGGCCGTCCCGGCGGAGGCCCGTCATCGGCGATCCGCACGTGCACCCCCGCGTCGTCCTGACGAACCGTGACATCCACCTCGCTCGCCCGGGGAGCGTGCCGCGCGATGTTGGTCAACGATTCCTGCACCACCCGCTGAACCGCCCCGGCCACCTCCGGAGCCCAGGGTCCCACCTCCTCCGGCACGTCCAGCCGCACCGGAGGCCCGTGCAACTCGAACCGCTGCACCAGCTCACGCACCTGCTCCGGCACCGGCCGCGCGAACGGGTCGGTGTCGTCGCGGAGCAGCCCGACCACTCGCCGGATCGCGGTGAGCGCATCGGAGCCGGCGTTCTCTATCGCGTCCAGCGACTCGTCCAGCTCGCCGGGCCGTTTCCGCGCCAGGATCCGCGCGCTCTGGGTTTGCACCACGAGCCCGGTCAGATGGTGAGCCGCCATGTCGTGCAGCTCGCGGGCCAGGGCCAGGCGCTCGTCACGACGTACTCTCTCCTCGGTCTCCTTCCTCGTGCGATCCGCCAGACGCAGAGCCAGGCCGGTGGCCAGCGCACCGGCCAGGCCCAGCGCATTCAGCGCGGCCACCACGTTCACCTCGCCGCCCAGGGGCTGGCCGGCCACGAACGCCATCAGCACCACGGTCAGCGCGCCCGCGGTGACGGCCACGACCTTGGAATACGAGCTCCGGCGCACCACCATCCCGACCAGCACCGCGAGGGCGAGGATCCCGGCCGGCCCCGGCTCGCGCGGGAACCCGGCAAGACGCGCGATCACGACCGCCGCCATCGCCATGACCAGGCCGAAGGTGGCCGCCACGAACGGTTTTCGACGGCGGGCGAGCGCAATGGCGGTCAAGCACAGCCCGATCGCCGCGCCGAACAGCCAATACCACCCGCCCCAGCTGGTTCCGACCGCCACGGCAGTCAGCACCACCGCGGTCACCATGAGGGCGCCGAGCATGAATTCGGTGAGCCGCCTGCGAATCTCCACAGCCGACACGGTACGGCGGCCGCCGACCTCCCGTACCGGCCGAAAGTACTGCCTGCCCCCTCTTCGGAAGGGTGTGCCGAGCCGCCGGGATCAGCACGATGGTCGGCATGTCTTCCGTGCTCAAGGCCACCGGCCTCACCAAGCGATACGGCAAGCACCTCGCTCTGACCGACTGCGACCTGGACGTTCCGGCCGGCCGCGTGACCGGCCTCGTCGGGCCGAACGGCGCGGGCAAGTCCACTCTGCTGCAGCTCGCCTGCGGCCTGATCGAGCCCACCGCGGGCACCCTGGAGGTGCTCGGCGACCGGCCCGGCGCGACCGCCGCACACCTGGCCCGGGTCGGGTTCGTCGCCCAGGACACCCCGGTCTACACCTCTCTTACCGTCGAGGAGCACCTGCGCCTCGGCGCGTGGCTCAACCCGCGGTGGGACGCCGCGCTGGCCCGGCGCCGGGTGGAGCGGGCCGGCCTGCGCCCGCGGCAGAAGGCTGGGCGGCTCTCCGGTGGTCAGCGGGCTCAACTCGCCCTGTCCTTGGCCGTCGCCAAGCGGCCCGAGCTGCTGATCTTCGACGAGCCGGCGGCTGCTCTCGACCCGCTCGCCCGCGACGCGTTCCTGCGTGACCTGCTGGAGTCGGTGGCCGAGCTGGGCGCGTCCGCGGTCCTCTCGTCCCACCTGCTCGGCGACGTCGAGCGGGTCTGTGACCACCTGATCGTCCTGGCCGCCGGCCGCGTCCGGGTGGCCGGCGACGTCGACACCCTGGTCGCCGGCCCGGGCTCGCTGGAGTCCCTGGTGCTGGCCCATCTCAAGGAGGCCGTCCGATGATCTGGTTGAGCTGGCGACAATTCCGCGCCCAGGCCCTCGTCGCGTCGATCACGCTGATCCTGCTGGCAGGCTGTCTGGTGGTGCTCGGTCAGCAGATCCGTGACGGCGACTATTCCGGCCCCGAGTTGCGCGAGCACTTCCAGGGCCGGGTCTATCTGCTGGACGCGGTGCTCCTGCTGGCCCCGGCGCTGATCGGGTTGTTCTGGGGCGCGCCCCTGGTGTCCCGGGAGTTCGAGGGCGGCACGCACCGTCTGGTGTGGAATCAGAGCGTCACCCGGCGACGATGGCTGACGGTGAAGCTGCTGCTGACCGGGCTCGCCGCCGTCGTCGCCGGCGCGCTGGTGAGCGCACTGCTGACCTGGGCGGCCAGTCCGCTCGATCGGTTCACCGGCGATCGTTTCTCCACGATCTTTTTCGGTACGCGGAATCTGGCGCCCGTGGCTTACGGCGTGTTCGCCCTGGTCCTGGGTGTCGTCGCCGGCTTGCTGATCCGACGGACGGTTCCCGCGATGGCCCTCACCCTGCTGGTCTTCGTCGTGACGCAGGCCCTCACTCCGAATGTGGTCCGCCCGCACCTGATGACGCCCGAGCACATGTCCGCACCGATCACCGCCGAGGTGGTGCGCAATCTCAGTTTCCTCGGGCAGCAACCGGAGATCTCCGGGCTGAAGGTGCCCGGCGCCTGGGTGATCAGCACAAGCAAGTTGCGCACGGCGGACGGCGGGGTCGTCCCGGGAGACGCCTACGGCAGGTGTGTGGCGGGCTCGTTCGAGAAGGCCGCGGACTGTCTGGGCGCGCTGGACCTGCACGTCGACGTCGACTATCAGCCGGTGAGCCGCTATTGGGCGTTCCAGTGGCTGGAGTCCGCGATCTATCTGGGCCTGACGCTGCTGTTGGCCGCGGTCGGCCTGTGGCGGATCCGCCGTGCGGCGCCTTAGCTGTGCAGCACACCGGGCGTGCTGGAGAACCGACCACGAGGGAGGCGCGATGCGTCAGAGAAGAAGCGCCCGGCCCACACATCCGATGCGCGGGCCGGGCGGAGAGACAGAGCGGCTAGCTCTCGTCGGGCGGCGTGCCGCCGGACGTGGCGGAAGCCGCAACCTGCTCCGAGCCGGCGTCGGCGTCGGTCGAGGAGCCGCTGGAGCCGGCGTCGCCGGAGGACAGGTCGCTCGCGGGTGCCTTTGCCGACTTCGCCTTGAGGGCCTGCTCGACGGCCTCCGCGATCCGGGCCTCCTCGCGGGCCTTGCGGCGGACCCGGCTGCGGCGCCGCAGCCAGATCAGGGCGATCACGGCCACGATCAGGACGATCAGCAGGACGGTGAGGGTCCACGGCAGGGCCCACACGTGGGCGTTCGCGGTGACCGCGTCGAGGGCCGTGGTCGAGCCGGATTCGTCGGTGACCAGCGGGGTCAGCTTGACGGTCGCGGTCAGCAGTACCGCCGGGGCGACGCCGTGCACCGGCACGGAGACCTTCCGACTCTCGCCGGGCAGAAGCTCCGGCGGGGCCGCGATCGGATCCGACTCGGTGCGCAGGAGGCCGAACGGGCCGGTGATCGAGACGGCTTGCTTCGCCGATTCCACCGCGTTGCCGGTGTTGTGGATCGTGTAGTTCACGGTCGCGGCGCCGCGGGCGAAGGCCGCTCCGGACCAGTCGACCTTCAGATCCTCGACGGCGAGCGAGGGGACCAGTGCGCCACCGACCCGCAGCTTGATCTTGATGCCGAGACGACGCTCCACGTTGACCTGCGCGGTCGTGTCGGGCGCGGTCAGCGAGGTGACGATCCCACCGACGTAGTCACCAGGGGTGGCGTTCGCCGGCACGGCGACCTTGAACGGCACCTCGACGATCTTGCCGGCCGGCACGGTCACGGTCGGGGTGTCCGCCGCGACCCAGATGCCGATGCCCTGGGACTTCTTGTCCCGAGCGAGCAGGTCGAGCTGTCCGGTCGAGGTGGTCAGCCCGTCCGCGGCGTAGACCGCGAGGGTCAGCGGGGTGTCCCCCTTGTTGGCGACGACGAGCCCGTCCTGGGCCGACCCGCCGGGGTTCACGGCGTAGCTGTAACTGGAGCGGTCGTTGCCGTAGGTGTTGGAGGCGGTCCGGACCGCCCAGGTGACGTCGTCGCCCTCGGCCAGGGCGGGGGTGACGCTGAGACCGACGACCGCCGACGCGGTCACGAAGCTGAGCCCGATCACCGCGGAGGCGGCTTTCCGGAGTGCGGAGGCCCGCCCGGCGAGACTGAGACGCATGTCGAGTTCCTTGAGGGGGTACGGCGGAGCGGACGCCGCCAGAAGTAGCGCCCGCCCCAACTTCCGGTCGAACGATCAGCTGCTCAGCGCGGTGATCGTCAGGGTGGTGCGGTAGCTGCCCTTGTCGACGCTGTCCGGAACCTTGAAGTTCAGGGAGGCGCCGAGCGTCGCCGAGCCACGGACGTGACCCTGCGCGGCCGAACCCAGCACGCTGGACTCGGCGAGACCCTTGCCCTGCTCGGTGGCGTTCGCGACCGCGGGGCCGGGGTTCGCGCCGGCACCGGCCGAGACCAGGTACGGCGTCCAGCCCAGGGCGGAGCCGGCGATGGTCTTGCCGGCGTCCTGGAAGTCGCCCACGTTGGCCGAGATCGACCACGGGGAGAGCGTGCGCCGGCTGTCCGACACCTTGATCGGGTTGATCTTGCCGCTCGCGGAGAGGTTGTACGCCTTGTCCTCGGTGGCGGTGCCCAGGTCGACAAGGCCGTTCTTGCCGTCGATGGTCCAGCCGAACTCGCCCGGCGCGAGCGTCGGGACGTTCACCTGGATGTCCTGGTTGTCGCCGTGGTACGGGTGCACCGTCACCTTGTCGACGACCGTGCCCACGCCCTTGTCCGAGCCGTTCGAGCAGGAGCTGCCCAGCTCGACCGCGGCGTTCGGGGCGGCGCAGGTGCCGCTCCGGACGTCCGCCACGACCAGCTTGTCGTTGCGGACCTCGACCTTCATGTACGACCGCACGTGCTCCTGGTTCTGCACGGAGTTGTACCAGTAGTCCTCGGGCTTGAGCGGGTCGGCGCCGTTGCCCGCGCCGCTGGTGCCGCTCTGGTCCGGGGTGGTGATGTCGTAGTACTTGGAACCCGAGGCCGAGTTCGCGGTCACGTAGAGCACGCCACCGGGGCCGGCGAAGACCTCGGACTGGCCGGGCTGCTCGGCCGGGTCCGCCTTCTGACCGTTCTTGATCAGATAACTGCGGGTGTAGACGTGGTCGTGGCCCTGCAGAACCAGGTCGACGCCGAGCTTCGAGAAGGTCGTCGGGAAGTCCACCCGGCGCACCTTGTTGTCCGCGTCCTTGGCGTGCGACGCCGCCGAGTAGATCGAGTGGTGGTAGACCAGCACGGTCCACTTCGCGTCGCCGCCGTGCTTGTTGATCACGTCGGTCACGTATGCGACGTGCGCCGCGTCGCCGCCACCCTTGTTGCTGTCGTAGGAGTTGCTGTTCAGGTCGATGAACAGCGTGTCCTTGTAGATGTACCAGTAGTCGCCGCCCGACGTCGTGGCGCCGGAGTTGTCGGCGTAGTACGAGGTCGACCGGTCGGTGTTGGGGGTGTAAAGGTGCTGCTCGTAGGCCTTGCCACCGACGTCGTGGTTACCGATGGTCGCGGCCCACGGGTACTGACGCAGCTTGTCGGACGCCAGGAAGGCGTTCCACTGCGACTCCGTGTTCGCGGTCTCGACCTGGTCGCCGCCGGAGACCAGCAGCTCGGCGTTGGGATTGGCGGTGGTCGACACGTCGAGCGTGTCCGCCCAGCCGGCCTGGTCCTTGGCCAGGTTGCCGGAAGCCCCGATCTGCGGGTCGCCGTAGAACAGGAAGTCGTAGTCGCCCTCGAAGTTCTGCGTCTTGAACGTGTAGGTCGACGACCAGGCGCCTTCGGCTCCCACCCGGTACGAGTAGGCGACGTTCTCCTGCAGACCGGTGATGGTCGCGTGCCGGTTGTAGCCACCGCTGCTGGCGATGTTCGCGGCACCGGTCGCGGCGAACGTCACGGCGTTCGCCGGGAACTCGCCGTTGACCAGGGAGGCAGTCGGGGCGACCTGGATCTGCTGCGCGGTGTCCACGCTGGAGTACCAGGTCACGATGCGCTGCGCCTCGTTGGCGCCCACACCGAGGATGATCGCGGAGACCGAACTGTCCGCCGCGACCGCAGGGGTGACAAGGCCGCTGCCCAGGGCAACCGCCATGCCGAGGAAGACCGCGGTGGCCCCTGCGGCCACACGGTTCCGAGCAAGCCCGGAGGCCTGCTTCGAGTGGTTGGTTCTCATCGGTGTCCGTTCCTTGTTCCGGATGAGAGAGATGGCTTCCCGCTGAGAAAGTTCTGGGAAGCGAGATCAAGCTGGTCCGGTCGGATGAATCGGGAGTTAACAAGATCAAGAGCATCGGTGGCACCCACCGGAAGACCTCAGCCCTGCAGGACGCGCTGCGCGAACCAGATCAGTCCCATCACGGACACACCGGCCGAAATCAGCCCGGTGGTCCACAGCCCCGCCCGCGGTGACCTGCGTCGCACCAGCATGAGCAGCGGAAAGATCACGGCGATGACACCGAGCTGGACCGCCTCGATGCCGACATTGAACACCAGCAATGACCAGAGCAGCGTCCAGGAGAACGCCTCGTCGATGCCGAGCGCCCCGGCGAACCCCAGACCGTGGACCAGGCCGAAGAGGAAGACCACCCCGAGCCGGGTCCAACCGGCACGATCCAGGCCACGTCCCGGCGGGAGGTCGGGCACGTGAGTGCGAAGCCGCCACAGATGCCACGCCGCGACCACCGCGATGGAGAGCGCGATGATCGGCTCCACCACGGCCGCCGGCACGTCGACCAGACCCAGTGCGGCCAGCAGGAACGTCACCGAGTGGGCCGCGGTGAACGCGGTCGCGGCCAGCACGATCTCGCGCAGCCGCCGCGAGCCCGCGATCAGCGCCAGCAGGAACAGGATGTGGTCGATGCCGGTGAGCAGATGCTCCGCCCCGAGCAGGAAGAACTCGCCGAACCGCTGCTCCCACGACTGCCCGGTGGAGAAGGACGGCTTGCTCGCGTCGAGCGCGGCGCTGCCGGTGCGCCCGTCCAGCTCGTACATGACGATGGTCTTGACGCCCTTGACATACGTCTCGGTGTCCGGGAAGAGCCCGCTGTGCAGGTCGTGCGCATCCGACACGTCCGGGCAATTCCAATCAAGGACCAATCTCGCGTACGGAACGGTCTCGCGCACCTCCATGACGAAGTCCCCGACGGGCGTGCCGGTGCAGGCCGCGCCCGCCGACTTCACGCCGAGACGCTCGGTGACGTACCTGACCGCGGAGTCCCGATGCGCGTTCAGCGCCGCACCCATCGCCGCGTCGTCCTCGGCCTCGAACGCGTCGGTCCCCGCCCGGAACAGCGGGTCGTCCTTCTCGTAGTCCGCGGCCGAGACGATGAACAGGTCGTACTCCAGTTCCACCGTGGTGCGGACGTGACCGGTGTCTCCCGCGGTCACGTCGACGTAAACGGTGGAGCTGAAGCCGTGGGCGAGCGCCGGCCCGGCACTCAGCAGGACGGTCGCCGTGGCGGCGACCCCCAGAACGGCGGCGGCAATGGCACGGCGCAACACGGTGGCTCCTTCGGATGTGGCCTGAGCACCGTGCACGCCTCCGGTGAACAAGATCAAGACGGTAGGCGAACCGCTGGCGACAAGGTCGTCCCCGGCCTTGAAACGCCGCGGATCCGGTGTAGGAAGGGTCGTCACCACCCCCCACCACGAGGCAGACCCACCTTGCGCCACCCGTTCCGGGCCGTCGCCACGATCGCCGCGGCCGCCATGCTGATCACCGGATGCGGCTCCGGCGACGACTGGTCCGAGCCGCACGCCGCACCCACCCCCGTCGGCTCCCTCGGCCCGGGCTTCCTGGCGCCCTCGGCCAGCCCCGCGCCGGAGAGCACGATCACGCCCGCCCCGGGGTCGTGGTCCGGCGTGCACCCGCCGGAGGGCTACCGCGTGGTGCTACTGACCATCGGCGACGACGCCCCGACGAAGGCGCTGGTCAGCGCCGTGAACGAATGGGCCAGAAGCGAAAAAGCCGATCTGCGGACGATCGTGGCCGGCGCTCACGACCCCATCGCGAGCATCAGCGAGGCAATCAAGCTACGCCCGGATCTGATCGTCAGCGCCGGGGACTCACTGGTCGACCCGCTCGCGATCGTCACCGCCAGCCATCTGGACCAGCAGTTCCTGGTCGTCGGAGCCGAACTGGCCGAGCCCACCGGCAACGTCACCGCCACCGACTGGGCCGGCGCGTCTTTCCGGGGCGAAGGGCTGGGCTCCGCCTCCACCTACGACCCGGCGTCGTTCACCGCCGAGCGCTGCGGCAACGCCGTCCGGGCGGGAGTAGCCGCCGTTCTGCACAACGTCACCGGCGTCATCGTCTGGCTCCACTGACCCGGCCACGATCCGGCCGGTGGGAGCGCCCGCAGTGCCGTCGTGGTCAGCGGGCGCGGGCGGTGATCGACTCGGCGGCGAGGTCGATCCACTCGGTGCGCTCGGTGGCGGCGTCGAGGGCCGCAACGTCCGGCTCGATGCCGATGCCCGGGCCGGTCGGGACCTGGAGGTGCCCGTCACGGACGACGATCGGCGGGGTGATGTCCCGTTTGTAGAAGCGCTCCGACCCGGAAAGGTCCCCGACCAGCGTGAAGTGCGGCATCGCGGCGAGGGCCACGTTGGCGGCCCGGCCGATGCCGGTCTCCAGCATGCCGCCGACCCAGACCGGCACGCCGCGCGCACCGCACGCGTCGTGGATGTCGCGCGCTTCGAGGTAGCCTCCGACGCGACCGGGTTTGATGTTGATGATGGCGGCCGCGCCGGCGTCGATGGCGTGGGCCGCGGTCGCCGCGGAGACGATCGGCTCGTCCAGGCAGATCCTGGTTTTCACGCGCCGGGCGAGTTCGGCGTGGCCGTCGATGTCGTCCGCGCCGAGCGGCTGTTCGATCATCAGCAGGTCGTAGTCGTCGAGCCGGGCGAGGCGGCCGGCGTCGGCCGGCGTGTACGCGCCGTTCGCGTCGACCTGGACGGCCGCGCCGGGCGGCAGGAACTCGCGGACCAGCCGGACGGGTTCCTCGTCCCAGTCGGGTTGGATCTTGAGTTTGATCCGCCGGTAGTGCTCGCGGTTCCAGAACCGGTCGACGGCGTCGAGCAGTTCGTCGCGGGTCATGATGCCGAGGGACACGCCGGCCGGCACGGAGGTGCGGGTCGCGCCGAGGTAGGTGGCGAGGGACGTCTTCTCCCGACGGAGTTGGGCGTCGAGGATCGCCATCTCGAGGACCGATTTGGCGTTCGCGTTGCCGTCGACGGCGGTGAATGCGGCCCGGGTGTTTTCCGCGGTCACCTCGGTGAGGCGCTGGACCAGCGGGATCAGCCGTTCACGCAGGACCTGCACGCAGCCTTCGAGGTATTCCGGCGAGTAGACCGGTTCCGCCATGGCGGCGCATTCGCCCCAGCCGACGATGCCGTCCGTGGTGTGAACGCTGACGAGCAGGGCTTCGCGGTCATACTCCGTGTACACGGAGGTCCGGAACGGGGTGACCAAGGGTAGCCGCACCCAGTGCAGCCGGATTCGCGCGATCCTCACTCGTCGTGTACCGCTTCCACGCCGACGGGCAGCAGGATGTACTTGCGGGCCTTGTCCATGCCCACCACCCGGTAGCCCTGCGACAGCAGCGACCGGAACCTCTCGCGCACCTGGGCGCGTTCCCGCTCGGCTCGCACGCCGTCAACCTCGCGCAGCCGGCTGATGTCTTCCGGCACCTCGATCACCACGGCCTCGGGGGAGGCGAGCGCATGCCGCCTCATCTCGCCGAACTCGCCGATGATCGCTTGTTCGACCCAAGGGTCGAGCAGGTCCCAGTTCAGCAGCAGACGATCGGTGTCCTGGTTGTTGTTGACCCCGTCGTCGAGCTGGCCGTAGTAGTCCGTCTCGTAGGACGCGACGGTGGCGCCCAGTTTGCACAGGTTGAAGTAGGCGTTGCGGGAGACCAACGGGTCAAATGTCCAGCGGACGGTTCGCAAGCCGCGCTCCAGCGCCCACTGCCGCTGGTGCCGCTTCATGGCGTAACCGACACCGCGGTTACTCTCCGCACGCAGCACTCCGGCGATCGAGGAGTGCAGGTGGTCCGGGCGGCCGTCCACCGAGAGGGAGCCGAAGAAGCCGACGATGCAGCCGACGAGTTCGCCGTGCACGTAGGCACCCGCGACGTAGTTGCCGGTGTGGAACAACGTCCGTAACAGGCTGGTGCTGATCACCTCGGTGCGTTCGGCGACAGTCCGGGCTCCCCAGACGTTCCACAGCAACTGGGCGGCGGCTTCAAGTTGACCCGCGGTGCGCAGCAGCTCCACGTCGGCTTCCCAGCCGGCCGCGGTGTGCCGCCCCGTCACGGCGCCTCCGGTCTGCAACAACGTCACCCCGCCGTTTCCGGAACTGGACTGGGAAGTGGTGTCCAGCCGCGATTTCAGGCCATTGGTACGCCACTCACCCGGCATTTCTCCCGAGACAGACGCGAACCTCGGCCACTTATAGTTGTTTCCGTCGATCCTACCTGTCACGAATGATTAGAGACATCGCAAGTACTAAATAGTTCGCCGGTCGCGACAAAGCGGCAGTAGCCAAACCGGATGGTGGCTGTCCGGCAAGACCTGCGGGACCTGATCAATTTCGGACGCGCCGACATTGAACGGTCCCATATGGCTCAACCGGAGAGTTGTTTCCTCTCCGGCGGCCGATTGCCGACCAGTGCCGCGGCCATCGCCATCTGGTCACGCACCCGGCGCACCGACGCCTCCCACTGCCGCGACAACCCGGGCCGGCTCTCCAGCCCCTCCCACACGGAGAGCGCGAAACCGTCGAGCCGGGCCGCCGGCATCCAGAGGTGAAGCAGGTGGTCGACGGCGGGCCGCAGCCGGAGAACGCTCTGCGCGGGCTGCCCCGCACCGATCCGGCTCTGCTCGATGATCGACGTGAGCGCTGTCAGCAACCAGTCGTGCAGCGCAAGATCCTCACACAGGTTGACGATGTCGTCGATCCGCGTGGGACCGAGCTCCAGCCGGAGGGTGCGCAGACCGTCCTCGCGCACGGTGAAATGCCACTTCACGCAGTCGGTGTCGTCCTTGATCGTCGCGGCCCAGCGCAGCACCGTCCGGCGGGACCGCACCGGCGGTTTCCGGTCCAGCACCGGTGAGCCCTGGACCTCGGTGAGCAGGCGGACGCAGAGCGCGCCCAGCCCCATCGCCGACGAGGACGACCGGCCCCCGAGCAGGTGCGCGTCCACCGTCCCGGGCAGATCGGGGCGGCCCAGCGTCTCCACCGTCCCGAGCCGTCCGAGGTAGTGCGACCAGGGCTGCCGGAAGCCGCCGCCGACCGGCTCGATCCGGGCCACCGCCGAGCTCTGCAGCACCCGGCCGCCGGTCAGGCAGGCCCGGCCCATGAGCGTGCCGACGCCCCGGACCCCGGCACCCGAGCGGGCCGCGATGCGACAGTCCACGCCGGTGTAGGTCTTCGGGCTCACCGCATGACTGATCGGCCGCTCGAAGGTCCGGACCCGCTCGCCGGCCAGCAGCCCCAGGACGTCCTCGACGAGGTCGCGGGGCATGCCGCCGGAGTGGCGCAGCGCCGCGGTCAACACCTCACCCAGGATCAGCACCGCGCACCGGCCCGGTGTCGACGAACAGGTATTCGATCCGGTCGACCACTTCCCGCGGCAGCGTGACGCCCTCTTTCCCGGCCCGTTCGCTGACCTGACCGAGCACGGCCGGGTCCACCGCGACCTGCTGCAGAATCGTCCGTACGGCGTTCTCGATCGGCAGGAAGATCGGGTCGCAGACCGTCATCACCCGGTACGCGTTGAACGGCGCCGCCCGCTCGTCGATCTGCAGGACCATCGGCAGCGCCGGCCAGTTGTCCGGCAGGTCGGGTGGCAACGGGCGCGACACGGCGACCGAGCGCCCGTCGTCGCGCAGCAGACCGAGCCGCAGCAACTGCCCGACGGCCGCCAGCATCGCGCACGACCAGATCCGGCCGTGGGCCTCCTCCCGCCACAGCTCGACATCAGCGAAGATCGAGTGGTTGACCGCGGCGTTCTCGGCCGGTGGGCGCCATGCCGGGGGCCGTTTCATCGCCTCGTGGGTCTCGGTCGCCGGTGACCGCTGCCCGTTGCTGAGCCAGCCGGTGTCGCTCACCGGTGGGCGAGCCGCGGTGGTGTTCGGCGGCGGATCCTCCACGATCCGGGCCTCGACCAGTTCGGCGAGGGAGAGCCCGGGCGGCCCGGTCTCCGGCTCGGCCGGGTCGGGGGCGACGCCGGCCACGTTGCCGGCGCAGCCGGACTCCCGTACCAGGTAATCGATTTCCAGACCGGCCTTGCGGGCCGCCGCGACGAGTTTCGGGATCAGGGCCGGCGGCGGCTCCGGCCGGCCGAAGTAGTCGTCGATCACCAGGCAGGTGGAGATTCGCGGGGTCCGCGGGATCGTCATCTCGCAGGCGGAGCGCGCCGCGGCGAACCACACGCCGATCCGCTTGAAGTGCTCGACGAAGAAATCCTCGTCCTGTCCCAGATCCGCGCCGTAAAAATGGCCCAGCGCGACCGAGAGATGGGACAGCGGCGTCCTTTCCACCCGGGCGTCCGCGGTGGACTCGGAGAAACCGGCGTCGGTTCTCATAGGCTGTCCCATTCCTCGTCGGTGGCGAGTTTGCGGGCCAGGTCGTCGAACGCGTCCACCGTCGCGTTGTTGGCGATGTCCCGGGCCACCACGTCGTTGTCGGAGATCAGCTGCTCGCGCCACTGCAGCACCGGGTCGAACGGGACCTCGCCGAGCATCGCCCGGCGGCCCACCTGGTGTATCGCGGCGAGCCGGCCCAGGTCCTGGTCGCAGTCGCGCAGCCACGCGACCTGGGCCGGGCGCAGGCCGCTGAGCTCGATCGAGTCCGGGTCGACGACCGCGGTGCGGACGAACTTGATGGCCGACTGCAACTCGTCCCTGTCGTGGCCGGCCCGCAACCCGACGTCGAGAATTCCGTCCCTGCCGTAGACGAGTCCGGCCGCAGCCGGGATGTGCTGCCGCGTCCACCGGTGGAAGACCAGCCAGCGGGCCGCCACCCCGCGAAGGGCCGGATCGGCGGTCGCTTCGAGAACCAACTGCGTGGCGTACGACCGTCCGGCGCTCAGATCGACGAGGCACATGTCGAACTCTTCGTCCAGCGCCTGGAGCAGGTGCACGCAGCGGCGCAACGCCTCCTTGTCCGGCCCGAACTCGCCGCCGTCCTGATCGCCGGGGAAGAGCATCAGCTTGCCCGAGCCGGGTGGCCGCTGCCGCAGGCTCGCCCGCGACGACTGGGTCCACACGTCGATGCGGTGCGGTTCCCCGGTGGTCTGAGTGTCCGGTTCCAGCAGGTAGGAGTGCAGGCCACCTCGCCGGACCCCGCGGGTGACGTCGTTGATCTGGAAGATGGACCCGGCGGTCGGGGACCCGAAGTCGAAGTCGAGATAGCAGACGTCGGAACCGGAGAGGGCGCTGCGGTACACGACGTTGCAGCTCGTCACCGACCTCCCCGTCCCGCCCTTGTCGGAGGCCGCGAAGACCAGCACGCTAATCCCCGGCCGCTTCGCGGGCTGCGGCGAGTTTGTCCAGCTCGCGCAGGACGTTGTGGAGGATGGCGGCCGCGCTGCCCGGCCGGGTCGCCATCAGCCGGCGGGCCCGGCGGATGCCGATCCCCTGCTTCGTCAGGCTGTCCCGCAGGGCGGGGCCGCCACCGCTGGAGTTGCGCAGCTGCTCCTTGTCGAAGACCCGCTCGGCCTCGCCGAGGAGGTCGGCGGCATACCCGGACAGCAGGGTGCCGGGTGGGGAGTCCCGCTGGAGGTACTCTGCCGCGGTGCTCATGCACTGCACGACCCTCGTGGTGTGGTACCAGCTGGGTTTGTCCCGCCGCGGCAGTGTCGGGTAGACACTGCTCGGGTCGTCCCAGAGCCCGGCGCCCGGAGTGTCGTCACCGAGGCGGCGGCGGTGCAGGTGCCGCCAGATGTCGTCGGCCAGGCCCACCAGTCGTGCCTCCTCCTGCGGGTCGTTGACCTGAGCCGCGAGCGCGAGCACGCGGCCCAGCAGGAGGCTGGACAACTCGCCGAGGCGCCAGCCGATCGGCGGCGACTCCGTCCCCACCTGTTCCGCGCCGACCAGCGTGACCCACCGGCCCGGCTGGTGCATCAGCAGCGCGGGGTCGTCGGCCAGCGGACGACGCCGGATCCGGCCGCGGTCGGCCAGGTCGGACAGCACACTGGTGATCCGGGCGAGGTCGGAGTCGGGTGCGCCGCGGTCGGCGAGCGCATGCCGGACCAGGGACAGGACCAGGACGCTGTAGTAGTCGCTCTCCTCCTCGTCGGTGGTCCGCCAGGGCAGCTCCTCGACCGGCCAGCGCTGATCGCCGAGAGTGGCGACGGCCGACCAGTACCGCTGGGCCAGGTCCCACTGCAGTTGCAGGACGCGGGCCAGGCTCTGCTGCTCGTCGGTGAGCAGACCGGCCAGGCGGGTCTCCTGGGAGAAAAGGTCACGGATGCCGTCGATCGCCACCACGGTGAAGTACAGATACGGCGCGGGCTCGGCGGGGCCGGGCTGGTTGAAGGTCCCGACGGAGGTCTTCACCTCCGCCGCGCCCTGCACCACGCCCCACGACCACCCGCACTCGAACAGCTTGTCCCCCCGGTCGTCCAGCAGGTCGTCCACCTGGTCGTCGCAGGTCCCGAGCTCCCGCAGACCGGCCATGACCGGGCGCAGCGAGCGACGGATCCGGCCGACGAGGTCGCCGGAGAAGCCGGAGCCGGGGAACGACGTCTCCCGCAGCACCCGGCCCTGCGAGCTGTCCGAGTCGAAGACGCTGATGGTGAAACTGCGCTGCAGCCCCACCATCGCCGCGGTCAGCCGCCGCTGCGCGTCCGCCTCGACCCGCGCGATCTCGTCCAGGTAGGCCCTGCGCTGAACCTGCGCGCGGTAGTTGCGGAGGAACTGGATCACCGCGGTGCAGAGCACCACCGAGGTCGCGAACGCGTCCACCACCTCGAGCCGGAGCTGCTCCGGGGTCGGCTCCCGGTCATCGCCCGGGGCCGTGGTCAGGTAGTTGCCGCCGGCGAACACCGGCAGCTGGGTCAGGGGATCGGTGTACGTCGTCAGGTAGCTCCCGATCAGCTCGACCACCCGCTGCGGGATGTCGACCGGCCCGCCGAACGCATAGAGGGCCGAGACAACGTCGGGCTCAGTGGTGTCCGGCCGGTCGAAGCGGATCGCGGGGAGCCGCTGCGGCGGCAGCAGCAGGCACAGCAGCAGCTCGGCATCGCTGATCGAATTCCGCCCACCACGGTCGGCCCAGTTGAAGGACCGGACCGGGCCGCACCAGCGCGATATCGCCTTCCACACCGACAGCAATTCCTGGCGCGGCTGGAGTCTCATCGGTCGGCAACCATCGTTGTTCTCCCAGGTGAATGCGGTCGACGGCGGCCGCCGCGCTGCGATACCTCAGGATTCACCGGTCATCTTCGGCACAGCATATCCCCTCTCCCGCTCGACGGGACCCCCCGAAAACAGTAGGAGCCGGCCGACATAATCCGTTTCAGGGAACCCTCTCCAATGGATCATCAATAGTCGCTGGTCTCGTGATCCGCATGGTCGTCCGAGATCCCGGAGGTGGGGAGAAAACCGGTTCACGCCACGCCACCGATCATGATCCGGCACGTCCCGCAGCATGAGATCCGCGGTCTCTCCGACGATTTTCACAATGCTCTCCGGTGATCTTCCCGGACGGATGACCACCGGCGAATACGAGACAAGAATCGGCCGTGGTGACCGGCTCTGGTGAGAGCCGGTCAAGTGCGCCGGTGGCGGCCCGGCAGAAGGCCCGGACGGGGAGTGACCCCGCCCGGGCCGTCACCGCTACCCCGCCTCGAACCCGGTCACGTGCAGCGAGAACGCCCGCAACGACCCGGCGTCCGAGCCGGCCAGGTCGGCCACGCGGAACGTCCACGTGCCGTCGACCGGCGCGACCCGCAGTGCGGCCAGCGGGTCGGCCGGCTTCCAGGCGCCGGTGTACGGCGCGTCCGCGGTCTCCGCGGACGCGAACGGCCGCGTCGCGGCGTCGTCGAACACCACCTGGCACAGGTTGTTGCCGCTGCCACCGGCCCGGGCGAAGAGGGTCGCGGTCCGGCCGTCCGGTGCGGTCAGCGTGCCGACCAGGTCCTTGACGTAGGTGTGGTCGAGGCCGACCGCGGCCGAGCCGGTGTCGGTGGAGCAGGCCGTGCCGTCGATCGAGAACGTCAGCGTGGAGGCGTAGCCGGCACCGCTGACGTCCACTGTGGCCGCTGCCCCGGTCGGGTCGTTGTCGGGGATCGCGACCGGCGGGCCGGTGTAGGCGAAGTCCCGGACGGTTGCCGACGGCTGCCCGGTCGGCACCACGACCGTGCCCGTGGTGGGCGAGAGATACCCGGCGAACGTGATCTTCACCGAGAGCGTGACCGGCTTGCCGAGCGGATATCCGGGTGCCAGTTTCAGCGTCACGTTCTTCGACTTCGACGCGCCCGCGGCGATGTTCCCGTACGACACGGCGCGCGGCACCACCGTCGCCCGGCTGTCGTCCGTGCCGGTCACGACGCTGACTCCGGTGGCCGTACCGTCGCCGGTGTTGATCGCCGGAAGGGTGACCGTCGCGTTCTCACCGGGCTCCAGATAGGCGTCCCCGTCCCCGGTGACCGGCGTGACCGTCGGCGTCCCGGCCTTCACCAGCGGTTGTGGTGTCGCGCCGGTGTTGCGCAGCAGCAGGTCGGCCCGGACGACGCCGTCGCCCGTGCGGTTGTCACGGCCGGCCGGGGTCAGGTCGAGTGCGGTCCCGGTGAGCGCGGCCCGGATCTCCGCGTTGGTCATTCCCGGGTTGCCGGAGAGGGCGAGCGCGGCGATCGCGGCGGCGTGCGGTGCGGCGGCCGAGGTCCCGAAGAACGGCGCGAAGTCCGGCACCGAGGTCAGCACCCCGTCGGCCGCGGTGATCTCCGGTTTGGCGCGCACGGTCCCGCCGGTCGAGCTGAGGTCGCCGGGCGTGATCGGCGTGCCGTCGGCGTTGTAGAAGACCCGCCGCGGACCGTCCGACGTGAACCGTTCCGGCAGCGATTGCCGGGTGAAGACGTTCGGGTAGGGCCCGGCCGGGTTGGCCGGGTCGCCGTCCTCGAGGTCGAACGGCAGCGGCCCGGCGGCCGGCGCCGCGGCGACCGAGAACGCGCCCACGGCCGCGCTGTGCCCACGCGTGATCCCGGGCGTGGAGAACGCCTTGAGCGTGCCGTCCGGCGAGTCGGTGAACCGCCCGCGGAAGACGCTGAGCTGGATGTACCGGTTCGCGCCGGAGTACTTGACGACGGCCAGCTTCTGGTTGCTCCCGGCACCGGTCTGCAGGATCTCGAACGGGTCGTCGTTGCCGTCCTGGACGTCCTGGGAGAAGTCCGAGACGTTCCCGGCCGCGTTGATCAGGTAGAGGTCGTAGTCGTTCGCCGACCCGCCCAGCGGATCGGCCCACCACAGCGAGGACACACGGCGCGCACTGTTCGGCGAGAGCGGGTCGAAGACCTGCACCCCGGGACCGGGATCGAAGTCGTGGGCCTGCCCGGCGAACTTCTCGATCCCCCGGCCGGAGTCGGTGAAGTCGCCCTCCCAGTTCCCGGACGTCCGGTCGAGCGTGTTGCCCTCGTTGCCGGCCGAGCTGAAGTAGAACCCGCCGTCCGCGATCACCGCGTTGACCGCCTGCGCCGGCAGACCGTCCTGGAACGGGCTCTCGTGGTAGTACACGACGTCGTCCACGATGATGTCGCAGCCGGCCGTGAACCGCAGCGCCCGGATGTTGTCGGCGAAGCTGACCTCGCTGGTGAACGCGGTCGCGAAGCCCAGCCGCGCGTTCGGCACGAGGTCGTGGATGATCTCCAGCATCGCGGTGCCCTCGTCGCCGCTGCCCTCCTGCCCGGTGAGCACGTCGACGTCGGCCGGCAGGTCGCCGCTCGCCTGCGAGGCGGCCAGCGAGTCCACCCCGTCGGAGAGCGCGCAGACCTTCACCCCGACGCCGGTGACCTTGAACTTGGTCCGGGCGGTGTCGGCCGCGTGCGTCCGATCGCCCTCGGACACCACCGCGCCCTGGCTCGGCGCGACCGCCGCGGCCTTCGACACGGCTGCCCGCACGGTCTGCTCGACCCGGGCGGCCCGGGCGTCCTTGGACTCCGTGACCGGTTTGTCGCGCGGGTCGGTCTCGTGCCCGCTGATCAGCCCGTGCGCGATACCGACCGACGTCACGTCGGACCACCCGGCGATCGTCGTCAGAGCCCCCACCGGCGCGTCCACCAGCACGGTCCCGGTCGCCGCGGACGGGTACCGGATGCCGGCCCCGGCCTTGCGCAGCCGGCCGAGCAGGTCGTCGCCGACCTTGCCGGCGTGCACCTCCACCCGCGTCGTCCCCGCGCTGGAGACCTCCACCCCGGTGGACACCTGCGGCAGCGCGCTCGCCGCCACCTTCCCGCTGCGCCGCCGCAGTTCGACCGCGAGCCGGCTGTCCAGTTTCCGCTCCGCCCCGGACAACGACTTCTTCAGCTGTTGCAGTGCGCCGATCTGCTCGTAGGCCCGGCTCGCGGCATCCTCCGGCCCCTGCGCGCCGGCGCCGGGCGCCCACACCCCCACGACCAGCACCCCGGCGGCAACCCCGGTCACCGCACGGCGCACCCCACGTCCCCTGACTCCCAAAACATCCCCCCAAAGACGAACATCAATTCGACGTACGTGGATGTTAGTTCTTTGGGGAGATCAACAGAACGCATCGTTCTGATCACTCCGGGTCAACCGCCGGGACGACGAGAGCCCGCCCCTGCGACAGGGACGGGCTCTCGTGGTCGACAGGTGGTCAGCAGGCGTGCGCGACGACCTTCGGCTCACCGTCGGTGCTGGCCGGAACCGTCACGCAGGCGACGCTGGTGCCGGAGGTGACCTGCGCGACCCCGGACCGGACGACCTTCGCGCTGACACCCGGCAGGGTCAGCTTGGCGACGGCCTCCTTGAGGTGCGACGCCGGCTTGCCGCCCTTGGAGATGGCGAGCAGCGTGGCCTGCGAGCCGATGATGTCGGCCCACTGCTCGGCGCTGCCACCGTCGGCCGCGCCGATGCCCGTGGGGCCGGTGCCGCGACCGGAAGCGCCCATCGACTCGACCAGCTTGCTCAGGTCGATCTTCTTGGCGCCGGTCGGGGCGGCGATGTCCACGCCCGAGGTGAGCTCGACCCGCAGCGACGCCCGGCCGGTGCCGCCCTCGACGAACTGGATCAGGTTGATCTCGAGCGCCTTGAACTGGCCGTTGTCGACCCAGAGGTCCAGCACGATCGGCTTGTCGGCCGGCGGCTTGTCCAACTCGGAGCCGAGCGTCTCGTCGAGCAGGCCGGAGGTGGACTCCCCGCCGATCTTCGACAGTGACGTGATCAGCTGCTTGCCCTGCTCGTACGCCTTCGTCGTGGACGTGGTGACGGTCAGGTGCGTCTTGTCCTTCTCGTCGCGCACCACGTCCGCGCCCTCGATCAGGCTCTGCGCGCCGGCCTTGATCTCGGCGACGGCCTTGTCGTTCTGCGCCGGGTCGGCGCTCGGGGTGACGCCGGCGCCGGCCGCCCCGCTGAACTTCTGCAGGTCGGTCAGGGCGACCGAGACCCAGCCGCCGTCGACCAGTGTGTCCAGGCCGTCGATCGAGGAGCCCATCTCCTTGCGCATGTCCTGAACGTCCGCCTTCGACGCGCCGAACTTCGCGGCGAGCTCGGCGACCGGCGCCTTCACGTAGGCCACCTGGTCGATGACCCGCACGTCGAGGCCGGTGACGCCGTCGATCACCGCGCTGACCGAGCCACGGTCGTCGGTGACGCCGTCGCCGCCTTTGTCCCAGCCGATGGTGAACGACGAGTTGTAGAGCTTGCGCAGCATGTCCGCGTCCTCGTCGGTGAACGCGTCCTCACCGGTGCCGGCATCCTTCTTGGCCAGCGCGATCAGGTCCTCGGCGCTGCCGCCGGCCTTCAGCGTGAACCCGGCCTTGCCGGTCGCGCCCAGGGCCTCGGCCGCCTTCTTGATCTCCAGCTTCGGTTCGAGCTGCTCGATCTGCTTGGCACAGCCGACCGCGAGCGTGAGGGTGACACCACCGGCGAGGGCGCCGGCCAGGAAGCGCTTCATGCGCGAACGTCTCCGTTTCGAGGGGTTACGCGGCACTCCCCCGGTGCCGCGGACTGGGAGTGTACGACCCCGCGTCATCGCCGACATCCGCGCAGGTGACCACCACAAAGACAGAGACGCCCATCGCCGTACGCCGAAACCGGCCGAACCGGAACCAATCGACCGACTGCGTGAACGTGACGTACGACAGGTGCGCGGCGCCGGACCTTCCTACTCCCGTGCGGCTCCCTCACCGGCGGAGCATCCGCAGGCCCGCAGAGCACTTTCTCGAAAGGGGGATGGACTGTATCGGGTGGGTTAGCCCGCTCAGGCCGTTTGTTCTGTCGCTGCGGAGTATGTGGTGACCGGATCCTGCTGGACATTCTTGACACCGGCCTGTTCGGGCCGCGAAACGCCCGCTTCTGTCCGGAGTTGATCGATGTCTGCGGAGCTCGTCCGTTATGACGGCCAGGAGCCGTTCTTCACGGGGACGGTGTTTGAGTTCGCCGTCGCCCTTCGACCCCTGCTCGGGCTCTCCGGGCTGGTGGCGAAAGTGGTGGCGTCCCGGGTCGAGGTACAGCGTCTTCATGTGGCCGGCGACGGGAGGCGGTCGGAATCGGTCCGCGCCGCGAGAACCGGCACCGCGAGCGGCGGCGTGGCGATACGGCGCTCGGCCCGCAAGCCGAGGCCCGTGGCGGCCGATCTGGGCGGGCTTGAGGAGCGGTTCGACGCGGCCCTTCGGGCGATCAAACTGGAGGGCGCGCATCGGCGGGCCGAGGCTGATCGGCGGTTCGCGGCCGAGATGGCTCGGATCGACGCGGCGTTCCAGGCCGAGATGGCTCGCCAGGCCGAGTGGCAGAGGCAGAACCGGCAGTCGTTCGCGGAGGCCCGCGAGCATCTGCGCCGGCGGGAGGCGGACCGGCGCGAACTCGGCAAAGCGATGAGCAGGGCGACTCGGCTGGTGACCGGACGGCCGGAGCTGGCCGCGATGGCGGCGCTCGCCGTACCCGTCCTTTCCCGCGCGATGACCTCGGTCGTCGCCGGGCAGGACGGCGCGGCCGCAGTGCTCGAGGCGCTCAGCCTGCGGGCTTTGCCGAGCGGTGGAAAGGCATGATGTCCTTCTGCCTCTTGCTCGTGATCGGCATCGGCGTGATCGTGGCGCTGGTCGTCCAGTCCGGCGCCAAGGAGCGCCCACGAAGCGGCCGGCAGGTAGTTCACTACACGCAGCCGGCACCGCCGAGAAAGAAGAAGAAAAAGCAGCACCCGCCGGGCGGGGGACAGACGCTCTATACCGAGGCGCAGGTCCGGGCGATTCTCGAGAAGGCGCTCGGCGCCGTGTGGGAGGCCGAGCAGAAACGCGTGCACGCCCAGGTCAAGGAGCAGGAGCGCAAGGTCGCCGCGCGCCTCCGGCAACACCAGCGGGAGCTCGACTTCGCCGAATTGCGCGGGCTGCACGAGAAATCCCGGCAGACCGCCGACCTGGCGTACACCATGCTCGGCGACGCCCGCGGCGCGGAGAAGAAGGTCAGGGAGAACATTCGCGCGATCGAGGCCGCGACGCACCGGGGCGGCGGCAACGCCGGCGCGGCGAGGCACGCGCTCGAGGCGCTACGCGTCGACCGTGACGTGCTGCGAACCCACCGCGAGCGCTACGAACAGGACGTACAGCGTCTGAACAGGGAGACCGCCCGGCTGCGTGACGCCATCGGCGCCAATTGCGGCGCGCCGGGCCGCAATTGGCATGCGGCGCTGATGGAACGAACCCGGCGCCGCAAGGAGGAGCGGGGGTGAGATCAGCCTTTCCGCCGACCGCGTCCGGCGGACAACGCGATCCGGGAGAGTGAACGACCCGGATCCGGTCCCCGCCCGTGGCTAATCTGCACCGCATGAATCTGAGACTCGACGTGGAGGGCGACGACCGGGACGCCATGGCGCTGAGCCGCTGGCTACGTGACGAGCGCGAGCTGCGGGGATGCATACAGCAGCAGCCCGGCCCGGTGGACCCGGAGGCGATGGGCACGATGACCGACATCGTGGTGCCGCTCGCCACCGCTGTCGTATCCGGCGCGCTGACCCCGCTGGCAGAATCGCTGATCGCGTTCGGGGCGCAGCGGAGGCGCCAGGTGACCATCGAGGTCGGCGGCGTGTGCCGGATCACCGTCACCGGCGGCGACGACCCGGCCGCGCTCGCCGAGAAACTGGCCCGGATCGCCATCGACGAAAGGTGAGCACGTGCACGTCCCGCAACGGGATCGGTCCAACCTGGTCATCATCGGCTCCAGCCGCTACAACGACGATGACCTGTGCGAGCTCCCCGGTGTACGAAACAACGTCCGGGATCTGGGCCTTCTGCTGACCGACCCGACGCACGGGATCGTGGCGGACGACCGATACGAGGTCGTCCCCGAGGCCACCGAGCCTCACGACGCCATCAAGGTGCTGCGCGAGCATGCCGAGGCCGCCCGCGACACGCTCGTCGTGTATTTCGCCGGACACGGGCTGCGCGGCGACGACAACCGCCTCTACCTGGCGATGCGCGGCACGGTGAAGTCGGATCCGCAGCTGAGCGGGCTCGCCTTCGACCTCTTCCACGAGACGGTGCACCACAATCAGGCGCAGAACACGGTCGTCATTCTGGACTGCTGCTACAGCGGACTCGCGGTCAACGGTCGCGTCGACGGCAACAGCTACCTGCTCACCGCCACCCAGTCGAACCGCAAGGCGGTGGCGCCGGCCGGCCGGACACACACCGCGTTCAGCGGCGAATTGATCAAGCTGCTGCGCGACGGGGTACACCAGGGCCCGGAACTGCTCTCGGCTCAGTTCCTCTTCGAACGCTTACAAACGGCGATGCGGGCGGGCGGCTTCCCCGCCCCGGCCAACCGGATGACCGGCACGGGCGTCGGCATCGTGCTGTCTCGCAACCGGTGGACAGGATCGGCGGGCGGGTCTGCGGACAGACGCAGTGCTACCGCCGTACGGGGCCCGCACCTTGATCCGAAACCGCGGGTGAGTCCGTCCGGGCCGCGGCGGACGGCTCCGAAGCCCGTCACCGTGCCCGCTACCGGCGCCTCGGCTGCCATCAAGCCGGCCCGCGTCGCCACCCCGGCCGCTGCGAGGGTGGCCGCCAACAAGCCCGCCGTCACCGCCGCGCCTGCTACTAAGATGGCCGCCAACAAGCCCGCCGTCACCGCCGCGCCCGTTCGTGGTCCCGCCGCCGCGAAGGCGGGGACCAGGTATGGGCCGCTGCCTCGGCCCGTCTTCAGCCCGGACGGTGCCACGCTGATCGTTGCCGGACGCAACGGCCGTATCGAGATCTGGGACGTAGCGACGCGCCGGTTGCGCCTCACCATCTCCAAGGGCGTGGGAAACCACGCGATCGGCGTAGGCGGCACCATGCTGGCCACGACCGAGAGAGACCGGACAGTACGCGTGTGGGGCCTGCCCAGCGGCCGTCCGACCGCACGACTCGAGACGACCGGGCGATGCCTGGCACTGCATCAGTCCGAACCGTTCCTGCTCAACATCGGACGGGAACCGGTCGCCGAGATCTGGGACGTGCGCACTTCCCGGAGGACCCGGACGCTGCGCGGCCACGACGGTGCGATCCGGCGCGGCGGGTTCAGCCCGGACGGCGGGTGGGTGCTCACCACCGGCCAGGACCGAACCCTACGCGTCTGGGACGCGCGGACCGGCCGCCAACTCTCGGTCCTGACCGGGGCCCACTCACCCCGGCAGGTCGCCTTTCACACGGGCGCGGGGTGGGCGGCGACGACGCTGGCGTCGGGAGGCGTACGGCTGCGATCGCTCACGACCGGCGAGAAGCTGACCGACCTGCGCGACGAGGCCATTCCGACGGAGATCCTGGCCGGACGGGACGGTCGTACGCTGGCCACCCTCACCGAGGATGGCCGAGTCCGCGTCTTCGACATCCGCCTGGGCCGGACGCTGCTGGACCGCCATGACCCTCCGGTGAGCCGGATCCTGTACGGCCCCGGACAGTCCCTGATGACCCTCACCGACGACGGCGTAGCCCGCCTGTACGACATCCGAACCGGCTGCGTGCGGCGCACCATACGTGACAGTCTGCGAGCCCCGTGCTGGTTGACGTTCGATCATTCCGGCACTCACGCGGCCCTGGGCCGCCGGGACCGGACCGTGCACTTGTACGACCTTCGCTCCGGTAACGGCCCTGAGCCGCTACAGACCTCGTCCCGTCCCGAACTCCCGGCCGACGACTTCCTCCGAGCGGTGTACGAACGCTTGCGCACCTAGCCTCCCCCGCCTTCCTGCCGCGCCACGCCGGCCGCCGGACCGCTGTAGTCGCCGCCGGAATTCTGTCCAGCACCGATAGACCGGGCCGCCCGAAGGTCGAGTACCGCCTGCCAATTGGTTGACAGTCATCTATGGAATGCCGGACGGTCAAGGAATGCTCACACACCGCTTCCGTGCATTGCTGGCCGTTCTGCTCTCCACCGGCGCGCTGCTCCTGGTCGCCGGTCGGGCCGCAGCGGCGGCCGCGCCCTCCGCGCCCGCCGACCTTCACGTCACCTCCGTCAGCCCTACCTCCGTGACGCTCGCCTGGACCGCTCCCACCGGTGACCCCGTCGACTACTCGCTCAGCTACTGGCCCGCCTTCGGCGACGTCGGCTACGGCCAGCACGTCGGCAACGTCACCACCGCAACGATCACGTCCGGCATCAACCCGAACGGTCAGATCCAAGTCACCGTCCAGGCCATCGACGCCGACGGCCACTCCTCAGCGGCGAGTAACACGCTCGTTGTGGTCACCCCGGCGAACACCACCGGCGACATGACCGCACCGACCGCCCCCGGCAACCTCACCCTGACCGGCGTCGGACCGGCCGGCGCGCAGCTGACCTGGACGGCGTCCACCGACGACACGGAGCTGACCGGCTACTACGTCTACCTGTTCGACGGCTGGTACGTGTCCCGGTACCTCGGCACCACGACCAGTACCTCCTTCACCGCGCCGATCCTGAGCACCCAGACCGGGACGGTCCGCTACTACGTACGCGCACGCGACGCGGCCGGCAATCTGTCGATCGCCTCCAACCAGGTATCCACGACCGCCACCCCGCCGGCCACGCCGTGCAAAGTCGCCTACAAGACCACCAGCGACTGGCCGGGCGGTTTCGTCGCCGAGGTGACGCTGACCAACACTGCGACCACACCGGTCAACGGCTGGTCTCTCGCCGTCTCCCTGGGCGGGGACCAGCACGTTACGTCGTCGTGGGCGACGAAGTGGGTCCAGTCCGGCTCGACGGTCACGTTGACCAACGAGACCTGGAACGCGACGATCCAGCCCGGCGCCGGCATCACGGTCGGCCTTCTCGGCACGTACACGAAGAGCAACGCCTCCGCCACCGTCGCCGCGCTGAACGGCACAGCCTGCCCCCTGGCCTGACCTGCTAGGTGTCCCGACCTCGGGCGCGCCGATCAGGGCACGGACACTCTCATGATCGGACGAGTGCCGCTGCGAACCCTGCTGGCCCACAGCCTGGATGATCGGGTGCGGTTCGGGGCCGAAGATGTGTCTCACGAGGTTCTGTCCGACGGTCGGGTCACCGCCCACTTCGCTGACGGCAGTACCGACACCGCGGATGTCCTCGTCGGCGCCGACGGTACCCGCTCCCGGGTAGCGGCCTCGCTGGCCGGCCGCGACCTGGCCGATCCCATCGGGTTCGGGGGCACCGCCGCCCGCACTCCCCTCACCGCCCGCACCCGCGCCTGCTGGCCGATATCGTCAACGACGGGCCGGTGCTCGCCTTGGGCCTCAAGGGAGTGTCGGTGTTCATGCAGGTCCACGACCCGACCGGTGGCCCGGCAATCGATCCGGCCTCCTGCACCACCGTCCCGGCGATCACGGAGGCCCCGTGCCTGGTGTGGGGACTCAGTGCCACCGAGACCGTGCTGCCCCCGCCACCGCGCAGGGGATGACCGGGCCGGAGCTGGTCGAGTTCACGCTGTCGACTGTTCGGGGATGGCCTCCGGCCGTGCTCGAGCTCATCGCCGCCACCGACCCCCGGCTACGCAGCCGGGTTCCGGTTCTACGCCGCCGACCCCGATGCGGACCGGACGCCGTGGCCGGCCGGCCCTCGCCGCGCATTCCCGACCCGCTCGAAGGGCGGCCAGCCCCGTTGTCGGTCAAGGTCCGGCTGACCTGGAAGGCCTACCGGGGGAGTACACGGCATCTACCGCCACGTCAGCCCTACCGTCGAACAACGACTCGTCGACGGCCTGCAAGAACGCTGGGAGGACACCGGGAAACGGTGACCACCTCGGCAACGTAGTGGCGCTCACGCAGGGAGCGGACAATCCGTGTTCGGGGAGAGGTCACCATCCGACCGGTGCCACTGCTCCCCGTCCGCTCCCAAAATCATGACAAAACACCCGCCGCAGATGATCTCTGTGGCGGGTGTTTTTGCAGCTAGAAGACTATGTGGGCGATACTGGGATCGAACCAGTGACCTCTCCGGTGTGAACGGAGCGCTCTCCCGCTGAGCTAATCGCCCTCAACGAGATGGAACTCTACCGGACCTCAGCGGCCCCGCGCGAACCGGGTCCCACTCAGTGTTTCGCCAGGAAGTCGCGGCCGACCTGGACGAGGTCGATGCCGAGGCTGAAACGGACCGCGAAGTAGACGACGGCGGCCACGAAGATCATGCCGACGAGGCCGATGACGGCGCGCATCAGCAGGCTCTGCCGGCCGATCCAGTGGGTCCAGGAGAGCACGTGCCGTTTCGTGAAGTCGAGGAGTCGTTTGGCCCAGTGGAATTCGACGGACCAGATGGCCAGGCCGAGGATGACGATCGCCCAGCCGGGCCCGGGGAACGGGATGAGCACGATGCCCAGGGCCACCACCAGGGCGCCGAGCACCCCGATGCCGATCTTCAGAGCTAGCCGCCCGGTGGGGTTGGAACGGATACGGTCGAGCAGACGCACGTCAGAAGCCTTGTCGTCCGGTTTTACACCCATTTCATCCCCCAGTGTCCCGGGGCCCCGTCACCGCCCGGGACGAATGGACGTTACCGGAGTAAGTCAACTGCTGGACCACCCGACGCCGGGCGGAACCGAGTACATGGGCAGAACAGGACAAGATATCTTTTTGCGTCCTGTGCGGAGGGGTTTTCGGAACCGTCTTCCCACTACTGGGTGAGATCAGCGTATGGCGGAGCGTAATGACAGGGATCACCTGAGTATGGGAAACGCGGGGTTCACCAGCCTCGCAGCGGTGCCGGGGGGAGTTCGTCCATGAGTACCATTCGTCCAACGACCGTCGAGGTCGAGACCTCGCTGCGGCTCGTAGCACCAGACGCGACGGCACTGCCGGTTCGCGCCAGTCTGCGCTACGACCCGGCGGACCCGTACGCGGTCCATGTGTTGTTCCATGCGGAATCAGCCGGTGGGGAAGCCGTGAGCTGGTCATTCGCAAGGGAACTGCTGGTCACCGGCCTCGACGAGCCGGCCGGTATCGGCGATGTCCGGGTGTGGCCGTGGGCCACGCCGCGGGGGGACTTCGTCGCTCTGGCGTTGTCGTCACCTGACGGCAACGCGCTGTTCGAGGTGCCGCGTAGCGTCCTCGTCCGATTCCTGCGGCGCACCTATGTGGTGGTGCCCCGCGGCCGGGAATCCGAACATCTGGACGTCGACGCGGCGGTCAACCGCCTGCTCGCCGGTAGGTGACAGGCGGATAGTCACAAAAGCGGCCAAGGGCGACCCGTACGGACACTGCCGGTCCGTACGGGTCGCCCTTTATCCGGGAAAGGTCTGGATCTCCGAAAAGGAATCGGAATCGGACGTATAGCGAATACCGAGGCACGAAACGGACAAATAACCCGGGTAGTGCAGTAAGGGATGCGTTGACGTCCATCGACGGTTACCGTCAGGCACGATGCCAGCACTCATTCATCGCGCCGAGCGCGCGCCATCCAGTGAACCGCCCGAGTGGGCGGGGGTCGGCGCATGCGCCCTGCCGGTGGCGGCGGGATCCGCCACCGGGTTGCTCGAGTGTCACGCACTCGTGCTGACCACTACGGGGCCCGTGCACGCCGACGTAGATTTCACCGCGCACCTCGCCGGCCCGGGCACCCTCCTCTGGGTGCGTCCGGGCCAGGCTGTCCACTTCGAGACGGGCGGTCCGCCGACCGGCACCGCCACGGTCGTCTTCCGGCCGGGGCTGTTCGGGCCGGAGGAACTTCCCGGGTTGTTCCCCGACGATCCGGACGGGCCGGCCCGGACACCACTGGTCCTGCCGGACCCGGAGGTGTTCCGCACCTCGTTCGACCACATCGCGGCCGACGCCGCCGGCCCGCCGGGCCGGATCGCCGCCGCCGTGCTGCGCCATCAGCTCGCCGCGCTGCTGCTGCGGATCCACCTGCTGGACGGTGACGGCGGGGACCCCGCGAACGTGGAGCGGCGGACCTTCGAGAGGTTCCGGCGCCGCCTGGAGGAAGGTTATCCGCACAGCCGCCGGGTCGAGGACTACGCGGCCGAGCTGGGCTGTTCGGTCCGCACCCTGACCCGGGCCAGCCTCGCGGTGACCGGCCGGACAGCCAAACAGGTGGTCGACGACCGGGTCGCCCTGCAGGCCCGCCGGCTGCTCGCCGCCACCGAGCTGTCGGTGGCCGAGGTGGGCCGGAGTCTGGGCTTCGCCGAGCCGACCAACTTCGGGCGGTTCTTCCACCGGGAGACCGGGCTGAGTCCGGGCCACTTCCGGGGCGGTCCCGGCGAGCAGTCCGGAGGCATTCCGGGACAGCGACGGCCCGCTGACTGAGCGTTAATTCCCATATAGCCGTGGGGTATGTGCATCGCGGGTGCGACGGCGAGGCAGAATGGTCGCGTGCAGATCTCCGCGCGCGGCGACTACGCGGTCCGGGCAGCGCTCAGCTTGGCGCAGGCCTACCCGGCACTGATGTCCGCCCAGGCCATTGCCCAAGACCAGGAAATGCCCCGCAAGTTCCTCGAAGCGGTGCTCGCCGATCTCCGCCGTGCCGGGGTGGTGAGGGCACAACGCGGCGCCGAGGGTGGGTACACACTGTCCCACCCACCGCGGGACGTGACGATCGGCCAGATCATCCGGGCGGTCGACGGTCCGCTCGCCGGTGTGCGTGGCCTCCGTCCGGAGGAGACGCAGTACACGGGCGCCGCCGAGAACCTGCCGAATCTGTGGATCGCGGTGCGGGCCGCGGTCCGCGAGGTGCTCGACGAGGTCAGTCTCGCCGAGCTGATCAGCGGCCGGATGCCCGCGCACGTCCGCAAGCTGACCACGCGTCCGGACGCCTGGCAGCCTCGCTGACGGTCCACCGGCCGGCCGCAGCCGGCCCCTGACCCTCGTACGCGCAGACGGGCTTGATCGTCGGCCGACGCGGGATGACGTTTGTCGAAACGTCCGATCGGGAAACGTGCTGTCATCGCACAGCTGTTCCCCCCGAAGGAGACGTTCCGATGGGCCTCGTGTTCCGCAGTCGCAAGAAGTTCGGTCCGCTGATCCTGAACTTCACCGAGAACGGTTACTCGTCGTGGAGCCTCAAGATCGGCCGCTGGTCGTGGAACTCCAAGACCCGGGCGCACCGCGTCGATCTGCCCGGCCCGCTCTCCTGGAAGCAGGACAAGTCCCGCTCCCGGTCATGACGCGGTGATCAGCACGTCCCCGCCGAGCCGGCCGTGTTCCGGGTCGCGGGTGACCACGCGAGCGTCGAGCATCAGGTGCAGGACGCGGCTCGCGTCCGCCGCTCGATAGACCGTTTCGGTCAGCGTGAACGTCCGCAGATCGCTGACCGTCGCCGCACCCACCCCGGCCAGGTACGCCAGGATCTCCCGGCGCAACGGGCCGGGGTGCGGCTGCAGCGAGATGTCGATCAGGTGGCGTTCGGGATCACCGGGGTCGCGCAGCCGCACCCCGGCGAACTCATCGACCGCCCAGAGCGCCTCCTTGAAGTGCTCCAGGCTCTTGCCGGACCCGGTCAGGAACACCACCACCTGACCCGGCTCGTCGCCGGTGGCCAGCTCCGCCGCGGTGACCAGCGGGAAGCCGGCCGCCCGATAGGGATCAGGCGACGATCCGGGCGGCAGCACCAGCAGCACCTCGGCCGGCCGGCCCGCCGACAGCGCCGTCACGGTGGTCACCGCGGGCGGCTCACTCGCGCTTCCGGCATCGAGAAAACCCAGCGTCGGTACGTTTTTTGCCCCGGCCGCCCGCAACGCGACAGCGACCGGCGCCGCGATGGCAAGAACGGACAGTCCCGCCCCGGCCCCCGCCTGCTGCTGGACCTCGCCGAGCCGCGCAGTGATTGTCGTCATGTCGTCACCCACGGCCACCATGGACAGCTCTCGCCCGCGGGCCAGATCGGGCAGATCGGCAAGCACCCGGACCGCCGCCTCAGCACTCGCGCCCGCGTCCACGTCGGCGTATCCGTGCAGATAGATGGCCCGGCGCCCGCGATGCAACGCCGTCGGCGCCCACGCTTCGAGATGGCGGATCAGCAGTTCGCGTTTGACCGTGGTGACTGACATGCGGATGTTCTACCCCGTCCACTTCGTACCGGCCGTCACACCCCAAGACTTGTACCCAGGGTATTCGCACGAGCACTATGAGACATGTGGCTCCTCCGCTCGCCGAACTCACCGCCCAGGCACAGACCCTCTCGTCAGCCGGTGATCTGACCGGCGCCCGAGCCGTTCTCGCCGAGGTCCTGCGCACCGCGGATGCCGACCCCCGCCGCGCCACCGCCGAGCTCGCCGTCGCCGCCGCCCTCTTCGCCCGGGTCCTGATCGCGCTCGGCGACCCGCAGTCGGCCCGGCTCTGGGCCGCTTTTGCCCATGCCGCCGAGGAGCAGCTGCACGGCCCGCGCGACGAGCGCACCATCGCCGCGGCCGCGACCCACGCCGCGGTCCTGCACCTCATCGGGCAGTACGGACGGGCCGCCCTCGTCTATCACGATCTGGTCGGCGAGCTGTCCCACGTCGACGACCCGGATTCGCCGCGCGTGCTGGCCGCCGAGGCCGATCTGGCCACCGCCGAGCACGCGGCCGGGCACTGTGCCGCCGCCCGCGCCCGCCTGACCGGCGCCTGGCGTCGCCACCACCGGAGGTACGGGGAGTCGGCGCCCGCCAGCATCAAGATGCTGGCCCGCCTCGGTGCCATGGAACGCGAGTGCGGGCGCGACGCCGCCTCCCGCGACCACCTGGGCACCGCGCTGCGCCTGGCCGAGGAGCACCTGCCGGCCGGTCACCTGCTGACCCGGCAGGCCGCCGCGCTGGTCGCCGGCGAGCGTTCCGGCCGCCACACCTGCGGGCGGATGACCCGGCCCGGCCGCGACGACGACACCGAGCCGCGGCCGGGCGGCTTCCGCCCTTTCCCCCGGCGGCCCACGGTCCCCGACCCCGGCGGCCGGAAACCGACGACGAAATACCTGCCGGCGCCGGACGACACGCTCGACGACGCCACCCAGCCGCCGCCCGACAATCTGGCCACCGACGCCAACGGCACGATCTACCAGCAGCCGTTCTACCTGAGCGACCTGCGCCTGCCCGGTGACCCGGTCGGCCGGCACGCCCGCGCCGACACCCCGCCGCCGCTGCCCGGGCACCGCGCGCCCGACTACGGGCCGCCCGGCCCCGCCGGGCCACCACCGGACGACACGGCCGGGCGCCGTCGCGGCAGCCACCCCGCGCTGCTCGCCGCGGCCCTGGCCGGTGGGGTCGCGGTCGCCGCGGCCGCGGTGATCGTGACGCTGCCCGACGCGGACGGCGCCACCACCCCGCCGGCCGCGCCCCCGGCGAGCGTTGCGCCCGCCCCGGTCACCGCCGGCCCGGGCGCGCCCGGCTCACCGGAGCGGGTGACCCTGCGCGACAACGGTGCCAGCGTCTCCCTGAGCTGGATCTACCCGGCGTCCGCGACCGGCCTGGTGGTGATCTCCGGTGGGCGCAGCGGGCAGCCACCGGCCGAGTTCCAGCGGCTCTCCCCCGGCGCCACCGGCTACGAGGTCTACAACCTCAACGACCAGCCGGACTACTGCTTCACCGTCGCGGTGCAGACCTCCGGCGGCGAACTCGCCGCCTCCGCGCCCGTCTGCACGGCCCGGTGACCATGCACCCGGATCGCACCCGACGGGGAACCGTCTTGCTCCCGTGGCGCCGGAGTGTTGGCCGTCACGGCGACTACAGGAAGCAGGGACAGTGACGACCGAGACGGCGAACTGTGTCCCCACCACCGGGCTCGACGAGCTCGGTGCGCTCGAGGCTGCCGTGACGGAGCTGGAGGGGCGGCCCAACTCCCAGTTCCGTACCATCCGCGAGCCCGCCGCCGAGATCCGCCGCAGGGCCGGCGAACTCGGTGCCGAGGAGCTCTTCCATCGCGCCGATCTGCTGCTCGCCTCCGTCGACCTGCGCGAGGGCCGGATCGGCGAGGGCGGCCAGACCGCCCACCGTGTCCGGGCCTGGGCCGAGGAACACAAGTCGCTACACCTGCTGGCCCGGGCGCACCGCTATCTGTCGCTCTTCTACCGATACGTCGGCGACTCCGCCGACGGGCTCAAGCACGCCGTCCAGTCCGTCGCCCACATGCGGGAGGACTGGCCGGTCACCATGCGCGCCCAGCTGCTGATGTCGCTGTCGGTGGCCCTGGAGGAGTCCGGTTCCCGCGATGAGGGCGAACGCCGCGCGCGGGAGGCGCTGGCGCTCGCCAAGGCCGGCGGTGACCACGAGATGACCATCCTGGCGCTGAACAACATGGTCTACAGCGCGTACGAGACCGACGACGAGGCCACCGCCCGCGCACTGGTCACCGAGATGCACGAACTGCAGGCCCGGACCGGTCACCGCTTCGGCGCGAACGAGTTCGACACGATGGCCCGCGTCGAGCTGATGGGCGGCCACTACGACGAGGTGGAGGCGCTGCTCACCCCGGTGCTGGCCGACCTGGTCGCGGCGAACGAGGGCGACGCGATCGCCGAGTGCCAGCTCACCCTGGCGCTGGCCCGCCGCCTCGCCGGGCGCTACCCGGAGGCGCAGGCCGCCCTCGACGCCAACCTGCGGATCTGCAAGGAGCGTGGGCTCGCCGCGGTGCGCGCCCGGATCCGCGAGGAACAGGCCGCGCTGTACGCCGCGACCGGGCGTTACGCCGAGGCGTACGAGGAGCACCGCGCCTTCCACACCGAGACCACCGCGCTGCTCTCCGCGCAGCGCGACGCCCGGGCCCGCGCGCTGCAGGCCGTCTTCGAGGCCAATGAGGCGCGACGGGCCAGCGAGCACTTCCGCGAGATGGCCCACCGGGACGCGCTGACCGGGCTCTACAACCGCCGCTACCTCAACGAACGGCTGCCCGCCCTGCTGCAGGAGGCGGTGGCCGGCGGCGAGCCGATCTCGCTCGCCATCGTCGACCTCGACCACTTCAAGCGGGTCAACGACACGCTCTCGCACGCCACCGGTGACAGCGTCCTGCAGAACGTGGCCGAACTGCTGGAGGAGGCCACCCCCGGGCCGGCCCTGGCCGCCCGGATGGGTGGGGAGGAGTTCCTCCTGGTCTTCCCCGGGGTGGGCCCGGAGGAGGCGGCGGTCCGCTGCGAGCGGCTGCGGTTGCGGATCCGTGCGCACGCGTGGGGCCCGATCACCGGCAGCCTGCCGGTGACGACCAGCATCGGGGTGACCACCTCGCTGGACGGGAACGGCAGCGTGACGACGATGCTGTCGCAGGCGGACCGCAACCTTTACGCCGCCAAGCGCAGTGGCCGCGACCGGGTCGTCGCCGACCCGGCGATCTGACCGACGCGCCGCTCCGGTCTGCCCGCGAGCCGGCCGCCCGCTCTCGGCCGGGCCCCGGGGTGCCTCAAGCCACCCGAGACACCCCGGCTGCCCGGCCGCCCGCTGCCGGCCGGGCAGCCGGGGTGGGCCGGTGCTCCGAGCCGGTCATTCGCCGACGGCGCCGACCGACAGCTCCACCACGATGTCCACGTGACCGACGTGCCGCGCATACTCCTGCACCAGGTGGAACAGGATCCGCTCCAGAGTCGGCGGGTCAGCACCGTCCCAGCGCGGCCCCGGCTTCCCCACCGCGCTCAACTCGGTCTTCGCGATCACCGCGTCGGTGTGTGCCCCCTGTGTCCGCAGCGCCTCGGCCAGCTCGGTGAAGCTCTCCTCCGGCGCCACGTACCAGCGGTCGACGTTGCGGTCACCCCACGGGTCGTCGAATGCCACCCCCTCGAATCCCCACTCGATCCAGCGCAGTTCGACGTACCGCAGATGTTTGACCAGTTCGAGCGGGGTCCAGCCGGAGGGCAGGCGGCTGGTCCGGCGTTCGGCGTCGGGCAGGGCCGAGACCTTGGCGAGCAGCGTGTCACGGAAGTACGTCAGGTAGCCCGAGAAGACGTCGGCGGTGCCGGCGGCAGGACGGGTCGGCGACGGAAACTCGATCGTCATGCCGCGAGTATGCAGCTTGGATGACGAGATGACTGCTCTGCGGGTACGACGTGCCGGTCCCGGCGACCGCGAAACGGTGAAACGCCTGATCAGCGAGGCGTGGGGCGCCCCGATCCTGGTGGTGCACGGTGTCACGTACGACGCGGCCGAGCTCCCGGCCCTGATCGCCGAGCGCGACGGCGAGGTGGCCGGCCTGCTGACGTTCCACCTCGACGGCGACGCCCTGGAGATCGTCTCGCTGAATGCGTTCACCTCCGGCGCCGGCGTGGGCAGCGCCCTGGTCGAGGCCACGCGCGAGCTGGCCCCGGCCCGGCTGTGGGTGGTGACGACCAACGACAATCTGGATGCGCTGCGTTTCTATCAGCGTCGTGGTTTCCGGATCGTGGCGGTGACGCCGGATGCGGTCGACGCCGCCCGCGCCGTCAAGCCGTCGATCCCCCTGGTCGGGGAGTACGGGATTCCTCTCCGCGACGAGATCACCCTGGAGATCCGGTTGTAACACGTCGGAAACCCATGGGTGGCCGTCCCGAAACCGATCACCGTGACGCTGACCGTCATGCCCGCACAGATGAACTCCGGGGACACCGCCTGGCTGCTGGTCAGCGCCGCTCTGGTGCTGCTGATGATCCCCGGCCTGGCCCTCTTCTACGGCGGCATGGTGCGGATCAAGAGCACACTGAACATGCTGATGATGACGTTCGCCTGCCTGGCCGTGGTCAGCGTGATCTGGGTGACCTACGGCTACTCGCTGGCGTTCGGGCCGGACACCGGGGACGGCCTGATCGGGAACCTGAGCCTGGCCGGGATGGCCGGCATCGGACCGGATGCGATCACCGGCTCGACGCCCACGCTGGTCTTCGCGGCCTTCCAGATGATGTTCGCGATCATCACGGCCGCCCTGCTCAGCGGCGCCATCGCGGACCGGGCGAAGTTCAGCACCTGGGTGGTGTTCGTGGCGATCTGGGTGACGCTGGTCTACGCGCCGGTCGCGCACTGGGTCTTCTCCCCGCACGGCTGGATCGCCGCGCACCTGCGGATCCTGGACCTGGCCGGCGGCACTGTCGTCGAGATCAACTCAGGTGCCTCCGGGCTGGCCCTGGCGATCGTTCTCGGTCAGCGGCTGGGCTTCCGTTCCGAGCCGATGCGCCCGCACAGCCTGCCGCTGGTGGTGCTCGGCGCCGGGCTGCTCTGGTTCGGCTGGTTCGGCTTCAACGCCGGGTCGGCGCTGGCCGCGAACGGGTCGGCGGCGCTCGCGTTCTTCAACACCCAGGTGTCCGGCGCGGCCGGGATCGCCGGCTGGCTGATCGTCGAACGCCTGCGTGACGGGCATGCCACCACGCTCGGCGCGGCGTCCGGGGCGGTCGCCGGACTGGTCGCGATCACGCCGGCGTGCGGCTCGGTGAACCCGTTCTGCGCCCTGCTGATCGGTGTCGCCGCGGGCGCCCTGTGCGGCTGGGTCGTCGGCCTCAAGCACCGGCTCGGCCTCGACGACTCGCTCGACGTGGCCGGAGTGCACGGCGTCGGCGGCTTCCTCGGGACGATCCTCATCGGTCTGCTCGCCACCGCCACGGCCACCGGCGGCCCGCGGGGGCTGTTCTTCGGCGGCGGCCTCTCGCTCTTCGGCCGGCAGGCGCTCGCCGCGATCACGGTGGCGGCGTTCTCGTTCGCGGCCACGTGGGTCATCGCGACGGTCCTGAACCGCACGATCGGCTTCCGGGTCACCAGCGAGCACGAACACGGCGGCCTCGACCTGGCGCTGCACGGCGAATCCGCCTACGACCTGGGCGTTGCCGGCGCCCACTCCGGCCACGCCACCCGCCACCCCGTCGAGGCCTGACCCCGAAGATCAACCCCAGGCGCCCGTACGCCGTGAGCCCGCGCCCCTGACGCTCCCGCGCGACCTCCGCCGGCAGCGCGCCGCACCGTCTCCGGCCGGCCCTCACGGCTGGTTCCCGAGACCAGAACGGCCTTCAGCGCCGGCCGGCGACCGCGAGCCGCCCGACGGGGCCCGTTCACGGCAACGAGCGCGCGCTGTGCGTCCGGTCTGCCGACGGCAGCTCGTACGACCGCGCTGTCAGAGGTCGACGCGGATCGGGTAGTGGTCGGAGGCGTGCTCGGACGGGCCGCCGCGGATCACCCGCATGTCGTGCGCGTGCGCCGCCACCGACGGCGAGGCCAGCGCGTAGTCGAGGCGCATGCCGCCGAACTCGCGCCCGCCGCCCTGCGTGGTCGGCACGGTCCGCCCGTCCCCGCGGCCGGCCGTGCCCCACAGGTCGACCAGCCCGGCCGAGGCGAACGCCGCGAGCGCCCGGCTGTCGACCCGCCCGTCCGGGTAGAGGTGCCGTTTGCGGAACAGCAGCGGCTGACTCTCCAGCGCCGCGGTGTGGTCGCTGACCGGGTCGAGCCCGTTGAGGTCACCGGCGACCACGACGTAATCGACGTACCGGGCGGCGAGCCAGCGGGCCTCGCGCATCCGGCGGAACGGCGAGAACGGGTTCAGGTGCGCGCTGACCACGGTCAGCGGCTCGCCTCCGGTCGCGATCACGGCGACCGCGGCCGCGTGGTGCAGCCGCCAGGTGACACTCGCCGTGTGCGTGAAGCGCAGCGGGTCACGGACCAGCACCGCGACCGGCATCCCGATCAGTGACCGGGCCAGGTGCGCGGTCATCCCGACCGCCCCGGCCAGTTCGGTCATCCGCCGCCCGTCGTTGCGGGTGAAGTCCCGCAGCTCCTGCAGGCACAGGATGTCGGGTTTCTCGGCTGCGATCACCTCGGCGATCGCCGGCAGCCGGAAACGCTGCCCCCGGTCGACCCCACCGGTCTTGATGTTCCACGACATGAAGCGCATCAGGCGACCACCAGTTGCCGGTTCTCCACCGCCGCCTCGGTCGCGGTGACCGCGTGCGCATTCGGCCGGACAACCCACCACAGCACCGACAGCCAGGCCGCCGCAAGCAGACAGGCCCCGAACACGTCGGTCGGGTGGTGCATCCCGCGGTACATCCGGGACATCGCCACGCCGAGCGGCATCAGCACCGCGAGCGCCGGGAACACCCACCGCCAGGGGCTGCGGACCCGGGCCATCACGATGATCGCGATCGCGCTCCACAGGCAGATCGTGGCGGCGATGTGCCCGGACGGGAACGACGACGTCGGCATGTGCCCGTCCATCTGCTCGACGCCGGGCCGGGGCCGGCCGACCGCGGCGGCGCTGGTCAGGAACAGGGTGAGCTCGCCGAACATGGCCAGCACGAGGAAGAGCACCGGACGCCACTGCCGCCACAGCGCGAGCGCGAGCGGGCAGACGACCAGCGAGATCGCCAGGATCGCGTGCGTGTCCCCGGCCTTGCTCCACAGCCAGCTCAGCTTGTCCAGATCCGCGGTGCGGAACGTCTGCAGCCAGCGGTCGAAGCCGTCGTCCCAGCTCGGGTTCCACCGCGTGGCGGTGTAGCCGACCCCGTAGAGCAGGCCGAACGTGAGCACCCAGCCGACCAGGATCTCGGCGCCCTTGACCCACGGGTGCGGCAGCACGGCCTCCTCGGCCGGAGCCGGCTCCAGGTCGGGGGCGGCTTCCGGCTCGAGGCCCTCGGCGGCCGGCCGGGACGGCGTGTGACCGGCCTCGCGGCGCCAGACCCGGAACGCGTACGCGGTGGTGCTGATCCAGGCGATGCCGAGCAGCCACCCGGCGAGCACGTCGGAGAGGAAGTGCACGCCGAGCGCGATCCGGCTGAACCCGATCAGTGCCACGATCAGTGCGATCAGGCCGAGGAACAAGGGACGCCATTTCCGCCGTACGGCCGGAAGGAGCACCAGCGCGAGCATCCCGTAGACGACCATCGAGCCGAGCGCGTGCCCGCTCGGGAAACTGTTGCCGGGGGCGTGGGCGACGGGCGACTCCACCACCGGCCGCACCCGCCCGACCAGCGCCTTCAGCGACGGGTCGAGGATCAGCGCCCCGGCCCCGGTGACGATCAGGTAGAGCGCGAGCCGCTGCCGCCGCCGGATCAGCAGCATCGCGACCACGATGGTGACCAGCGAGATCATGAAGACCCGCCCGCCGAAAGAGGAGATCTGCTGCAACACCTTCACCGCGGTGTCCGAGCCGGCGACCTGCCGGTTCAGTCCTTCGGCGACGCTGTGGTCCAGGTCCTGCAGCGGCGTCCAGTGGAACCGCACGAGCAGCAGGAGCGCGGCGAACCCGAGCCCGACCGCGATCACCGCGATCAGGCCGAGAACGCTGCGTTCGGCGAAGTGCCGGACCGGCGCCCAGCCGGTCCGTTCCACGAGGCGGTTGTCAGACGACACGGCACGCTCCCAGGTGGTTGGGGGTGCCGCGTCTACTACCCCGTGGAGTCGGTCGGTACACCGGCGTGGCGCTGCTTGGGCACGTCCGTGGGCGGTTCCCACTGGTCGGGCCGGGCCGGTTTCGCCCCGACCCGCCGGGCCTCCAGCTGGGCCGCGAACGCCAGACCCAGGAAGAAAGCCATCCCGGTGAGGTTGGCCCAGAGCAGCAGCGCCATCATCGCCGTCAGCGGGCCGTAGGTCGCCCCGAAACTGCCGCTGACCCGTACATACCCGGCCAGGAGCAGGCTCGCCGCCCACCACAGCACGGTCGCCACCACCGCCCCGAACAGCAGCCAGGACAGCGCCGGTTGCTGGCGTCGCGGCGAGTGCCGGAAGAGCGCGCCGACCGCGACGACGATCAGGACCAGGCTCACCGGCCAGCGCACCAGGTCCCACCCGACCCGGATCCAGCCGGCTATGTGGAACCGATGCTCGGCCGACTCCCCGGCGGCCCGTCCCGCCACCAGGATGAGGAAGCCGAAGAGGGCCGGCAGCCCGGCGGTGAACGCGAGGACCGTGGCCCGGATGTACTTGTACAGCGCCGGCCGATCCCGCTCGACGCCGTAGATGCGGTTGGCGCCCCGCTCGACCTGGGCCATTGCGGTGGTCAGCGCGATCAGCCCGGTGATCAGACCGAGCACCAGGGCCAGCTCGCCGGCGTCCTCGGTGCGCTCGTCGTCGACCAGCAGTTCGCGCACCACCGGTTCGCTGGCGCCCGGGGTCAGCGCGATCACGGTGTCGGCCACCACCTCGCCGCCGGCCTCGACGCCCAGGTCGGTGGCGAGCCCGGAGAGCGCGATGAGGAACGGCACGATCGCCAGGCACAGCTGCAGCGCGAACGCCCGCGAGTGGCTGAACCCGTCGCCGTACCGGAACCGGATGAACGCGTCCCGCAGCAGCGGCCACCCGCCGTAGTTGCGCAACGCGAGGTACGCGTCGTCGGCGGAGAGCTCGTCCCCGGCCATCGTCTTGGTCTCGGGGACCGGTTCGGTGCTGCTCATCGCGACGTGGCCCGCCGGGCGACCGCCTGCGCGTCGTAGGCGAGGTCCGGATCCGCGTCCGGCTGCGGCACACAGAGCAGAAGAGCCTTGTGCCGTAGGGAGATCTTCATGGCCTTGCCCGACGCGATGAGATCGCCGTCGAGCTGCCGTGGCTGCGCGTGGTTGCTGTAGATCTCCACCCGGGACGCGGTGTACGTCTCCATCCGCGGGATGCGCTCGCGGCGGCTGGCGACCCCGGCGATCAGCCACGCCCAGTGCACCAGGTTGTTCGGGCTGACGATCGCCACGTTGAACTTGCCGTCGTCGGGCACCGCCCGCTTGAGCAGTCGCACCCCGCCCTGCAGCCGGCCCACGTTCCCGACGATCACGGTCTGCGCCCGGCGGGGCATCGGCGCACCGCCGTCCAGCCGGATCCGCACTCGCATCGGCCGGTCCAGCAGGTGCTTGGCCGCCCCGAGCAGGTAGGCCGGCCAGCCGATGTGCTTCTTCGCCCGCTCGGAGGTGTCCTGCAGCATCATCGCGTCGAACCCCATTCCGGCCATCACCACGAAGCACTGGTCGCCGATCACCCCGACGTCGATCCTGCGGCGACCGCCCTCCAGCGCGACCTGCAGCCCGGCCGCCGGGTCGGTGCCCAGCCCGAGGTTGGCCGCGAGCAGGTTCCCGGTCCCGGCGGGCAGCACCGCCAGCGCCACGCCGGTGCCGGTCAGCGCGGTCACCACCGCGGTCACCGTGCCGTCGCCCCCGCACGCGAAGACCAGCTCGGCGCCCTCGGCGACGGCTTTCTTCGCCTGGCCACGGCCGGTGTCCTCGGGGGTCGTCTCGTACCACGCGGGCTCCGGCCAGCCGGCCTTCGTCAGCGTGGACCGGACGGAACTCCGGAATTGATCGAGATCGGTCACCTTGGCGGGGTTCACCACAACGGCCGAACGAGGTCCTGTCACGGCCACATTTTGCCCGAGCAAAGTCACAGCTGCGACTCAGGAATCACTCCCTTCCCCAGAGAGCACACTTTCTCGGGTGACCCGCTCGACGTACCCCCGGAACCGGCCGATCCGTACCGGACCGTGGCCGGACGGGTACCACCACCTGCACCGTCGGACACGCCTCGGCTCCGGCGACGCCGCTTTCGCCACTCCGGCGAGGCGGTCCTGACCTTCCGGACGCACCACACCCCCGCGCGACGATCCGCACCGTGCGCCACCCCGGTTCCCGGGTCACCCAGCGGGCGTAAGTACTCCGGTGCGGATTGGTGCTCCGGCGGCTGGGTACCGTGGACCGGTGAGCACGACATCGGTCACCTGGTGGGGCCACAGCACCGTCTGGCTCGCCGACTCGGGTGTCACGCTGCTCACCGATCCGGTGCTGACCGATCGGCTCGCCCATCTGCGGCGCATGGCCGGCCCGTCCCCCCGGTTGCCCGGCGCTCCGGACGTGATCCTGCTCTCGCACCTGCACGCCGATCATTTCCACGTCGGGTCGCTCAAGGCCGTACCGGGAAATCCGCTTCTGATCGTCCCCCGCGGAGCGGCGGCCTTCACCGCGCGAGCCCTCGGCCGGGACGCGGCGCGGCGTTGTGTCGAGGTCGCCCCGGGTGATGAGGTCGAGGTCGGCGCGGTCCGCGTGCGCGCCGTCCCGGCGCGGCACGACGGCGGACGTGGTCCGTGGTCCCGCGAGCGGGCCGCCGCCATCGGCTTCGTGGTCGAGGGCAATTCCCGCATCTGGTACGCCGGGGACACCGGCCTCTTCGACGAGATGCACGACCTCGGTCCCCTCGACCTCGCGCTGATCCCGGTCGGTGGCTGGGGTCCGACCCTCGGGGCGCACGGTCACCTCGACCCGGCCGACGGCGCCGAGGCGCTGCGGCGGGTGAAGGCGTCCTGGGCGGTGCCGGTGCACTACGGCACGCTGTGGCCGATCGGGATGGGCCGGGTGCGGCAACACATGTTCGCCGAGCCGGGCTCCCGGTTCGCCGAGCAGGCCGCGCGCACCTCGCCGGAAACGCGGGTCCGGGTGCTGGCGCAGGGCGAGACGCTGACCCTGGGACCGGCCGCGTGATCGTCACCCTCGGGGCGCTCGGCACGCTCGCCTGGCTCTTCGCGGTGGTCTGCTTCGGCGCGATCATCCCGATCGTGCCGACCGGGGCGGCGGTCAGCAGCGGTGCCGCGCTCGCCTTCCACGAGCATCACCCGGTGACGATCGTGCTGGTGGTGGCATTCGGCGCGGCCGGCGCCTACGTCGGCGACCTGGTGATGTACGCGATGTGCCGGTTCGGCGGCGAGAAGCTCGCCCGGCGGCTGCGCTGGCTGCGCGACGAGGAGCACCTGGCCTCGGTCAAGGAGCGGCTGAAGGCCCACGAGATCCAGGTGCTCCTGGTGTCCCGGCTGATCCCCGGCGGTCGCGTCCCGGTGCTGCTCGCCGCCGCGTTCGCGGGCCTCTCCTGGCGTACGTTCGTCAGCGCCAACCTGCCGGCCTGCGCACTGTGGTCGGCCGTCTACGCCGCGATCGGCGTGGCCGGCGGCTCGATCTTCCCGGAACCGTGGCAGGGGGTCGTCGCCGCGATCGTCCTGATCCTCGTCGTCAACCAGGCCGTGAGCTGGTGGAACAAGCGCGCCACGGCAAGGTCGAGCCCTAGTACTTGAGGTAGGTCCGGGTCATCTTCGCCGCGGTCTCGACCAGCTTGTGCCCGCTCACCTCGGACTTGTTGCGGTGCGAGAGGACCGCGATCGAGACGTCCGTGTCGTCACCGGTGACCCGGCCGACCGAGTTGATGATGTAGAGGTTGTTCTCGGTCGAGCGGGAGAGCCAGCCGTTCTTCACCGTGAACTCCTCGCCGTCCTTGGCCGCGGCCGGGACGCCCCACTGCTGCGCCGGGTTGACCGTGCTCATCAGCGTGTGCGCGTACTTCCGGGAGGCGGCGGTCAGCGGGCTTTTGTCGGACACCAGCTGCGCCAGCAGTTTCACCTGGTCCTTGACCGTGGTGGTGGTCAGGCCCCACGACTTGTTCACCGTGGTCTGGGTCAGGCCCATCCGCTTGTCGCACTTCTGGATCGCGGACTGCTTGCCGAGGTGGGCGAAGAGCGCGATGGTCGCGTCGTTGTCGCTGTTGCGGATCATCAGCTTGGCCCAGCCGTCCTCCTGGGTGGTGACCTTGCGGCCGGCGTCCTGGGCGGTCAGCAGCAGGCAGGCGAGGACCTGCACCTTGACGATGCTGGCGGTCTCGTACTTCTCGTCGCCGCGGAACGCGTACGTCAGGCCGGTCTTCTTGTCGAGCACGGCGACCGAGAACTCGGGGACGGTCGCGGCGTACTTCGTCAGGGCCGTCTCCAGCGACTTGGCCTTCTTGTCCCACGCGGCCTTGGCCAGCTCTTCCTTGCTGGGGCCGGTCGGGGACGGTGACGGTGACGCCGTCGACGCACCACCGGTCAGGTAGGTGGCGCTCGCGCTCTCGCTGCCGATCACACCCTTGGCGAGCAAGGCCACACCTCCGAGGACGATCACGGTCGCCATCGCCACAAGCCACTTCGAGGAACGCTGCACCCCAGCATGATGCCCTGTTCAGCCGGACAGTGGTGGCGCCGGTAGCTATGAATCATGCGGGAATGACCATGTTTCTACCGTCCGCCGCAGCACCGCCACGGTCGGTCACCAGGCGTGCCGTCCGTCTCCCCTGACGCGCTCGACGGGCCGGACGTGCCACCGCAGAGCAGAATGGGGACATGGCTTCCCTGCTGTCCCGAGCCGTCCAGATGTCCCGCGCCGCGCTGGCCGCGCCGGCCGTCGCCGCCGACCTGACCCGCGCCGCGATCGGCCAGGTGATCGAGACCGCGGGGGCCGTGGCCAGCGTCCCGGTGCGCGCGCTGGGCCTGCTCGGCCAAGCGGAACTGCTGGTCAACCGGGCCGGACTGGCCATCGGCCAGGCCGAGGAACTGCTCCGGCGGGTCACCACGGTGACCACCACCGCCGAAAGCGCGATCACCGGCGTGCAGAAGGTGACGGCCGACGCCGACGCGACGATCGCCGAGGTCCGCACGATCACCACCGCGGCCGAGACGCTGCTCGGCGAGGTGCGGGCGATCACCACGGCCGCGGCCCTGACCGTCGAGGAGGCCGGAGCCATCTCGACCGCCGCCGGCGACCTGGTCCGCCGGGCCGCCACCACCGCCGACGCGGCCGGCACGATCGTCATCGAGGCCGGCTCGCTGACCACCTCGGCCGCCGAGCTCGTCGCCGAGGCGGGCGCGGTCAGCGCGGCGGCCCGCGGGGTCGTCACCGACGCCGGCTCGATCAGCAACGCCGCCCGTGACCTCGTCGCCCAGGCCGGGCAGGTCAGCGCGGCGGCGCAAGGCATCGTGGACGAGGCCTCCGCCGTCGCGGACCGCGCGTCGGCCGTGGTCGGGCGCGCCGACCAGGCCGCCGGGGTCGCCACCGAGCTGCTCGACGACTATGCGCCGACGCTGCGCAAGGCCGCCCCGCTGGCCGCGCGGTTCGTCGACGAGCTGACGCCGGAGGAGGTCACCGCCGCGATCCGGATGGTCGACCAGCTGCCGGCGCTGCGCGACCACCTGGTCGACGACGTGATGCCGCTGCTCAACAAGCTCGACCAGGTCGGGCCCGACCTGCACAAGCTCCTCGAGGTCACCGAGGACCTGCATCTGGCGATCGCCGGCCTGCCCGGGCTCAAGCTGCTGCGCCGCCGGGGCGAGGAGCGCACCGAGGACCATCACGTGAAGCACTGATCCTGAGGCGGGCGGCCATGGCCGTACGGGAAAAGGGTGTTGATCGTGGGAAATGCCGGTCTTCGCAGGGAAGACCGGCATTCTCCGTGGAGCGCGACCCGGATCAGAAGACCGAGACGCCGTAAGCGCTCAGCGGCTCGACGACCGGCTGGAAGTAGGTGACGCCGCCGGAGGAGCAGTTGCCGCTGCCGCCCGAGGTCAGGCCCAGCGCGGTGGTGCCGGAGTAGAGCGAGCCGCCGCTGTCGCCCGGCTCGGCGCAGACGGTGGTCCGGATGAGGCCGGAGACCGAGCCCTCCGAGTAGTTGACCGTGCTGTTCAGCGCGGTGACCCGGCCGGAGTGGATGCCCGTGGTGGAGCCGCGGCGGTAGACCGTGGCGCCGACGGCCGGAGTGCCGGCCGAGGTGATGTCCTGGGAGCCGACCGCGCCGCTGATCGTGACCGACGTGGTGGTGTACCTCACGATGCCGTAGTCGTTGCCCGGGAAGCTGGTGCCGGCCCGCGTGCCCAGCGTGGTGGAGCCGCTGGTCCAGGTGGCGCCGACGTTGGTGCAGTGTCCGGCGGTCAGGAAGTACTTGGTGCCGGAGCTGTTCTGCACGTTGAAGCCGAGCGAGCAGCGCGCGCTGCCGGTGTAGATCGCGTCGCCACCGGAGATCCGGGTGCTGATCTTGCCGGCGATGGTCTCGATCCGGGCGTTGTCGCCCAGCTTGGCGACGGTGGCCTTGACCGCGGCCAGCTTGGCGCCGGTGACGCTCTCGTCGACGCTGACCACGACCTGGTTGGTGACCGGGTCGACGGCGAACGCGGTGCCGGGCGTCTTCAGGTTCGCCTTCAGGTTGGCGTCGGCGGCGGCGAGCGTGGCGCCGCTGCGGCTCACGTACCGCGGGGTCGCACCGGCCTTGGACACCTCGGCGGCCGTGGTGGCGTCGGTGACGTTGACCACCAGCTTGCCGGAGGCGTCCAGGTAGGACCCGGCGTCACGGGTGCCCAACTGGTCGTCCAGCTTGCTGGCCAGCGCGGACGGCGCGAAGGACGCGTCACCCACGGCCGGGGCTGCCGTGGCGGGTGACGTCGCGATCAGGCCGCTGCCCACCAGCATGCCGACCGCCAGGCCGACGATCGGTCGGCGAAGCTTCGGGTTGAGCACGGTTCCTCCCAGGGGGATTGGGTAGGTGGCATACCGGTCCGGCATGCCCGTGCTCGCAAGTATTCAAGTTGATCAATGACCTTGCAAGGAGTGGTCAATCCGACACAATAGTGATCAAGTCTTCGCTGAGCTGCGGAAACCTAGGTCCCATAGTGTCAGGCTATGACCCCTTCGGGATGAATGCACATCACCGGTCCAGCACCGCGATGGGCGCGTCGTCGGCGAGCCGGTAACCCAGGCCGTAGACCGTCGTGATCAGCTCCGGGTCGTCGAGCTTGGTCCGCAGCCGGCTCACGTGCACGTCCACGGTGCGGTTGGTGGTGTGGCGGTGCCCCCAGACGTGAGTGAGCAGCTGCGTCCGGCTGAACACCTGGCGCGGATGCTGAGCGAGGAACAGGAGCAAGTCGTACTCCAAGCGGCTCAGGTCCAGCCGCTTGCCGTCACGCAGCGCGGTGCGCGCCCGCGGGTCCAGGACGATCCCCCCGTCCTGGCCGGCGGCGACCTCGGGCAGATCCACCTCGACGGCGGCGCCGGGGCCGGCCGCCTCGACGAGCTCCCGCAGCGCGGCCAGCACCCGGTCGCGGCCACCGCTGCCGCCGGCGATGCTGATCGTGACCGTGACGGGCGCGCCCTCGTCCTTCAGGTCAGGCACCGGGCGCAGCTCAGGGCGAGAATGGGTGGCGCGCGGATGGGCGATGGCGAGCGCGGACATGTGCGTCTCCTTCAACGGCGACTGCCACCGGATCCGGTGGCACCTGGCAAGGATACAATTCCTATCTGTTAGATAGGCATACCGCATGCTGGTCACGAGCGCCACATCACACCGGGCCCTGCGCGGCGAAATCGGCGCCACGGCGGGCGCGGCCAGCCGCTTTGCGACCGTCCTACCTGGCCATTTACCGACTAGACCGATATTTTTACTAGGATTTGGGATCACCGTTGACCAAAGGCCGAACACCCCGCAGGGTGAGGCAGGACGAAAAATTCTCAACTGGTGGAACACATGAGGGGAACCCGATGACAGGAATCGTTGTGGTGTCCGGCAACCCACGCGCCGGGTCACGGACCTCCGCCCTGGCCATCGCGGTCGGCGCGGCGATCGCCGCCCGGCTCGGCGCGCCCGCGCCCACCGTGATCGAGGTCGGCGAGCTCGGCACCGGGCTGCTCACCGAGGGCGACGAACCGACCGCGGCCGCGGTCGCCGCGCTCAACGCCGCTGATCTGCTGGTCGTGGCCACCCCGACCTACAAGGGCAGCTACACCGGCGTGCTCAAGGTGCTGCTGGACCAGCTGCAGAACCAGGCCCTCGCCGGGAAACGCGCCGTGCCGGTCGTCACCGCCGGGGTCGCGCCCCAGGCCGCCGCGGCCGAGGCGCTGCTGCGCCAGCTGCTCGGCGAGCTCGGGGCGACCGTGATCCAGCCCGGGCTGCTTGTTGTCGAGGCCGACCTTCCGGAGACGGCCGAGATCGCCCAGAAGTACGCGGCGGCGGTCGACTGGTAACCCCTTGAGACGTGTGGCCGCCGCCTCCCGGTCGCTCCGGGAGACGGCGGCCACCCTTCCTCAGCTCTGATCGGCCGCCGGGCAGATCGCTCAGCTCTGATCGGCCGCCGGGCAGATCGCTCAGCTCTGATCGGCCGCCGGACGTCGCGCTCAGCTCTGGTCGTCCGCCGGGCGGATCGTGATCGTGAAATCGCCGGAGACGCTGCCGCCCCAGCCGTCGGTGAACGTCACGGTGAACCTGGCCGTCTCCCCCTCGACCGTCCCCGGCACGCCACTGATCACGCCGGTCGACGAGTCCAGCACCAGCCCGGCCGGCAACGTGCCCGAGGACACCGTCCACGTGCCGCTCCGCCCGTCCAGCGTGCTCAGCCGCGCCTCGTAACCCGCCTCGGCCAGACCCTCCGGCAGCCCCGTGTCGTCGAGCACCGGAGCGTCGGCCCCGATCGGGATCACGATGGTCCGGGTGACCGCCTGCGGCACGTAGTCGGTGAACCGCACGGACACCGAGAACTCCCCCGGCGTCTCCGGCATGCCGGTGATCACACCCGAGCTGTGCAACACCAGACCGGGCGGCATCGCACCGGCCGCCACCGACCAGCTTCCCGTGCGTCCCGCTTTCAGATTCACCCTTCCCGTGTACGGCGTACCGGCCGTTCCCCCGGCGGCACGAGTCGTCGCGATGACCGGCTTCGCGGGCGGCGCCGGGACGAACAACAGCCGATCCGGCGACCCCTTGCGGTCGGCGACCTTGCCGGTGGTGGCGTTCGCCACGAGCCGGGCGGAGACCTGAGCCGGAGTCAGCGACGGGCTCCCGTCCAGGAGCAGGGCGGCCGCGCCGGCCACGTGCGGCGACGCCATCGACGTACCGCTGTAGACGGCCGTCGCGGTGTTGCTGTTCGCCACCGACGAGCGGATGTTCACACCCGGCGCGAAAAGGTCGACCACGCCGCCGTAGTTGGAGAAGTACGCCCGCCGGTCCTTGCCGTCGGTCGCACCGACCGTGACCGCCGCGGCCAGGTCGGCCGGACTGCTCGACGTCGCATTCATGTTTTCGTTACCGGCCGCCACGACGTACGTGACGCCCGACGCGATCGACTCCTGAACAGCGAAATCCAGGGACGGGCTGCGGTCACCGCCCATGCTCATGTTCGCCACCGCCGGCTTGATCGCGTGCTCGGTCACCCAGTCCACGCCGTCGATCACGTCGGACAGGTAGCCGCCGCCGTCGCAGTCCAACACCCGCACCGCGACCAGCTGCACCTTCTTCGCGACGCCGTAGTGGGTGCCGCCGATCGTGCCGGCGACGTGCGTGCCGTGGCCGTTGCAGTCCGAGGCGTTGCTGTCGCCGTCGGCGAAGTCGTAGCCGTAGGAGGCGCGACCGCCGAACTCCTGGTGCGAGATGCGGATGCCGGTGTCGATCACGTAGGCGTGCACGGCGGAACCGTCGTCGGTCGGGGTGTAGGAGAGGGAGACCTTCGACGCACGCTGGTCGATCCGGTCCAGGCCCCACGTCGGGTTCTTCTGCGCCCCAGCCGCCCGCACCAAGCCGCCCCGCCCACCGCCCTGCGTGCCGGCGACCCGTGCCTGGCCACCCGAAACACTTTCCTGCCCACCGGCAACCCGCACCCGCCCGCCCCGCACACCCTCCTGCGTTCCGGCGATACGCACCCGGCGGTCCTGCTCCACCGACCGCACCGACGGGTCGGCGGCCAGACGGCGGGCCTCGGCCGCGGTCAGCTGCGCCGCATAGCCGGGGATCGTGTGGAAGCTGCGCAGCACCCTGCCGACGCCGAGGCTGTGCACGTTCGGACCGGTGCCTCGGCTCTTCATCGTCACGATGTACCGCCCCGCCACCGCCCCCGGCGCGTCCGCCCCGACAACGTTCCCGGCTGACCCGGTCCCAGCCGGCCCGGTCCCGGACAACGCGGTCTCAGCCGACCCGGTGCTGGCCGATCCCGTCCCGACGACGGTCCCGGCGGTTCGCCCCGAGGGTGCTGCACCGGCGGCGAGCGCGGGGGTGGGTGCAGCCAGAGCCGCCGAGGCGGCAACCGCCGAGGTCAGGAACGCACCGAAGGTCCACTTACGCATGCCGCCGTGATCGGCCGCGCCCCCGCTCGGTTGAGCCCCCGAACCACCCCGAACCCCACCTACCCCCGGCCCGCACCAGCACGGCGGCCCAGTCCCGGTCCCGGCTGGTTCTCGTGGGCGTCATGAGGCACGAACAACGCTCATGAGAACCGGCCGGGAAACCCGCCAGCGATTTGCTCGCCGCAACCCTGGCATGGTTTTTAGGCATGCAAAAAGAAACGCCCACCCGTTACCCGGGTGGGCGTTTCTCGAAGTTGAGTCCGGCGGCGTCCTACTCTCCCACACCCTCCCGAGTGCAGTACC
>NZ_JBIRWQ010000021.1:0-180450 GCF_044388125.1 Actinoplanes sp. NPDC020271
CCAACATCCTCAACTGCCGCTCCAAGACCGTCGGCACCGCCGCCGTCTACGCCCAGAACGGCGCGCCGTACTACACCCAGGACTTCGGCTACTGATCTTCACAGTGATGCCCCGCGGCTCCCCCGAGCGCGGGGCATCACGTTTTTTCAAGAGAGGAACCTGCCGTAGGGGCCGGCCAGGATGGCGTTCTTCTGGGCCTGGCTGAAGTGGGTGTCCGGGTAGTCGTAGAACGAGGCGGACATCGGCGTGCCGTCGGTCGACGTGGAGTCGGGCAGGCCGAAGGCGTGGCCCAGTTCGTGGACCATCCCGCCGTACCAGCGGTTCATCGCGCCGTTGACACCGGCCGCGCCGTCGGCGTCGTGGCCGCTGAGCAGCACCCAGCCTGGGCTGGCGCCGCCGCCGGACCGGCCGGTCTCCTCGGCGCTGATCTCGCCGACGCACAGCCACCGGCTGTCCGGGTCGGTGATGCCGAACCGGCGCATCAGCTCCTGGTGCAGGTTGCCGGCCACGCACCAGTAGTGGTCACTCCCGGTGCAGTTGGTGGTGATGTACCAGTTCCGGTCGTGCTCGCCGGCGACCACCTCGACGACGGTGTTGTCGAGCGTGAACGTCTTACCGAGCTCCTGCCGGTAGTAGCTCTGGGCCTCGCGCATGACCGCGGCGATGCCGTCGGGGTAGCGCTGGTCGTAGGCGACGTCGGTCGGCCGCAGCCAGAAGACCCGGACCGTCCTGGTCGCCGGCGTGCCCGTCGCTGCCGGGGTCGGGGAGGCGCTGGTCGTGGGGATGACCGTTCCGGTGCAGGCAATGCCGTTGAGGGTGAAGGCCGTGGGCACCGGATTGCTTCCGGTCCAGGAACCGTTGAAGCCGAACGAAGCGCTGCCGCCGGTGGCGAGGGTGCCGTTGTAGGAGGCGTCGACGGCGGTGACCGCGGTGCCGGACTGCGTCACGGTGGCGTTCCAGGCCTGGGTGACGCCCTGTCCCACGCCGAACGACCAGCGCAGCGTCCACCCGGTGATCGGATCGCCGAGGTTGGTGACGGCCACGTTCGCGCCGAAACCCCCGGACCACTGCGAACTGATCGTGTACGACACCTGGCAGCCGGCCGCGGCCGCGCCGGCGTTCCCGGCGGTGACGGCCACCGTGGCACCGAGGGCCGTTGCCGCCGCGGCCGTCAGCAGAACTCGGATCCGCATCGTTCCCTCCAGCATCAGACGATAGAAGCTCATCTATCAAAGTGCGCGCCGAAAACGTTTTCGGCAAGAGGTCGCCCGGGTTGCCGAGCGCCCGATCGTGGCGGCAGTCCCGCGGCGGATCGTGCGCCGGTATTCCGCCCGGTCGATCAGAAATGCCGTCCGCCACGGACTAAACCCGTCAAAGCCGGTAATGCCGACAAATGAAGCTCGGTGTCAGGATCGTCACGTGGTGCAGGGGTGGTCGTTGTCCCGGCGGCTTCCCCGATGATCTCCGCTGGATGGGACTGGCCGTGGCGCAGGTGAACGAGGCAGTGCTGCACGATCCGGTGCGGCTGGCCGCGGTGGGCGCGGCGCGTCGCCGATGGCCGGCCGCGCCGCCGCCGATGGACGCGATCGCGCGCCTGGCAGCCCGCCTCTCGGGCGCCTCGATGGGGGCGATCACGCTGGTCGACGACCTCAGCGAGTATTTCGCGGGCGTCCACCACCTGCCACGCGAGCTGACCGCCGGCGGGCAGGCCCCGTTGACGTACTCGGTGTGCAAGTACGTCGTCAGCCATGACCAGCCGGTCTTCGCCGCGGATCTGCTCGCCGAGGAGTCCCGCGAGCTGAGCGAACACCCGTTGGTGCGGGACTTCGGGGTGCGGGCCTTCGCCGGGGTGCCGCTGCGCGACGCGGCCGGCCACCCGGTCGGGTCGCTGACCGTGTTCGACACCGGGGTCCGGCCGTGGACGGCCGAGCACATCATGACCCTGACCGAGGTCGGCGATCTGCTGCGGCCGGCAGGACCGGACCCGGCGCCGGTCGCGGTGGAGGGCCTGGACACCGCGGCCGTGCTCGACAGCGTGCAGGAGGCGTTCCTGGCGATCGATCAGGACGGCATCGTCATCGGTTTCAACCAGGCGGCGCAGAGGCTGTTCGGGTACACGGCCGAGCAGGTGTGCGGCCGGCACCTGGACGCCAGTCTGCTGCCCGGCTACGACGGGAAGCCGATCGACCTGGCGCTGGGCCGGTTGTTCGAGGCGGCGCCGCGCCTGCCGGTGCTGCGCAGCCTGACCATGCGGCACCGTGACGGGAGCCGGCTGCCGGTCCGCGCGTCGCTGTCCGTGGTCCGCAGCACCACCGGCGCCCTGGCCTGCGTCTTCCTCACCGACCTGTCCGAGCAGAACGCCGCCGAGCAACTGGCCGACCGGCACAGCAGCTTCCTGACCGCGCTGCTCGACAGCCTGTCGGTCGGGGTCGCCGCCTGCGACGACCTCACCGGCGACCTGCGCTCGGCCGGGCACTACGACGCGACCAGCACCACCGGCGACGGCTTCTTCGGCCGCCGCCCGCTGTGCGGGCAGGGCATCACCGGCCGGGTCTGGGACAGCGGCGAGCCGATCTGGGTGCCCGACCTCGCCGGCCTGCCGTCGCAGACGCCCTACGATCAGGAACACATCCGGATCTGCCTCGCCCGCGGGATCCGTACCGTCCTCGCGGTGCCGGTCCGCGAGGGCAGCAGCCTGCTCGGCGTGCTCACCTGCTACGCCGGCTCACCGGAGTTTCCACGAGGACCTGCTGACCGTGCTGCTCGACGGGGTCGCCGCGCAGATCGGCGTCCACGTGGCGCTGCGCCGCTCCGAGCAGCTCACCCGGCAGCTGACCCGCGCCCAGGACGACTTCATCGACCTGGTCGGGCACGAACTGCGTACCCCGTTGACCTCGATCGCCGCCAACGCGAGCCTGCTCGCCGACGAGTCGTCCGACCTCAGCGCCGACCACCAGCACATGATCGAGGTGGTCAGCCGCAACACCGCCGTGGTGCAGCGCATCGTGGACACCCTGCTCGACCTCGCCGGCCTGGAATCCGGCCACGTCTCGCTGCGCGTCGAACGGATCGACCTGGCCCGGATCGTCACCGACGCGGTCACCGCCGCCGGCCGCCGCACGATCGACACGGACCTGCCCGGCCACCTGCCCGTCGACGGCGACCCGGCCCGGCTCCGTCAGGTCGTCGACGACCTGCTCGCCAACGCCATCATCTACAGCCCGCCCGACGGCCGGATCCACATCCGCCTGTGGGTTCACGACCAGCTCGCCGAGCTGAGCATCGCCGACCACGGCATCGGCATCCCGGACGACGAACACGAGCGCGCCCTGGACCGCTTCTACCGCGGGAGCAACGTCCGGCACCAGGGCATCTCCGGCAGCGGCCTGGGGATGAGGCTGGCCCACGCCATCATCCGCCGCCACCACGGCACCGTGACCCTCGACGACAACGCGCCCACCGGCACCGTCGTCCGGGTCCGCCTGCCGCTGCCCCCGTCACGATGACCCCACCCGGTTCCGGAGGATCGCGCGGCCGGCGGTCCCGACCGGTCCTCGCCGGGGCCGGCACAGGGAAGTGGCCGAGCCCGATCGGACCAGCGGGCCGAGAACCAGAACCCGGTTGGTACGCCGTCGACCTGCGCGGGCAAACCTTCGACCTCGACCGAGCAGACACGCTACGCCTGGCCGGCCACACACCATCTCGACCCGGACCGGGCCATCTGCCGCTCGACGTCGTCCACGACGGGCCGTACGACGTCGTCCTCGTCGACGAAGTCGGTGCCGCCACCATCCCGGAAGTCCTGCTCGCCGTCTCCCGAGCCGGAACCACCGCGGTGCTGCTGGGCGACTTCCGGCAACTCGGCGCCGTGGTCCCCGACGCGATCGAAGACAGCAAGGAGCCGGTCGTCCGGCACTGGTCGTGCCAAGACGTCACCGCGCGCCCCGGAGTGGTTCATGGCCGAGCAGGCCGTCCGGCCTCGTGGCGACACGGTGCCGGGCCACCGAACCTGACGGCGGCGCCGGCTACGACCCGACGTGGATGCCGGGCCGCCGGGCCGGGTCGGATTCGTGCTCGCGGATGATCTCGCGGGTGACCGGTGCGGTGTCGCCGCGGCCGAGCAGGAAGTATCGGATCATGTGCACCAACGGGCTGCCTTCGGCCCAGGCGAAGTAGCAGTGCGGGCGGACGCCGGTGGCGTCGCGCAGCGCCAGCAGGATCGCCGCGATCGCGTTCGGTGCCGCGGGTGCCGAGGCGCGCAGCACGCGGAAGCCGCCCACGTCGGCGCCGTGCACGACGAGGACGTCGCTGAACGCCGACGGATCGACCACGTCGATCTCGAGGAAGAGGACGTCGGCGGTTCCGGGGACGGGGTTGTCGCCGCGTTGCTCGTTCTCCTTGTCCCGGTACTCCTCGGCGTCACCGGTCTGCCTGCGGTTGGCGATCAGGTTGATCTGTTCGTCGAAGGCGATGGTGTCGGCGACGAACCGGCGGGCCTGCTCGTCGAACTCGATCCGGTCGACCCGCAGTTCGGTGGTGCGGCTGATCCGGGACACCAGCGAGACCGCGATGATCCCGGCGATGAACAGGGCCGAGATGGTGATCCCGTCCGGCTTCTCGATGATGTTGGCGATCAGGGCGTAGCCGAGGATGAGGGTGAGCAGCGCGAACCCGGCGGTGGCCGGTCGGCGGTGGTGCCGCAGCGCCCAGACGGTGACCGCGAACGCACCGGAGACCATCATGGCCAGGATGCCGGTGGCGTAGGCACCGGCCTGGGCGTTGACGTCCGCGCCGAACGCGATGGTGATGCCCACGCTGATCGCGGTGTAGACCAGCACCACGGGCCGGACCGCCCGGCCCCACTCCGGTGCCATGCCGTATCCGGGAAGGTAGCGGGGCACGATGTTGACCAGACCGGCCATCGCCGACGCGCCGGCAAACCACAAGATCAAAATCGTGCTGACGTCGTACGCCGTACCGACCGTCTCGCCGAGGTAATGGTGCGCCAGCCACGCCAGTGCCCGGCCGTTGGCCTCGCCGCCGGGTTCGAACTCGGCGGCCGGGATCAGGACCGTGGTGACGACACTGGCGGCCAGCAGATACACGCTCATGATCAGCGCGGCCGTGGTCAGCAGGCGACGACTGTTGCCGATCCGGGCCCGCAGGCGCTGCTTCTCGTCGGCGCCGTCCGCGGCGATCAGCGGCATCATGCTCACCCCGGTCTCGAACCCGGACAGGCCCAGCACCAGCAGCGGGAACGCGACCACGGCGGGCTCGACGAGGCCGCCGACGCCACCGCCGAGGTCACCGAGCGCCGCTGTCCACTGCGACCAGGCAGCCGGTTCGGTGAACAGATGGACCAGACCGGCGCCGATCGTGACCGTGTTCAGCACCAGGAAGACCGCGACCAGGGGGATGGCGACGCTGACCGCCTCGCTGAAGCCGAGCAGGAACACGAAACCCAGCACCAGTAGCAGGCCGACGGTCAGGGCAACCTCGTGACCGTGCAACGCCTCGGGAAAGAACGGGTTCTCCACCACGTGCACGCTCGCGTCGGCCGCGGAGAGAGTGATCGTGATGATCCACGAGGTGGCCACGAATCCGAGCAGGACCAGCACGAACACTTTGCCGCGCCAGAACGGCAGCAGCCGTTCCAGCATCGCCACCGAACCGGCCCCGTGCGGGCTCTCCTGCGCGACCCGGCGATACATGGGCAGGACACCGAACAACGTCAGAGCCACGATCAGCAGGGTCGCCAGCGGAGAAACCACCCCGGCGGCGGTGACCGCGATCGCCGGCACGTACGCCAGGCTGGAGAAGTAGTCCACACCGGTCAGGCACATCACCTTCCACCAGGCGTGCTGCTCCGTGTGGTTCTCCCCGGCGGCGGGGCCGACCGGATGCACCTGGTGGCGCAGCAGCCAGCCGCCGATCCCGCGCGAGGGCACCGCGACGCGAGCGGGTGACGGCATCACTGCCGGCAGCGCTATTTCATCCTCCGTAGCCGGTGCCTGCGCGCCGGCCTGTTCCCCGCTCATCGGTCCCCTTCCTCGTCGGGCGAGTTTGTGCCCGCGAGGAGTGTGCCTCAACCACTCAACCCGGCCGCGACGCCGGCGGTAACGCCGCCCTCGGTCGGCGAGACACCTCGCGTTCACCCGGATCGCCTATGTTGCGACGCAGAGGCCGAGTCCACAGAGGAGTCCGCGGTGCCGCAGCACGCCCACACCCGATCGGCGTCCCCGGTCACCCGCTCGGCGACCGCGCCCACCCGGCCCGGCCAGGCGGGTCCGCACGCGCTCCTGGCCCTGCAGCGCCGGGTCGGCAACGACGCGGTCAACCAGATCGTTGCCCGTGCTCCGGCCGAGGTGGATCCCGGCTTCGCCGCCGAGCTGGCGGCCGACCCCGAGTTCGCCGCCCTCGTGCGAGCGATCCTGCCCATGCTGGACGAGGAGCCGGGCGCCGCGCCGCCCTCGCCGGCTGTCGTCCGTGAGCCGACACCCACGCCTCCCGGGACGGCCACGCCCACCCGGACACTCACGCCCACCCGGACACTCACGCCCACCCGGACACTCACGCCCACCCCGACTCCCGCGCCGTCGATGACCGAAACCGATCAGGCGGTGGACGAGGACCCCACGCAGACCATGCCGGGCGCCTGGCAGCAGGCGTGGAGCCGCGACGGCGACAAGTGGAAGGAGCGGGGCGCGGCCGCCGCCTCGCTGGCGTTCGGTCTCGGGGCCGGGGCGGCCTACACCCCGCTCAAGGCCGTACCGCTCGGTGGCACCGCGACGATCGTCAACGCCTCCACGGCGTTCGGTGACTTCATGAGCGAGCAGCAGAAGCCCGTGCCGCCGCTGACCGAACCCGGTCCCGACCCGGAACGAGCCGAAACCCCCAAGAAGATCGAAAACCGAAACCTTCCCAAGTACGTCGGAAGCGGCACGGTCCTTGCCGGTGCCCTGACCAACGGCATCGGCTTCCTCGCGAACAACAACGTTCCGGCGCGGCAGGCGGGCCTCGCCGTCCAGGGCGTCGGTCAGCTGATCAAGGCACCGGGCGAGGCGCTGAGCTTCAACAAGACACCGCAGATGTTCACCCGTGAAGGCCTGCAGCTGGCCGACTGGCCGAAAGGGGCCGGCGCGATCGGAGCCGGCACGGGCGCTTTCGTGCAGGCGGCCGGTCTCGGCAAGCAGCAACAGTTGAGGGCACAGGGTCTGTCCGGCCCGGCCGCCGTACCCCCGGAGCTGGTTGCCGCCGCCGCCCTCAACGGCCTCGCACCGGCCGGCGAAGCCGCCAACGAACTCCGCAAGGGCTGGGACACCGGCCGCCTCAACCCCGGCAAACTCTCCTCCGGCATGGTCGGCACCGCCGCCGCGGGAGTCACCGCCAAGGGCATCCAGTCCACCGACCCCGGCTGGCTCACCGCCGGCCTCGCCCTGACGTTCCTGAGCCTCGCCCTCAAAGCCTGGGGCGAAGGCACCAAACTGGAGAACACCAGCTGGGGCGACCTCAGCCGGCTGCCGCTGGGCCTCGGCTCGTACTTCAGAAAGATCCAGGACGAGAAGAAGCAGGCCGCCGAGGCCCCCGCCGGCCTACCGGGCGCCGAATCCCACGAGCTGCAGAACCGCCGCCCGGACGCGTGACAGCTTCACCGCCCGGCGCGGTGCTCTCCCCGGAGGTCGACTACGCCGACGCGGCCCCGTTGAAGGGCAAGGACTTCGACGCGCCGGTGACCCGCCGGCTCGGCCGCGACGATGTCGCCCGGCATCCAGACCGTCCCGCCCGGCATCCAGACCGTCGCGGCCGGCATCCAGACCGTCGCGGCCGGCGCCGGGCAGACGGGAGCCTCGCCTCAGGAAGCCGCCCGGGCAGACTCCGGACCGGGAACGCGACGTCGGAGCACTGCAGATCTGAAGCAGGCGTCAACGTGTCCGGGCGGCGCGGCGGCCGAGGATCGAGCCGAGCACCGGCGCGCCGAACCACAGGAACGTCAGCCACGGGGTGAACCAGCACAGCAGCACCGTAGCCAGGAAGTACCAGCTCACGGTCCACGAGATGCGCAGGTCCCGGCGGTAGGCGGCCCGGTCGACGTCGTCGCGCAGCAGGCCGTCCTTGAGGGCCAGCCCCTGGATCCCCGAGCGGATCAGCAGCAGGGTCGCCACCGCGAGCGTGAACAGACCGCGGCGGCCGGGTTGAGCGAGTTGTGGTCGTAGACCGTCGTGGCGTACGGCAGCAGCCCCGCGAACAGCAGCAGCGGGAAGTGCAGCCGGATCAGGCCGGGGGAGAGCCGCTCGAGCCGGTCGAACAGCTGGTGGTGCTGGCGCCAGACGACCCACAGGATGTAGAACGCCAGCAGGTACGCGGAGAAGGACGGAATCTGCTCGTACAGGAAGTGCAGCAGATTCCGTGCCGCCTCGGCGCGCCCCACCTCGCTGACCTCGAACTCGGCACCGCCCTCGGGTTTGGGGATGTCGATGACCAGCAGGGTCATGGCGATCGCGAACACCGCGTCGGTGAAGAAGCCGACGCGTTCCGGGCTGTATCCGGCGGGGATGCTCTCCTCGTTCTGCACCGCGCGATTCTGTCGTACGAAGATCAGCCCGTCGTCGGCGAGGCTCAGGGGATGAGCCGATCGACGAGTTCGAACGTGTCGAACGGCTGGTTCCAGTCGCCGAAGTGACCGTCGTCGCGCACGATCTGCGTACCACCGAGCCGCTCGAACATGGCGCGGCCCTGACGTTCGTCGCAGCCGTACGGATCCGTACGCGAGTTGATGAAGTAAATGTCGCGCACGTGGCCACGGATGGCATCCCAGTCGTAGTCCGCCTGCAGGACCGGCTCTTGGCTGTCGTTGGGTCGCGTGCAGTAGCCGGCCACGAGGATCGCCTGGGCCACGGTCACGTCCAGGTGTTCCAGCACGGCGAGCAGGAGGGCGGCCCCACCGGAGTGGCCGACGAGGACGGTGTTCTCGTCGAAGCGGTGCTGTTCCAGGACCGTGGGCAGGAACGTTGCGATCGGCTCGACGTTGATCTCGGGGTGGTGCGGCACCTCGACGGCGTAGCCGCGCTTGGTGAGCTGCCCGGCCAGCCACGGATACCAGGCCACGCCCGGGTTGCCGCCGGTCCCGTGGAAGATGATCGCCGACCGTCCGGTGCCGCTCTCCGTGTTCACGATCCGATCAAAGCACGACACCGGCGAATGTTCTGCCCCTCACCGGGGCAGCGGGCCGTTCTCGTCGGTGACGTCGAGTGGCACGAATCGCGCCCCGAACCAGGGAGATCGAGCCCGCCCAGCGCCACGGCGACCTCGCCGCCGACACCGAGCGGTTCGCGGGCCTGCTCCTGGCCGTGCTGCGCGGCGTCGAGGTGGTCGGCAGGGCCGGCCTGCCCCCGCCGGCCTTGATCGACATGGCCGACACCGCGCTGGCCGTCCTGCCGCGCCCGCACGGCCGCGGCGACGGGGCGTAGACCGGGGACTTCTCAGCCCAGGGTGGCGTGCATCTCCCAGGATGCCGGTGCCGGCGCTCATCCGCTGGGCCAGGCCCGGGTAGATGATCCCGTTGTGACCGGTGGAGTCCTGGTGGACCAGCGACCCCTGCAGCACCCAGGTGACGATCTCCATGTCCTGATGCGGGTGGGTCTCGAAGCCGGCGCCCGGGCGCACCCCGGCCAGACCCGAGTCGTCGGCCGGCTCAGCGAGGCGGTGCTGACCGCGCTGGACACCAAAGGTTGAAAAATCCGGCAGACTTCTTGGATCGGTGCCCGAGCGTCCGATGATCCCGGGGAACCCGTCGCGGCATCCTCTCCCGGCGGAAAGACAATCCCGGGAGTCACGCATGTCCAGTCGTCAGTTCGTCACGTTCGAGGTCGCCGGCCAGTTCTTCGGCGTCGACGTCGGTGCGGTGCAGGAAGTCCTGTCGTACAGCGAGTACACCCCGGTCCCGCTGGCCCCGAACGCCGTCGGCGGCCTGTTCAACCTCCGCGGTCAGGTGATCGCCGCAGTCGACCTGCGGGTACAGTTCGGCCTGCCCCGCCGCGACATGACCGGCCTGGTCCAGAACGTGATCGTCCGCTTCGAAGGCGAGCCGGTCAGCCTCCTGGTCGACCGCATCGGCCAGGTCGCCGACCTCGACGAGAAAATGTTCGAGGAGCCTCCCGCCACCCTCACCGGCCCCTCTCGTGCCCTGGTCACCGGCGCCTACAAGACCGACGGCCGCCTCTTGCTGGTCCTCGACGTCGCCGAGTGCGTCAGCACCACCCGAGTCCTCGCCTGACCCCTTCCACAGTCAAGATCCTTATTTGGTACGCCGTGAGCACCGCACCCCATCCGGCGCCGCCCCGCCCGGGCGCGCCGATCGGGCGGAACTCGCGGCGGCGCGGCGCGGCCGGCATCAGCGGCCACGTCGCGCCGCCGCGCCGGGCGATCAGCCGGCGATCGACGCCCACGACGGCTGATCGTCGACGAACGATGCCGTAGCCGACGTCACGAAATGATCAGAGCCGGCCGGATGTTGCCGTCCGGTATGACGACTGTGGGATTTATCGGTAGCGGATCGATCGGGGCCACGGTGGCTCGCCTGGCCGCGTCGGCGGGATACGACGTCGTGGTGAGCAACTCGCGAGGGCCGGAAACACTCGCGGACCTGGTGGCCGAACTGGGCGACAGGGCACGGGCGGCGACTGCCGCCGAAGCCGCCGAGGCCGGCGAGATCGTGGTGGTCAGCGTGCCGTTCCACGCATTCCGCAAGCTGCCGGTCGAACAGCTGGCCGGCAAGGTGGTGCTGGACACGAACAACTACTACCCGCAGCGCGACGGGCAGGTGGCCGAGCTCGACGAGGGTCAGGTGACCAGCGCCGAGCTCGAGCAGCGGCACCTCGCGACGGCCAAGCTCGTCAAGGTGTTCAACAACATCTTCTTCAAGCACCTGGGAAGCCTGGCCCGGCCGGCCGGCGCGCCGGACCGAACCGCCCTGACGATCGCGGGGGACGACGCCGAGGCCAAGCAGACCGCGACCGACTTCCTGACCGCGATCGGCTACGACGCCGTCGACATCGGGCCGCTCAGCGAGAGCTGGCGGGTCGAGCCGGGACAGCCCGCCTACGGGCCGCCCTACGGCACCTTCGAGGACCCGGTCGGAACGCCGGCGAGCGCCGACAAGGTACGGGCCGCGGTGGCGGAGGCCAAGCGCTCCGCGAACTGAGATCGATACACGTTCGGGCCGGCCACCGTGTGATTTGCGCCCGGCCGCGGCGTGGGCCGCGGCCGGGCATCAGCGGATCGGTCAGCCCTGGGCTTCGGTGGCGACCGCCTCCCACTCGCGCCACTCGGCGATCCGGGATTCGTAGTCGGCCACCGCGATCCCGAACGGCGCGGTGCCGAAGAAGATCCGCAACGGCGGCTTGTCGGCGTCGACGACCTTCAGGATCGCGGAGCGGGTCGCCGCCGGGTCGCCCGGATTCGACGTACGTCCCTTCCGGGCCTCGGCGGCCTGCTCCCGCACCGGCTCGTAGACCGGCAGCGCCGTCGCGTGTTTGGCCGACGAGCCACCCCAGTCGGTGCCGAAGCCGCCCGGCTCGACCAGGGTGACCTTGATGCCGAACGAGGAGACCTCCTGGGCGAGCGCCTGGCTGAAGCCTTCGAGGGCCCACTTGGAGGCGTTGTAGATGCCGATGTTGGCGAACGCCGAGATGCCGCCGATCGACGACACCTGGATGATGTTGCCGCCGCCGCTCTCCCGCAGATACGGCAACGCTCCCTGAGTGATCCACAACGCCCCGAAGACGTTCGTCTCGAACTGCGCGCGAACCTCCTCCTCGCTGAGTTCCTCGATCATGCCGAACTGCCCGTAGCCGGCGTTGTTGACGATCACGTCGAGCCGCCCGAAGTGCTCGAACGCTCGTTTCAGCGCGGCGAGCCCGGCCGCCTTGTCGGTCACGTCGAGGGCCAGCGGGAGCACGAGGTCGCCGTACTCGGCGACCAGGTCGTCCAGCGAGGAGACGTCCCGGGCGGTGGCGGCGACACGGTCGCCGCGGTCGAGGGCGGCCTCGGCCCATTCGCGGCCGAAGCCACGCGAGGTGCCGGTGATGAACCAGGTCCTGGCCATGGATGATGCCCCTTCTCCGAAGATTCACCACCACTCTTATCCCGGTTGACCGCGAACGACACCCGGTTCGCCGAGCAATCCGGCACACGGATCCGTGCCGGTCGACGATCTTGAAGGGCTCGATCGAGCGTCGGGCGGCGCTCGCGCCGAAGGGCGAGCCGCAGTGCAAGAATCGCTGACATGCGCGGTGTGATCATCGTCGGTGTCGACGGTTCCGAGACGTCGATGCGAGCCGGCGCGTATGCCGTCGGCCTGGCCCGCCGGGAGAACCGGCGACTGGTCGGCGTGTTCGTCCGGCCGCTGACCGCCAGCGTGCTGTCGTTCGCCGACCCGTTCGGCGCGTCGATCGCCTCCGCGTTCGCGATGCACGAGGCGGTGGAGACCGAGTTCCGTGACTCCGTGCAGCGGGACCGGCCGGGGCTCGACGCCGACTTCGAGATCATCACGCGCCAGGGCGACCCGTTCGCCGAACTGTGCCGGGCGGCGGCGGAACTGTGGGCGGACGCGGTGATCGTGGGCCGGTCGCAGAGCGCTGTGCACCGGATCGCCGGTTCGGTCGCACAGCGCCTGGTCCGTTGCGGCCGCTGGCCGGTCACCGTCGTCCCGTAGCGGGCCCGTGCTCGCCCGGCCGGACGGTGCTCGACGCCGCCGGCCTTGCCCCGGTCGCGGCCAGCAGCAATCAGGTGGCGCTCTACGGGCCGGCCGACGCCCGTACGCTCGGAACTGCATCTGGTCTGTCGCGGCCCTCCGGCTACCTCGGATCGATCGCGTCCTCGGCCGTCACCGGAACCGTCTACCGTGACCAGCTCACCGACACCGGGGTCGCCGGCATCGCGGACACGATGGCGGCCGTCGAGTCGCGCTCCTGTCCGTGACCGTTCCGGACCGGGCCCTCCACGCACCGCGAGTGTGCAAAGCTGGCGTTTCCCGTGTAGGCGAGGAGGACAGCGATGGCGCGAGTCGTGATGCAGGCGGTCGTCTCGGTGGACGGTTTCATCGCCTACCCCGACGACAGTGTCGGGCCCCTCTTCGACTGGTACGGCAACGGCGACGTGACCGTCCACGCCAACGACAAGTGGTCATTCTCGGTCAGCCGCGCCTCCGCGGATTATGTGAAGCCCTTCTGGGACGCGGTGAGATGCACCGTGATCGGGCGTCACCTGTTCGACACCACCGACGGCTGGTCGGGTGTGCCGGCCGCCGGTGAGACGCTGGTCGTCGTCACCCACCGGCCGCTGCCCCCGGAATGGCTCGCGCGCTTTCCCGACGCGCCGTTCCACACGGCGGACTCCGTCGAGGAAGGCATCCGGCTCGCTCAGGAACTGGCCGGGGACGGGCTGGTCTGCGTGACCGCGGGCGACGTCGGTGGGCAGGCGTTCGCGGCGGGACTCGTCGACGAGGTCGCCATGGACGTGGTGCCGGTGGTCCTGGGGGAGGGGGTGCGCTTCTTCGGCGGCCACACCGGAACTGTCCTGCTCGACGACCCGGACCGGGTCGTCCAGGGTGATCGCGTCCTCCATCTGCATTACACGGTCGAACGCTGACGCCGTGCGCCTGCCCTACGCCGACCGACTGCGTGACCACTTCCGGTCGACGACGCTTCCCTCACCCGGCGAGCACGGCGGTGAAGATCGAGCGGTAGGACTCGTGGGCCAGGCGCAGATCCTCCAGATCGGACGTCTCGAACCACGCGACGGCGTCATGCTCGTCCGGCGCGGCGTTGAACGGTGCTCCGCTCCACTTTTCGACCAGCCAGATCCGCATGTCGAACGTCGCGGCCCGGACCTCACCCAGCGGCGGGCCGGACGGAACCGGCACCGTGATCCCCAGCTCCTCCCGGAGCTCACGGACGAGGCTCTCCGCCGGTTCCTCCCCGCCCTCGACGTGACCGCCCGGCAGGTCCCACACATCCGGGAACCAGCGACGGCCGGGGCGTCGATGACACAGCAACACCCGATCCCCGTCCCGAAGAAGCCCCGTAACAATCCTGGCGCGACCAGCGCCCTCAGCGAAGACCGTCATCGGCGCAGTCTGCCCCATGGAGGTCCACACGACCGACCTCCCCTGACCCACGGCCTCGAGTTTGTGCTCGCTGCCCCTACGAGTGACGACGAGATCCACGTCGAAACCCTGACCATGATCGCGTACTACCACGCCACGGGCGGAGACTATGCCCTCGATCATGGCCACACCGTGCCGATAGGTCGACCCTGGCTACCGGGCTCGCCCTGCGATCACTTGCTGGTCAGCCTGCCCTACCCGTGGGGCCCAGAACTGGAACACTGCGATGTCCCAGGCGGGCATGCACGGGTGCTGTGGCTACTTCCGATTACCGGGGCGGAGAAAAGATTCCGGCACAGTGACGGCTTGGAGGCTTTGGAGCAGCGCTTCGAGGCAGCCGGCATCATCCCCACAGATCCGTATCGTGAAGCTGTTGTTGCCGATATGAGCTGATTTCTGACTGGCATCATTGAGCAAACGGCTCTCTGCCGCGGCGAATGCGTGGGAGGCCGGCTTCTGCCCGGGCTCGGCGGCACTCGCGGTGGCCACCCTGATCTGTTGGCCGGGGAGTGGACATGCTTGGGTTGGCGGGCCGACAACCGCGATCCGGGGAGCCGACCATCTTCTTTTTCGAGGGCAAGCGTGCCGGCTTGTCCAAGCGCCGGTCGGCGCTGGCCGGGTTCTGGGCGCTGCTGTGCGGCGGCGTGCTGATGACGGTGCTGACAGTCGCGCTTCAGCCGGCTACTGACGTGCGGGGCTGCTCGAACTACGGCGGCAATGGCAACGGCACCGCGTTCTCGGACGGGATCTGGGACCTGATCTACCCGTTGCTGCTGCTCGGCTGGCTGGCGGCGGTGATCGTGGAACAGCTGCTTCCGGTTACGTGGAACGGCCGTAAGGCAGGTTCGATCATCGTGCGGGCCGTCCTCGCCGTGGCCACAGTCGTGGTCATCTCCTGCGGTGCGGAACTCAACCTGCTCGCGCTCTGCCACTGACCGGCAGACTTCCGCTTGATCCCGGGCGCTCCCATCTCATGCCTGAGCGCGAAACCGCCACGATTCGGTCCGGTCCCATACTCGTCTGCTGCATCCGTTCATGCCGAGATGAGGCGCCCGGGCAGTGTGCGGTAGGGTGGCGGCCAATTGGCGAGCTCGATACCGGAGTTGGACGATGGACCCGGATTTGCATGCAGTCTGGAACCACTCCATTGACGTTTGGCTCGACGGCGCCTTCGAAACTGCTTCGCAAGGAACCAGGATGTTGGCGAGAGTTCAGCACCTCCACAACAACGTGATTCCGGAGGGATTGGCGTGGGCGGTCGAAACGTTCGAGGAGGCCACATTCCGACGAGCCGCCGAAGGACTTAGATATTTCGGCTTCTCGGATCTCGACCCATTTTTCACGGAACTGCTCGCGAACCGAGACGATCAGGAGTACCTCAATTCCAGGGAGGATGAGTATTTCGAGCTCTTCCCCGAGGACGGCGAGCTCGAAGAAGCTCTTTTTGCGCGGCTGTCCGCTTTTCCCGACGAGTTCGATGACGGCGAGTCCTGACGGGTTGTACGAGGCAGACCCGCGCTCCCTCGACTGCCGCCGGCCGCGCGGCTGTCAGCTCAGCACTGTCACTCGACGTGATGCAGGCTGGTCGACCCGGACAGGGGATAGCGCCGAAACCAGTGCTTGTAGACTTTGGAAATTGCCTATGAGTGGAGTGCCAAGCAGTTGTGATCAGCGAGCGGGACGCGGCCGTTGACCAGCTATGGGAAGCGCATCGCAATGCCCTCTTTCCCGAACGTCTGCGGTACGACGACGTGGCCGGCGTCGACATGGTGCTGCTCGATGCAAGCATCGCGGGCTGCGTCAGCACCTGGCTTAACGAGGCCGTCGACCTCGATGACTGGCGGCGTGGCATCCTCGCAGCCTGTGAGCGTGATCTTGGGGTTGCTCTCCCGACGCTGTCGGGACAGGAAGCCACCTACTGCCAGCGGCTACTCGAAATGACGGTATTGATCCTGAGATCGTTAGATGATCGCTCGCCCGGCTGAAGCGGCTTACTCATTTGCAGCCGATCGGGCACGCCAGACAGCGGGACGCGTGACGCTCGGTGTTCACCCGCGCCCGGTTGACGACGATAAGCTCGGCGGCCTATTGGTGGTGGCCCACCTGGCGGGCGGAGACGGCTGAGCGGCCGACCCCGTCTGGCGGGTTTCAGCCACCGTCGGTAGACGGCGCACCCGAGCCCGCGTTCCGAAGGCCATGCTGCCCAGATGAGACGGATTCTGTCGGCGTCGGCGCTCGTCGCCGCCATCCTGGCCGTGCCCTGCGCCCCCGCCCACGCGACCGCCCCGAAGTGCGGGGACCTGCTCTTCGTGGGCGCTGCCGGGTCCGGTGAGACGGACAAGGGGGCGCCCGGCTACGACAAGTCTGGGATGGGCGCGGAAGTCACCGCGGTCTACAACGCCGTCAAGGCGAAGGCGAAGGGTCGCAGCGTCGCCTTCCACGCGCTGCCCTACCGCGCCGCACCCGTGCTCCCCACGATGATCTATCCCGGCATCGGTACGTTCATGGAGAGCCTGATCGACGGTGAGGGCATGCTGAACACGCTCCTGTTCGACCGCATCCGGAAATGCCCCGGCGAGCGTTTCGTCCTGGCCGGTTTCTCCCAGGGCGCCATGGTGATCCACCGCAGCATGCAGATCCTCGGCAGCCGGGTGACCGACCGGGTCGAGGCGATAGTGCTGATCGCCGACGGTGACCGGCTTCCGGGCGACGACGGGCAGATACTCGGCAGCGCCGGCAACAAGGCCAAGGGCGTCGGCTTGTGGTATCCCCGATTCTCGCTGGCGAGCGGGAGAAAGCTCGGCGCGATCGGTGACCGGGTCCTCAGCCTGTGCAACTCCATGGACATCGTCTGCGACCACCGGCCGGCCCTGCAAAACCCCGTGACCCCGGCCGGCAGGATCGCGATGGGTGTCGGAACGGCCATCCACATGAGCTACCGGCTCGGTCCGCAGCTCGCTGATCTCGGTGCGAAGGCGGCCACCAAGCTGCACAAGGACGCGCTGACGGTGTTCCGGCCGAGCGGCCGCGCCGGTTTCGTCTCCTACGCCATCGGGTTCACTTGCCCGGCGGTGAGCGGCGGCTACACCCTCGTCGTGGCGCGCGGTGCGGGCCAGACGCCGTCCGAGGTCTTCGTCGACCCGTACGACGGGTTCAGCACGGGCGCCCGGGTCGGCAGTTCCGAGAATGCCGCACCGGGCAACTACCCGGCGACGATCACCTGCGAGGCGTCCACCGACCCGAACGTGCGCACTGGCGGCCGGGCACTGGCCACGTACACCTTCACCCAGACCGTCACCACCACCAAACCGCTCCTGGGCGTCAGCCCGCCGGCCGCGCGGCCCGGCCAGGTCCTGACGGTGACCGACGGCGGCGGCTGCGGCGCGTACCCGACGCCCGCGCAGACCGTCGAGGTCGCGGTGCACGACGCGATCCGCGGCGGCAAGCCGGTGGTCGAGGGTACGGCCCCGGTGACCGCCGCCGGCCGTTGGGACGCGGTGCGGCTGACCCTGCCTGCCGGGTCCGGAGCGGGCGGCTGGCACGTGAGCGCCACCTGCCGGGCCACGAACGGTGACGCCCCCGACCAGTCCTACCAGCCCTACCCAGGCGTGACCGTCGCCGCGAGCTGACCGCTATCCGGTTCCCGGGAACGGTGAACCCGTGTCGGGCCGGTATGGGATCGGGCATCCGCAGCGCCTCTGCTGCTCGCTCCTGGCGGCGCAGGTATCCGGCCCTGTTCGACACGATCATCGCGGATGCCGGGATCGAGGTCGTGCTCAGCGGCGTCCGCATGCCCCGGATGAACTCGATCACGGAACGGTGGATCCAAGCCTGCCGCCACGAGGTGCTCGACCGCGCCTTGATCTTCAACCAGGCCCATCTACTACGTGCTCTGCGCGAGTACGAACACCACCACAATCAGCATCGGCCGCACCGGGGCATCGCCGACACCCGGCCGCTCACGCTGTTACCCGAACCGATCACCGACCACGACCGGCTCGCACGCCTGAGCATCCGCCGACAGGACCGACTCGGCGGTGTCCTTCACGAATACGAGCACGCCGCCTGAACAGCACGGATGGCATTAGGGGCCTCCATATCGTGCTCTTCCAAGGCGTCATAGACGGTGTCGGCCCAAGCCTCCGATGACTGCCAGTAGACGAACAGTCCTCGGTTGAGCTCTTCACGGTCGATCGTCTCACCGATCTCTACGATCAGACCGGCATACTTCCGCGGCGCCTCGAGATCATTCAGGTGCGGGTCGAACCCCAGGAGCCTGAGCGCCGCTATGACCTTCTGCGCGAGTTCAACCGTCATCAGAATTGCCCCGATTCGCCCGTCACCATCCCAGAGAATCGAATCCTCCATGTGCGTGGACACGTGCCGACGGCCGGGGCACGGCTACGAAGTTCGACGCGATACCCCCGTGACGCGGTGACCGTTGTCGGCGGTCAGTTCACTCTCATGCCGCCGATCGTGCGCGCCGGGCCACGGAGTTCGGTCACGCGCCGCGATCGTCAACCGAGCCGTCCGAGCGCACGCTCGTGCCGATGCGAGTAAATTCTGACGTGGCGTTCCGCCGAGCAAGGATTCTCCGAGTGAGCAGGCAGTGGCTTATGGGCGGTCATTCATTAGGCTGTCGGCATGAGCGAAACAGGGCTGGTGCCGACCGATGATATCTCATTTCCCGTATTCGACATCGAATCAAAGGGTCCTGACCCTTCAGCCTGGGGCGGGTGGGTGGAGGCGGATGGTTCGTTGTTTGCCGTATCGCGGGTGCGACGAGTCGCGCCAGGTGGCGATGAACTGACTGAGTCCCCGCCAGAAGTGACTGTGTGGTCTTTCGCGCCCGACCGGATGTCGAGTGAAAAAGTGGAGCCGGCACTGCAAGCTGTGTTGGTTTTTGCACGTGAGCTTGCTGAGTCCGATGGTGTCCCGATGCGTGAATCGGCAAGCAGGCTCATGGCCCTGATATCGTCCGGCGGAACGGCCGTAACCGTCATGGTCGACGGGAGTCCGGCGCCCGGTGAACTGTTCGATATCAGGGGTCTCGGCTGGCTGGTCAGTTCCGTTCTGCCAACGCATGCATTGGCAGCGACGTTTTTTCAGTGCCCTGCCGTCCTCAAGTTCACGCGACTGGCTGTCGTCGATGAAAAGGATAGATAGTTTCCGCATCAGCCATTTTGTTTCTCTTGCGGCACGTCGGCTGGCAAGGCCCCTGAGGGTTCTCAGCGGTGAGCCCAAATCACGTTATCATCGTGATTACATATCCGGCGGGGTGACAATCAGTGCTGCGTCCCTCCGGCCTCGAAGCGGCCTGCCGCGATACGAGCGATCCTGCCGGTCACCTCGACCAAGCCTGGCCGGGCTGCGGTCGTACCATCGGTGGATGAGCAGCCGCGATGGGGCGTCCCCTTAGCGCAGGTAGAACCAGCGGTTCGGATGGACCGGCGCTACGTCGAATCCGAGGAAGTGATGCAGGTGGTAGCCGTCCGGTGAAGGGAAGAGGACGGCTTGGGCGGTGCCCGGGCCGGCGGCTGCGAGCCTGACCCGGGTGAGCGCCGTCCCGATCCCGTGGCGGCGCCAGCGCTCGGCGACGCAGCAGTGGACGAGCAGCACTGCGTCGTGGAACTGGAACGAGGTGGCGGCTCCGATCGGGACATTCTGGTGGCAGGCCGTCCAGTGCCGGACCGGTCGGCCGGGGCCGAATCCGAGGCGGGCTGCGTATTCGACGCGGCGGTCGAGTTCGACTGTTTCGTCCCACCAGCCGTCGTCGGCGTATACACGCTGGTTCTGGCGCAGGGCCTGACCGTCGGAGACTTCGCTGATCTGCCACCCCGGTGCGGACGGTTCCGCGGTGTCGGGGTCGAAACCGTCCAGGAGACGCCCCATGTTGTTCCCGGTGCGCTCGGGTTCCAGCCCTCGATCGATCAACCCGGCGGTCGCTTCCGACGTCAGCGGTCTGGTGACGACCACCGAGGCGGGGACCGCCTTCGCACGCAACCAGACGAGCAAGGCGTCCAGATCGTGGGCGTTGTCGAGAACCGACGGGGTGATGACGGCGCCGTTCTCGGTGTTGGAGTCCAGGCCTGTCGACACCGCGAATCCTTCACCAACGCTGATCTGCGGGAAGCCGGCGGCGGCCAGGCCGCGGAACCACGCCACCTGGGCTCGCAGCGCCAACTCGGAGATGTCCACGAGCGCAGGCTATCCAGGCCGGCGCCCTTGGGGAACGGGTGATGTCTCGGTCCGCACATCGTTCTTCGGAGCGGATGGCCCGAGAGGAACGACCGGCTGGCGTCGTCCCGGGGGCCGGACGGCTCGGACGGCGGACGTCGCCGAGGCGGCTCGGCGACGTCCGCTGCCCACGATGGCTGACGGGCTTCGTTTCCGGTCCTCAGATGAGCGGCACCGGCGCGATCGAGTGGGCGCCGGGAGGCCGGCCCGAGTCCAGCATCGGTGGCCGAGGTGGAAGCGGCACCGGCCACGATCGACACGTTCGTCGAGGACCAGTTCTTCGCCCTGCTCGATCAGCTCGGCATCAGCATGTCACGCTTCACGAGGCGTATTCGTCGGAGATCTCGGTGGCGTAGTTCTGCCACAGCGGTTTCATGGTCTCGGCGTTGACCGGCTGCCCGGAATCGATCATGGCCTTGAAGTCGCGGAAGTACTGCACGTACAGGTCCGGCGTGAACGTGTTCAGCATGACCGCGTTCACGTCGCCGATGTTGGCGAACGTGTGTGGCGCCCCGGTCGGCACGATGACCCAGGTGCCGGCCCGGCGTCGTACTGCTCCTCGCCGACGGTGAACCGGAACGTTCCGGCCAGGACGTAGAAGCCCTCGTCGTGCTGGGCGTGGCGGTGCTGCAACGGGCTCGGGGTGCCCGGTGGGATGGTGACCTCGGCGAACCCCAGCCGGTGTTCGGTGTGCTCGCCGTCCTCCAGGATCCGGATCTGTTGCGCCCCGCTGCCGAGGATCTCGCCCTCACCGGGGCGGACGATGTTTACCTTCGCCACGACTTCTCCCATTGCTGTCTACCTGCTTCGGTGAGCACCATCCTGTTCCGGGTCGGCTGTGCGCGTCTTGGTCGTCCGTGCACGGTTACTGGTCATCAGCGCGCGGGCGTTGTAGCCGTACGTCGTCTTGAAGAGCTTGCTGAAATGGGTGGGATCGGTGAATCCCCACCGGGCGGCTACAGCGGTGACAGTACGGCCGCTTCCGGTCAGCTCGGCCCGGCAGCGCTCGAGGCGGCGACGGCGGATCAGGGCGGCGACGGTGAGCGGCTGGTCCTCGAACAGCTTGTGCAGCCGCCGTACGGAGATGTGGTGGGCGGCGGCGATGCCCGGCGGCGACAGGTCAGGATCGGCCAGCCGGGCCTCGATGTAACCGGTGATCCGGTTCCGCAGCCCCTCGTCCGGGGCGGGTTGCCGGTCGCCCAGCCGGGATTCCAGTGCGACGGCGATCAGTTCGATGACGGCCGCCGCCGACCGCAGCGCCTCCGCCTCGCGGAACTCGGTCGCCGACCGCGCCGACTCCCGGGCCAGCACGGACACGAGAGCGCCCGGACCGTGGCTGCCGTCGATGCGTTCGCCGACGAGCCGGTCGATCTGCGCGGGCCGGATCCGAAGTTCCCGACGCGGGACCAGGATCGTGACGTGCGCCGAGGCGGTGCTCTCGAACCGGAACGTACGCGTGGGGTCGAGCAGCACCAGGTCGGCGGGCCCGAGTTCGGCGTCGCCGCGGCCCTGCTCGATCCGCGTCCGGCCCCGGACCATCACCTTGAGTGCCAGGTTCTCGCCGTCGGTGGCGTCGCGCTCCCACCCGGCACAGGCGCTCTCGGGCGTGTCGAGGGAGACCAGCCGCAGCGGACCGAGGTCAGAGGTGACGACCCGGCCCCGGAAGTCGGCTCCGGCCAGCTTGTTGACCAGTGGCGGGAACCCGCTGGCAGCCAGCTCGTCCTGGAAGGTCGCAAGGTCGCCGATCACCGGTCAACGATACCGAGGCACCCCGTTCGGCGGCTCGGCCGGAATGGGTCATACCCGGCGCGGTACGGCACGCTCGGTGTCAGAGCGTGCCGAGGCCGGGGGAGGAGAGGTGCAGGACTTCGTACCGCTCGGTCGCGTCGTGATCCGCCGCGGCGGTGCCGGCCCAGAGGACGAACCGCAGCAGCTCCCACCGATCCGGGTCGACGGCCAGCGCCGCCGTGTGGACCCCGTCCAGCCGGGCGATGTCCCGTAGCTGCGACAACTCCTGGTCGAGGTCGGTCCCCACCGGAGTCAGGCGTCGGGAAGCCGCGAGCGGCGCAACCTCACGGCCCGGCCCGGCGAGGGATGCGACGCCGGTCCAGTGCCGGACCGCCGGGCGGCCGAAGTCGCGGACGATGTTCTGGAAGCCGCCACCACCGACCAGGAAGTGGGCCATCGCCGCGGTGTCGTTCCACAGGTAGAACGGCGCGTACTGGTTGACCGGTGACCCGTTCACCCCGCGTTCCCGGATGAGGTAGGCCTTCAGACCCAGCCCGGGCCGGTCGTCGAGGGCGTGCCCGCCCACGGACACCCGCTTGCGGATGATCCCCATGTCGTAGTCGGCGGGCAGGGTGATCTCGTACTGGCTCGCGTACACGGTGCTCCTCAGCGGGTCAGCAGGCTCAGCACACCGCTGATCGCCTGGTCGAACGGTTCGGCGGAGTCTGCGGCGCGGGCCAGCACGTACCCACCTTGAAGGGTTGCGACGATGGTCGCGGCCACCGCTTGCGGGTCGAGCCCGGTGCCGGTCTCGGCGACGATGCCGGCGAGGCGCTGACGCAGCCAGGCGAGGGTTTCCTCGACGGGTGCCCGCAGCGCCGGGTCGGTCATCACGTCCGGGTCCTGGGTGAGGCGCCCGATCGGGCAGCCTTTCAGCACGTCCCGCTCCCGCCGCAGGTAGGCGGTGATGCGGTCCATCGGGGTCCCCGGCGCCGAGAACTGCTCCTCGGCTCTGGCCCGCATTTCTTCCGCGGTACGGCGGATCGCCGCCAGGGCCAGGTCCTGTTTCCCGCTGAAGTGGTGGTACATGCTGCCCTGCCCGGACCCGGCGCGCTGCTGGATCGCCTTGGGACTGGTCCCGACGTAGCCACGTTCCCACAACAGTTCCCGGGTGCTCTCGACGAGCCGTTCCGCCGCGTTCATGCCGTGACTGTACATACTAGTAGGTACAGAAGTCGACCGGCGCCTGACCGTGGCGGCGTGGAAAGTCGCGTCGCCGGGGAAGGTCCTCCGTCGGCACCGGGAGGACCTCGGCCGGCGTGGTCGCGAGGGTGTGGTGCGGGATCAGGCCGAGCCGCGGACGATCAGGGTGGTCGGGAGGATCGTCGGTTCCGGGGGAGTGGCGCCGCCGGAGAGCATGGACATGACGGCTTCGGCGGCTGCCGTGCCGATGCCGGTCTTGTCCTGAGCGACGGTAGTAAGTCCGGGAGGGATCAGCGCCGCGACCTCGATGTCGTCGAAGCCGACGATGGCGAGGTCGTCCGGCACGCGCAGGCCCGCCTCGTGGACGGCCCGCAGCGCCCCGACCGCCATCTCGTCACCCGCCGCGAACACCGCGGTGGGCGGCGGATCCTGCGCGAGCAGCCGTTTCATGGCCGCGTAGCCGCTGTCGAGATACCAGTCCCCGCCGGCCAGGTATCCGTCGGCGAGGGTCACCCCGGCGGATGCGAGGGCCGCGCGGAAGCCTTCCAGGCGTTCCACGGCCGGGTACGTCGGCAGTGGCCCGGTGATCGTCGCGATCCGCCGATGTCCGCGTTCGATCAGGTGCTGGGCAGCGAGTCGTCCGCCGCCGGCGTTGTCCGACGTGATGTACGTGCAGGCCGGCCCGGTGAAGCGCAGGTCGAGCGCGACACACGGCACTCCGGAGTCGGCGAGGGCGAGCACGGCCGGGTCGCGACTGCCGTTGTCGATGATGACGACGCCGTCGACGTTGTGCCGCTGGACCGCGCGCAGGAAGCGGGTCGGGCCGGGGCTCGGGTCGGGCGCGAGCATCAGCAGGTGCAGGCCGTGGGCGCTGAGCGCGCTCTTGAGGGCGACGAGGATGTCCTGCAGGAACGGGTGCCGCCAGCCGGGCCGGCGGTGGTCGGTGTCCCAGACCAGGCCGACCATGTTGGATTTCTTCGTCGCGAGGGTGCGGGCCGACTCGTTGGGCAGGTAGCCGACTTCGGCGGCAACGCCGAGCACGAGCTGGCGTGTCTGCTGGCTGACCACCTCCGGCGTGTTGAAGACCCGCGAAACGGTGGCGACGGAGACGCCGCTCCGACGTGCCACTTCTCTGATGCTGGACACTCTGGTACGCCCCTATGTAACCGGTTTCAAGACCGTAACAGCGCCGTGTCGCGGCGGTCAACACCCGTCGATCTCGTTACACGCTCGTGACTTGACAGTGGACGCATCGATGTAGGCAAACTCTTGGCTCAAGGGCGCGATCCGCCCCGTCTCGAACCTCCCGCCCGGTCGTCGCAACCTTTTCGAACTTGATCATGTAACCGGTTTCATGAAACCGGTTACATCCTTACGATGGGGGAACTTCACATGCGTTTGTCCCGAACGGCGCGGCTTCTGGCCGCCGCCGCGGCCGGCGCCATGATGCTCACCGCCTGCGGCTCCAGCGGCAACGCCGGCAGCAGCGGCGGAACCGTCACGTTGAACGTCAACCTGTTCGGCAACTTCGGCTACAAGGCGCTCTACGCCGAGTACGAGAAGGCCCACCCGAACATCAAGATCGCCGAGCACACGGCCGCCTACAACGACCATCACCGGGACCTGGCCACGCACCTGGCGACCGGGACCGGCGCCGGTGACATCGAGGGCGTCGACACCGGCTTCATCGCCCAGATGCGCGAGGCCGGCAAGCAGTTCACCGACCTCGGCACCGACCGCGCCTCGCAGTACCTGCCGTGGAAGTGGCAGGCGTCGATCACGAAGGACGGCAAGCAGATCGGCTACGGCACCGACGTCGGCGGCCTGGCCATCTGCTACCGCCGCGACCTGTTCGAGCAGGCCGGGCTGCCGTCCGACCGCGAGGCGGTCTCGGCGCAGTGGGCGTCGGGCTGGGACAAGTACATCGAGGCCGGCAAGAAGTACACCGAGAAGGCGCCGAAGGGCACCGCGTTCTTCGACGGCGGCGGCGCGCTCTACAACGCCGTGATCGGCCAGGCCCCGCAGGGCTTCTACAGCGAGGACAACACGATCGTCGTCGGCACCAACCCCGAGGTGCGCAACGCCTGGGACCTGGTGGTCAAGGCGATCCAGGCGAACCTGAGCGCGAAACTGATCGAGAGCTCGCCGGAGTGGAACAACGGCTTCGCCAAGGGGCAGTTCGCCACCATCGCCTGCCCCGCGTGGATGATGACGAAGATCAAGGACCAGGCCAAGGCGTACGCCGGCAAGTGGGACATCGCTTCGATCCCCGGCGGCGGCGGCAACTGGGGCGGCTCGTACCTGACCATCCCCAAGCAGGGTAAACACATCGAGGAAGCCAAGGCGCTAGCTGCCTGGCTGACCGCCCCCGAGCAGCAGGCGAAGGTCTTCACCACCCAGGGCCTGCTCCCGTCGATCCCGGCGCTCTACGACAAGCCGGAGATCGCCCAGTACAAGGATCCGTTCTTCAACAACGCGCCGGTCGGGACGATCTTCACCACCGCCGCGAAGCAGCTCAAGCCGCAGTACCAGGGCCCGCGCACCGGTGACATCCAGACCACCATCCGCGACGGCCTCGTCCGGGTCGAGCAGGGCAAACAGAACTCGGAACAGTCCTGGCAGCAGACCGTCAGCGACGTCGAGCGACTGAAGAAATAGGCCAACCTCGCACGGCCGGCGGTTCTTGGGGGAGCCGCCGGCCACCCCGGTGAAGGATTTTCGATGACCCTGCTCAACCGGCTCGACACGAAGGGCTCGCCCTACCTCTACGTCACGCCGTTCTTCCTGCTCTTCGCCGCTTTCGGGCTGTTCCCGCTGCTCTACACCGGGTTCGTCTCGTTCAACGACTGGGACCTGCTGGACGCCGGCGAGCACACGTGGGTCGGCCTGGCCAACTACCGCGAGCTGCTGCACGACCCGTACTTCTGGAACGCGCTGGGTAACACCCTGAGCATCTGGGTGCTCTCCACCGTGCCGCAGCTGCTCGCCGCACTCTGGATCGCGCACCTGCTCAACCACCGGCTGCGCGCCCGGACCAGCCTGCGGATGGGCGTGCTGCTGCCCAACATCACCTCGATCGTCGCGGTGACGATCGTGTTCACGCAGATGTTCGGCCGCGACTTCGGCATGATCAACTGGGTGCTCGGCCTGATCGGTATCGGTCCGGTCGACTGGCAGGCCAACACCTGGAGCTCGCACCTGGCCATCTCCGTCATCGTCGCCTGGCGCTGGACCGGCTACAACGCGCTGATCTACCTCGCCTCGATGCAGGCCATCCCGCACGACCTCTACGAGGCGGCCGAGCTCGACGGCGCGTCCTCGAACCAGCAGTTCTGGCGGATCACCGTGCCGCAGCTGCGCCCGACGATCATCTTCACCGCGGTCATCTCGACCATCGGCGGCCTGCAGATCATGGCCGAGCCGCTGCTGTTCGCCGGCACGTCCACCCCGACCGGCGGCTCCGACCGGCAGTTCCAGACCGCCGCGCTGTTCATGTACGAACAGGGCTTCCGGGAGTTCCGCTTCGGTTACGCCTCGGCCATCGCGTGGACGCTCTGCCTGGTCATCGCCATCTTCGCGATCGCCAACTACCTGCTGACCCGGCGCATCGCCAACGACGAGGGGTAGGCCCGCCGTGACCGTTCTGACAGATCAAAGGCCTTCCGTGCGTACGGCGTCAGCCGCTCCGAAGCCGTCAGCTCGCCGACGCCGGTTCGGCTATCCGCGGCGCGCGTCCGTGTGGACCTACGGCGCGCTGCTGGCGGTCGTGGCCGGGTCGGTCTTCCCGCTCTACTGGTCCTTCGTCGTGGCGTCGCAGACCGGTGAAGCCGTCGCCCAGACGCCCCCGGTCCTGATCCCCGGCGGGCACCTGTTCGACAACATCGCCCGCGTCTTCGACAGCACCGACTTCGCCCGTGCGCTGCTCAACTCGTTCATCGTCAGCGCCTCGGTGACGGTCTCGGTCGTGTTCTTCTCGACCCTGGCCGGTTTCGCCTTCGCCAAGCTGCGCTTCCGCGGCCGCAAGGTGCTGCTCGCCCTGGCGATCGGCACGTCGGTCGTCCCGCAGCAGCTCGGCATCATCCCGCTCTACCTGCTGATGGCCAAGCTCGGCTGGACCGACCAGCTCGCCGCCGTGATCGTCCCCGGTCTGGTCACCGCGTTCGGCGTCTTCTTCATGACGCAGTACCTGGGCCGCGCCGTCCCCGACGAGCTGCTGGAGGCCGGCCGCATGGACGGGTGCAGCACGTTCGGCCTCTACTGGCACGTGGTGCTGCCGGCCGCCCGACCCGCAGCGGCGGTGCTCGGGCTGTTCACCTTCATGCAGGCCTGGAACGACTTCTTCTGGCCGCTGGTCGTGCTGCAGAACAACGCCACCGTCCAGGTCGCCCTGTCGTCGCTGGCCAGCGGCTACACCACCGACTACACGCTCACCCTGACCGGAACACTGCTGTCCACGCTCCCGATCCTGGTGATCTTCATGGTCCTCGGCCGGCAGATCGTCGGCGGCATCATGCAAGGAGCGATCAAAGGTTGACAACGTCATACGAACTGCCCGACATGGCGGACGGCTTCGTCTGGGGAGCGGCCACCGCCGCGTACCAGATCGAGGGTGGTGTCGCCGAGGACGGGCGCGGCGACTCCGTCTGGGACACGTTCTGCCGCCGCCCCGGCGTGATCACCGGCGGCTCGTCCGGGGCGGTGGCCTGCGACAGCTACCACCGGTGGCGCGACGACGTGGAGCTGCTGGCCGGGCTCGGCGTGGACGCGTACCGGTTCTCGGTCGCCTGGCCCCGGGTCATGCCGACCGGCCGCGACGAGGTGAACAAACCCGGACTCGACTACTACGACCGGCTCGTCGACGCGCTGTGCGAACGCGGCATCCGGCCGTTCGTCACGCTCTACCACTGGGACCTGCCGCAGGCCCTCGAGGAGACCGGCGGCTGGCGGGAACGCGACACCGCCGAGCGCTTCGCCGACTACGCGACCGTGGTCGCCGACCGGCTCGGTGACCGGGTGCACGACTGGATCACGCTCAACGAGCCGTACGTGTCGTCGATCGCCGGATACGCCGAGGGCCGCCACGCCCCGGGCGCGCGGGAGGGTCACGGCGCGCTCGCCGCCGCCCACCACCTGCTCGTCGGGCACGGGCTGGCGGTCGCGGCACTGCGGGCGGCGGCCCCCGGCGGGCGGGTCGGCATCACGCTCAACCTGTCCCCGGCCGTTCCCGCCAGCACCTCGGCCGCCGACGAGGCCGCCGCGAACCGGATGGACCTGCTGCTCAACCGGCAGTTCACCGACCCGGTGCTGGGCGGCGCCTACCCGGACGGATTCGAGCGCCTCTACGCCGGGGTCAGCGACCTGTCGTTCCGGCGCGACGGGGACCTGGACGTCATCGGGGCGCCGCTCGACTTCCTCGGCGTCAACTACTACTACCGCATCCACGCCGCCGACGTGCCGCGCGAGCAGGACGAACCGGCGCTGCGGACGGCCGACGACATCGGCGTACGGGCGGTGCCCCGCCAGGGCGTCCCGCTGACCGACCTGGGCTGGCCCGTCGAACCGCGCGGGCTCTACGACACGCTCACCGGGCTCGCCGGGCGCTACCCGGGGCTGCCGCCGGTCTACGTCACCGAGAACGGCATCGCCGAAGTGCGCGACGACACCGGGGACGACCCGGAGCGGATCCGATTCGTGGCCGAGCACGTCGCGGCCGCGGCCCGGGCGGTGGACGACGCCGGGGTCGACCTGCGCGGATACTTCTACTGGTCACTCATCGACAACTTCGAGTGGGCGCGCGGTTATGGGCCCCGCTTCGGGCTGGCGCACGTCGACTACGTTACCGGTGTCCGTACACCCCGGGCGAGCTACCACTGGCTGAAGGAGCAGCTGTCCCGCCGTACCGGGAAGTGATCTTGGTTGGGTCCCTGTCTTGATGGCTGAGACAACGGGTACCTTGTGCAACAAAAATCGGCCGGAAAGCGTCAGTGTCTTTATGGGGTTCACTCGCCTGCGGGCGTATTTGGTGTTCGGTGTGCTTGCCGTGGCGGCGGCCGTGGCAGTGGTGTTCGCGCTCGTGAAGGATTCGCAGGGTGGCGCGGTTGCGGGCGGCTGCCCGGCCGGCGCGACGACGGTCAACCTCACGCTGCCGACCGAAGCCGACCAGGTCAAGCTGCGCGTGCTCAACGGCACTCGCACGCCCGGCCTGGCCGACCAGGTCAGCAACGAGTTCAAGGATCGCGGCTTCGTGACGCAGCCGACGAAGGACAGCAAGAAGAAGGTCACTGATGTGGCCCTCATTCAGTACGGGCCGAAGACGGTCGGCGCCGCTCAATGGATCCGCGCCTACTTCCTGGGCGACGCGGTCCCGGAGTACAACGCCGAACGCACCAACGACGTCATCGACATCGTGATCGGTTCCAAGTTCCAGTCGCTTGCCACGTTCACCGAGGTCAACCAGTCGATGGCGCAGATCGGCGTGCCGACCGCACCACCCGGTACGTGCGTGGCCCCGGCGAAGGGCGCATGAGTTCCACCTTTCATCCGGCGTGATGTCGGAACCGGGCGCGGCCGTTCGTGGCATAACTACAGCGGCGAACGACCGCGTCCGGAGGAGGAACAAACCATGACGGAATACCTGATCGCCTTCAACGACGAGTGGGTACCCGAGCACACGCCCGAACAGATCCAGGCGAAGAGCGTGACCAGCCGGGCCGTGATCGCGGAGATGAAAGAGCAGGACGTGCTGCTCTTCTCGAACGGGGCGCTCGACCGGTCCACCGCGATCTGCTCGGTCGAACTGGTCGACGGGAAACCGCTGTTCAGCGACGGTCCCTACGTCGAGACCAAGGAACACCTCGGCGGCTTCTGCGTGATCGACGTGCCGGACGACGAGACCGCCCGCTACTGGGCGGGGCGGCTGGCGGTCGCCCTCGACTGGCCGCAGGAGATCCACCGTTTCCGCGGACCGGGTGAGGCCCGAGCCGTCCGCTGAGTGCCCGTCTTCCCACACCGATCGGATCGGGGCCGGTTCTGCGCCGGCGGCTTGAGCGGTGCGAAGCGCGGTGCTCGGAGCGGCTGTCGGTGGTGCCGCCCTGCTGCGACCCTCAGTTCGCCGGCCGGTGAACCGAGGGTCGGAGCAGGGCCTTCCCGGAAGAATCTCAGGGATCGTCCGCTCTAGATTCTTTCGCATGTCGATCATTCGAAGAGTGGTGACCGCAGCGGGCACGGCGACTTTGATGGTGCTGGGTACGGCGGGCGCTGCTGCGGCGATGTCCGGCGGTACCCCGGTCACCGATCACACCGCCGCCCCGTGGGTCGCGACACTGGCCATGACCGGCGACGCGCCCCTGCTGCAGCGTGCCGGCTGCGGTGGGGCCCTGATCGCCTCCGACCGGGTGCTGACCGCGGCGCACTGCGTGGACGGTACCGACCCGAGCCGCACGGAGGTGCACGTCGGAGCCCACGTCCTGTCGTCCGAGCCGGGTCAGGTCCGCCGGATCCGCGGTGTCTCCACCCTGCCCGGTTACCGCATTCTGCCGTCTCCGGTCGACCCGGGCCGGCCGGACCTCTCCAGCGCCCGCAACGATCTCGCCGTCATCCTCCTGGACTCCCCGGTGACCGATGTCATGCCCCTGCGCATCGCCTCGCACCGTCCGGCAGCCGGCTCCGCGGTCACGTTCTTCGCCCACGGCACGACCGGGATCGCCGGCCAGGACAGTTACCGCAACGACGTCCTGCACCGCGGCGACCTGACTGTCTCGGACGCCCGCGCCTGTCACGACGCGACGCCCGCAACCGTGGACGATGCCTCGGTCGTATGCGCCACGGACACCACGTCCCGCGACGCCGATACCGTGACGCCCCCGGTGACGGGCTGCTACCAGGACAGCGGCAGCCCGCTGGTGCAGACGATCAACGGGGTCACCCGGCTGGTCGGCATGTTCAGCTTCGGCGGCGAGACCGCGGGCAAGTCGTGCGGGCAGGCGTCGCCGCTCTACTTCGCCGATCCCACCGCGTTCCGGGCCTGGGCGCACCTGCCGATTCTGCCGACCCAGCCTTATCCCCAGGACACCCCGCAGGTGACCGTGGCCGGTGACACCGCTCGTTGTGCGGCCCCGGGATGGGACCTGTCCCGTGGGCTGCCACCGTCCCGGATCACCTTCCAGTGGGCGACCGTCACGGTGTACGGCCCGTTCGTCGTCCCGGCCCCGATCGACGGTGCGACCTCCCGGACCCTGCGCCTGGACCCTGACCACGCGGCTACTCCCGTGGCCTGTCTGGTGACCGCCGCGAACCTCGGCGGCGTGACGACCACGATGTCCGACCCGGTGACCGGAGGGTAGAGCCGACGGGCACTCGCCCGATCCGCTGCCGGCCGCTGACGAGACGCCCGGTGACCACAACCCGACGCACGACCGCGCCCTCCAGCGGCAGCCCGCCCCCGCCGGGAGCGGGCCGGGCCGAGCCGTGTGGCCGGCCACGCGGCAGCCCGCCCCGCCGGGAGCGGGCCGGGCCGGGCGGCCGGCCACGACGTGTCACCGCCGGTGAGCACGATGACGACGTGTGGGCGTTCCGGCCCCCGCAGCGCGTGCTCGATACCGACCCGCACGTCGGTGTCGCCGCCACCGTCGAGAACCACGTCACCGACGGTGGTGGCCCGGCGGCGGCCACCCGACGACCCGCTCAGCACGCTGACCGCCCGTGAGCGGGAAGTGCTTGCCCTGATGGCCGAGGGCCGCACGAACCTGGGCATCGCCCGGCGCCTGTGGCTCACCGCCCGGACCGTCGAGACCCACGCCAGCTCGATCATGACCAAGCTCGGCCTGGCCGCCTCCGACGAGGACCACCGCCGTGTCCTGGCCGTTCTCGTCCATCCGCGGCAGCCTCCTGCCGCCTGACGAACCGTCATTGTGCGCCGTCCATACCTTGATCTACTATGCATCGCACTTCTAGGTATGGAGGGGGGAAGCGACCGTGCGCGTCACCAAGGATCTCGTCGCCGCGTCGGCCACGCCGATCGTGCTCGGCATCCTGGCCGAGGGCGACAGCTACGGGTACGCCATCCTGCGGCGCATCAACGACCTGTCCGGCGGGGAGCTGGACTGGACCGAGGGCTTCCTCTACCCGCTGCTGCACCGGCTGGAACGGCTCGGCCACGTCGAGGCGTACTGGCAGGCGGCCGACGGGGGCCGCAAGCGCAAGTACTACCGCATCACCGAACAGGGGAAGGCCGAACTCGCTGAGCAGCACCGCCAGTGGGAGACGGTCGTCGACGCCCTCAAACAGATCTGGTTGACGAACCCAGGGGAGACCTTCGCGTGACCGTGACGAACGAGCCGGACGAGCTGGAGGCACAGTTCACGCAGTGGCGTGACTACGTGCGCCGCCGCCCGGAACTGGCCTCCTCCGACGCCGACGAGCTCGAGGACCACCTGCGCAACTCCGTCGACGAGCTGACCGGCCTCGGGCTGCGCCCCGACGAGGCGTTCCTCGTCGCGGTCAAGCGGATGGGCGGCCTCGACGAACTGTCCCGCGAGTTCGCGCGGGAGCACTCCGAACGGCTGTGGAAGCAGCTGATGTTCGTCGGCGATCCGGTGAAGGCCACCCCGCAGCGGCGTGACCTGGTCGCCATGCTGGTCTGCGCGGCCGGCGCCGCGATCTCGGTCAAACTGCCCGAGCTGTTCGGGCAGGGCTACGACGACGAGGGCAACTTCTACGCCACGAACCTCGCGCTGTTCGCCCTGCCGTGGCTGGCCGCGTTCCTCGCCTGGCGGCGACAGGCTTCGATCAAGGTGTACGCCGTTCTGGCCGCCCTGTTCGTGGTGGGAGCGGTCGGCGCGAACGTCTACCCGCTCGGCGACGAGTCCCAGTCCGTCGCGCTCACGGCCTCGCACCTGCCGATCGCGCTGTGGCTGGTGGTCGGGCTCGCCTACATCGCCGACGACCTGCGTTCGTCCCGGCGGCGGATGGACTTCATCCGGTTCAGCGGCGAATGGTTCGTCTACTTGGTCCTCATCTGTCTCGGCGGGGGAGTGCTGATCGCCTTCCTCGGCGGGACGTTCTCGGCGATCGGCAACTACCCCGACGTACTCATCTGGCAGTGGGTCGTGCCGTGCGGCGGGATGGCCGCGGTCGTTGTCGCCGGGTGGCTCGTCGAGGCCAAGCAGGGCGTCATCGAGAACATCGCGCCCGTGCTCACCCGCCTGTTCACTCCGCTGTTCGCCGTGGCCCTGCTCGCCTTCCTGGTCGCCGTCGGCTGGAACGGCAGCGGCATCGAGGTCGACCGGGACACCCTGGTGATGTTCGACCTGCTGCTCGCGGTCGTGCTCGGGCTGCTGCTCTACTCGATGTCGGCGCGTGACCCGCTGGCGCCGCGCAGCACCGTCGACTTCATGCAGCTGGCCCTGGTCGCCAGCGCCCTGATCATCGACGCGCTGGTGCTGTTCACCATGACCGGCCGCATCGCCGAGTACGGCACCACCCCGAACAACGTGGCCGCGCTCGGCGAGAACATCGTCCTGCTGGTCAACCTGGCGTGGACGGCGTGGCTGCTGCTGAGCTTCGTCCGGCAGCGCGGCGCGTTCGCGGCGATCGAGCGCTGGCAGACGGCGTACCTGCCGGTCTACGCGGTGTGGATGTTTGCGGTCGTGCTGCTCCTGCCGCCGATCTTCCACTACCGCTGACCAGCGGCCGGAGCACGGCGGGCGGTGGCGTCGAGGCGCCACCGCCCGCCGCTGAGCGGGACGAGACGAGGCGATGAAGAAGTTGCCGGTGCGGCTGGCCGTGGTGCTGGTCGCGGCCCTGTCCGGATGCCACCGCTATTACGGACGCCGGTCAACCCGAGCCGGCCGGCACCTCCTGCGTCGTCTCGGACCAGGCCGCGCCGGCTCGGTCTGCTCCGTGCGCGTCGCGCGGACGGGCATCGATTGCGCGGGCTGACCCATTAGAGTCGCGGATCGTGAAGCGTGTATGGATTCCCCTGAGCGTCGTCGGTGTTCTCCTGCTCGGGGTGATCACGGCCGGCGTCGTGGGGCAGATCCGCATCGCGCGACGGCAGGCCGCTCAGGACGCCGCCTACGAGCGGATCGCCGCCGCCCACCAGCTGGAACTGTCGGTGGCGGCGATCGCGGGGGCGCGGCGGGGCGGGCAGGTGACACACTTCGCGCTGGTGCCGTCGGTCGTGCCGCCGGGCGTCGTCCGGGTGGAGACGTCGGTTCCGCTGGCCGACGACGGGGTGACGGACCTCTACTCGTACGGGGAAATGAAGGTCGTCGTGAATTTCACCGGTGTGCCGGGGGCGCAGCCGTGCGCCGGGCAGCCGTGTGTGCGCGACGGCGAGCTGCCGGTCCGGACCGGTGACGCGCCGAGTCTGGGGCACGTGGCGATCTGGGTGCTCGGCTCGCCGTCGGCGGACGTGGAGGCGGTCAGGCGGTTCTGGGCGGGGGCCGAGTTCGTGCGGGTCGCCGACGCCGCGTGGTTCGCCGAGTTGGCCGCGCAGGGCGACATCTACGCCCGCCGCTGACCGAAGCTGATCGTCGGAGCTTTTCCGGTTCTGGGATCTTGACACCCGTAGGCTAACTGCATTAGCTTTATGGCTAACCAAGATAGCTTGCTGAGGGGATACGTCATGACCGAGTTCCTGAACGTCGACGGCGGGACCATTGCGTACGACGTGACCGGCGACGGCCCGCTCGTCGTCCTCGTCCCCGGCATCGGCAACCGCCGCAGCGCCTACCGGTTCGTCACGCCGCGCCTGGTCGCGGCCGGTTACCGGGTGGCCACCGTGGACCTGCGCGGCGCCGGCGAGTCGAGTGCGCAGTGGCCGTCCTACTCCCGCACCGACATCGCCGGTGACGTGCTCGCGGTGGTCCGCCGGCTCGGCGGGCCGGCCGTGCTGGTCGGCCACTCGATCTCCGGCGGTGCCGCCACGATCGCGGCCGCGCAGGCACCCGAGCTGATCACCGGGATCGTCGAGCTCGCGCCGTTCACCCGCGCGCAGTCGTTCAGCCTCGGCGACCTGGGTAACAGCCGGTACCGCAAGGGCGCGGTGAAGATGGTCGGCACGATGCTGGGCCGGCTGTCGTCGTGGACGGGGTACCTCGATCTGGCGTATCCGGGGACGAAGCCCGCCGACTGGAGCACCGACCTCGCCGCGACCGAGGCGATGCTGCGCGAGCCGGGGCGCATGAAGGCGCTGCAGAAGATGACCCAGACGTCCCCGGCCGACGCCGGTGAGCAGCTCGGCAACGTCCGCTGCCCGGCCCTGATCATCGAGGGCACCCTCGACCCGGACTGGGCCGACCCGCGAGCCGAGGGCGAGGCGGTCGTGACCGCGATGCCGGCCGGCATCGGGCGGCTTGAGATGATCGACGGCGCCGGCCACTACCCGCACGTCCAGTTCCCCGACGAAACGGTGTCCCTCATGCTGACGTTCCTGCAGGCGACCGCTCGTGCCTAGGGCCGGGCTCGCCCCGGCCGCGGTGATCGAGGCCGGGGCCGCGCTCGCCGACGAGGTCGGCCTGGAAAAACTGACCATGGGGCTGCTGGCGGAACGGCTCGGCGTGCGTACTCCCTCGCTCTACAAGCACGTCGACTCCCTCGAGGCGTTGCGCCGCGGCATCACCCTGCACGCCATGCGCGAGTTCACCGAGGCGGTGTCGCGGGCCGCGGTCGGGCAGTCCGGCGCCGCCGCGGTGCGGGCGTTCGCTGACGCGTACCGTCGATGGGCCATTGCTCACCCGGGTCGCTACGCGTCCGCGGTCCGGGCGCCGGACAGCAGCGACGAGGACGAGGAGCTGCGGCGGGTGAGCAACGAGGTCATGCAACTGATGTACGACGTGCTGGCCGGTTTCGAGCTGCCCGGCACGCACGCCGTCGACGCCGCCCGCGTCCTGCGCTCCAGCCTGCACGGCTTCACCACGGTCGAGGCGGCCGGCGGGTTCGGGCTGCCGCGCGACGTCGACCGCAGCTACGCGTTCCTCGTCGACACGATCATCGCCGGGTTGCAGCACGTCCGGGTCGAGGCGGCCGAGTCCGGGTCCAGCCGTGAGTTCCACCAGTGAGGGAGCGTCCATGCTGCACGTCCGGGTGATCGTTCCGGAGCAGGTCACCGACCGGGTCCGGGCCGCGCTGGCCGGCGACGACGCGATCACCCACCTCGTCGTCCTGCCCGGCGCGGCGCTGGAACCGGCCGGCGACGTCGTCGAGTTCGACGTGGTCCGCGAGGGCGCCAGCGCGGTGCTCGACCGGCTGCGCGCTCTCGGTCTCGAACGGGACGGCGCGATCGTCGTCGAACGTGTCGACGCCACCATGTCGGCCGCCGCGGACCGGGCTGCCCGCCGTGTGCCCGGGCTCGGCGTCGACGCGGTCGTCTGGCACGAGATCGAGCAGCAGACCGGCGAGGAGGCCGAGCTGTCGGCGTCGTTCCTGGCGTTCATGGCCGTCGCCACGATCATCGCCGCGATCGGGGTGCTGCTCGACCAGCCGATCCTCATCGTCGGGTCGATGGTGGTCGGCCCCGAGTTCGGCCCGCTCGCCGCCCTCTGCGTCGGCCTGGTCCAGCGCAAATGGCATCTGGTCCGGCGCTGCGGGGTCGCGCTCGGCATCGGGTTCCCGTTCGGCATGCTGATCACCATCGGCGCGGTCTGGCTGCTCACCCTCGCCGGCCTGGTGAACGAGTCGATGCTGCTGGCCGCCCGGCCGCTGACCGACTTCATCTGGAAACCCGACGCGCTCTCCTGGGTGATCGGTTTTCTCGGCGGGGTCGCCGGCATCCTGTCGCTGACCTCGGCCAAGGCCGGCACGCTGGTCGGCGTCCTGATCTCGGTCACCACCGTGCCGGCCGCCGCGAACGCCGCGGTCGCGCTCGGCTACGGCGCCGGCGACGAGGCGGCCGGCTCGGCCCTGCAACTGGTCATCAACCTGGCGGCGATCGTGGCCGGCGGCGTGCTGACCCTGCTCACCCAGCACGTGGTGTGGCGAACCGTCAGCTCGCGGCGAAAGCGCTGATCGCCCGGGCCAGCGCGTCCGGCGCCTCCAGCGGGATCAGATGCCCGCTCCCCGGGATCACCACAAGATCAACCTTATGGAGGTACGGCACCAGGTGCGCCCGCAGAGCGTCGACCGGCTCGACCCGATCGTGCTCCCCGGCCACCACCAGCACCGGAACCTCGATCTCCCGCGTGCGGGCGGTCACGTCCTGCGCGATCCCGTGCAACGGCCAGCAGGCCCGCGCCTCCGGTCCGCTGTCCCGTGAGTCGGCCAGCACCTGCGCCTTCAGGCCGTCGTCGAGCGGCGTGGCGGTGAGCACGTGGTCGCGGGCGCCGGCGACGCCCTCCACCGAGTCGTACGCCCGGGACAACGCCTGCTGATACTCGGCAGTGATGACCGGGGGCGGCTCGGCCGGCCCCGGCGCGACCAGCACGAGACCGGTCAGCCCGGCCGGACGGGTGGCCGCCACCAGCTGGGCGACCTTGCCACCCATCGAGTGCCCGACCAGCACGTACTCCCGCAGTCCAGCCTCGGCGATCACGCCCGCGGTGTCCTGCGCCGACTGCTCCAGCGTGTACGGCCCGGGCAGCTCCCGCGACCGCCCCCAGCCCCGCGCGTCGACCGCGACGGCGTCCCGCCCGGGCAGACGCTCGATCACCGGCTGCCAGGTGCGGGCCGAGCCACCCCAGTAGTGCAGGAACACGAGCGTCGGGCCGGAACCTCGGTAGTGGTCATAAGTGGGCAACATGTGCGTTCCCCTTTCGCTCCACCAATCAACCACCGCACCGTGCGGGCCGCATCGTCGTGGAGGGACGAGCCGTGGTGAAAACTGGACACGTGATCCGGCAGATGGTCTACCAGCCGCCCTGCGAGGCGTGGACGCCCGTGGAGACGATGACGTTCGCCCGGCTGCGAGCGCTGAACGACGGCGCGACCCAGCGGGCCGACTTCCACGTGCTCGCGTTCGTCCGCAGCGGCCACGGGAGCGTCACCGCCGACTTCGCCACGCACCCGCTCGGGCCGCGCAGCGCGTTCTGGATCGGACCCGGAGTCGTGCACCGCTGGACCGGCATCGACACGCTCACCGGCGACCTGGTCCTGTTCGTCCCGACCGTGCCCGTCCCACCGGCGTCCGAGCCGTGGACCGCCGGCGCACCGGCCTGGCACGCGCTCGACCACCTGCGCTACGAGTTCGGGCTGGCCGACCGCAACACCGAGGTGCTGCGGCTGCTGCTGTCGGCGCTGCTGCTGCGCCTCGACCCGCCGGCCGGTGCCCCGACGGCGCCCGACGGCACGTTCCAGCGCTTCCGGCTCGCCGTCGAGGAGGACTTCCGCGAGCACCACGACGTCGGTCACTACGCGCGCAGACTCGGCTATTCGGCGCGTACGTTGTCCCGCAGCGCCTACGCGGCGACCGGGCGCTCGGCCAAGGACTACCTCACCGAGCGGCTGCTCCTGGAGGCGAAACGCCTGCTGGTCCACGACGGACTGAGCCCGGGCGCGTGCGGCCGGCGCCTCGGCTTCCCCGACGCGTCGAACTTCTCCGCGTTCTTCCTGCGCGGCACCGGCGTACGCCCAGGGGCTTTTGATCCGCACTGATCAGGTGAGGCGCGCTCAGCCGGTCTCCACCGCGCTCCGGCGGGCGGGACGGCTCTCACTGCAGTCGCTGTCGACGACACAACGGGCTGCTCGGCTGCGGCACCCGGATCGGGGACGGAGGTTGAGCGGCAGGCTTACCGCGGCAGTTCGGCGGCCTGGGACCGGGCGATGCTGGTGGCGAGCAGGTTGGCGGCCACCGCACCGGCGACGAAGGACGGCGAGCCGACCGCCGGAACACCGCCGACTTCTTGCCGGGCGGCCGGCCCGGACAGATGGTGCCGGGCCGGCCGCCACAGGGTCGCTACACGATCAGGCCCGATCAGTACGGGTCCGGCGCCCAGCTGATGGACGAAGCCTTGTCGTTCATGCCCGACGGGGCGTTGCGCTGGCCGTTGGGGCCGACCTCGAACCAGCCGCCGTTCTTGTAGTTGTTGAAGTTGCCGTGCTCGTAGAGCCGGATCCACTGGCTCGTGTTGTTGACGACGAACGATGCGGAGTCGTTGAGGTCCACGCCGTTGGTGTAGCGGTGGCCCCGGAAGTCGACGACGTAACCCTGGCCGCCCGGTCCCATCTCGGTCACCACCGAGACGCTGCCCTTGTAGTTGTAGTCCTGGTAGAGGCAGACCTCACCGGCCCGGCAGGTGTAGACAGCCAGTGCTGCCGTCGGGGCCACCACGAGCGATCCGGCGACGGCGACGACCGCGCCGATGGCGGCCTTGATCGCGATTGGTTTGTTCATACGCACCTCTTCGTCGAGTTCTTGAATATGCTCGGCGAATGTAGCCATGCGCTTGTTGACACCCACTTCATCCCGCATGGAAAACGACTTGACAGCCGAGGTGGAGGGCACTTCTGCTAACGGATACAGGTGACGCAGGCAACAATTCACACAGAATGGTGAGCAGAAATCCGTGCCGCATTACCGATGCCGGAGGACATGTTCACCAGCAGCGTCGGCCGGGCGGGCCACCAGGACCTGTGCCAGTGACCCGCCGCCGTCCATGCGTGCCGGCGGCCGTACCGGTGGAGCAGGTCGGCGGCGTCGGGGAGATGCTGTACGAACACCTCAGCCGGGCGGCGGCACGGTGGTCGTCCTGCCGGCCCGCGATTCTGCCGCGGGCTGGAGTTCGCCGTGCCGGGCGAGGCTGAGAGCGCCGAGAACGGCGATGACGAAACCGGCGGCGGCGACCCATCCCCAGCCGGGGCGCGGGCGGTCGCCCAGCAGCAGCAGGCCGACGCCCGCGGGCACGACGGTTTCCAGGACGACCAGCGGCGCGGTGGCCATGGTCACCGAGCCGCGTTGCATAGCGGTTGAGTAGGTGAGCAGGGCAAGTGCGCCGCTGAGGACGAGCCCGTACGCGGCGGGATCGGTGAGCAGTCCACCGATCGTCAGTGGGCCGGGCAGGATGCGGGTGGCGACCGCGACGACGCTGAACCCGAGGCCGGCCATGCCTCCCAGCGCCGCTGCTCCGGCTCTGCCCTTGAGTCTGGCGAGCGGGACGGCGACGACGAGCAGCACGACCGCCGCCGCCAGCATTCCCCAGCTGACTGATCGTGCCACTGGGACCGGCGCGTCCTCGGCGGCGGAGAGACCGACCAGGATCAGACCGACGACGACCACGGCGATTCCGATCTTGTCGACGCGCGGCAGGGCCGTCTTGAGCACGACGGCGCTGAGCACCGCGGTCACCGCGAGGAAACTGGCCACCACCGACTGCACGACGAAGAGCGGCAAGGTGCGCAGCGCCGCCAGTGACAGCAGAAAGGCGGCGCCGTCGATTGCCAGGCCGAGCAGGTATCGCCAGGATTGCGAGAGTCGGAGCATCAGCCGGACGTCCAGGCCGTCGACGGCAGCGGTTTGCCGTGCTGCCAGCGCTTGCAGCACGGACGCGATGCCGTAACACAAGGCTGAGCCGAAAGCGCCGATCAACCCGAGGATCATGAATCGACACTAGACCGATGGGCGGAGCACGGCGGTGGGGCCGCGCGGTGACGGTGCACGCCGCGGTCGGCGGTGGGCTGCGGGCTGTTCCTTTCCGTTGCCGGGCCGGTCGCCCGGCTGGCGTTCACGGCGGTGGGGGACTCGACCACGCCGTGGGTAACCAGCCGGACGACCCGGACTCGCGCGGCTCGCCGGGCGCGGGCGGGCTCACGACGTACCGGGAAACGGGGTTGATCGTCGGTTTGGGTCAGTTCTGCGGCGGGGCGTCCGCGGGGCGGGAACCCCAGATCAGGTTGGGTGTGGTGGAGCGGGTGTAGACGAGGTGGCCGCCGTCGTGGACGGCTGACGCCGGGAGCCACGCCTGCGGGCGGGGCTTGCCGTCGAGGCGCAGGCCCTGGAGGTACGAGCCGTCGCCCGGCGCGTCGATCCGCAGCGTCCGGCCGCCGGCCAGGTGGACGATCGCGCGCGGGAACAACGGCGTGGTCAGGGCCAGTTCGGCGCGCGTCGGGACGGTCGGGTAGAGGCCGAGGGCGGAGAACACATACCAGGCGCTCATCGTGCCCGCGTCGTCGTTGCCGGGGATGCCGCCGGTGCCGTCACTCCAGCGCCCGTCGATGATCGCCTTGACCGTCTCCTGCGTCTTGTACGCCTGTCCGAAGTAGTTGTAGAGGTACGGTGTCTGGATGTCCGGCTCGTTCGTCGCGTCGAACCGCGTGCCGCTCGACGCACTCAGGTCGAACGTCCCGTCCGGCTTGCGGAAGAACGCGTCCAGCCGCTCGGCCGCCTTCGCGGTCCCGCCCATCGCCTGCGCCAGCCCGAGCACGTCGGAGTAGACCATCCACGTGTACTGCGCGCTGCTGCCCTCGACGAACCCCGTCCCGGTCGACGGGCTGAACCCGGGCGCCCACGTCCCGTCGGCGTAACGGTCGCGCATCCAGCCGGCGAACGGCCCGTCCGTCGGGGTCGGCGTGGCCACCGCGGGGTCGGCCAACTCCAGCTCGGCGAGCTGCACGATGTCCTCGCCACCGTTCGCGGTCACGTTCAGCCGGTAGTAGAGGTAGGGCTTCGGGTCGGCCACCGTGTACCCGACGGTCTGCCCGCGCTGCGCGAACGTCTGCCCGGTCTGCCGGTCGACCACGGTCCACTCGGTCCCGTTGTCGCTGCCCAGCAGTTCCCAGTCCTTCGGGTCCCGCCCCGGCTCGTCGTTGCCGCTGGTCAGCGCATAGTTCGTGACCGTCTGCGGCTGCTTGAGCCGCGCCTGGATCCAGCCGGTCGTCGCGAACGTCAGCCACTTCGTGCCCTTGTCGCCGTCGAACGCCTTGGCCTTCCCCTCGGCGGTCCCGTTCTCGCCGCTCGCCGTGATCGTCGCGATCTGCTCCCGGACGTTGTGCTCCAGCCCCGGGTCGGCCTTCGCGTCCGGATCGAAGACGTTGCGCCAGTTCTTCGAGCGATCCAGGAAGAGCTTTTCGTTGGTACGGTCACCCAACGCCCGTGCCAGCCGGGAGAGACCGTAGTCCGCGGCGGCGTCCTCGAGGGTTTCGGCGGCGCCGCCCCAGCAGTGGCAGTCGTCGGCGGGGACGTACCCGAGCTGCAGATACTTGTCGAGCGCAGGCCGTTGACCGACACACTCCACGTTGCAGCCGGCGTCACTGGAGTCGTTCGCGGTGGGGACGGTGGCCGCCCGTACCAGGGAACGGAATGCGCCCTTGACGTCGAAGTCACGGGCGCCGAACGCGTGCATGGCCGCGACCGCCGCCGCAGCCGGATCACCGGACATCACCGCGGTCTTGCCGTGCACCAGCAGCCACCGGTCCCACTCGCCGTCCCGCTGGCCGGCGTAGTTGTAGAGCGACTGGGCATAGTCGCCGGCCATCGACGGGTCGAGAAGAGTCAGCAACTGGACCTGAGCCCGGTAGACGTCCCAACCGGAGAACGTTCCGTATTGAGCGCGTTGTTTTCCGCGTACGGCGTGAGCCGTCCCGTCCGCACCCATGTACTTCCCGTCGACGTCGCTGGTCAGCGTCGGCTCCAGTTGCGCGTGGTAGAGCGCGGTGTAGAAGGTGCGCCGTTGCGCCTCGGTCCCGCCGCCGACCGCGATCTTCCGCAGTCTGCTCGTCCACGCGGCCCGCGCGGCGCTCGCGATCTGCTCGAAGCTGCGCTTGCCGCTCTCGCGGGCCAGGTTCGCGCGGGCGCCGTCGAGACTCACGTACGAGACGGCCACGCGCATGCCGACACTCGTCGTGCCGGGTGCGAACGTGACGTACCCGCCGGAGCCCTTGCCCGCGTTCGGCCGGCCCGTCGCGCTGTATCCGCTGCCACCGGTCTCGTCGGTCGCGCCCGGGGTGAGTGTGGTGTCCTTCCACGTGCCGGTCGTGGCGAACGGCTGGTCGAGGACGGCGACGAAGTGCAGCGTGTAGTAGGCGTGACTGTTGTTCGTACTCTGCGGGCCGCAGAAGTTGCCGGCGCTGGCCGAACCGGTGACGGTCCGGGTGGCCGGGTCGAGGTGGACGGCGGCGTTCTCGCTGCCGGTCTCCGACAACGACGTACGGAAGAGCAGGCTCGCCGGTTTGTCGGCGGGGAACGTGAAGCGGCCGTCCCCGGTGCGCGGGGTCGCGGTGAGTTCCGCCCCCGCGCCGCTGTCCAGCTTCACCGAGTAGTAGCCCGGCGCGGCCGACTCGTTGGCGTGCGCGAACGTGCTGGCGAACGTCGCGTCCGTGGCATCCGCGGTGGGGGAGGTGGTGACGTCACCGACCTGCGGCATGATCGGGATGTCGCCGTTGCCGCCGGAACAGCCCACGCCGCTGAGATGGGTCAGGCTGAAGCCGCGGATCCTGGTGGCGGTGTACTGGTAGCCGCCCGGCGCCGGGGTCGAGAACTGGTTGCCGCGTGACGTCTGCGGGCTCCACGCGAGCATGCCGAACGGAGTGACCGCGCCCGGGTAGGTGTTGCCGAGATTGGTCGTGCCGATGAACGGGTCGACGAGAGCCGCGGGGTCCTCGACGAGCGGGGTGGGCGCGGCTTGAGCTGCGGCGGCGCCGATCGGGACGGAGAGGGCAACCCCTAAGAGCATTGCGACAGTACGGGATCTGAACACGCTGCCTCCACGGTGACATCGTTGTCAGTCACTTAATGGAAACAAGGTTTATTCGACTGATCTCGATGTGTCAACAGCCGGGTGCCGGCCTCTGGTGGCGGTTGGCCGCCTCTGCGCGGACCCTTCCAGGGCGATCAGGAGTCGGCGTGAGCTGCTCGGATGGGCTGCCGGCAGCAACGCCCGCCGGCGCACCTGAGCGGGCACGGCGCGCTGGAGATCTCGCGGCAGGCAGACGCGTTCGCCGTGAAGGGCGGGGCCGCGTTCGACCGACTCTGACCGTCGGATCCGCCGCCGCCGGTGACGTGATGCACCGGCCGGCGGCGGGCCGCGAACTACTCGGTGAGCACCTTCACGGAGTCGGCGAGACCACCGTTCCGGTTGATGCCGACGAAGAACTCACTGCCGACGTGGGTGATGTCCTCGATCTCGTCGGTCAGGTCGTTGCCGGGAACGCCGATGTCGCTCTCCACGTCACCGCCGGACCAGTTGTACTGGTAGATCCAGTTCCAGCCGGTGTCCGCCGACGAGTCGTTGATCGACTTGGTGTTCCAGATGTAGTTCTCGGAGCAGTCGATGCCCTGGTCCGAGCGGTTGTCGTGGCTCGTCAGGCTGCTCTCCACCAGCGTCCAGCCGCTGGTCAGCGCACCGGAACCCGGGTGAGTCCACAGGCTGCCCAGCCGCCGGGCGGCGTACTTGCCGGCGCCGCCGGCCGCCGTCGCGCTGTAACAGAGCCCGCTGATGTTGCCGGTGGGCAGGTCGACGACCTGCGTCGACCCGATCGAACCGTCGCTGCCCAGGTGGACGATCGTCACGTCGTCGTCCGGGAACGCGGTCTGGCTGCCCTGCGTGGCGATCAACGCCGGGCCGCCGCCCAGGTAGTTCGGGTTGTAGGCGAGGTCGTTGCCGTGGCCGAGCTCCGGCATGGAGACCGGCGCGCCGGAGCAGACCCAACTGGAGCCGTCCCAGGTGGAGCCGTCGCGCAGCCAGCGGGACAGGACCGGCTCACCGGCGCTGCCCTTGGAGAAGATGATGTAGAGCTGGCCGCCCGGACCGGCCACCATGCCCTCCAGAACCGTGCGGCCGGCCCGGCACGCGCTGCTGTTCGGGATGTTCAACCGCTCCGCGCCACTCCGATCGGTGGCGGCGGAGGCGGGCGCGGCCGCGGCGACGGCGGCGCTGAGGGAAAGTCCGAGAACGGACGCAATACTGAGGAGTTTCTTCACCCGTTGTCCTTCCGTGTGGGTAAGGCACGGCGGAGCGTATCAGTGATGTTCACTTGCCGTTCACCTGCGCCGATTGAGTCTCCTCGATTCCGGTTCGGTCTCCTCCGGCGAGCGCGCCTGACCGGCCCGGCCGCACGCGATGCACGGCCAAGAGGACGTCACGCTCCGCTGCAAGCCCGCCGCTGTCCCCGCCCAGAAGTCACTATTTCCTCCGTCCGGCACTGATGAGAGCCACCACCACGCCGCCAACGAGCAGCACGACGATCAAGCAGAAGAACAGGTGCCACGGTTTGATTGCGCCCATGTCGACGGACCATACCGTGCCCCCTCAAGGCGAGGCTGCTCCCCAGCTCGGACGGCGGCAGATCAGTGCGGCGGCCGTCGCTCGGTTCCAGGCGGGCGCCGCCTGCATTTCTCGAACGTCGTACCGCCACACCCGGGATGACCCCGCCGGCCGGGCACGGTCGCCGCAACCATCCCCGCGGGCCGGGCGCGCACCGGTAGGCCCGATCGGTTGGCCGGGCATGATGGCCTGATGCCCAGCGAATTTGTCGTCGTGTCGCTGAACGTCTGCACCGGCCTGCGCAACGACCTGCCCCCGCTGCGGGAGCGCGCCGGCGCCTTGGGCATGGCGATGGCCGAGGCATCCGCCGATGTCGTCCTGCTCCAGGAGGTCTGGACGCGGAAGGCTCTTCGCGCGCTGACCCGCAGCATGCCCTGGCTGCCGCATGTCGCGTGGACGCGGGGCACACTCGGTGGTCCGGCCGGCGGTCTGGTGATCTGTTCCCGGGACCCGCTCGGGCCGGCCCGGTTCACCCGGTTCCGCGGGGTACGCGCCCGGCGGGGCAGCCCGGCCTTCCGGACCCGGGTGATGACCGGCAACCTGGTCCGCGGCGTCCTGAGTGCCCGGCTCACCCGTCGCGCGACGCTGCTGGCCACAACCCAGCTCACGTCGAATTCCGATGGTGACTGGTCGGCCGGGAACCGCCACCATCTCGTCCAGCGCGCCCAGCTCAGTCAGCTTTACGCCGCTCTCACCGGTCCGGAACCGCGGATCCTCGGCGGCGACCTCAACATCTCCGCCGACGGAGCGCTCTATCCGGAGATCGTCGCGGACGGCTGGTGGGACCCGTTCGCCGGCGACCGGCGGCCCACCTACCGCATCGAGTGCCTGCCCCCGGACAGCACCGCCCACCGTATCGACTACATGCTGGTGAACGCGGAACCGGCGAACTACCGCGTGACGGCGACCGAGCTTCTGCTGACCGGCCCGGAACTGCACACCGATCACGCCGCCCCGCTGGTCCGGTTCACCCCGGGCCGGTGAACAACCGGCAAGATCCCGCTGCCGCCGGCCTGTCGCCGGCCTGTCGCCGGGCTGACCTCGGCCGGCCAGTTCCCGGAGGAACTGCTGCCGGTACCGCCCGCCCTCTTTCAGTGAACGCGGCGCCGGGGCTGAATCGGATGTCCAGGTGCTGCTCGCGCAAGCCTCGCATGCGGGCGAGGAGGCGTGACGGGAACCAGCCGAATCGCCGGGCAGCAGGGATCGGGGTGCCGTAAACGGTGTGCGTCGGGGATCTGAGCCAGGGCCCGGTCGAGCACGGTGAGGTGGTCGCACCTCCAGCGGCCGGTCCTCACGGTGTGCCGAGGTTGCTCGATCGAGGCACACCGTGAGCGGGCTACGGCGGGATGGTCACTCCAGGCGGAAGCTCTGGGCGGCGGTGCCGTTGCAGGTGTACTGGACGAGTTGGACGCTGTCGGCGGTGCCGGCGGCGGGCACGTCCAGGCATTTGCCGCTGTTGCGGTTGAGGTAGTGGTAGTAGCCGTTGCCTTCGTCGACCGGTTGCCACTGCTGGTTGGTTCCACCTCCGTACGTCCAGGTCTGGATTTTGGCATTGTCGGCGGTGGAGACGTCGGTCACGTCGAGGGCCTGGGTGGCGTTGCCGCGGTTGTTGATGCGGACGTAACCGTTGTTCGTGGTGGCGAGTTGGTATTGCTGTGCGGTCGATCCGTTGCAGGTGTACTGCTGGATGGCGGTGCCGTTGACGGTTCCGGCGGAGCGGGCGTCGACGCATTTGCCGCTGTTCTTGTTGACGAGCGCGTGCCATGCGGGCTGCGGCGTGGTGGTGCTCTGGCCGCCGAGCCACAACAGGCCCTGGATCAGCCACTGGTTCTGTTGCGCGCTGTCGAAGGTCGACGACGTCCGCGTGTTGGTGTCGTAGTTCATGCCGTTGTGGCCGAAGTTGGCGTACAGCATCTTGTAGTTCTTGTTGGTCCACATGATCGGGTAGAAACCGCTGCGCCACTGCTGGTTCGGGTCGCTGCCGACCGGGAAGGTCGACGCGTCCAGGGAGGCGAGAATGTCGATGGCCGGGTTCTGCCGCAGGTCGTTGCTCCACGAATACCATTCGCTGACCGACGACTGAACGGTGGCGGGCAGCCCGGCGGTGGACGGGTGGTTCCGGTCCTCGATCTTCAGCGTTTCGGCGGTCGGTCCCCAGGTGTTGGAGACGAAGTTCCCGGAGCCGAGGAACGTGTTGTAGTACCAGCTCCACGAGCTTGCCTCGGTGGTGAACGCGCTGACGTGGAAGCCGAGGAAGCCACCGCCGTTCTGGACGTACTGCTGGAATGCGGCGCGGCGTTCGGCCGGCGGGCCGTCGTCGAGGAACATGATCACCTGGTAGCCGGCCAGGCCGGTGGCGCTCAGGCGGCTCCAGTCGGTGGTGGCTTCCCAGGTGAAGCCGTATTGGGCGCCGGCCTTCGGGAACCAGTCCCGGGCTTCTTTGTCGAAGTCGATGTGCGCGGCGTCCCAGGTGCCGTTGTAGAACGCGAGCACTTTGAACGGTGTGGCGGCGACGGCTTCGGCGGTGCGCACGAACAGGCCGGTGGCGACCGCGGTGAGCAGGGCGAGTGTCGCGACGAGGGCGCGTTCGAGCAGCTTTCTGGCCACGTGGATACCTCGGGGACGCAGGGGCGGGGGAGGGCGGCGCCGCTTGGCGTACATCCTCAGGTATCGATGACTGTCACCGCAAGGTAAACAGTCCTAATAGTTAAACTCTTTTATTGACGAGCGGGCGGACCGGCACCGACCGTGCCGGCCCGCCCGTCCCGATCAGAACGAAAGCATGCCGCTGACCAGCGCCTGCCAGGTCATCGCGCCGACGACACCGTCAACCACCATGGACGGGACGTCCGCGTGGATCGCCGTCTGGAACCCGCGTACCGCGGCTTCGGTCCTCGGTCCGAAGACGCCGTCGACCGTGAGGCCTTTCGACGGGTCGCCGGAGAGGTTGCGGAACTGGAACTCCTCCTGGACGCCGCGCACGGCGTCGCCCTCGTTGCCGCGCCGCACCTCGATGACCAGCGCGCCCCAGGTGCGCGGGCCGACGATGCCGTCGACCGACAGGCCCTTCTCGCTCTGGAAACTGCGCACCGCGGCATCCGTCTTGGGGCCGAACAGACCGTCGACCACCACCGTGTGCCCGCGGGCCCGCAGCAGGTACTGCAGGGTCGGAACGGGGTGTTCCTTGGCGCCCTTCATGACCTCCGGCCAGGGCTGCAGGGTGTTCGCCATGTCGAATTCTCCCTTCGTGTTCCCTGTCGTGCCTTGTCCTCCCCAGTAGAGTGCGGACCGGACCGTGGTCACCAGAGTCCGTTCGTGCGGACTACGGCGGCGTCGCCGAACCAGCGGCTCAACTGCTGATCCAGTCCTGGCTGGTCGTCGCCGATCCACGCGACGTGCCCGTCGGGGCGCAGCAGGAGAGCCGGGACGTCCACGGCCGCGGCCGGATCGGCGAGGTGGTCGACCCGGTCCGACCAGCCGCCGGTGGTCAGTTGCCCGGTGCGGTCGAGCAGCAGGCCACGGCCGTGACGCAACAGGTCGTAGAGGCGGCCCGGCTTCACGTCGACGTCGGGCAGGCGGCGGCCGAGCAGGGCCGGACCGTCGCCGAAGTCGTAGCGGACCCCGATCGCGCTGATCTTCTCGAGCAGGTGGCGGTTCACCTCGTCGAACTCCATCAACTCGGTGAGCAGCCGGCGGGCGGCCCGCGCGCCCGGCTCGTCGGCCAGCAACGCCGTCTGGGCACGGGTGTTGTCGAGCACGTCCGCGGCGACCGGATGACGTTCGGCCTGGTAGGAGTCGAGCAGGGAGTCCGGTGCCCAGCCGCGGACCTGTGCGGCCAGCTTCCAGCCCAGGTTGAACGCATCCTGAACGCCGAGGTTCAGCCCCTGCCCGCCGATGGGCGGATGGATGTGGGCGGCATCGCCGGCCAGCAGGACCCGCCCGACCCGATAGCGGTCGACCAGCCGGGTGGCGTCGCCGAAACGGGACAGCCAGCGCGCGGAACGGGCGCCGAAATCCGTTCCGGCGACGGCCCGCAACTGCCTCCGGAAATCGTCGAGCGTGGGTGGTTCCTTGCTCTCGCTGACACCCGCGGCGGGAATGACGACACGGTAGACGCCGGGACCCGCCGGACCGATCATGAACCGTTTCTCGGATTCCCGGATCTCGGCCACCGTCGCGGCGATCTGCTCGTGTGGCGCGCTCATGGCCAGCTCGCCCATCAGCGTCTCGTTGCGCGAGGGCTCGCCGGGGAATCCGACGCCGAGCAGTTTGCGAACAGTGCTGCGTGAGCCGTCACAACCGACGAGATAGCGCGTACGCAATTTCTCCCCGCTGCCCAGCGTCACGGTCACGCCGTCGTCGTCCTGGTCGAGGCCGGTCACCGTCGTACCGTGCCGGACCTCGGCGCCCAGGGCGACCGCATGGTCCTCGAGCAGCTGAACGACGACCGGCTGCGGAATGCCCAGCAGAAACGCGTGCGCGGAGTCCAGATCGGCGGGCGCCGGTTTGTCGATCGCGGCGAAATAGGCGCCCGCGGGGCGTCGCCGCCCGCGTTCGAGAATGCGCTCCAACAGGCCACGCATGGCCATCAGTTCGAGGCTGCGAATGTGCAGGCCGACGATGCGGACGACCGACCCCGGCTCGGTGTCCTTCTCCAGGACCAGAACGCGTACGTCGTGAAGTCGCAATTCGGCGGCGAGAGTCGCGCCGGTCGGACCGCAGCCGGTGATGATCACGTCAAACATGGGGTTGTGCCTTCCGGGAGTGGTGCTCCCGGCGACCCCTACGTCAGCCGCCCGGCCGTGACGGCAGGGGGAGCACCCACATCGATACCAAGGTCATGGGGTCTCACCTCCTCCGGTGGTGTCACGGTCGTAAGCAAATTACCGGCCCGGGCGCGGCCCTGTCCAGCCCGTTCTCAACGGAGGCCGAGGTCAGGCCAGGTCGCCGGCGATCAGCCGGATGGTGAAACCGGCCGGGCCGCGGTGCATGCCCACGAACGCGCACACCTGATGACTGATCCACAAACCCAGCCCGCCACTGCCGGCCGGCCGGTCCGCGGGGAGCAGACCGGCGTACGGCGCCCGCGGCCCCGGCCCGGCGTCGGTGACGGTCACGACGACGCGACCCGGCCCCGTCCAGGCCCGCACCGTCACCGGCGCCAGGCCGTGGATCAGAGCGTTGGTGACGGCCTCGCTCACCGCCAGGAGCAGGCCGTTCAGGTCCTCGGCGGGCAGACCAGCGGCGACCCGGGCAACGGCGGCGCGCGCCTGCGAAGTGCTCGGGGCGAACAGATCCAGGGCGGGCCGGTGCTGTTCGAGGGGGTCGCGCCAGGTGTCCGACCGGGCCCGCAGGAACTCGGCCGGGTCCTCGAACGCCGGGTTGTCGGCGTGCCGGTGGGCGTGCGCGACGTGCGGATGGGTGCGGCGGACCTCGGCGACGACATCCGGCGGGGCGGTGCGGGTGTCGTACGGACAGATGCCCCACACCGGGAAGTCGTGGTACGCGTGGTTGACGACGGCCTCGTAGCGCGCCCACCAGTCCCACGGCGACCCGACCCCGGGGTGCGGGACGTCACCGGCCACCCGGATCTGATCCGCGCCACCGGCCACATACTCCCGGAACAGCTTCCGGTAGCCACGGATCGCCCCGGCCGGCCGGGAGTAGTGCTCGTCGCCGTCGAGGAACCGGATGCCGCTGCCCGAACCGAACACGCCCCGCACCAGGCCCTGGTTCGCGGGGGCGAACGCCGAGATCACCGGCTCGCCGGCGGCCAGCCCGTCGGCGAAGAACGGCACGATCACACCGAGGAACTGCTCATCGGAGTCGTAGAACGCGGTCTCGTGAAAATAGCCGGCATGCCCCGCAGCCGCGCCGGATCTCATGCGGACACCACCTGCACTTCCAGACCGCTCATCGGGACCAGATCGGCGATCATTTTCGGCACACTGCCCGGGCAGGCCCGGATCACCGCGGTCACACCCCGCTCGGCAGCGTAGTCGGCCAGCGCCGCCAGCCCGTGGTGGTCGACGAACGTCAGTGCCGTGACATCGACGGTGATCCGCCCGTCCCGCGGGGCGGGGTGCGCCTCCCGCAGCACGGTCTCCAGGGTCCGCCGGTTGCCCGGGTCGATCTCGCCGGCCAGCGCGAAGCCCGTGTCCGGGTCGGGCGTGGTGTAGAGGCGGAAGTCGCTGGAGTCCGGGGTCAGCGCCGGATGCAGGCACGACACCTCGGCCAGGGCCGCCTCGCCGAGGACCCGCCGGTCGAACCCGCACAGCCCGGCGAGCGGGGTCGCGGCGATGAACGCGTCGACGAGATGCTCGTAGCGGATCCAGGCGGCCCGCTGCCGCTCGGTGCGGACCAGGGAGGTGATGTCGGCGGCGACCCGCAACCCGGTCCAGCCGTCGGCGAGGGCCCGCTCGACCTCGGCGGCGAACGTGCTGACCTGTCGTTCCGGCTCCACCGGCCGATCCGCGCCGTACAACTCGGCGACCGAGGCGACCTCGGCCCGGCCGTCGGCCACCGCGTCGTCGAGGACGGCCGGGGCGGGCGTGCCGGGGCCGGCGACGTAGAGGACCCGCTCCTGCGAGGCGAGGCCGTCGTCGAGGAACTGCCCGGCGACCGCACGGAAGTCGGCGGACCGGGCGAACGCCCAGCCGACATGGTCGTGCCGGCCCAGTCCACCGGCCGTGTCGACGATCCCCGACAGCCGCATCGTCGCAGCCTACCTCGCGACCTTCACGAGCCGCCCGCGGAGACGTAGGGTCCCGGACGTCGGAACAACGGGAGGATGCAGCGATGACGGCGAACATCAGCGACGTCGAGGCGGCCGCGCTGGCCGGGGTCGACGAGACGGCCATCGCCGGGATCCTGCTGGAGCTGCTCGCCGTGCCCAGCGTGACCGGTACCGACGCCGAGTCGGAGCTGCAGCACGTGCTCGCGGGGCACCTGCGACGGCTCGACCTGGACATCGACCTGTGGTCCATGGACCTGGCCGGGCTGCGCGCGCACGCCGGTTTCCCGGGCGGCGAGGCACCCCGGACCGAGGCGTGGGGACTCGTCGGGATCACCCGCGAGAGTGACGACGGGCCGACGCTCGTCCTGCAGGGGCACGCTGACGTCGTACCCCCGGGAGATCTTGGGCAGTGGGCCGGGGACCCGTTCCGGCCGTGGGTCGCCGGTGACGTCGTGCACGGCCGGGGCGCCTGCGACATGAAGGCCGGCGTGGTCGCGATCCTCGCCGCGCTGGCCGCGATCCGCTCGGCCGGGGTGCGACTGCGCGGCCGGGTGGCGACGCATTTCGTGGTCAGCGAGGAGGACGGCGGGCTCGGCGCGTTCGGCACGCTGGAACGCGGGCACACCGGGGACGCGTGCATCATCACCGAGCCGACCAGCGGCGCGCTGATGATCGCGAACGCCGGGGCGCTCACGTTCCGGATCGAGGTGCCGGGACGGGCGACGCACGGCAGCACCCGGTACGCCGGGGTCAGCGCGATCGACGCGTACCTGCCGATCCACCACGCCCTCGCGGCGCTGGAGGAACGCCGCAACGCCGGTGCCGACCCGCTGATGGCCGACTGTCCCGTCCCCTACCCGCTGTCGGTCGGGACGGTGCGATCCGGTGACTGGGCCAGCAGCGTGCCCGACCTGCTGGTCGCCGAGGGGCGCCTCGGGGTCCGGCTCGGCGAGGACCCGGCCGCGGCCCGCGCCGACCTGGCGGCGTGCGTGGCCGAGGCCTGCGCCGGCGACCCGTGGCTGCGCGACCACCCGGCGACCGTGACCTGGCCCGGCGGGCAGTTCGCCAGCGGGCGGCTGCCGGCCGGGCACCCCCTCGCGGCGCTGGTGGCGGACGCGCACGCCGACGTGACGGGCGGGCCGCGGCCGGCCGAGCGGGGCGCGCCCTACGGCAGTGACCTGCGCCTTTACGCCGAGGCGGGGATTCCCACCCTGCAGTACGGGCCGGGGGACGTACGCCTCGCCCACGGCCCCCGCGAACAGGTGCCGGTCAGCGAGATCGTCACCGTCACCCGCGCCCTGGTCCTGGCCACGCTGCGCACCGCCGGGGTCAGGTGAGCACGCGTCCTTGGCCACGGTCGCCCAGTCGAGGTAGAAGCCCGGCCCGTCCGGGTCGAGGAACGCGAACCGGGCCAGGTTCGGCCGCCGTCAGAGCCGGACCTGCCACCCGTACCGCCGAAGGGGTTTGCTGGTGGTCGTGACGATCTCCACTTCGCACCGGCCGATGACCCGCGGCCTCACCGTCCTGTTCGCCGTCGCCGCCGGGCTCGCCGTCGGCAACCTCTACTGGGCGCAACCCCTGCTCGGTTTCATCGCCGGTGACCTGCGCACCGGCGCCGGCGCGGCCGGCTGGCTGGTCACCGCCACCCAACTCGGCTACGCCGTCGGTGTCCTGCTCATCGTCCCGCTCGGGGACGTGCTCGACCGGCGCCGCCTCATCCCGGTGATGCTGCTCTGCTCCGCGGTCGCGCTGGCCGGGTGCGCGCTCGCGCCGACGTTCCCGGTGCTGCTCGCCGCGATGGCCGCGCTGGGCGCCACCACTGTGGCCGGTCAACTGCTCACCCCGCTGGCCGGGGACCTGGCCGGCGACGGCGAGCGCGGACGGGTGCTCGGCGTGGTGGTCTCCGGCGTGCTCACCGGGGTCCTCGTGTCGCGTACCGTCAGCGGTCTGGTCTCCGACGTCGCCGGCTGGCGCGTCGTGTTCGGCGGTGCGGCCGTCGCCGCCGTCGTGTTCGCGGCGATCCTGCGCCGGGCGATCCCCGTCCTGCCGCCGCGCGAGCCGGTCGGCTACCCGGCGCTGATCCGGTCGGTCGGCACGGTCGTCGCCCGCGAACGCGCGGCCCGCTGGACCCTGGCCCTCGGCGGCACCGGGTTCGCCGCCTTCACCATGTTCTGGACGGCGCTGACGTTCCTGCTCAGCGCCGAGCCGTTCGGCTACTCGACGACCGTCATCGGCCTGTTCGGGCTGGCCGGCCTGGCCGGTGCGATCGCCGCCCAGCGCGTCGGCCGGCTGCACGACCGCGGCTGGTCCGTCCCGGCCGTCGGCGTGGCCGGCCTGCTGCTGACCGGGGCGTACGTGCTGGCCGGGCTGGGCGGGCACTCGGTCGTGCTGATCCTGGTCGCGGTCGTCCTGTTGGACGTGGCCGTGCAGGCCCTGAACGTGCTGAACCAGGTCCGGATGTTCGCCGTCGCGCCGGCCGCGCGCAGCCGCCTGAACACCGCGTTCGTCACCGGCAACTTCGTCGGCGGCGCGATCGGCTCGGCCGCGGCCACGCTGCTCTGGTCGGCCGGCGGCTGGACCGCGGTCACCGCGACCGGTGCGGCCCTCGGCGCGGCCACCTTCCTGATCTGGCTGGCCGGCCGCCGAGGGCCACTTCGGGTCACGAACCGCTGACCGGTGTCTCAGGTGATGGTGAACCGTTTCCGGCGTACGACGGGTGCACCCTGCTCGTCCGTGGTCACCTCGTGGGTGGCGGCCGGGGGCGGTTCCGTCCCTTCGGGAACGGCTTCACCCCGGCTGATCAGGTCGGCGAGAAAGCGGCGCTCGTCGTCGGACTCCGGCGGCCCCTCTGGTTCGTCCGGTTCCACGGCGAGGTCACAGGAACAGCCGGCGGACCAGGACCAGTTCGTCGTCCTGCTCGACCATCTCGTGCGTCTGGCGCCCCGGGCTCGTAGCGGTGCCGATCAGGCCGCGTCGTTGCCGGTCGGCCGGGGTGATCACGCGGCCCCGGCTGATCAGGTCGGCCACGAAGATCAGCCCGTCCTGGGTGCTCCCGGCGGGGAGCTGGAACGTGAGGGGCCGGTCCAGTCCGAGTTCCCGCCCGTCCTGCCGGTGGGTGGTGAGCTCGTCGAGGTCCGGGGCGATGCCGGCGGCGGCCCGCGGGAGCTCGGTCGCCGCCCGGGGCGACAGGATGCCGTGCGCGAGGAAGGCCCGGCGCAGCGAGGCGTTGTACCGCCCGCCGTTCAGGTCCTGGTCACACGCGATGACGTGGGCCGCCACCTCGGCGAAGAAGCCCGGCACGGCCCGGGCGGCCCGGACGGCCTCGACCATCAGCCGCCCGGCGTCCCTCGCGGCGGTGAGCAGCGCGTCGGCGTCCCGCGAACCCTGATCCTGGAAGATGCCGGCCAGCATCCGCAGGAAGGCGCCGGTGAAGACCCGGGAGAAGGAGTGCGGGCTGCGCGCCAGCATGGAGGCCGGAGCCGAGTTCGGCAGGGTGCGCGGGTCCTGGTAGGCGAAGTTGTTCGAGGCGTTGCGCAGACAGTCCGGCTCGACGCTGTTCGGCGACTCCTGGCGGATGGCCCAGCCCAGCTGTTCGGCCAGGCGGGAGAGCTGCGAGGAAGCGGCCAGGTTGCCGTTCGTCTCGACGATCACCGCCGCACGCAGGCTCGGCAGCATCAGGTTCGACAGGATGGAACTGATGTCACCGAACGACTCGTGGAAGGCCGCCGGTTCGACGCCCATCACGTCCCAGAGGCCCGGCTTCAACGCGTCGAGAACGGCGTGGCCGACCTCGTGGCACACCACGTCCGGGCTCTCGCCGGACATGACGCGGATGCCGCTGACCAGGTGATGCTCGAACCAGACACCGCGGCGGTCGTAGAAGGCGTTGAGTTCGTCGCCGGCGTCGAGAGTCGCGATCAGCGTCCCGCGGACCGCCGGGTTCCAGGCGGCCGGCGGCGGCATCAGCGGACCCCAGAAGCCGGCGGTGCGTCGCAGGGAGTCGGCCAGGTTCCAGTAGAGGAAGTCGGCGGTGCCCGGTCTGCCGCTGTGCGACGACGGCGCGCGCCCGGCGACGGCCACCGGAAGCAGGCTGCCGGCCAGGTCCGGCATCGGCTGCAGGACCGGGGTGTTCCACCGCGGCGGTGCGCCCGGGTCGGTCTCCCAGATCAGGACGTCGGTGGTTTCCCGCGCCGACAGCGGGGCGGGTGCGGGGGCGACTTCGAGTGTGTCCACGGCTGCTCCTGTGCTGGTGTTGATCACGCCAGTTCGGAGTATGTAGGTGTGGATGTTGAAAAAAAGGGTATTAGGGACAGTTTTACTCTTTTGAGGCGGCGTTCCCTCCCCTTGTCACCCGGTGGCCGGCCGAGAAAGCCGCTACCAGCCGCCTAGAAAATCTGGGTCCCGAGGACTAGACATTCTCGGCGTGGGTGGTTAATGTTGGCTCCGTTGACGACGGAGATCGGTTGAAGACGCCGACGTGACAAGCCGAGCGTCGAAGCAGGGCCCGGAAGTTCTCGTGGCTCGCTCGGTTATCGCGGTGGAAGTGCATCACCGCGCGCAACACCGCACGTGCACGACAAGACCTTGACGTAACTCCAGGTCAGGGCAACCGCAGGCAGGGCTGATGCAGTTTTCGGGGCTCCGCCTGATGCACCAAGGATCCGCCGCACATGCTCGGGGCCATGAAGTCGCGTGGGGCTCCGGCATCGACGGACAGCACCGTGGATAGTGAGAAGTTGAGGAAAGGGAGGGTTTGACGCCGTTGGATCGCCCACCGTCAGGACGTAGTTCCAGTTCTGGGGTGGACACCGTGGTCACTTTGAACGTGAGGTGGTCTCAGGTCACGCTTATGCGATCCTCGCACCGCTCGCTGACAGTGGCGGGGTGCGGAAAAGAGAACCCGACGAACCTGTCGGTAGATGGTGTGTGTAACCCGTAACCCTGGGCCCCGGCGCGACACGCGCCGGGGCCCTCGTTCTTGAAGAAGGAAGGTATGGCCCAACCCGACGACATGCTCAACGACGATGACTACCCCGCCTACACCATGGGCCGCGCCGCCGACATCGTCGGCGCCTCGCAGGATTTCCTGCGCCGCCTCGACGAGGCGAAACTGATCATCCCCTTCCGCTCCGCCGGTGGCCACCGCCGCTACTCCCGCTACCAGCTGCGCCTGGCCGCACGCGCCCGGGAGATGGTCGACCAGGGCACTGCCCTGGAAGCGGCCTGCCGGATCATCATCCTCGAGGACCAGCTCGAAGAAGCGCTTCAGCACCACCGCGACCACGAGTGCCGCCAGCGGGCCGGCGCCGCCTGACACCAGGCCGCACGGTCCTTCTCCCCGTGGGAAGGACCGTCCGAAGAAGCCTGTGGATGCCGTGCACCGCGGAACTGCCGGACCGCAACCCCGTACGAAAGATCTAGCCTGCCGTCCGATCTGTGGTACGGTCTTGTCGTTGCAGTTTTGATTTCCGTAGACGTTGCCAGCGCCTGATGGGTCATCCGAAACCCATCCAGGCGCTTTTTCGTTTTGTCGTGTCGGTTCGACGCGGGTGATCAACGCGGCGGCGTAAGGAGTTCGCACACCGCGGTCTCCCACAGCCTGCGAAGGAGCAGACATGACTACAGGTACCGTGAAGTGGTTCAACGCCGACAAGGGCTTCGGCTTCATCACCCCGGACGGCGGCGGCCCCGACGTCTTCGCCCACTTCTCCGCGATCTCCTCGAGCGGTTTCCGCAGCCTCGACGAGAACCAGAAGGTGGAGTTCGACATCACCCAGGGCCAGAAGGGCCCGCAGGCGGAGAACATCCGCCCGCTCTGATTCCCCGCACTACCCGAACGGCGGCCCGACTGATTCAGCGGGCCGCCGTTCGGCGTTCCACCGCACCGGCGTTACGCGCGGCCCTCGCCGGCACCGGGGTTCGGAACCGGTGCGCTGTTGAGCGCCGGGGCGAGCAGGCGCACGGCCTGACACGCCACCCGAGGTGAGCCCGAGCCCGCCAACCTGGCGCTCGACACCACCCGCTCAGCCCAGGAAACCGTTCCGGGCCGGTGGCATGTCGCTGGTGCCGTCCCGGTCCGTCTTCACCGCCGGCACCTGGCTGATCCCGATCCGCGCCTGCTCGAAGCCGAGCGCCGACGCCGCCGTGTAGAGCCGCCACACCCGGGCCCGTCCGCGGCCGGTCGGTTTCACCGTGGCGGCCCACTCCGAGTCCAGGCCGGAGGCCCAGGCGCGGGGCGTACGCCCGTAGTACTCCCGCAACGCGTGCACGTCCCGCACCTCGAAACCGGCGTCCTCCAGCAGTGTCACGGTGGTGCCGATCGGAGCCAGTTCGCCGTCCGGGAAGACGTACGCGTCAATGAAACCGCGCTGCTCGGAGGTGCCCGACGTGGACGGGTGCAAGGCCGAGATCCGGTGGTTGAGCCCACCGCCTCGAAGTACCGCAGCCCGAAGAAAGCCCGGGCTGCCGGCTGATCCAATTCGGTCAACGGCATCAGCGACAGTGGCCTGCCGGCGGTGTAGACGAGATGGCCGAACGAACCGATCCGCTCGAGCGGGTCGCCCGGCGGATCGTGAGGCCGGCGGCCGGCGGCCGGCGCCGTCCCGGACCCGCTGCGCGCCGGAGGAGACCACCACCACGTCGGCGCTCCGCTCGGCGGTGGCTGCCGGGTCGCGTACCCGATGCCCGACGTACCGCCGAGGACCGTGCCTTCGCCCGCGTCGACGACATCCCGGACAACCAGGTCGTCCTGGTCTGGCGGGCCGATCGGCACAGACCATTGGTCAGCGAGTTCGTGTCACTGGTGAATCCGGCAGGGCGAGCGTGGAAAACGTATAACGGAAAACGCAAACGGCGGCCCGCTGAATCAGTCGGACCGCCGAGATTGTGGTGCGTGGATCAGATGACGCGAATGTCCTGCGCCTGCGGGCCCTTCTGGCCCTGCGTGATCTCGAACTCCACGCGCTGATTCTCGTCAAGGCTGCGGAAACCGCTGGCCGAGATCGCGGAGAAGTGGGCAAAGACGTCCGGGCCGCCGTCGTCCTGGCTGATGAAACCGAAACCCTTGTCCCCGTTGAACCACTTCACCGTACCGGTAACCATGTCTGCTCCTTAGCAGGCTGTTCGAGTCCGCAGTTGCGGAATCGCACGCCGCCGTGTTGATCGCCCGCGTCGAACCGACGCGACAAACGAAAAAGCGCCCGCCGGGCTCAGATGACCCAACAGGCGCCGAAAACGTCTACGGAAATCAAAACTGCAACACGACGAACGTAGCACAGAATTAGCCGCGCGCCGCGCATTTCGACGAAGCGACCGCCGTCACAGCGTCGCCGGGATATCCGGCACGCGCGAACAGCGGCTTACGGCCGGGTGGCGCGTAGGGTTGAGCGGGGCTCGATCCGCCGGGGTCGCTCCACCGAGACCAGAGGAGAACCACCTCGTGTCAGTGCTGCCCACGGTCACCACCAGAAACCTGCGGGACAGGGGAGCAGCGAATTTCCACGCCGCGCTCGCCCGGGTCCTGACGACCGCGCTGGACGCAGCGCTGGAGGCGGGCGACCATCCCAAAGCCATCAGTGTGATCAACCGCGCTTTCGCCGAGGGCACCACTCAGATGGGCTGCGAGCTACTCTGCCACGCCAGTGAGAAAGTCGGTGCCGCCCGCACGTGGACGGTGCAGCTCTCGCCGCTGAACCACCCGCGGCAGCGACCCCTCACCGCCGACGTGCCCTGACCCGGGCACCCGTCAGGCGCTGGCCCGGACCCGTTCCGACAGGTCCGGCCAGAGCGCCGGTGCCGCCCCGATCGTCAGTTCGGTCGAGAAATCGGCCCCCTGACCGCCGAGGACCACCCCGGCCTCCCGGGCGATCAACGCCCCGGCCGCGATGTCCCACAGGAACGTGTCCAGGGCCACTCCGCCGTCGAGCCGCCCGGCCGCCTGATAGACCAGGTTGAGCGCGGCCGGCAGCCGCCGGATGTCCCCGACCGCCGGGAGCAGGTCCCGGACGACCTTCGCCGCGCGTTCCTTGGTCGCCGGGTTCGGCTGGAAGCTCACCCCGACCAGCGCCTTCTCCAGGGCCGCCCCGGCCGGCTCGGTGAGCCGTTCCCCATCGAGGAACGCCCCGCCGCCGTCGATCGCGCTGAACGTCTCCCCGGCCACCGGCTCGTGCACCACCGCCATCCGCAGCCGGTCCTCGAACCGCAGCGCGATGCTGACCGACCACGGCCCGGTCCGGCTGATGTAGTTCCGGGTCCCGTCGAGCGGGTCGACGATCCACGTCCAGCCGCTCGTCCCGTCCCGCCCGTGACCCTCCTCGGCCTGCACGGCGTCCTCCGGCCAGGCCGCCCGGATCGCGTCGACGATCAGCTGCTCGCTGGCGATGTCGACATCCGAGACGACATCGTTCACGTGCGCTTTCGGCGCGCCGACCGTCAGCGTGTCGCGGCGGTCCAGTTGCAGGCGCCCGGCCTGCTCGGCGAGGCCGGCGACCAGGTCACGGGCGGCGCGAAGATCTCGGTCCATCCCGGCACGCTATCGGATGGCACGTGACCAAATCCGGGCGCACAAGTGTTACCGTCTCCCGCCGAGCCGGTCCTGTTTCTCGCCGCCGGCAGAAACGGGACGAACGGAACAACGACCCCATGGTGCTCCTGGACCGCGTCTACGCAGGCCCGCGTGCCGCCCTGCCACGCTGGTGGCGCCGGCCGGACGTGGTCGCCGGCTCGCTCGCCGGTGTGCTCAGCCTCATCTGGGGCTTCTGGCTGGCCCGGGATGCCGGTGACCTCGCCGCGCAGTACGCGTGGACGTCGTTCGTCCGGCACCACCCCGGTTCGGCGTACAACCTGTCCTGGTACGGCGGCATGCACCCGGCGTCGTACAGTGTCCTCTCGCCGTACCTGATGGCCTGGCTCGGCGTCCGCACCACGGGTGTGCTCGCCTGCACGGGCACGGCCGCCCTGGCCGGGTATGTGTTGCTCCGCTCGGGCTTCCCGCGGCCGCTGTTACCGGCCCTGTGGATGGCGGTCGCCGTCTGGGGCAACCTCGCCGCGGGCCGCGTCACGTACCTCATCGGCCTGGTCTTTGCTCTTGCCGCGGCGATCTGCTCACTGAACGGAACCGGTCACCGCCGTCCTCGGCCGATCGCCGCGGCGGTGCTCGGCACGATCGCCACGCTGGGCAGTCCGGTCGCCGGCCTGTTCATCGAGGTGCTCGCGGCGGCGATATTCCTGACCGGCCGCAGGCGCCACGCGATCTGGCTGGCGGCCGGCCCGCCCGCGGTGATCGGCGCGACGACGATGCTGTTCCCGTTCTCCGGCGTCCAACCGTTCCCGTGGTACGCCGCCCTGGTCACGGTCGGTGCCGCGGTCGCCGTCGCCGCGCTGACCCCGGCCACGTGGCGCACCGTCCGGGCCGGTGCCTGGGTCTACGCGCTCGGCGTCGCGCTGTGCTGGTTGCTGCCCACCCCGATCGGCAGCAACGTCGAACGCCTCGCGGTCCTGCTCAGCGCGGCGTTCCTGATCTGTGCCGCCGCGATCAGCCGACCGCGCAGAGCGAAGACCCTGATCACGTTCGTCATAGCCACCGCCCTCGCGGCCTGGACCGTCATCCAGCCGCTGGTGGACTACGCCCGCACGAAGAACGCCCCCGCCACCGTCGCCGCCGCCCAGCCGCTGGTCGAAGCCCTGCAGCAACTGCACGCCGAACAGGGCCGGGTCGAGGTGGTGCCGTTGCGCACCCACTGGGAGGCGGTCAGCCTCGCCCCGCACGTCAACCTCGCCCGCGGCTGGAACCGGCAGGCCGACGTGCACCGTAACCCGCTCTTCTACGACGGCACGCTGACCGCCGAGTCGTACCGCACGTGGCTGCACAACTGGAGCGTCGGTTTCGTCGTCCTGCCCACCGCGGAGACCGACGACGCCGGCATCGCCGAGGCCCGGATCATCACCGCCGGCCAGTCCTGGCTGCCGCTCGTCTGGCAGGACCACAACTGGCGCATCTACCAGGTGGAGGGCTCCGACCCGCTCGCCTCCACCCCCGCCACGGTCACCTACGCCGGCCCCGCCGCGGTCACGGTCCACCTCCCCGCCCCCGGCACCACCCTTCTGCGCATCGCCTGGTCCCCGTGGCTCGCGATCCACGGCACGACGCCGCGAGCCTGCCTGGTCCAGAGCGGCTCCTGGACCGAGCTGATAGCCCAGGCCGCCGGCACGTACACCATCGAAGCCCGCTACAGCCTTCTCCGCGGCACCCCCTGCCCGACGAGCAGTTCCCCGTCCCCGACCCCGACCGGCTGACCCAAGATCACATTCAAGAGCCTCAGGTCCCCTCTCCGCTGTGGTCGCCCTCCGCCGCTCCCGCGGGGACCCTTCCGGGCCGAGCAGGGCGCGGGGCGCCCAGAACGCTCAGCCCTGCAGGGCGACCTCCGTGGCGGGTCCAGCTCAGACCGGAACCCGTCGAGGCCATTCAGTCAGCCGTGCGGTTCAGCCACCCGGAGTCCGCGAGGCAGCCGCTGGTCAGACCAGCGGCACGCCCCCGGTCCGGGCGGGGCGGGGATGGCGGTGGTCGATGCGCCGGTGGGGTGGGGCGCTGCGGAGCGGGGTGTGAACATCCTGCTGGTCGCCGTCGGCCACATCGGCGGCCTGCTGATCCCGGAGTCGTGGACCGAGGCCGCCGGGATCAGCGAGACCGCGTACCACGCGGTCGCGGTCGCGCTCGGCACGGTTGCCGGGTTCTGCACCCTGGCCGGCGGGGCGGCGGCTGCGGGCACACCGGCCGACACGGGGTGGCCGCGGGAGCTGATCGACACCCTCGATCTGCTGCGCGACCACATTCTCCGGGAGCAGGACGGGGTTTTCCCGGCCGCGCTGACCAGCCTCGACGGGGACGGCTGGGAGACGGTCGACCAGGTCCGGGCCCGGGTCGGCACCCTCCTGCCCGCCGAGGCGACCCCGGCGACCGGCTGACCCGGGCTCAACTTCACCTCGGCGCTGCCGATGGTTCCGGCATGCCCGAGACGCCCGGCGGCTTGCCCCTCTTCGCCGATCGGGCGTTCCGGGCCGTCACCGCTCTGGCGATCGTCGACGTCGCGGCGTTCCTGATCCAGGAACACGCCGGCCCGCTGTGGCCGGGGCCGGTGAACTGGCTGCTGATGATCGCGGTGATCATCCCCACGCTGATGCTCTGCCGCCGGGTGCGCAACGACCCGGAGTCCTCGCCGGTGGTCCGCCGCTACTGGCGCACGACCGAGATCGGCGTGTGCCTGTTCGTCGCCGTCGCGGGGCTGCGCATCGGCTACGAGTCCGGCGCCGGGAGCCGGCTGCTCCCGGCCTCGGTCGGGCTGCATCTGGTCGGCGGCATGGTGCTGACCGTGCCGCTGGTCGGCTTGCCGTTCAGTGTCCGGGGGCGCGCCCGCAAGGCCGGGGTCTGGCTCGACCTGGGCACCCTGACCACCGCGGCCGGGCTGCTGATCTGGCACTTCGCCGCGTCGGCCCAGTTCGCCGACGGGCGGGTCACCATGCCCCGGGTGCTGGCGGCGATCGTCATCATGGGCGCCGGGCTCAACGGCGTCTACCTGGCCGCCAAGGTGGTGCTGGCCGGCGTCGACTCGTTCGCGCGGCGCGGGCTGTACTGGATCGGCGCGTCGGCGCTGATCGGTGGGCTGGGCTCGGCCGTCAGCTTCCTTCAGCCACATCAGCCTCGGGGCAATCTGCTGGTGCTGGTGTTGCCGCTGGCCGCCTACGCCGCCGCGGTCGGCGCCCGGATGCAGGTGGTGGACACCGCGACCGGTGGCCGGCCGCGACGGGCCGCGCGCGGGTACAGCCTGATGCCGTACGTGGCGATCGCGGCCGTCGACGCCATGGTGATCTACCACCACGTCACCGGCCGGGGCAGCGGCGCGCTGATCGACGGGGTCACGGTCACGCTGACCACGCTGGTGGTCGTCCGGCAGCTGATCGCCTTCCGGCAGAACGACGCCCTGCTCACCCGGATCGGGCTGCAGGAGAGGCGGTTCCGCCACGAGGCCAGTCACGACAATCTCACCGGGCTGGCGAACCGGACGCTCTTCCACGAACGGCTGACCGCGGCCGTCTCCGCCGCCGGCCCGCATGAGGTGGTGCGGGTCGTGCTGGTCGACCTGGACGACTTCAAGACCGTCAACGACACCCTCGGGCACGCCGCCGGGGATGCGCTGCTGATCCACGTGGCCGAGCGGATGCAAGCCTGCCTGCGACCGGTCGACACCGTCGCCCGGCTGGGCGGCGACGAGTTCGCCATCCTCTTCAGCCGTGACGGTGACGTCGACGTCGACCAGGTGCTGGCCCGCGTCGCGGTGGCGCTGCTCGAACCGACCGTGCTCGACGGCGAGCCGATGACCGTGCGCGCGAGCTTCGGCGTGGTCGAGGGCCGCGGCGGCGACGACGCCGGCAACCTGCTTCGCCAGGCCGACATTGCGATGTACGAGGCGAAGGCGCGCGGCGAGGGCGGCCGCGAGTGGTATCGGCCGGGCATGGAGGCCCGTGGCGCCGAACGCAGCCGGCGGGCGGCCGCGCTGCAGACGGCGATCCTCGAGGACCAGTTGGTGGTCTACTTCCAGCCGGTGGTGACGTTGCCGGACGGCCGGCCCACCGGAGCCGAGGCGCTGGTGCGCTGGCAGCACCCCGCGGAGGGCCTGCTCGGGCCGGGCGCGTTCATCGACACCGCCGAACAGACCGGCCTGATCGTGCCGCTCGGCGCCTGGGTGCTGCGCGCCGCGACCCGTGAGGCCGCCACGTGGCCGGACGCCCTGACCGTGTCGGTGAACGTCTCCGCCCGGCAGTTGCGCGAGACCGGTTTCCCCGCCGTGGTCGCGGAAGCGCTTCGGGACAGCGGCCTGCCACCCCACCGGCTGACCGTGGAGATCACCGAGTCGGTCGCGGTCGGCGGCGGCGCCACCCACGACAACCTGGACGAGTTGCGGGCCATGGGCGTACGCCTGTCGCTGGACGATTTCGGCACCGGCGCGTCCACGCTGAGCCTGCTCGCCGGCTGCCCGGTGCACCAGATCAAGCTGGACCGCTCGTTCGTGACCGGCACGGAGGCAATCGCCGACGCGGTCGCTCAGATGGCCCGGGCCTTCGGTCTGCAGGCGGTCGCCGAGGGGATCGAGACGGCGGAGCAGGCGGCGCGCATGACCCGGCTGGGCTACGAGCGGGCCCAGGGTTTCCACTTCGCCCGGCCCATGAACGCCGCCGACTTCCGCGCCCGCCTCACGGTGAGGAGTCAGCCGGAGATGAACGCCAGCCCGGCGATCCCGGCCGCGTAGAGGATCAGCACGGCGATCGAGTCGGCGCCCATCCGCAGCCACTGCCGCTGCGGCCGGAACACCAGACCGGTCATGTAGACCACGGTCAGCAGTGCCCCGAGCGCCGTCAGGTAGATGTCGCTGTGGTGGGCGCCGGGCAGCACCGCCTGCCCGGACAGCACGCTCGCGACCAGGAACAACACCGGCAGGAAGGCGTTCCCGCCGAAGATGTCGCTGATCGCCAGCTGGTAGTCGCCCATCCGGGTCGAGGTCAGCCCGGTCGAGATCTCCGGCAGAGCGGTCGCTGCGGCCAGCACGGTCGCGCCGAACAGCACCCCGGACATGCCGAGCCGCCCGAACAACTCCTCACCACTGCGCTCGATGAACACACCGGCCACCAGGGTCACCGCTGCCGCGGAAGAGAAAATTGCCGCCGTACGGGCGGTGCTCACCCCCTTGGCGCTGGCCTGCCCTTCTTTCGTGGTCCGCGAGTGCCCGGCCGGCTTCTCCTGCCCGTCGGGCGCGTCGCCGCCCTCGTGCCACGGCAGCCCCCGCCCGGCGCGGCGCAGCAGGAACAGCCCGACGCCCCAGAGCACGGCGATGAGCACCGCGCCGGGCGTGAGCCGGAACGCGATCAGCGACGCCGGCAGCTGCGTCGACATGACGACCACCAGCAGCAGCGCGACCACGAGCGCGCCTTCCAGCAGCAGAGTCAGCGAAGCGGCGAGGTAGGTCAGCGGTTTGCGGGGGCGGACCCCGGCCGCGTCGAGGACTACCAGCACGACGGTCTGGATGGCGATGCCGCCGAGGATGTTGCCGACCGCGACGTCGAGCTGGTGCGAGAGCGCGGCGCTGACGGTGATCGCGATCTCCGGCAGGTTGGTCGCGATGGCCAGCAGGATGACCCCGCCGAGGGCCGCGCCCAGGTGCAGGCGCTCGGAGAGCACGTCGGTGGTGTCGGACAGCTTGATCCCGGCGCCCCAGATCGCCGCGGCGCAACCCACGAAGATCAGTAGCAACAGCCAGGAGTTGAGCGAGCTCATCAGGACGGCTCCGGTCGGTCAGGCGGTACGGGTGAATTCCGCTTGCCCCACCGATCGAAGCCGAAACCGTTGCCCAGTGCAACGCTTGCCGAGCGCAAGCAGTCGCACGCCGCAGAAAGCGGCGTGCGGTGGATCCGCAGCGCGAAGGTGCCCGGAACATGCCTGGCCGACCACGCTCGCAGCGGTGGCAACGTCCCTGAGCATCACGGGCGCCGGCAGTACTCCGCGGCGAGGATGAGATAGGTGGCGGCGGTCCAGGTGTACGCGCGGTCGCGCAGTCCGGCACCGGTGTCGGCGTTGAAGTTCTCGGCGAAGCCGGATGTCTCGCAGAGCCGCCGGAAGCGGCCGCTGAGGTCGTCGGCGAGGTCGACGTGCCCGGCGCGGCGTAGACCGTCCTCGATGAGCAGGGTGGCGGGCGCCCAGATGGGCCCACGCCAGTAGCCGTCGGGGGAGTACAGGTCGGAGTCGACTGGTTCGGTCGCCAGGCCGTGCGGCGTCAGATGTGCTTTGAGGGCGGCGGTCAGCGACGTGCGGATCTCGGCGGGAAGGTCGGCGCCGAGCACGATCGGCATCAGCGCGAGCAGGCTGGTGCTGTCGTGCACGGCGCCGGTGCGGGGGTCGCGGGCGCGGAACTGGTTGCCGTCCCACAGTTCCGACAGCAGCGCGGCCTGCAGTTGCCCGGCGGTGTCGTTCCAGCGGAGGGCGGCCATGGACTCGTCGAGCCGGTCCGCGAGATCACTGAGCTCGCGCAACTGGATGATCAGGAAAGCGGCCAGGTCGGCGGTCTGGAGTACCGGTCCGGCGTCGAAGGTCGTGGCGTTGTCCCAGCCGCTGTCGTTGCCGTGGTGGTAATAGGGCAGCGGGTGGCCGGGTGTGCGGCGCTGGGTGAGCCAGAAGGTCGTCCACCGGCTCAGCCGCTCGTAGGTCTCGGTCAACTGCTGTCGGTCGAGGGGCTGGGGGAGCTGCCGGCGCAGCCGGGCGAAGGCCCAGCCGTGGATGGGAGGTTTGACGAAGTTGTAAAGGACTTCGGAGTGGGTGACGGAGTCCGGCAGCGCGCCGGTCCGGTCCTGGTGGTCGAAGGGGAGGTGAAACTGGTGCCAGGCCAGTTCGGGGTCTCCCGCGGCGAGTGCGAGCGCGTTGAAACAGTGGTCCCAGCTCCAGACCTTGTCCATCCAGTGTTTGGACATCAGTACAGCCGGGCGGCCGATGAACCCGCCGGGTGCGACCGTGGCGGACCAGATCACGTAAGCGGCGAGTTCCGCGGCCGGTGCCCGGGAGTCCCGCCACGGCGCCACCGTCTCCAGGAATCGGTGGTAGGTGTCCTGCACGTTCCCGGCAGCCTCGTCGAAGGTCATGACAGGCCGGTACGGGTAGCGGCTTGCGGCGTATTCCTCGATGGCGATCTCCCACGGGGCGCCGGCGGCCAGTTCGACATGCCGGTCGTGGGTACCGAGCATTTCCGCGCCCTCCACCGTGTGCGGGCCACCGCTGAGCACGGTGATGCGGTAGCGGTGTCCGGTTTCGTAAGAGGTGAAGACGTACGAGTCGTCGCGCGGGTCGCGGAAGAGGTAGGTGCCGGAGAACGGCGTCAGGGCCGGTGCGGCGGCGGCGACACGCAACCCGAGCCCGGTGCCGCGCAAGCGGATGGTGTCGGCGTTCTCGTAGACCAGGTCGATGCGGCCGCCTCGAGATGTCCACTGCAGCCGGGTGGCCGAGGCTGCCGCGGGTGCCTCCAGCGGGCCGTCGGTCGAACGGGTTTCGAACCGCAGGATCGCGTGCATCCCGTTGCGGTGCGAGACCAGGTGCAGGTCTTCGGCGTAGGTCTTCTCCGCGATGACCGGGGAGATGTCGAACCAGGAGCCCGCATGACTGAAGGGGATTTCCTGGAGGGAGAAGGTGGCCTCGGACATGGATGCCTTTCCCGGGTGGCTCAGTCTTCCGCGCCGCCGACGGTGATGCGCGACGTAGCGCTGCGCGTCGTTCAGCGAACCGATTCGACATGTCGGTCAGCCGACCATAGGCCGCGTCCAACGTGACGGTCAAGAACATTGCAGAGCTGGAGTCCAGCGCATCGCCTTTGGCGGGGACAGCCGTTGACATCGACGATTGTCGCTATCTACGGTAGGGAGCGAATCGATTCGACAGCTGTTGTCTCGGTAAGGGCGCGTCCCGGCCGGCGACGAAGGCGGGCGGCCCTCGCGCGCGAGAGACCAAGATCGCCGTACAGTCTCGAGACGCCCAGTCAGATGAGGTGGAGATGAACATCGCGGAGATCGCCCGCCGGGCCGGGGTGTCGCGCAGCACCGTGTCATATGCGCTGAGCGGCCGCCGTACGGTGAGCCCGGAGACCAAACAGCGCATTCAAACCGTGATCGACGAGATCGGCTACCGCCCGAACGCCGCCGCCCGGGCGCTGAAGGAGGGCCGCACGCGCACTCTGGGCCTGGTGATCCCGCCGGCCGGGCTACTTCTGACTGATATGCAGCTGGGCTTCGTGGCCAGCGTCGTGGAGGCCGCGGCCCGCGCCGATCTCGACGTGTTGCTGTCACCCTCCGGCGGCGATCACGACCGGTCGTTCGAGCGACTCATCTCGGGCCGCCGAGTCGACGGAGTCATCCTGATGGAGATCCGGTTGGAGGACGAGCGGGCCACCCGGCTGCAGCGGACCGGACTGCCGTTCGTCACCATCGGCCACACCGCGCACCCGCACGGCACCTGCTGGGTCGACGTCGACTACGCCACGCTGGTCGCCCGATGCGTGCACCACCTCGCCGACCTCGGACACCGCATGGTCGCGTTGATCAACCGGTCCACCGAACTGATGGCCGCCGGCTACGGGCCGGCGCACCGGGCGCAGGCCGGCTTCGACGAGGCCATCAGCCAGCGAGGCCTGGTCGGCATGAATCTTCCTTGCGCCGACGATCCCGCCGCAGGCGAAGAATGCTTCGAACAACTGCGAGAGCTGCACCCCGAGGTCACCGCCATCGTGACCGTCAACGAAGCAGCGCTGCCCGGGATCCAGCGTGGCATCGAACGGGCCGGCGTCGCGGTCCCCCGGCAGATGTCCATCGCCGGAGTCGCGGCCCGGCACTGGGCCGAGGGGTTCCGGCCTCGGCTCACGGCCGCCGACGTCCCCGCCCTGGAAATGGGCGCATACGCCGTCGAACTGCTCCTCGAACGGATCGCCGCGCCGGCCGGCTCCCCCCGGCACCTGCTGCTCACCCCGCCGATCTCGCTGCGGGACAGCACCGGACCGGCGCCCACCCACTGACCCCAGTCCACCGCCCGGGACGAGCCGCCGGCTCGCCTCGCGATCCCTGCTGTCCGCTTCACCCCATCCCCCGTCATCGACTCGCCACCGGAGACCTCGATGCAACAGAGAACAGAACTTGCACGGTTCGTCACCCGAGCCTCGATCGCGCTGGGCATGATCCTGGCCGTCATCGTCGCGCTCACCACGGCCGGCCCCAGCCAGGCGGCCACCAACGAGGCGCTCAGCGTCGACCTCGCCTCCAACCGCGGAACGTCCACACTGGTCGGCGAAGGCGTCCTCTACGGGATCAACCAAGACGCCACCCTGCCGGCCGATCAGCACATCCAGCCGCTGAAACTCAACGCCTTCCGAGGCGGAGGGTGGTTCTCCGGCGGCTGGATCAAGGACAACTATCGCTACGGCTCGGCGACCCAGGCCGACATCACCTCGATCATCGCGCAGGCCCGGCGGTTGAACCAGGTCGGCAACCACCCGCAATACCAGGTGCTGCTGAGCGACCTGTACGGGCTCAACGGAGGCCAGCCGTCGAACACCGTCTACCCGTGTGACAACGGCAACTGCTCGAACTGGGCCACGTTCATCGACACCACCGTGGCGGCGCTGCAGGCCAGCGGTCTGCCGTTCGCGTACGACATCGACAACGAGCCCGACATCTCCGTGTTCTGGAAGGCCGGCGTCAACAGCGCCCAGTACTTCCAGATGTGGGACACCGCCTATCGGGAGTTGCGTAAGGTCGCCCCGGGCGCGCAGATCGTCGGCCCGTCGTTCGCGTACACGCCGCTGGCCCGGCCCTCGCAATGGAGCACCTTCCTCGACCACGTCAAGGCGGCCGGAACCGTACCGGACTGGATCACCAACCACGACGAAGGGGACGTCGACGACCCGGTTGCCGTGTCGCAGGCCCTCAACAGCCGGCTCGCTGCAGCCGGCATCCCGGCCCGTCCGCTGTCGGCCAACGAATACCAGCCCGCCGACCGGCAGACCGCCGGCGTGACCGCCTGGTATCTGGCCAGGTTCGCCCAATCCGGCTACACCAACGCGATGCGCGGCAACTGGGTCTGCTGCATGACACCCAACCTCACCGGAATCCTGACCCAGGTAAACGGCGCCTGGACGACCAGCGGCAACTGGTGGGCGATGCGGTCGTACGCCGACATGACGGGCACCCTGGTCAACACGTCCGGACAGGTCGGCAGCACCGCGATCTCCGCCTCGATCGACAGCACCAACCAACGGGCGGTCGCCATCATCGGCGACAGCAACGGCTATACCGGCACCGCCACGGTCACCTTCAACGGTGTGTCGGCCAACAGCTGGCTGGCCGGCAACGGCAGCGTCAACGTCACCGTCAAGCGGATTCCCGAGCAGGCGACGCTGACCGCCCCGCAGGTCGTGCTCAATCAGACCATGACCGTCTCCGGTGGCGTGGTCACGGTGCCGCTGACGTTCCAGGCCTCGCACGACGCCTTCGCCGTCTATGTCACCCCCGGAAGCGGGACCAGCCCCACGCCGCCGACGTCACCGTCGGCCTCGCCCCCGGTACAGGGCGCCTGCACGGCGACCGTCTCCACCAACGCCTGGACCGGCGGATTCGTCACCACCGTCCGGGTCACGGCCGGCTCCTCCCCGGTCAACGGCTGGTCGGTCGCGGTCACCCTGCCGTCGGGGTCCGCGGTCACGAGCTCCTGGAACACGCAGGCGGCCGGCAGCGCCGGAACCGTTCGCTTCGGCAACGTCTCCTACAACGGCCAACTGGCCGCTGGAGGTAGCACCGAGTTCGGCTTCCAAGGGACTGGCACCGCACCGTCCACCGCGATCTGCACGGCGAGCTGAGCCCGGCCGAAGAGCGGCTCGGCTGCCCGTGCGCGAGAGCGCGGAGAGTCGTGGGCCGGGCCACCACTGGGGTGACCCGGCCCGGCGCCGAGCGGTGAATGTGTCAGCTGACCTGGACAAGGCGCCAGTTGTTCAGGGCGCTGCCGTTGTCGGTGTATTGGACTATCTGGGTGCCCCACGCGTTGGCGCCGTTGAGCAGGGCGAGGACCTTACCGCTGTTGACGTTGCGGATGCGGTAGGACCCGTCGCTGTTGGCGACCAGGGTCCAGCGGTGGTCGGCGGTGCCGGTGTCGCCCCATTGCAGAACCTTGGCGTTGTCGGCGGTGGACATGCTGTCGACGCCGAGGACCTTGCCGCTGTTGGCGTTGCGGAACCGGACGTTGCCGCCGTCGGTGATCCGGACCCAGTTGTGGTCGGCGGTTCCGGTGTCACCCCAGCCGAGGGCCAGGCCGCCGTCGGCGGTGGACATGTTCTGCACGCCGACGACCAGCCCGGTACTCACGTTGACCAGTTTGTAGACCGGCTCGCCGCCGGTTCCGGTGCCGCTGGTGTTCCAGTAGACGACGTAGTTGAACCCCTGGGCGTCGTGGAACGGCGCGAGGTTGACCGTGCTGCCGTTGGCGGTGGCGGTGAAGGCGAGGCTGCTGGTGCTGCTCCGGGTGATCGACGAGGCGGTCAGTGACGGCGCCGAGGACAGGGTGGTGTTGCCGTAGTTGCCGCACAGCACCGCCGGCCCGTACGTGATGGCCTGAAGGTTGGGATTGTCGTTGGCCGCCTTCAGCTGCACGCTCATCGGCAGTCGCAGGGCGAGGGTGTCGCCGGCTGCCCAGGTTCGGGTGACGGTCGCGTAGCTGCCCGGTGTCGCGGTGATGTTCTGCGCGACGCCGTTGACGCTGATCACCGGGTTGCTCGTCCAGGACGGGATCCGCAGGCGGATGCTCCACGAGCCACTCATGCTGCCGGCCAGGGTCAGCGTGGTGGTGTCGCTGACCGGGTACGTCGTGGATTGGGTGACCGTGATTCCGCGCTGGCGCCAGGTGAGCACCGAAGGCGCGTAGAGGTTCACGGTCAGTGTGGTGCCGTTGTAGAAGTAGATCGAGTCCATCAGTTTGGTGTTGGTCTCGATGCCGGTGCCCTGACAGCACCAGAAGCTGTTGTAGTCGGTCGACCAGGTGCCGCCGCCCCAGGCCGGCCCCACACCCCGGCGTCCACCAGCCTTGAGCGGGGTGAAGTAGGTGATGTGACCGTGGGAGTCGGCCGGGTTCTGCGCGCCGACCAGGTGATTGAGCAGTGCCCGCTCGTAGTAGTCGAAGTAGTCGGCCCGGTTCGGGTCCAGCAGCCACAGCTCCCGGGTCAGCTTCAGCATGTTGTACGTGTTGCAGTGCTCGCAGGTGTCGCCGGTGAGGTAGCCGGCGATCGCGTTCGGCGGCTTGAAGTACTCGCCCTGACTGTTCCCGCCGATGACGTACGTGTGCGCCGACGTGATCATGTTCCAGGCATTGCCGGCGATGTCGCGGTAGCGAGTGGTGCCGGTGGCCTTGTACTCCCGCGCGGCGCCCACGAATTTCGGCAGGTTGGTGTTGGCGTGCTTGCCGTTGAGCTGGTCCTGGTTGCTCGCCAGCGGGTCGAAGATCGCGGCGTGGTCGAACCGTTGTGCGACGGTGAGCCAGCGTGAGTCACCGGTCTGCTGGTAGAGGTCGGTCAGGACCGCGTTCATGCCGCCGAACTCGGTCTTCAGCACCGTCTGCATCTGGCTGTAGCTCAACCGGCCGGTACGCCAGTCGACCCAGGCGGCGAAGTTGAGCAGCACGTCCCTGGCCTGGGTGCTGCCGATGTAGCGCCAGACGTCGAGCAGCCCGGCGAGGGTCTTGTGGATGCAGTAGTACGACACGGCGACGGGAGTGCCTGCCTCGACGGCGGCGACGTCGGATTCGGGGAAGCCGGAGAGGTATCCGGCGTTGAATCCGGCAGCGGCGTTGTTCGCCTGGCATTTAGCCAGCTCAGCCACCATGTAGGTGGCTTTGTCGCGGCACGTGGTGTCGCCCAGCACGGCGTACGCCTGAGCCCAGGCCGTCAGGAAGTGGCCCTGCATGTGACTGCGGAACGGGAACGACGGAGCATCCCATCCGCCGTTGGTGCCGGCGCCGTTGGTGGACAGCCTGTGATTGGCGCGGAACACGTACAGCATGCGGTCGACGTCGACGAACTTGAGGTAGTTCAGCGTGCGGGTCTGGTTCTCCATGAACCGGCCGGCCGACAGTTTGACCTGGTCAAGGTCGAACGGATAAGCGGACACGCCGATGTCCGAGCGGGTCGGCGCGATCACGGCGGCGGCAGCCGAGCCTGGCCGGAAGACGCCGGTGCCGCCGGCCGCGGAAGCCAGGGCGCCGGCACCGGCGGCCTGCAGAAGGCGGCGTCGACTCAGGGGCGAGGAAGACATGGATGCACTCCAACGCGGGTGGGGGAGGACGGGGATGTGGGATGCCGGCCGACCGCACATTCGCGGCTCGGGCCGGGTTGCGCTGATGCGTTACGAGGAAGGCATCAGCAACCACTCACGGCATGCTACGACATTGATCGCCGCAGATTCAAGAAAATGTTTCTCTCTTGTTTCCGGCAAATCCCAGGAGCTATCCGACTCAAGCAGGGAAATTATCGCTGCAGCTCAAACAGCTGAGTGGAGTCATATAACATTTTCCGGGCGGTGAGTTTTACATCATGCTGAAGAAAGTTAGGAAAACGTTTTCTCGAATGGTCGAGCTGGCTGACGGCCGGTGATTCCGGTAACCGAGCCGTGCGGCCGGCGGTGCGTCAGCCGGGAGATCGAGGTGCCTGCACAGGCCCGGCCACGGCAACCGGCCGTCCACCCTTCGGTCTCGACAGGTTCGGCGCAGGCGTGCGGGGTTCGAGCCGGCCCGCATCCCGGGCCGAACCGGCCGGGCGAAAAACTTCGGCCGCGGACGTCAGTTTTTGTTATCGGTAGCGCGGCAGCCCGGCCTGTCTGTGGTGAGCACCCTCGCGGTGAAACACGACGACAGGTGGAGCCTGCCCCTCATGACTTCCCATCGACCCGCGGCCCGGTCGCGCCGCACTACCCGGTTCCGGACGACCCCGGCGCGGATCACGTTGTCCGGGCCGGCGGTCTGCGCGAGGGTCTTCGGTACCGGCGCCAGGTCCGCTGCCGCGGCTGTCGGCTGTGACCGCCCGACGGCGGCCATCTGACGCGGTTTCCGCCCGGAGAACCCGCAGGCGGCAACCGAGGCGACCGGTTCGCGACGAAAGTCGTCAGTGGCGTCCTGCCGACCAGCGACATCAACCCGGCGATCTGGCCCGCGCGAACCGCGGTCAGGCGATGATCGCCGATTCGCGACACGGCACCGCTTCGGGCCCATCCACGGCGGTGCCACCGACTCGAACCCCGAACTCGGGTCCGCGAACCCGCAACCGAGCGTGCGAGGAACGCCCGGCGGCGGAACGTCCCCATCCCCCCGCAGGTCGTCAACGACCAGCGTGAACCCCGAAAGGTACGTCATGACAACCTCGGAACGTCCGGCCGGACACCGTCACCCCAGGAGACGGCGGACGGCGGCCGTCGCGGCCGGTATCGCCGGACTGCTCGCCGCAGGTGTGGGCATCGCCTACACCCAGAACGCCGATGCCGGCGCCGTCAGCTGCACGGTGACGGCCGGCCAGGTCTGGGGCGACCGGTACAACACGACGGTCACCGTCGACGGAGCCAAGAGCTGGACCGTCGTGGTCGCCATGACCGCACCGCAGAAGGTGGCTTCCGTCTGGAACGGTGCCGCGACGTGGGGCGGCGGTAGCGGCGACATCATGACGGTGAAGTCCGACGGCAAGGGCAACGCGTTCGGCTTCACCACGATGAACAACGGCAACGGTACGGCCCGCCCCAAGATCACCTCGTGTGCCGGCGGCAGTTCCCCGGCGGCATCGGCGTCGGTCACGACGGCCGTGGCCACCACGGCCCCGGCCGCGGCCCCTTCCGCCGCGCCGGCCACGGCCGCGTCCACCCCGCCGACGACCGCACCCGCCGCAGCGGACATCACGGTCAACACCGCGACCACCTTCCAGACCATCGACGGTTTCGGTGCCGCGGTCCCGATCTGGGGCACCGGCTGGTCGACCGCCGAGACCCGGACCTTGGTCGGTGCCGGCGCCGGTCAACTCGGCTTGTCGATCGTGCGGACCGGCATCTCGCCGGTCTCCAGTGAGTGGGCGACCCAGGTGAACGCCCTGAAGGCGGCGAAGGCATCAGGGTCGAACGTGAAGATCCTGGCGTCGCCGTGGACGGCGCCGGCGGCATGGAAGACCAACAACAGCCGGACCAACGGCGGCAAGCTGAAGTCCGACTACTACGACGACTACGCCGGCCACCTCAACGACTACGTCACGTACATGAAGAGCCAGGGCGTCACCATCGACGTCGTCTCGATCCAGAACGAGCCGGACTGGAAGCCCGAGTACGACTCCATGGAGTGGACCGGCGACGAGCTGCGCACCTTCGTCCGCGACCAGGGCTCCAAGATCAAGAACACCAAGCTCATGATCGCCGAGGGCGTCAACATGAACTACGGCCTCACCGACCCGACGCTCAACGACGCCACCGCCCGCGACAACACCGGCTACATCGGTGGGCACCTGTACGGCACCGAGGTGTCCGGCCGGCTCAAGGCGTACGCGCTGGCCGATCAGTACAAGAAGCCGGTGTGGATGACCGAGTACAACTTCCACGAGGCGGCCGGGGACACCTCCACCGCCTGGGCCGACGGCGGCAACCAGGCCGTCTGGGACGAGACCCTCGACGAGGTCATGCGCACGGTCAACAAGTCGATGGAGTCGGGTTGGAGCGCCTACGTCTGGTGGTACGGCAAGCGGTACTACTCCTTCATCGGTGACGGCACCGCCGGGACTACTTCCGGCGCCGTGCTCAAGCGGGGCTACGCCTTCGCGCAGTACGCCAAGTACGTACGCCCCGGCGACCAGAGGATCGCCCTGACCAAGAGCACCAAGGCGTCTCCGCTGGAGGTGACCGCCTACCGGGGTGACGGAAAGATCAAGCTGGTCATCCTGAACCGATCCGGCAGCGCCGTCACCAACGCCGTCATCCAGGCCCCGCAGACCGTAACCAAGGCTGAGGACCATCTGACCTCGAAGACCGCCAATGAGGCCAGTCAGCCGACCAGCATCAACGGTGCCCAGGTCACGGTGAGCATTCCGGCCCGCAGCATCTCCACCCTCGTCATCACCGCGTGACAGTCCGCCGGGCCCGGTCGCACCACAGCGGCCGGGCCCGGCGCCGCCCGCACCGGGCCAGCCCTCCCTTCCGCATGCCGCGCGGCCGCGGCGGCAGGCCCCGCCTGGTGCGTGTCACCGCACATCACGGCGAGTATGTCGTGGTGCAGACCGTGCCGTTCAACGTGAACGAGGCCGGCGGCGGGTTGGCTCCGCTCTGGTTGCCGATGAATCCGAAGCTGACGGTATTGGCGCCGTCGGCGGCAAGGGTGCCGTTGTAGGCGGACGGGGTGACGACGACGTGTTGGCCGTCGACGGCGAAGGTGGCGTTCCAGGTGCTGCCGGAGACCGATTCGGTGTCGGCGGGGAGAGCAAAGGCGAGGGTCCAGCCGGTGATCGGGTTCGGGCCGGTGTTGGTCAGGGTGATCGAGGCGACGAAGCCGCTGCCCCAGCCGCCGGACAGGTCATAGGTCACGGCGCACGTACTGGTGCGCGGCGTCCCGGTCGTGAAGGTCACCGGCGGGGATGGCGGTGAAAGGTAGCCCTTTTGATCCGTGGCGAGCACATTCACGGTGTACGCGGTCCCCGGCACCAGGTTGCGCACGGTCAGCGAGGTCGAAGTAGTGTCGCCGAGCAGAATGCTGTTGGTTCCGGTCTGCTGATACACGGCGTAGCGAGTGACCGTCGCACCGGATGACGGCTGCCAGCCGATCGTCGCGGTGGTCGCGTCGACGGCGCTGACGGTGGGTCGGGCGGGCGCGCTCAGGACGGCGCTCACCGGGTTGGTGGGTGACGGGCGCAATTTCAGCGTCACTATCGAGTACGGCGGGATGACCTGGCGGTGCGCGGTGCCCTCCCGTGCCGTGCTGATCGCGGTGTCCCGGGAGCCGTACTTGTGCACCGTCGGAACAGCCTCGCTCGGCGCCCAGCCGTCGTAGTTGAGGTCGACCGTGTAGGCGGTGGCCGGGTCCTGGTTGATCAGCTCGACGGAGAGCCCGCCGTCGGTGTTGCGGGCCGCGTGGACCGAGACCAGTCGGTTGTCCGTTCCGGCCCGTATCAGCGTGTCGCCGGGCTGGGCGACCAGGCCGAGCATCTGGAACGCGTGGTACGGGGCGAACGGCGTGTTCAGCGGCGGCTCGCACACGTTGTCGCTGTTGCAGTTGCCGCTGGAGATCATGCCGCCGTCGCCGTACGAAATGGTGCCGTCGGGCGCTGTCGTGACCCCGTTGTCCGGCATGCCGTTGCGGGTGTCCCAGTAATCGATGTTGAACACGCCGTTCTCCAGCGCCGCGAAGTAGACATCAGCGGTGAACAGCGCACCGACCTGAGTGTCGGATTGGTAGTTGGACGCTGTCTCGGTGACGGCGATTCCGATGTCCGCCGCATTCGGGCCCGCGTAATGGTCGATCTTCTGACGTAGCTGGGCCAGCTCGCCGGGTAGCAACTTCGTCTGCTGGAGCACGTCTGCGGCGGTGGTGTGGTTGGGGTAGTAGTGCATGATGACGAAGTCGATGGCCGGTCCGGCGATGGACAGAACGGTCCGGTTCCAGTCGCCCGGGTCGGCCGAGCCGACCACGCCGTCGGGCCAGTTACCCGGGTCGGTCACCACCGCGCCGACCTTGATGGCCGGGTCGACGGCCTTCATCGCGGCGGCGTATTGCACGACCAGGTTCGCGTACGTCGTGGCGCTCTTGCTGTCGTGGTAGTCGAGCTCCCAGTTCGCGCCGTAGTAGCCGTTGCCGAAGATCTCGTTGCCGATCTCCCAGTACTTGACTTCGTAGTCCTTGGTGACGTTGGCATAGCGCACCCAGTCGGCCGCCTCCTGCGGTGTGCCCGAGCCATAGTTCGCGATCAGCATGGCCTGGGCGCCGATCGCCTGGGTGGTGTGCATGAACGCGTCGAAGCCGGTGCCGGGGGCCACGTACCCGCCGCCGGAGACGGTTCCGGTCTGCCAGTGGTAGCCGTCGCCGTACGAACCGCCCGGGTAGCGCATCATCCGCACCCCGGCACGACCGAGGAGGTCCACCGATGCCGCGGTGTTCATGTTGGTGTCCCAGACAGCCTGGTTCAGCCCGTACGCCGTAGCCGGTACGACGCCCAGGCCGGCACGGGCGTTGACGGTGACGTTGACCGTCGCCGCCTCGCCGGCCGCCCGGACCGCCCCGCCGGGCCCGAGGCCGGCGACGACTGCGAGCAGCATCGTCATGGCGACGCTCGCCAGACGGCGCCGACCTCGCGCGGAGGATTCCCGGAGCACCATGTGCGGCCGGCTTTTCTGACTTCTCGATGAGGAGAGTCCGAGCCGGGGGACCCCGGCATGGATTGCCCTTGACTCGATCACAGGGACCTCCCGGATCCGTGACGATCCGTGCACGCAAAATATCGACGCATGCCAATGAAATGAACCGTGTCGAGCATGTTACGGGAGCGCTCCCAAATTTCCAACAGGATGCTCGTAGAATCGGTTTCAGCACGTCCGACAGTTCTGCGGTAGTCAAACTTGCAGGTGAGACCCGCACCACGGGCGGCGCGGCGCCTCACGCCGGGTCGCAGCCGTGCAGCTCGTCGTGCGGGAGAAAACCGCTCCAGCCCGGCCTGACGGACCGGGAGACGCAGGCGGGTTACTCGCCTCGAGGGGAGGGTCGGCGGGATCCGGTCCTCCCCGGCGCCGCGAAGAGCTCTTCGTACACCGTCACGGCGGACGGCGCGCCGCCGTTCGTCGAGGCGATGACCGAGTGCGCCCCGGCAATCAGGTGAACTCCGCGCATTGTTCGATGGTGAGTGATCGACACAGGCGTGATCGTCGCTGACTGTGTCAGCGACGATCACGCCGAGGTGCCGCAATATGTTCTCAGAGCGAGAAGATCAGCGCTACTTGCCGTAATACGCGGCTCGCATCAGGTCCTGCATGTCGTCGAGCATCGGCATCCGCGGGTTCGCCGGCGCGCACTGGTCCTCGTACGCGTTGAGCGCCTGCTGCGGCAGCGACTCGAGAAACGCCGTCTCGTCGACCCCGATCGCCGCGAAGGACGGTTCGATGCCGACCGCCGAGCGCAGCTGCTCGACCGCGGCGGCCAGTGACTCGACTGCCTCGGCCGGGGTGGCAGCGGGCAGGCCCAGCATGCGGGCGATGTCGGTGAAGCGTTCCGGCGCGCGGTAGCTCTCGTACTTCGGCCAGCCGGACAGCTTCGACGGCGTGGTGCCGTTGTACCGGATCACGTGCGGCAGCAGCACCGCGTTGGTGCGTCCGTGCGCGATGTGGAACGTGGCGCCGAGCGTGTGTGACATCGCGTGCACGATGCCGAGGAAGGCGCTGCCGAACGCCATGCCGGCGATCGTCCCGGCGTTGTGCATCCGTTCCCGCGCGTCCCCGTCCCCGTGCAGCACCGACTTCTCCAGGTTGGCGAAGATGAGCCGGATGGCGTGCAGGGCCAGGCCGTCGGTGAAGTCGTTGGCGTAGACCGACACGTACGCCTCGATGGCGTGGGTCAGTGCGTCGAAGCCGCTGTCGGCGGCGACGACCCGGGGCAGGTCCGCGGTCAGGGCGGGGTCGACGATGGCCACGGTCGGGGTGAGCGCGTAGTCGGCGAGGGGGTACTTCTTGCCCGTACGGTGGTCGGTGATCACCGCGAACGGGGTGACCTCCGCACCGGTTCCGGAGGTGGTCGGGACGCAGACCAGGCTGGCCTTCTCGCCCAGGGTCGGGAACGCGAACGCCCGCTTGCGGATGTCGAAGAACTTCTCCCGCATGTCGTCGAAGTCGATCTCCGGGTGCTCGTACTTGAGCCACATCACCTTGGCCGCGTCCATCGCCGATCCGCCGCCGAGCGCGATGATCGTGTCGGGCCGGAACGAGCGCATCAGCTCGGCGCCGCGCTCGACCGTGGTCATCCGCGGTTCCGGTTCGACGTCGTCGATGATCTGCACGACCACCCGGTTCGGGCGGTTCTGCAGGACCCGGTCGATGCGCTCGACGAAGCCGAGGCGGGTCATCGTCGCGTCGGTGACGACGGTGACGCGCTCGACGCCGGGCATGTCACTGAGGTACCGGATCGCGTACGGCTCGAAGTAGATCTTCGATGGCACCTTGAACCATTGCATGTTGTTGGTCCGCCTGCCGATCCGCTTGACGTTGATGAGGTTGACCGCGGAGACGTTGTTGGACACCGAGTTGTGCCCGTAGCTGCCGCATCCGAGGGTCAGCGAGGGCAGGAACGCGTTGTACATGTCGCCGATGCCGCCCTGCGAGGCCGGCGAGTTCCAGATCACCCGTACGGCCTTGACCCGCTGCCCGAACTCGACGACCAGCTGCTCGTCCTCGGTGTGGATGACCGCGCTGTGCCCGAGCCCGTGGAACTCGACCATGTCGGCCGCCGCCCGCACACCTTCCTCGCGGCTGCCGACGCGCAGCACGGCCAGGACCGGGCACAGCTTCTCCCGGGTCAACGGCTCGCTCGGCCCGACCTCGCCCACCTCGGCGAGGATGATCGAGGTGCCGTCCGGGACGGTGAACCCGGCGTGCTCGGCGACCCACGCGGCGCTCTGCCCGACGACGGCCGGGTTGAGCTTCGCGCCGTCGCATCCGGCGCCGTGCGCGGCCGTGCCGAAGATGAACTCCTCCAGCAGGCGCTTCTCGTCGGCCGACACGACGTACGCGTGCAGGCTCCGGAACTCGGCGAGCGCCTGGTCGTAAATCGCGTCGTCGATGATCGCGGCCTGCTCGGAAGCGCAGATCATGCCGTTGTCGAACGACTTGGACAGCACGATGTCGTTGACCGCGCGCTTGAGTTTGGCGCTGCTCTCGACGTACGCGGGAACGTTTCCGGCGCCGACGCCGAGCGCCGGTTTGCCGGCCGAGTACGCGGCCCGGACCATCGCGTTGCCGCCGGTGGCCAGGATCGTGGCGATGCCCGGGTGGTGCATGAGCGCGGTGGTCGCCTCGACCGACGGCTCGTCGATCCACTGGATGCAGTTGGCCGGCGCACCGGCGGCGACCGCCGCGTCCCGCACGATCCGGGCCGCCTCGGCGCTGCACCGCTGGGCGGACGGGTGGAACGCGAAGACGATCGGGTTGCGGGTCTTGAGGGCCAGCAGGGCCTTGAAGATCGTGGTGGAGGTCGGGTTGGTGACCGGGGTGATGCCGGCGACGACCCCGACCGGATCGGCGATCTCGGTGATCCCACTGATGTCGTCGTGGCTGATCACGCCGACCGTGCGAACCTTGGCCATGCTGTGCGTGACGTGCTCGCAGGCGAAGATGTTCTTCACCGCCTTGTCCTCGAAGACGCCGCGGCCGGTCTCCTCGACGGCGAGCCGGGCCAGCGCGGCGTGCCGGTCCAGGGCCGCGACCGAGGCCTTCTTGACGATCTGGTCGACGGTCTCCTGGTCGAAGGTGTCGTAGTCGGCGAGCGCCTTCAGGCCGGCGGTCACCAGGGTGTCCACCATGATGTTGACGTCGGTGGTCATCGTCTTCTCCTCCATGATCGTCATGCCGTCACCGCCGTGCGGGCGCGGCCGACCGAGAACAGGTCGAGTGCGAGGGCGGCCAGAGCGACCACGGCCAGCAGGGCCAGGCCGAGGCCGTACGAGTGGTAGCTGCCGTAGATCGAGCCCATCACCAGCGGCGGGACGAAGCCGCCGAGCCCGCCGGCCGCACCGACCACCCCGGTGACCGAGCCGACCTGACTGGCCGGGGCTTTCTGCGCGACCAGGGCGAACGTGGCCCCGCTGCCGATGCCGAGAGCCGCCGCCATCCCGAGGAAGGCGACCGTGCCGAGCGGCGCGAGCCCGGGGGTGAACGCCTGCACGACCGCACCGAGGGCGACGACGGCGAGGCCGGCGGCCAGCACGCGGGCGGCCGGAACGCGGTCGGCGAGCCAGCCACCGACCGGGCGCATCAGGACGGCGAGCAGCACGAACCCGGCCATCCGGTTCGCCGCGTCGGCCTGGGTCAGCCCGTACGCGTTCTTCAGATACGCCGGCAGGTAGACCGAGAAGGCCACGTACCCGCCGAACGCCACCGCGTAGAGCGCCGACGCCTGCCAGGTGATCCGCAGTCGCGTGGTCGCGGCGAGCCGGGCGGCGAAGGGGGTCGACGGGACGACGCGGCCGGGCGCGTCGCGCAGCACCAGCCAGGCGGTCACGGCGTAGACGGCCAGCACCGCGGCGGTGATCAGGAACGGGGTGCGCAGGCTGTTCGCGTTGACCAGCTTGACCGTGGTCAGGGCGCTGATCGCGGTGCCGCCCATGCCCATCCCGAAGACCCCGACGGCGAAGCCGCGGCGTTCCGGCGGGAACCAGGCGTTGACGAACGGGACGCCGACCGCGAACGCGGTGCCGCCGATACCGAGGAAGAATCCGCCGACCAGGATCGCCGCGAGGGAGTCGTGCCCGAACAGGCCCAGGTAGAGCACCGGGACGATGGTGGCCAGCGAGACCAGCGGGAACATGATCCGGCCGCCGAACTTGTCGGTGAGCGCGCCGACCGGGATCCGGCCGAGCGAGCCGACCACGACCGGGACCGCCACCAGCAGCGACTGCTGGAAGGAACTCAGGTGCAGGGCGGTGGTGAATCGGGCGGCGAGCGGGCTGAGCAGGGCCCAGGCCCAGAAGTTGACCGCGAAGCCGATCGTCGCGAGAGCCAGCATCACGCCGGGTCTCCGCCTGCTCTGGATGGTGCTGCTCATGACTTGATCCACCGTTCTGTGCGGCCCGTTCCCCGGGCTCTCACGAACAGCCTTCCGCGCCGCTGGGAGTTGGTACAGGGACCTTGGTCCCGGTCCGACGGGCCCTAATGACGGCAGCAGCACCGAAGTCGCCACCGCACGGAAGTGCTGCTGCGGCAAGCCGGCACCGGGCATCACCCCGACCCGGCGCTGGTGCGGTGAACAGTCACGCAGCGCAACATTCTCTGTGAGTTCAGAATCACCCAGCCGGGGCCGGATCGGACAGTCACGTCCCTCGGTTTCCCGATGGTCTTGGCCGTGACAGTCAGACCGGGCGAGGCCGCTGAGCTGAGGCACCTCATCTTCGACTCCGGTACCTCGGAATAACAGCAGCTCAATCAATTGCAGATCATGTTCGCCGCAGCGGCGGCGCGCGGTCGCCGTTCTCGCCGGCGTCGCGAGCGGATGGCCACCCGGCATGGCGAGTGTCAGCCGGGATGGATGCCGAACCAGCCCGACGCTGCCGTCTTTCGGCCGTGCGACGAATGCGGTGAGTGACGAATTCTGGCTGTAGAGATCTTTTTAACCCGCCCGTACCTGCGTACCGTCCGCTGCGCCTCATCAAGATCATCGAAAGGATGAGTTAGTGCCAAAGGCAAGACTCGCAGCGGCTGTCGTCGTCGCGACCACGTCCGTGCTGGCCACGGCCGGCATCACGGCGCCGGCGGCGGCCGCGCCCGCAGCCGCCGTCGGGAAGATCGCCAAGTACGACAGGTCGGTGCTGCGGCCGTCCTCGTCGGTGACCGGGAACCTGCGCAAGAAGCTCGAGACCGCCAAGACCGACTACCTCGACTTCGCTGCCCGTCACGGCCGGTCCTTGGACGCCCGCGGCGTGTCCGCGTTCACCGACCCGGCGTCCAAGGTCGTTCTCGCCGTCGGCGAAGGCACTGTCATCGACAAGGTCAACGTCGGCACGGTCGACGGCAAAGCCCGCGGTGTCGGAGTCGAGAGCCACGAGGCCGGCAACACCTCCACTGCTCAGGCACCGGTCATGGGCTTCGCCGGCGACCCGACGACCGACGGTTACAAGATGGTCGCAGCGAACTCACACATCGTCACCGTCGCTGACGACGCCGATGTCCAGCCGACGTCGCACTACACCAACTACGTCAAGAGCTGGTTCTGGAAGTACGAGCTTCCGGAAGGATCCGAGGTCAACGCGTTCAGCTCCACGGAACGTTCCGGGTCGGACTTCTTCGTCTACGCGCGGCGGGGTGACGCGAACCCCGGCGGCGCGAACGCCGATCTGTACTCGTCGGTCATGGATGATCTGACAATCCGGGCCCGGCCGTGGGGCGGCACGTCCGGCAACTTCAAGAAGATGATCAGCCGGCTGCCGGTGAGCACCACGAACTCCTGCACCAGCTCGGGCTCGCTCGAGGTCAGCGCGGGCCCTTACAGCGTGGAGATCCCGCAGAACAACTGCTCGAACGTGACCGGTCTGACGTCGACGTCGTCGCCGTACGAGTTCGGCGCTGACTGGAACGGCAAGACCCAGGGCGCCGTTTCGATCGAGGCGATCGCGAGCTTCAAGGTCGCCGAGGGCAAGGTGCCGTCGTTCGCCGACTACATCTGGATGAACTTCTACACCGTCACCGCGGGGTACCCCGTCGGCACCGTGAAGTGGACCGACACCGGCTGGTGACCGGTCACGGACACAGCAGTCGAGTGTCCCCGGACCACCAATGACCACCACCGCCCGGCGGGCCCGTGCGACCCGTCGGCGGTCAGCCAGATCACCAAGTAAGGCGAATCAGTGCGTAAACGAACAATAAGGGTCGCGATCGCTGTGGCGTCTGCCGCGATCGTCGCCGGGGCAGGCCTCGCGTCGCCGGCTCAGGCGGCGCCGAAGCAGACCGCCGGCAAAGTCACCCGGTACGACCGCGCCACCCTGCGGCCGGCCGCAGACGTGTCCGGAGTCCTGCGCCGCAAGATGGACACCGCCAAGTCCGACTTCGTCGAGAGCCACGCCCGCCGTGGCCGTAACGTCGACAGCCGCACGGTGGACGTCTACACCGACCCGGCGCAGTCGGTGATCGTGGCCGCAGGCGCCGACGAAGCGGTTGACGGCATCGACCTCGGTACCGTCGACGGTGTCCACGTGGCCGCCGGTGTGCGGACTCACCAGACCGGTGTTGTGACGAACCCGGCGGCGTCGGCAGTCGTCGGCTTCGCCGGAGCTCCGACCTACTCCGAGTATGTTCAGGACGGCTCCGGCTACCACACCGTCACAGCCACCAATGACGCCGACATCAAGATCGGCGGGACGGTCAACTTCCTGGAGAGCTGGTACTGGAAGTACGTCCTCCCCGAGGCCAAGGAAGCCAACTCGTTCGGCTCCGCGATGCGTAGCGGATCGGACTTCTACGTCTACGCACGTCGTGGTATCGCCGACGCGAAGTCGTCCGGCACGAGTCTGGTCGACCTGACCATCCGGTCACGTCCGTGGGGCGGCACGTCCGGCAACCTCAAGAAGATGCTGTACAGCGCGCCGGGTGGGTCCGCCACCAGCTGCTCCGAGCAGGGAGCAATCGGCGTCGGGTACGGCCCGGCCAGCGTGAAGATCCCCCGCTCGAACTGCGCCTCGGTGACCCAGGTGACCTCGACCGGCTCCGCGTTCGAGTTCGGCGCGGACTGGGACGGGGACACCAGCGACCAGATCGCCATCGAGGCGATCGCCAGCTACCAAGCCGTAGAAGGCAAGGTCCCGAGCTTCGCCGACTACATCTGGGCCACCTTCGACCCGGGCCTGCTCAGCAGCAACAAAGACGTGAAGTGGACCGACACGGGCTGGTGAACCGCCTGAGCCGGTGAACCGCCGGCCGGGCGAGCGCCGCCCGCGCTCACCCGGCCGGCTGGTACCGGCACCCACACCGGCCGAGAGCTTGCACCAACGCATCCCGAAGCGTCGAGTCACCGTCTTTGAAGGGAGGGGCGTCACCCGGCCTGATCGCAGGCCGCGGGCAAACGCCGCACAACACACATGACATCGCTGAGAAAAGCAGCTGCCGTCCTCGCCGTCCTCGCTGCCGTCACCCTGGCCGGATGCACGAACACCGGACATGGACCCGCAGCCGCGAAGCCGGACGTCGCCGCGAGCCAGCCGCCCTGCCAGGACTCCATCGCCGACGGCTGCCGCGAACTGTCCGTCGGCGGACGTGACTACCGGTACTACGTCAGCCCACCGCCAAGCGGGGCGACCGGTGAGGCACTTCTGGTCGACCTCGGCGGTCCCGGGATCAGCCTCAGCAGTCTGCTGCCCCCGAACTACGGAGACTCCTTCCGTAAGGACCTCGGCCCGATCGCCGACGGCAAGACCCTGCTGCTCGTCGAGGAACCGTGGGTATCCGGTAAAGCCGACCCCGCATGCAGGGAATCGTCGACGGCGTTCTACGCCTGGGCCCGGCAGAACTGGCGCACCATGAGCGCCGCGACAGCACCGCAGATGACCTGCCCGTGGGGCCAGGGAACGTATGGCTGGAACGCCACGACCTACCGCAACGTCATCCAGGCCATCACCGGGCGAGAACAAATCACCGGCGTCGACATGGCGGCGATCTCGTTCGGTGCCGTCCGCTACACCTACATCAGCGACCTCGTCGGCCATGTGACCCTGGTCCGCCCGGCCGCGGCGCCAGGAACGAACAGCGACACGGTCGTCGAAGCCCGGACCCGGCAGGTCTGGAAAGACCTCGTTGCCCGCTGCGCCGGATGCACCGCCGGGACGGTCAAACGCGTCGTCGCTGACACCGTCCGCCGCTACGCGGGAACAACCACCGAACTGCCCGACCGCAGCGTGCCGGTCAACGATTTCGACATCGCCAGCGGCCTCGCCGCCGCCGGGATCAGCACCGCTGACATCACGCTCTCCTGGACGTCCGCCACCCACACCGTCGATTTGCGCACAGCCGCGCAGCTGTCCGACGCGTTGTGGATGCGCATCGGGGAACAGTCGGTCAGCCCCGCCCTGGTCGCCTACACCGACGAGTACTGCCAGGCGTACCCTGCCGGACACGGCTCCACCGGCGACGACCCCATCCGAGCCATCCTCAACGCCCCGAACCTGTGCAACGGCCGGCAAGCTCAGACACCGGTGACCACCAAACCCGTCGACTGTCTGATCATCGGTGCCGATGACTCCTCCGCTCCCGCCGACCTGGCCGCGACATGGAAAGTAAACCCAGGAGGAATCACCTCCGTCTCCACCACCCGCCGGCACTGGTTCACTGATACAGCCAGGTGCGCGAAAGAGGACAAGTGATGATCGTGAAAAAGACCTACGTTCTCGGAACCGCGGTCGCCGCCGTGGCCGTCGCCGGCGCCGTCGTCGCCATGCACGCCGCGGACGCGGCGGACACCCCGGACAGTGCAGCCGTCGATGTGGTCGACCCGGCCGTCGCACAGCACGAGCTTCTTGACGACGTCCTGGCCATCGACGCGAAGCGGGCGACGGGAACAGACTTCGGGTTCACCTACCTGCCGAAAAACCAACCGGTCGGCTTGCGGCGTATGACACCCGCAACCGCTGGGGACACGATCGTCGACGGCTACCGGATCGGTACCGGGCCGGCGCAGGTGTTCGTCGAGTTCTCCGCTGAACCGACCGATACCTGCAACGGCATCACCGCGGACCCCGGATCCGGCATCTGTCTGAAACAGCGCACGTTGCCGGACGAACCGAAGATGCGAAACGTGACTGTCTATGTCACGCAAATCGGCGTATCCGCCGCCGATGCGAAAGACCCGGCGGCGCAGGCCCTGCAAACGTTCTGGAGCAGCACCGACCTGGTACCCGCCGGGCAGGCCGCCTGGTTCACCGACCTGGTCACCGAGGCAAGGAACGCGCCGAAGAAGCGCATGGGCTGAGCACAGCGCATCAGCAGTCAGCGAAAGCCCTGGACCCGCGGTCCAGGGCTTTCGTCTCGGATGGCGCAGCCTCGTCGAACGTCATACCGCCCGGCCGGCAGCGGCCGCAGCGTCAGGCTTCACGCACGGTCGACGTTCGTGACCACAGCCGCAGCGTCAGGCTTCACGCACGGTCGACGTTCGTGACCACGCCGGCCGCCGACCGGGCCGCGTCGCGAACCCGTGCCGGGGCGGGGACCGGCGCCGGGACCGGGCCGCGGCGGGCGCGGTACACGACGTACGGCCGGGACAGGTAGGCCAGGGGAGCGGACCAGACGTGCACGAGCCGGGTGAACGGCCACAGCGCCAGGAACAGGAACCCGCCGATCGCGTGCAGCCGGTAGACGAGCGGCGCCCCGGTCATCAGCTCGGTGTGCGGCTGGAACCAGAAGATGCCCCGGAACCAGACGGCGATCGTCTCCCGGTAGTCGTAGCCCGCGCCGAGCAGGTTCTTGCCCACGGTCGCGGTCATCCCGAGCACCACCATGGCGGCGAGGAAGACGTAGAGCACCTTGTCCATGCGTGTGGTGACCCGGCGGATCCGGCCGCTGACCAGGCGCCGCGCGATCAGCAGGAGCAGACCGGCGACCATGACCAGGCCGGTGACCGTGCCGCCCCAGACCGCCACCGCGTGGTAGAGGTGCTCCGGGATGCCCAGCGTCTCGGTGACCGACGCCGGGATGAGCAGGCCCATCGCGTGCCCGCCGATCACTCCGAATGCGCCGAGGTGGAACAGCGGGGACCCGAGCCGCAGCAGCCGGCTCTCCAGCAGCTGACTGGTGTGGGTGGTCCAGCCGAACTGGTCGTGCCGCCAGCGCCACACGTGCCCGGCCACGAAGACCGCGAGGCAGGTGTAGGGCAGCACGACCCAGATCAGGGTGTTCATCGGGGGGCCTCCGCGGGGGTGCAGGTGGCGTAGGACGTCAGGTCGGGGCCGAGACCCACGGTCTCCAGGGGCGGGCCGTCGAAGGCCGCTGAGGCGAGCGCGGCGCGATCGGTTTCGGACAGTTCCGGCAGCACCGCGCAAACAGCCGTCAAGATCTGCGCGTACGGCGTTCCGTCCTCCTCGAGAGCGGCACGAAGCAGTTCCAGACCTTGCCGGTGCTGCCGTAGCGGCGCCTCGCCGTCGCCGGGACCGACCGTGGCGGCGAACTCCAGGACCACCGGGAGAAGATCGGGCAGCTCGCCGCCGTCGAGGCGCAGCCCGTGCGCCCGGTACCGCTGCTTGAGCATGAGCAGGGCCATCCCGCGCTTGCGGGTGTCGCCGTGCAGGTAATAGGTGAGGTACAGGCCGGACTTGCGTCGCAGGTCGAACGTCCGCACGTAGTGGCGTTGCGCCTCGATCTCGGTCCAGCCCAGCAGTTCGCCGACGAACGCGGTCAGTGGTTCCCGCGCCTCGGGGACGGTGATCGCGGCGGCCGCGGCCCGCAACTCGTCGCCGGCCGCGAGCAGTTCCGCGTCGGGGTAGGTGAGCAGCACCGACGCCAGCTGGAAGATGGCCGCCCTCATGACCGGCCCGCCGGCGTGATCGTGAGTCCCATGCCGGGGCCGCCCGAGCAGTCCAGCGCGCACTCGGTCATCTGCGAGTCGAGCACGGCGGCCTGACGCCGGTGCGCGACCGGGATGACGTACCGCTCGCCGTACTTGGCGATGGCGAGCAGCCGATACATGGCCTCGACCTGCTCGCCGGTCATCCCGATCCGGTCGAGGATCTCCTCGGCGACCGTCCCGTCCAGGGTCCGCGCCCGCATGTACGACCGCATCCCGGCCAGCTTCATCAGCACGCCCCCGGTCGCCGCGGTGTCGCCGGCCGTGAAGATCGAGGCCAGGTACTCCAGGGGGATCCGCAGGTCGCTGATGGTGTGGAAGACGTCGTCGGCATCGGTGTCGTCCCGCCCGGCCGCACCGACCGCGTCCAGCACGGGGGAGAGCGGCGGCACGTACCAGACCATCGGCATCGTGCGGTACTCCGGGTGCAGCGGCAGCGCGATCCGGTACTCGCCGATCAGCTTCCACACCGGTGAGTTCGCGGCGGCCTCGATCCAGTCCTCGGGCATGCCCGCGTCCCGGGCGGCCTGCTGCACCGCGGGGTCGTTCGGGTCGAGGAAGACCGACCGTTGCGCGTCGAGCAGTTCGGTGTCGTCCTCGACCGAGGCGGCGGCCAGGACGGCGTCCTCGTCGTACCACATCAGGCCGAGGTAGCGCAGGCGGCCGACGCACGTCTCGGAGCAGATCGTCGGCTGGCCGGCCTCGATGCGCGGGAAGCACAGCGTGCACTTCTCCGCCTTGCCGGTCGCGTGGTTGACGTAGACCTTCTTGTACGGGCACGCCGACACGCACATCCGCCAGCCGCGGCACCGGTCCTGGTCGACCAGCACGATGCCGTCCTCGTCGCGTTTGTACATCGCGCCGGACGGGCACGCCGACACGCACGCCGGGTTCAGGCAGTGTTCGCAGATGCGCGGCAGGTGGAACAGGAACGTCTTCTCGAACTCGAACTTGACCGTCTCGCCCATCTTGGCGAGGTTCGGGTCGTCCTGCGCGGACGGGCCGCCCAGCGAGTCCTCCCAGTTCGCGCCCCAGGTGATCGCCATCGGCTCACCGGTCAGCTTCGAGTAGGGTTGCTTGACCGGGGTGTCGGCCAGCCCACCGGGTGCGTTGACCAGGATGTCCTTGTCGAACGTGGCCGGCTCGTAGTAGTCGTCGATCGACGGCAGGTCCGGGTTGGCGAAGATACTGCCGAGCCGCTTGAGCCGGCTGCCGCCGCGCAGGACCAGCCGTCCCTTGCGGTCGAGTTTCCAGCCGCCCTTCCAGCGTTCCTGGTCCTCGTAGAACTTCGGGTAGCCGATGCCGGGCTTGGTCTCGACGTTGTTGAACCAGACGTACTCGGTGCCCTCGCGGTTGGTCCACGTCTGCTTGCACGTGACCGAGCAGGTGTGGCAGCCGATGCACTTGTCGAGGTTCATCACCATCGCCATCTGCGCGCGGATCCGCATCAGAACTCCACTTCCTGGGTACGGCGGCGGATCACGGTGATCTCGTCGCGCTGGCTGCCGATCGGGCCGTAGTAGTTGAAGGCGTACGTGAGCTGCGCGTGCCCGCCGGCCAGATGTGTGGGCTTGATCAGCAGCCGGGTCATCGAGTTGTGGTAACCGCCGCGCTTCTTCGACTTCTCGGCCTTGGGGACGTTCACCGTGCGTTCCGGCGAGTGGTACTGGAAGACCGTGCCCTCGGGCATCCGGTGGCTGACCACCGCGCGGGCGACGACGACGCCGTTGCGGTTGTGCGCCTCGATCCAGTCGTTGTCGCGGACGCCGATCTTCTGCGCGTCCGGGACGCTCATCCAGATCACCGGGCCGCCGCGGGACAGCGCCAGCATCAGCTCGTTGTCGTGGTACATCGAGTGGATCGACCACTTGGCGTGCGGGGTCAGGAACCGGACCGTGAGCCCGCCGTCGACCGCGTCCCCGGGCTTGCCGAAGTGCCGGGCCATGTTCAGCGGCGGCCGGAACCCGGGGAGCTGCTCGCCGAGTTCGGCGACCCAGTCGTGCTCGACGAAGAAGTGCTGCCGGCCGGTGATCGTGTGCCACGGCTTGAGGCGTTCCACGTTCAGTGTGAACGGGGAGTAGCGGCGGCCGCCCTTCTCCGAGCCGGACCACTCCGGGCTGGTGAACACCGGCTGCGGACGGTCCTGCGTGTCCGCGTACGTGATGAGGTCCTTCTCGTGTCCCTCGATCAGGTCGGTGAAGGGCTGACCCGTTCGTTTCTCCAGCTCGGTGAAGCCGGCGTGGGCGATGCGCCCGTTCGTCGTGCCCGACAGCGCGAGGATCGCCTCGCACATCCGGTCGGCGGTGGCGATCGACGGTCGGCCGTCGATCACCCCGTTCCGGTGCTTCAGGTAGGCGATCTCCGGGTTCACGTCGACCGTGATCGCCTTGGTGGTGGTGCCGACCTCGTCCAGCAGGGGACCGACCGTGCGCATCTTCCGGCCGAGCTGCGTGTAGTCCCGCTCGATCGTGACCAGCTTCGGCATCGTCCGGCCCGGTGTGGGGTCGCACTCGCCGAGCTTCCAGTCGCGGACCCGTCCGCCCGGCATCGCCAGCTCGTCCGGGGTGTCGTGCATCAGAGGAACCGCAAGCACGTCGGTACGCGTACCGAGGTGCGTGACGGCCAGCTCGCTCACCCTGTCGGCCAGCGCCAGGAACGTGTCGTAGTCGGTGTGCACGTCCCCGGGCGGCTCGACCGCCGGGCTGAACGCGTGCACGAACGGGTGCATGTCCGTGGTGGAGATGTCGTGCTTCTCGTACCAGGTGGCGGCGGGCAGCACCAGGTCGGCGTGCAGCCCGGTGTTGGTCATCCGGAAGTCGATCGCGGTCAGCAGGTCGAGCTTGCCGGCCGGTGCCTCGTCCCGCCAGGTCACGTCCCGCGGCCGTTCCCCGGGCCCGCACTCGGTCGCGGTGGCCGAGCCCTCCACGCCGAGCAGGTGCCGCATGAAGTACTCGTTGCCCTTACCGGAGGATCCGAGCAGGTTGGCCCGCCACAGCGTCAGGCAGCGCGGGAAGTTCGCCGGGTCGTCGGGGTCCTCGGCGACGGGCTTCAGCGTCCCGTCCCGCAGCCCGTCGACGACGTACTCCGGGACCGGCTTGCCGGCGGCAGCGGCGTCATCCGCGAGGTCGAGCGGGTTGCGGTTGAAGAACGGATGACCCGGGCTCCAACCCATCCGCTGCGCGGCGGCGACCGTGTCGGCGAACGTCATCCCCTTGAACCGGCCGGTGCCCAGCGGCGAGGCCAGCTCGTCGGCCGGCACCCGCTCGTAGCGCCACTGGTCGGTGTGCAGGTACCAGAACGGGGTGGCCGCCTGGTGCCGCATCGGCCGCTGCCAGTCGAACGCGAAGCTCAGGTGCTGCTGCCCGGTGACCGGGCGCGCCTTCTCCTGACCGACGTAGTGCGCCCAGCCGCCACCGTTCACGCCCTGGCAGCCGGTGAGCGTGACCAGCGAGATGAACGCGCGGTAGGTCATGTCCGAGTGGAACCACTGGTTCGCGCCGGCGCCCAGCACGATCATCGACCGGCCGCGGCTGCGCTCGGCGTTGCGGGCGAACTCGCGGGCGATGCGGGTGGCGACCGCGGCCGGGACACCGGTGATCCGCTCCTGCCATGCGGGCGTGTTCGGGCCCTCGTCGTCACCCACGCCGTACTGGGCCAGAAGGAGCTCGTAAACCGTGGTGACGAGACGCTCGCCGACGCGCAGCGCCGGGACGGCCCGGCGGATCGTGGCACCTCCCTCGGTGTCGCCGACGTCGAAGCGCGCCAGGTCGAGCTCGGCCGTCTCACCGCCGGCCACTCCCAACGCCGGCACGACGTCGCCGAGGTCGAGATTCCAGCGGCCCGGTTCGCCGTACCGGAAACCGAGGGTGCCGTTCGGGACGACGATCTCCCCGTTGCGCTGGTCGATCAGCACCGGCTTGTGCTCGCCCTGCTCCTGGCCCAGGTCGGCGGCGGTGAGGAAGCGACCGGCCTTGCCGTCCTCGATCGTCACCAAGAACGGCAGGTCGGTGAACTTGCGCACGTAGTCCTGGAAGTAGGGGACCTGCCGCTCGACGAAGAACTCCGTGAGGATCACGTGACCCATCGCCATCGCCAGCGCGCCGTCGGTGCCCGGGTGCGGCGCCAGCCAGTCGTCGGCGAACTTCACGTTGTCGGCGTAGTCGGGGCTGACCGCGACCACCTTCGTGCCCTTGTAACGGGCCTCGGCCAGGAAGTGCGCGTCCGGCGTGCGGGTCACCGGGATGTTCGAGCCCCACATCATCAGGTAGGTGGAGTTCCACCAGTCGCCGGCCTCGGGCACGTCGGTCTGGTCGCCCCAGATCTGCGGGGAGGCGATCGGCAGGTCCGCGTACCAGTCGTAGAAGCTCAGCAGCGTCCCCCCGAGCAGCGCGTGATACCTGGTCCCGGCCGCGAACGAGGCCATCGACATGGCCGGGATCGGCGAGAAGCCGACCACCCGGTCCGGCCCGTAGGTCTTCGTGGTGTAGACGTGCGCGGCCGCCGCGATCTCGATCGCCTCGTCCCAGCTCGCCCGCACGAAACCGCCGCGCCCACGCTGCGACTTGTAGGCGCGTGCCTTCAGCGGCGTCTCCACGATCTCGGCCCACGCGAGCACCGGGTCACCCAGGCGCTGCCGCGCCTCCCGGAACATCTCGGCCAGAGTGCCGCGGAGGTACGGGTGACGCACGCGCGACGGCGAGTACTCGTACCAGGAGAACGAGGCACCGCGGGGGCAACCGCGCGGCTCGTAGTCCGGCGCGTCCGGGCCGGTCGTCGGATAGTCGGTGGCCTGGTGCTCCCAGGTGATCAGCCCGTCGCGGACGAACACGTTCCACGAGCACGATCCGGTGCAGTTCACGCCGTGCGTGGAGCGGACGACCTTGTCGTACTTCCACCGGTCGCGGTAGAACGACTCCCAGTCGCCGTCGGAGACCTGGTGCACCGTGCGACCGTGATCGCCGACGGTCTCCCGGGTCAGGAAACGGCGAGCAGCGAGCAGCGGCGCGAATTGTTCAGCCACGGAGGCCCCCTTCATCCGCCCCACAGCCTGGTCGTCCCCCTGCTCAAGATCAGGGGGACGTGGTCCCGAGTTCGTCGGGACCAAAGACACCGGGGGAGAGGTGTCCGCGAATGAGCGGAGGAGGGTGACAGGCAGCCCGTCCGACGTCCTTTTGGGCCTCTGAACTGCAGGTTTGACGATCATCGGCATCGGAAGCGAGGGCCTGCCGCCGGGGTGATGATGATGCTTTGCAGTGACATTTCCGGCACGGGACCTTGGACCTGGCTGCCGGCGGTCGATGCCACGAACGCCGGCGGTGGCGATGCGGGATGATTCCCGTCGTGCGGTTGGTGAGCCGCCTCAGGGGGCGGCTCAGGGCGGGGCAGAATTCTGGTGACACGGTGGTCCTGATCGCGGTGGCCGCCGGGACGCGATGACGGAGCCCGCGCTGCGCGGCCGACTGCGGACGGCCTGCGTGATCCGGGAATCGAGCTGGTCCATGCACACCCCGCGAGTCGCGCCACGGCGCCGGGCCTCTCCATCTGCGCCGGCCAGGGACGTGGAAAACGGGCCGAAGGTCCCGTGCAGTCCGTGCCGAAGCACCTGACCCCCGGGCTCGGGCACGCGCAATCTGTGAGTGAGCTCAAATCCGACAAGGATGAGACGAACGACCTGGGGGACTGAGATGAGCGCGACCGTTCTCGACGCTGCCACCACCGGCTTGGAACCGTGGCGGGGGTTCGCCGGTGACGACTGGCGCACGGGTGTGGCCGTGCGCGATTTCATCCAGGCCAACTACGTCCCGTACACCGGGGACGCGTCGTTCCTGACCGGGCCGACCGAGCGGACCACCGGCATCTGGGCCCGGCTGACGGCGATGTTCCCCGAGGAGCGCGAACGCGGCATCTACGACGTCGACGCGATCACCCCGTCGACCATCACCAGCCACAAGCCGGGCTACATCGACGAGCCGCACGAGCTGATCGTGGGCCTGCAGACCGACGCCCCGCTGCGCCGCGCGATCATCCCGAACGGCGGCTGGCGCATGGTCGAGGGCGGGCTGAAGGCGTACGGCTACACGCCCGACCCGCGGGTCGCGGAGATCTTCACCCGGTACCGCAAGACCCACAACGCGGGCGTGTTCGACGCGTACACCCCGGGGATCCTCGCGGCGCGCAAGTCGCACATCATCACGGGACTGCCCGACGCGTACGGCCGGGGCCGGATCATCGGCGACTACCGGCGCGTCGCCCTCTACGGCGTCGACGCGCTGATCGCGGCCAAGAAGGCGGACCTGGCGGCCTGTGCGACCGGCGCGATGACCGAGGACGTGATCCGCCGCCGGGAGGAGCTCGCCGAGCAGATCCGCGCCCTGGGCGAGCTGAAGGAGATGGCCGCCGGTTACGGCTACGACATCTCCGGGCCGGCGAGGACCGGGCGCGAGGCGATCCAGTGGCTCTACTTCGCCTACCTGGCCGCGGTCAAGGAGCAGAACGGCGCCGCGATGTCGCTCGGCCGCACCTCCACCTTCATCGACATCTACCTGCAGCGCGACCTGGACGAGGGCCGGCTCACCGAGCGTGAGGCGCAGGAGCTGGTCGACGACTTCGTGATCAAGCTGCGGATCGTGCGGTTCCTGCGCACCCCGGAGTACGACGAGCTGTTCTCCGGCGACCCGACCTGGGTGACCGAGTCGATCGGCGGCATCGGCACCGACGGCCGACCGCTGGTGACCCGGACCAGCTTCCGCTACCTGCAGACCCTCTACAACCTGGGCCCGGCGCCCGAGCCGAACCTGACCGTCTTCTGGTCGTCGCGGCTGCCGCAGGGCTTCAAGGACTTCTGCGCCCAGGTCTCCATCGACACCAGTGCCATCCAGTACGAGTCGGACGATCTGATGCGCCCGCGCTTCGGCGACGACACCGCGATCGCGTGCTGCGTGTCGGCCATGGAGGTCGGCAAGCAGATGCAGTTCTTCGGGGCCAGGGTCAACCTCGCCAAGACCTTGCTGTACGCGATCAACGGCGGCCGTGACGAGATCTCCGGCGCCCAGGTCGGCCCGGCGCTGCCTGCGCTCGACGGTGAGGTGCTCGACTACGAGCAGGTCGCCCAGCGGTTCGACACGATGATGGAGTGGCTGGCCGGCACGTACGTGAACGCGCTGAACATCATCCACTACATGCACGACCGGTACGCCTACGAGCGGATCGAGATGGCCCTGCACGACACCGACATCCTGCGCACCATGGCCTGTGGCATCGCCGGGCTGTCCGTCGCGGCCGACTCGTTGTCGGCGATCAAACACGCGACGGTACGGCCGGTCCGCGACGACCGTGGCCTGGTCGTCGACTACGTGGTGGAGGGCGAGTTCCCGGCCTACGGCAACAACGACGACCGGGCCGACGACATCGCGCGGGACCTCGTCGAGACGTTCATGGCGAAGATCCGCAAGCACCCGACCTACCGCGGCGCGGTGCACACCCAGTCGGTGCTGACGATCACGTCCAACGTGGTCTACGGCAAGCACACCGGCAACACCCCGGACGGCCGCCGCGCCGGAGCGCCGTTCGCACCGGGCGCCAACCCGATGAACGGACGCGACAAGCACGGCATGGTGGCGGCGGCACTGTCGGTGGCGAAACTGCCGTACGAGCACGCTCAGGACGGCATCTCGCTGACCACCACGGTCACCCCGAACGGCCTCGGCAACCGCCGTGACGAGCAGGTGCGCAACCTGGTCGGGGTGCTCGACGGCTACACCCGCGTCGACGGCTTCCACATGAACGTCAACGTGCTCGACCGGGCCACCCTCGAGGACGCGATGGCCCACCCGGAGAACTACCCGCAGCTGACCATCCGGGTCTCCGGATACGCGGTCAACTTCGTCCGGCTCACCCGGGAACAGCAGCTCGACGTCATCTCCCGCACCTTCCACGGTGCCCTGTGAACGGCCTTCACCTGCAGCGTCCCGACCTGGGCATCGCCCCGGCCGGGACGCACCCCGGGGACCTCGTCGCCTCGATGCACTCGTGGGACGTGGTGACCGCCGCGGACGGCCCCGGCACCCGGTTCGTCACGTTCCTGGCCGGCTGTCACCTGCGCTGCCTCTACTGCCACAACCCGGACACCTGGGAAGGGCGCAACGGGCAGCACGTCACCCTCGACGCGCTCGTGGCCAAGATGCTGACGTTCAAGGCGTTCATCCAGGCGTCCGGCGGCGGGGTGACGGTCTCCGGCGGGGAGCCGCTGCTGCAGGAGCACTTCGTGGAGGCGTACCTGCACCGCTGCAAGCAGGAGGGCATGCACACCGCCCTGGACACCTCCGGCTACCTCGGCGCCCGCGCCACCGACCGGCTGCTCGACGACACCGACCTGGTCCTGCTCGACGTCAAGTCCAGCGACCCGGCAACCTACCGCCGGGTCACCGGGGTCGACCTGCGCCCGACGATCGCATTCGGACACCGGCTGGCCGAGCGCGGCAACCGCATGCGGATCCGGTTCGTTCTCGTCCCCGGCCTCACCGACGACCCGGCCAACGTCGACGGCGTTGCCGAGATCGCCGCCGACTGGGGTGACGTCGTGGAGCAGGTGGACATCCTCGGCTACCACCGGCTGGGCGTCGCCAAGTACCGCGAGCTGGGCCTGCGTTACCCGCTGACCGGTACTCTCCCGCCGACCGCGGCGCAGTTGGCCGCCGCGGCCGAGCACTTCACCAGCCGGGGCCTGAGCGTCACGACCCAGTGACCTCGGGAGGCCGCTCGTCGATCTCCCACCCGGCCCCCAGCAGACAGTTCCCGCAGCCCCGGCAGGCGCCGTCCCCCTCGACGGCGCCGTCGGCGCGCACGGAGTACGGGCACGGCTCGCCGGTCGGGGTGGCGTAACGCCTGGGCTGCGCGGGGACCTGCGAACGGGTTTCCATACCTCTATTCACCCATGATCGCGCCGGGGCAGCGCCGGCCACAGGTCCCGGAAGCAACGGGCCGAAGGGCCGGGTCAGGTGTCGCTCACGCTGCCGGTCCACGTGGCTTCCGCGCCGCTGTCACCGATCCGGTAGATGCCGTAGACGCCGGCGGCCGCCGTCGCGACGGCCGCCACGGTCACGATCGCGGTGACCGCCCGGGACCGGGGAGCCAGCAGGGTCCGACCCCGGAACAGGGCCGTACCCGTCGCGGTCTCCCGCTGGCGCCACCAGATGACGGCGCCGCTTCGGGCTCGGCCTCGCCCTGGCCCGCGAGGTGATCACCGGGCACGGCGGCACGATCGAAGCCGTCGGCGCGCCCGGTCAGGGGGCCACCTTCACCGTCCGGCTTCCGGCGGCTGCTCCCTGAAGGTCCTTCCCGGTACTCACCGGCGGGCCCCGGCAGCGGCCGATGGTGTCGCGGTTCTATTGTGGAGGCGGTGTGCCGGGAAGGCTGGTCGGCGGCAGTTCATGCTGTCCTACCAGGCAGGAGAAGCACCATGCTGTGGCCCTTGCCGGCGGTCGTCGCCGGGCTCGTGATCCTCACCGCCGGCGCCGATCAACTCGTCGCCGGGGCCGGACGCCTGGCCCGCCGCTTCGGCGTCTCACCGATCGTCGTCGGTGTCGTGATCATCGGAATCGGCACCAGCGCGCCGGAGTTCGTCGTGTCGACCATCGCGGCGGCACGGGGCGACGCCGGCATCGCGCTGGGCAACCTCGTCGGCTCGAACATCCTCAACTTGACGTTGATCCTCGGCATCGCCGGTCTCATCGCACCCGTCATCGTGGGCTCGTCGGTGCCCCGGCGGGAGGCACCGCTCATGGTCGCGGGCGTCCTGCTCTTCGCCGTCGCCGCAGCCGCCGGGCTCGGCCGGGTTGCCGGTGCCGTCCTCGCGTTCGCCACCGCCGCGGCGACTGTTCTGCTGCTGCGCAACGCCCGCGTGGAGTCCGGCGATCCGTTGCCGGGCGAGGTCAGCTCGTTCCGGGAGATGGCGGAAAAGCCGGTGCGCACCTCGATCGAAAGCGTGCGGACCGTCCTCGGACTCGTCGCCACGCTCGTCGGGGCCCAGCTGCTCACCACCGGCGGCGCCGACGTCGCGGGACACCTCGGTGTGTCGCCCACGGTCATCGGCTTCACCGTCGTCGCGCTCGGCACCTCGCTGCCCGAGTTGTTCACCGCCGTTCAGGCCCAGCGCCGGGGAGACGGAGACCTGCTGGTGGGCAACCTGCTGGGCAGCAACCTGTTCAACAGCGTCGCCGGTGGTGCGCTCGTCGGGCTGGCCGGACGGGGCGAGCCGACCCGCCTGGGCTACCCCGTACTCGCCGCGATGGTCGCGGTCAGTCTGCTGGCGTGGCTGGTGCTGTACCGCCGTTACCGGGTCACCCGGGCCGAGGCGTCGTTCCTGCTCGTCGCGTACCTCATGACCCTGCCCCTGATCGGCTGACCGGGCGCGCATGCCCGGCCTGGTCCGGGCCGATCCGCAGCCGGGGCCGAGCGAGCGGGCGCCGGTGCGCTGACCACGGCATCGGCGGAAGCCGTCGTGGCTACAGCGCCGGGCTGCGGGTACAGCGCCGGGATCAGCAGACAGGCGACGGCCAGACCCGCCACCTGCGCCAGCAGGAACGCCGGAACGGAAGCGGGGGCGATGCCGGACTCGGTGCCGGTCAGCATCCGGCCCAGCGTGACGGCGGGATTGGCGAAGCACGACGACGACGTGAACCAGCAGGCGGCGCCGATGTACGCGCCCACGGCAGCCGGGCCGGCGGCGCCGCGCCCGGTGCGCACCAGCGCGGCGATCAGCACCAGCAGGCCGGCGGTGGCGACCACCTCGCTGAGCAGCAGATGCCCACCGGTACGGGCGGTGCCGGCGATCGTCACCGCGGGCCGGCCGGTCATCAGATTTCCGAGAACCGTTCCGGCCGCGGCACCGGCGAGCTGGGCGGCGATGTATCCGGCCAGTTCCGCGGTGGTGAGCCCGGTGCCGGTGCGGCGGCCGAGGAACCAGTCGGCGGCGGACACCACCGGGTTGAAGTGCGCACCGGAGACGGGGCCGAGGGCGACGATGACAGCGGCGAGGGCGAGGGCGACCGTGCTGGAGTTCTCCAGCAGCCGCAACCCGGCATCGTGCGGGGACAGGGTGGCCGCCATGGCGCTGACACCGACGACCGCGGTCAGCAACGCCGAAGTGCCGAGGAACTCGGCGAGCAGTCGTCGCTTCAGAGGCGGGGTGGTCATACGCACCTCCGATCGCTGGTGAGGCACGGACCGTGATCGCCATGCATCCGCCACGGTAGGCGCGCTGCCGGCGATCCACCCGGGCCCTTCGCACCCGTACGGCAGGCCTTTGTTCTCGGGTTGTCCCGGGCCCGGGTCAGAGGTCCTGATCGCCAGGTCCCCCGGTCCTGTCCGGTCACGTCAGGCCGGGCATAGCGTCGGAACGACCGCGACGAACCGCACCACCAGGAGATGCGTCATGACGTCCCTGAGCATTTTCGACCAGCTCGTGATGCACGACTTCGCGGCGGACGTGCCCGCCGAATGGTTGAGCCGCTGGGCCGCCCACGGCCGGCCGGTGTTCCACGCCAGCCGGACCCGGCTGTTCTCCACCGGCGACCCGGCGACCAGGTTCTGGCTGATCAACTCCGGGGCGGTGGTCCTCGACCTTCCCGTCCCCGGGCGCGGCGACATCGTCATCGAACGACTGCGCCACGGTTCGGTGCTCGGCTGGTCCTGGCTGATCGCCCCGTACCGCTGGCGGTTCGGTGCCCTGGTCGCCGAGGACATGCACGCCATCGAGTTCAGCGCCGCCCGGATCCGCGACCTGATCGCCGAGGACCCGGAGATGGGCCGCGACCTCAACAGCCGGTTCCTGACCGTGCTCGCCGACCGGCTGCAGGCCGCCCGGGGACGGCTGGCCGAGTTGTACGCCTACCCGGACGTGCCGCCGGGCGACCCCCGCTGAGACCACGAATACGGGTCACGCTGTTCGCGTGGCCCCGGCCGTTTCCGTCTCCGCCCGCTGACCTGCGCGGGCCGCGCATCATATCGAGGGTGAGTTTGTCGCCGATCAACCTGCTGGCGGGCAACGCCGTACTGCTGTGCGCGGTCGTCCTGGGTCTCGGGCACCTGCTCGGGAGTCTCCGGGTCCGTGGCGTCGCGCTGGGTGTCGCGGCCGTCTTCTTCGTCGGGCTCGGCCTCGGCGCCCTCGACGAGCGGCTGCGGCTGCCGGACTTCGCCGACCAGTTCGGGCTGGCCCTGTTCGTCTACCTGATCGGGCTGGCCGGCGGGGCCGGCTTCGTCACCGCCCTGCGCCGGCGCGGCCTGCTCGACAACCTCCTCGTCGTCGCGGTCCTGGCCGTTGCGGCACTGACCGCGGCCGGGGCCGCGGCGGCGCTCCACCTCGGTCCGGCCACGGCCGCCGGTGTGTTCGCCGGTGCACTGGTCAACGCGCCGGCGCTCGGGGGCGCCCAGGAGGCGCTGCGCGCCGTCGACCCGGCCCACGCCGGGGCCCTCGCCGGCGACGCGGCGGTCGGCATGAGCCTGACCTACGGGTACGGCGTCGTCGCCATGATCGGGGCGCTCGTCACGTACATGGTGATCGTCCGGGTCGACTTCGGGCGTGAAGCCGCCGAGAACACGGACCTGGCCGCCGCACCCCGACGACTCGTCGAACGAGCGGTGCGGGTCACCCGGGGTGCCGGAACCGACGTCCGGGAACTCAACGACGAGCTGGCCCGGCACGGCGAGGTGTTGCTGGTCCGGCTGCAGCGCGGCGACCACACGCACCTGGTCCCGACGATGACCACCCTGCGGGAGGGCGACCTGCTGTCGATGGTCGGCACCACCGACGCGACCAGGGACCTCGTCGCACGCCTGGGCGAGAAGGTCTGGCCGGTGCTGTCACTCGACCGCAACAGTCTCGACTTCCGGCGCATCACCGTCTCCAACCCCGAGGTCGTCGGCACCGCGCTCGCCGACCTGGATCTGCCGCACCTGCATCACGCGATCATCACCCGCGTACGGCGTGGTGATCAGGACCTGCTGGCGACCCCGGCCACCCGGCTGCTTCCGGGTGACCGCGTCCGCGTCGTCACGTCACGCGACCGCATGCCCGACGTGACGGCCATGCTCGGGGACTCCGACCAGTCGCTGACCCGCGTCGACTTCACCGGCCTCACCCTGGGCCTGGCCCTGGGGCTCCTCCTCGGTACGGTCTCGGTGCCGCTCGGCGGCGGTGCCGGCCTGCGCCTCGGCCTGGCCGCGGGGCCGCTCATCGTGGGCCTGATCCTGGGCCGCCTCGGCCGGACCGGCCCGATCACGTGGCACCAGCCGCGGTCCACGATGCTGGTGCTCCGTCAGGTCGGCGTCGCGCTGTTCTTCGCCGGGGTCGGGCTGAAGTCCGGCGGTGCGCTCGTGCACGGGTTCGCCGGCGGGGACGCGTGGAAGACGATCGCGGCCGGCGGGCTCGTCGCGGCCGGCACCGCCGTCGCCTGCATCGCCGCCGGGCGACTCCTGCGCATGCCCGTCTCGTGGCTGATGGGTGTGATGGCCGGCATCGACACCAACCCGGCGGTGCTCACCTTCGCGGAGGACCGCGCCCGCAACGAGTTGCCGGCGCTGGCGTACTCGACGGTGTTCCCGGTCGCCATGGTCCTGAAGATTCTCATCGCCCAGTTGATGATCGTGCTGCTGCTTCATTGATCGTGCCCGCGCCGCACGAACGCGTGGAGCGGGCCGGCCGCGGCAGCGGCCGGCCGATTGCGCTGTTCGCCGTCGCGCGGCGCGAGGGTCAGATCAGCCAGCGGTTGCGCTGGACCAGCGGGAGCTGCGCCCACCAGCGACCCAGGCCCCAGGTGTGACCCGCGTAGGTCAGGGCGGTGACGATCGCGCCGAGGGCGTACACGATGTGGTAGTCGACGATCGGGTTGGTGGAGTGGGTCGCCTCGCCCGAGCCGCTGGTCTTGGCCGGCGGGAACTCGGCGAACCACATCAGCAGCATCATCGCGGTGGCCGCGGTCGCGGCGATGCGCATGCCGATGCCGAGGATCAGCGCGACACCGATGCCCAGCAGGCCGAGCATGAACAGCCAGTCGGCCCAGCCCTTCCCGGCGATGTCGTTGAAGAAGCCCTGGAACGGTCCGACGTCGACGCCGGAGAGGAAGCCCTTGGTCGGCGAGCCGCCGTTGATCCAGGATTTCTCGGACGGGGTGGCGTAACCCCACCCGAAGGTCTTGTCGAGGAAGGCCCACAGGAACACGAATCCGGTGGCGATGCGCAGAACGGCGAGGCTGCGAGCCGCGGTGGTGGTGAGCATCGAGCCGGGCGCCGGGGCCCTCTCGAGCGAGGTGGCCGCGTCACGGCCGGTGGCAGTCATGATCTCCTCCTTTAGACGGTGCTCTATGGATCGACTATTCGCCGCCCCGGTTCTTGGTCACCTGGGCTGGTGGACCCGACTGCGCAGGGCCGAAGGACCCGGACGGGCCGCGGTGGACAGCCGGGACCCCACGACGGGACGAACAGCACTGTGCGGGCGTGCCCGGAACGGGTTCGCTGGCAGGAAACGGGACCGTGAGGGGAGTGGACGATGATTCACACGAAGACCTGGACGGTCGAGATCACCATCGACGAGCACGAGGACGAACGTCGTACCCGTGCCGTCGCCGTGTTGCGGACCGAGGCGAGGCCGCAGATCCATGGGGAGGGCAGCGCCAACCGGGCCCCCCGGGATCTCGAGGTGCCGGAGATCGGGGACGAGCTCGCCACCGCGCGGGCGCTGGCCGATCTCGCCTACCAGTTGCTGGACGTGACGGCCGCCGACATCGAACAGATCACGCACCGGCCGGTGCGCCTGCCCGGCTGACGATCACTCCGGTCGCGGCTCGACCCGCGGCGCCCAGAGGTTCTGTCCGGCGGGACAGAACCTCTAGGCGCTGACGACGAGCACCGGGCAGTCGCTGTGCTGCAGCAGGTGGCCGGTGGTGGCGTTGAACAGGTTTCCGCTGATCAGGCCGTGGCCGTGGTGGCCGGCCACGATCAGCTGAGTGCCGTGCGAGATCTCGGTCAGGGTCGCGGCCGTGCTCTCCGCCGAGACCAGGGTCTCCACAGCCACCTGCGGATACTTGTTCTGCCAGGGTGCGAGCTGCTCGGCCAGCCGATCGCGGTGGGCGGCCTCGGGGTCGGCCGTCACCTGTTCGGTGGCCGGCGTCGGGGCATACGAGCGGACCACCACCAGGCTCGCGTCGCGTCCGGCGGCCGTGGCGAAAGCGGCGTCCAGAACGGCGTCGTCGCACGCGGAGTCGTCCACCCCGGTAGCGACCGGTCCGGCACCAGGGTCGGCGCGACCACGGACGACGACCACCGGGCAGTGGGCGTGGGCGGCGATGCGCCGGGCGGACGAGCCCAGCAGCCGCTCCGAGAGACCGCCGTGGGCTCGGGTACCGACCACGAGGCCGGCCGCGCCGACCGACGCGTTGAGCAGTTGCGTCATGGGGCGGCCGATCCGGACCTGCGCCTCGGCCGCCATCAGGCCCGGCGCGGCTTCGGCGGCCTGACGGACAGCGTCGCGGACCACGGTCTGGGCACCTTCCCGGGCCATGCGGAAGTGCTCACCCGCGAAGTCGTAGCGGCTGACCGCCCAGTCCCACTGGAGGACGTGGACGATGCGTAACAGCAGATTCCGGCGTACGGCCTCGCGCGCGGCCCACCGGACGGCGGCGGTGCCGGCAGCGGTGCCGTCGGTGCCGGCCGTGATGCTCGGGGCGCCCATGGTGCCTCCTCCGCGTGTTCGTCACCATCGATCGTCTTGCTGACCCGGGCCTGCCGGTCAGGGCCGAACGACCCTGACTGTGGCCACTGTCGGGAGCGGACGCTGGGAGGTATGGCTCAGACGACGACGGCTCCGGCCGAGGTCGACGAGCGACAGCCGCCGACCGAACTCTTCCGGCACCTGCGTTCCGGACCCACTGGCCTGCGCTCTCGCGAGGCGGCCCGCCGGCTCACGGTGTACGGACCCAACGAGCTGTCGCGGCGGCACACCCGCAACTGGCCGCGTCAGCTGCTCGCCCAGTTCACCCAGCCACTGGCGGTGCTGCTGATGGTCGCCGCGGTGCTGGCCTGGGCCGGGCACACTCCCGCGCTGGCCGCCGCGGTGATCGCCGTGATCCTGCTCAACGCCGGGTTCGCGTTCGTCCAGGAGCAGCAGGCCGAACGGGCGGTGGAGGCACTGGCCGCGTTCCTGCCGCAGTCGGCGCGGGTGCTGCGCGACGGCGTGCTGGTCGAGGCGCCGGCCCGTGACCTCGTACCCGGTGATGTCATCGAGGTCGCCGAAGGCGATCGGATCTGCGCCGACGCACGGCTGATCGACGGATCCGTCGCGGTCGACCTCTCCGCGCTCAACGGCGAGTCCGTGCCCGCCATCCGGGCCGCCGACTCCGAACCGGTCCCAGGCCCGCTGCTGGAGGCCCGGGAACTGGTGTTCAGCGGCACCTCGTGCACAGCTGGGCAGGGGCATGCGGTGGTCACCCACACCGGCATGCACACCGAGATCGGGCGCATCGCCGCGCTCTCGCAGCGCGGTCACCTCGAGCCCAGCCCGCTGGAGCGGCAGGTCCGCCGGGCCACCTGGATCATCGCGGCCGCGGCGGTCGCGGCCGGGATCGCGTTCCTGCCCATCGGCGTGCTCGCCGGGCTGGGCTGGGCGGCCGCGATCAGCTTCGCGATCGGCCTGATCGTCGCGAACGTCCCGGAGGGTCTGCTGCCCACCATCACCCTCGCGCTCGCCGCGGGGGTACGCGAACTGGCGCGGGCCGGCGCGGTGGTCAAGCGGCTGTCCGCGGTGGAGACCCTCGGCTCGACCACGGTGATCTGCACCGACAAGACCGGCACGCTGACCGAGAACCGGATGCGGGTCACCCGGCTGTGGCTGGCCGGTGGCGAGCGCGACGCGAGCACCGCGGCCGGTGACGGACCGGCCCGCGCCCTGGCGATCGCGGCGGCCACCTGCACCACCGCCCACCCGGCCGGTGACGGCGCGCCGGCCGACAGCGGCGACCCGACCGAACTCGCCCTGATCCACCTGGCGTCCGCACTCGGGGTTCCGGTGCGATCGACCGAACGCGATGCTGCCCGCACCACCCTGTACGCCTTCGACCCGCGTACCAAGCGCATGTCCACGGTGACCGGTGGCCGCCTGCACGCCAAGGGCGCGCCGGAGGCGGTGATGCCGCTGTGCACGCGGATCCTCGACAGCTCCGGGCGGCCCGCCGACCTCACCGACGCGCAGCGCGACGAGGTCACCGCCGCCGTCGACCGGTACGCCCGGACCGGCCTGCGCGTGCTGGCCGTCGCCGAACGCGTCGCGGGCAGCGATGTACTGACCGCCGACCGCGACCGGGCCGAGACCGGGTTGACCCTGCTCGGCCTGATCGCGATGCTCGACCCGCCGCGCGAGGCGGTGCCCGCCGCGGTCGCCGCCGCACACCGGGCCGGGGTCCGGGTGCACGTCATCACCGGCGACTACGGGACGACCGCGGCGACGATCGCCGGCCAGGTCGGCATCGGCGACGGCCACCAGCAGGTGGTCACCGGGGCCGAACTGGACGCGATGGGCGACGCCGAGCTGGACCGGCTGCTCGGCGACGGACAGGAGATCGTCTTCGCCCGATCGTCGCCCGAGGGCAAACTGCGCATCTGCGAGGCGCTGCGCTCCCAGGGCCACATCGTGGCGATGACCGGTGACGGCGTCAACGACGCCCCGGCGCTGCGCCGCGCCGACATCGGGGTGGCGATGGGCCGCTCCGGCACCGACGTGGCCCGCGAGGCGGCGACCATGGTCCTCACCGACGACAACTTCGCCACGATCGTGCGGGCGGTCGAGGCCGGGCGGCGCGTGTTCGACAACGTACGCAAATTTGTTCTTTACATCTTTGCCCACGCCGTACCCGAGGTCGTGCCGTTCCTGATCTTCGCCCTGTCCGGCGGGGCCGTGCCGTTGCCCCTGACCGTGCTGCAGATCCTCGCCATCGACCTGGGCACCGAGACCCTGCCGGCGCTCGCGCTCGGCCGCGAACGCGCCGAACCCGGCCTGATGGACCGGCCGCCCCGGTCACCGAAGAGCGGGGTGATCGACCGGCGCCTGCTCTGGCGGGCCTGGGGCCTGCTCGGCGTCACCTCGGCGATCCTGGTCACCGCCGGGTTCTTCTGGACCCTGTGGCGCTCGGGATGGCATCCCGGCAGCGTGCTGGCCGGCCCGGCGCAGGCCAAGGCCACGACGATGACCTTCGCCGGGATCGTCGCGTGCCAGATCGGTACGGCGTTCGCCGCCCGCACCGACTACGCGCCGCTGCGCGCGATCGGCGTGTTCAGCAACCGCCTGCTGCTCGGCGGCATCGTGTTCGAGATCGTCTTCGCCGCCGCCCTGATCTACCTGGCACCTCTGCAGCCCCTGTTCGGCACGGCCGCTCTCGGCGGCGCCGAACTGCTGTTCATCGCCCCGTTCCCGCTGGTGGTGTGGGGCGTCGACGAGTTGTACCGCGCGTGGTTGCGCCACCGCGGCCCGGACAAGGAGGGATCATCATGCGAGTCCGCGGCATCATGACCAAGGCTGTTCACGTCGTCTGGCACGACGCGCCGGTGGAAACCGCCGCCGACCTGATGACCACCCATGCCGTCACCGCGCTGCCCGTGGTCGACGCCCACTGCCGTCTGGTCGGCATGGTCGGCGAGAGCGACCTGCTCTGGCATCGCGTCGCCGCCGAACCGCTGGCCGGTCCGGACGGGCATGCCGACACCATCGCTGAACCGGGGCGTCGCCCCGGCATCGTGGGTGAGGTGATGTCGGAGTATCCGGTCACCACCACACCGGGCGCGGACGTGGCCGACGTCGCGCAGGTGATGCTCGACCATGACGTACGCAGCCTGCCCGTACTGGAGGACGGCGAGATCATCGGCATCGTCAGCCGGCGGGACATCCTCAAGGCGATGGTCCGCGACGACAGCCTGCTCGCCGAGGACGTGCAGCGCCGCGTGGACGAGTACGCCGGCCGGCGCGGCCGCTGGGCGGTCACCGCCGACGCCGGCGTCGTCACCGTCACCGGCGGATTCCCGAACGAGCAGCAGCGTACGGTCGTCGCGCTACTGGCCCGCACCGTCCCCGGCGTGGCCGGCGTACGCCTGCCCGAGGTGGACGGGTCCAACGGCTCTGCCCCGCGGAACACGGCCGTGCTGGCATAGAGACATGGAGACGCCGGCGGCGGAGCCGGCGTCTCCGGCATTGCCGGGAGGTGTCGCCATGAGCACCATCGACTCGGGAACCTCGAACCGGTTCGGCGAGATGATCAACCGTTATCTGGCCACGGAGAGCTACCCCGACCCGTACGCCGTCGTGCCCACCCGGGCCCCGGCAACCACCCCGGTCCGCCCGGCCGCCACCACCGGCACGGTCCTGGTCGGCGTCGACGACAGCCCGATCAGTTGCGTCGCCGTCGACCACGCGGCGATCGAGGCCGAGTTGCACGGTTGGTCCCTGCACCTGATGACGATCCGGCGCGGCGAAGCCGACGAGGCGGCGGAGACCCTCCTGCAGCGGCTCACCGACCGGGTGCACGCCAGCGCTCCCGCTGTCTCGGTGACCAGCAGTCTGGCCGTCGGAACCCACCCGGCGCGGCTGCTGATGGCCGCGGCCGCCGAGGCCGGCCTGCTGGTGGTCGGTCACCGGCACGGCGCCACCAGCACCGCGCTGGGACGCAGCGTCGCCGACCAGGTCGCCCGGCGGCACTGCGGGCCGGTCCTCGTGGTCCGGATGCCGGGCTGGCCGGCCGGCCCCGAGTTCGGCCGCAAGCCGCTGGTGGCCGCGGTCGACGGTTCGGCGACGGCACAAGCCGCGGCGGAGTTCGCGTACGCCGAAGCCCGGGCCCGCGGCTGCGACGTCAACCTGCTGCACGTCGTCGGCGACCGGATGGACCTGGCGCGCCGCCTCGAGACCAGGGACGGCGTACGAGTGCACCACCGGATCCTCGTCGGGGACCCGGTCACCGCACTGATCCAGGAATCCGGGCGGGCGGCGGCCGTGGTGATCTCCCGCCAGCGGCGCAACCTGCTCGATCGGACCCTGCTCGGGCCGGCCGTGCATCTGCTGCCGCAGCGGGCGTACTGCCCGGTCTTCCTGGTCGGATGACCCGTGGCCGCGCCGTCCGTCGCCGTGCGGATGCCGGCGGCGGTCGGATGCTCGTGTGTCGGCGAGACGGCGGCGAGCCGGAAGAGGCCGGTGGGCCCTACCGTGCGCGGCGAGTAGCGGGAGACGGTGAGGATCGAAGAGTGCCATAGGTGCGGGCCGGAGTCCGCGTGGCGCGCGGCGCCATCTCCGTCGTCCGGCCGGCACCGGCACACCGTGGAGAAACCGGAGGTGAGCCGTGTTCCACCAGCGTAGTGACGACCCACATGAAAGCGCACCCCGCATGCGCGGCCTGCGACTGGGCATCGGCGCGGTACTGGCGCTGTGCCTGGGGCTCCCGTCCCTCGCGATGGCGACCCCGGCTGCGGCGGCGCCCGGGACGGGCGCGCCATCCGTGATCTCCGTCCCCGACGAGGCCATGCTGCAGCCGGCGGACCTGGGCGGCGTCGAGACCATGCCGGCCGCCGACGATCTGCGTCCCTGGCTGCGCCCGCCGCAACCGTGCGCCCTGTACCGCAGCGCCGCTCTGCGTGGCGCGGACCGCGCTGTCGAGGCGGTCTACCCGGTCGGTGACGTGCGACCCACCGTGTTACTGGAGTACGTCGCCGTCTACCGCGGCGGCGGTGCGGCCCAGTACCTGCGTGAGCTGACCCGGGCGGTGACCCGCTGCTCCGGCTGCACCGACACCGGCCGCACCTGGCAGGTGGTCGGCACCGGCATCGCCGGCCGGCACTCGCTGCTGCTGAGCGTGCGCGAAACCGTCGGCTACGAGGGCGACAACCGAGTGCAGACCAGCTATGTCGCGGTCGCCCGGACCGGACACGCGATCGTCGTGCTCGCCGACATCGGCTGGGAGATCGGCGACGGTCACGAGGCCGTGGTCCGCGATCTGGCGCCGGTCGCCGTCGCCCGCGCCGCCGTGGTGGGCTGACCGGCGATCGGCCGGCGGTGAGGCGAACATCAGCGGGTCCGGCCACCACGGTGCACCGCCACAGCCCGGGCAGGTCTTCGACGGGCTGTGGCGGGCGCTGGCTGTCGGCGCCGACTTCGGCGGCAACGCCACCGCCGTGGGCGCTTCGGCGAACGTCGTGGTGCTCGGTATCGCCAGTCGCGCCGGTCACAAGATCACATTCTGGGGTTCACCGAGTACGAGCTGATCGTCGCGGTGATCACCGTGCCGTACCTCTGGTTGCGGTTCTTCGCCTTCTGACAGTGCACCGAGAGCCCGCTCCAGGAGGAAGAGGCTCATTGATCCGACCCGCATCCGACCGGTCCGGGGCCCTCCGCACCGGCGTGGCAAGAATGCTCGCTGGCATTCGCCCTGCGGTGGCGGACGTTTGCCCTGGTCAGGTGCCGAGAATCCGGTCCAGCAGCCCGTCGAGGGTGATCACGCCGGTCATCACCTTTGTCTTGTCGACGACGGCGACCAGCGGCACGTTGGAGCGGGCCATCACCGCGGCGACCTCCAGCAGGGTGGCGTCGGCGCTGACGGCGGGCAGTTCCGGCCGGTGTCGGGGGAGCAGGTCGGCGACCGTGCGCTCGCCGATGCCGGCCAGGATGACGTCCGCGTCGGCCTCGCCGATCACCCGTGCGAGAGCGGGATCTTCCTGGCAGTACGACGGCAGCGCCATGCGCAGCACCTGGGTGCCGGCCAGCACGGTGACCGGCCGTCCCTTGTCGTCGGTCACGACCAGGCCGGATAGATCCTGGGCGGCCAGCAGCCGGGCGGCGTCACGGGCCGGGGTCTTCTCGGTCACGGTGTCCATCCGGGTGGACACGTCTGCAGCGCGCATGAGACCGAACCTACGCCTGTACGTCACGGGAACGACGGCTGCCGGCCCGCATTCTGCGCCGTAACACGCCGTACCAGGCCGGCACGTCAGCCTCCTCGAGCTGCCGCACCGCCTCGACGAGCTGCCCGCCGGTGAAGTCTGGGTGCACTGCGCCGCCGGCTACCGCGCCTCGATCGCCGCGTCCCTGCTCGCCGCCGCCGGTCGGGTGCGCCGGCGTACCAACCCGTGGCGATCTTCGTCGCCACGCCTGCCACCGCGAGCGCGGACGCCGACGGCAGCGCGCCGATCAGCTCGGCCGGTTGGACAACCAGCCCGATGGCCCCGGCAACAACGTCCAGGGGCGTTGGCCCTGACCTCGGGTTGCCCTGCCGGGTGCGGCGTCGCGGGAGTCGACCCCCGGACCGGCTGTGGTCACGATCGCGCCGCTGTTCACCCTGCGCCGTACCGCCGGATGGGCATCTCCCGCCCCGCTGCACGTCATGGAAGAACCTGGCGGAAACAGGCCGGCGGACTCTGACCGCCGACCCGCGGCGGCGCGACTGCCGAGGCACCGCAAGCCCTCCCGGCAGGTCCGCGCCCGGCCGGCGCGGCGACGCGCCGGCACCGTCGGCGGCCGGATGGCCTCATGCGGCGTGGTCGGCCGTACGACGGCCGGCCAGGATTAGAGGCCTTCGACCCATCAACCGATCAGTAGGGTCAAGCTACCGTGTCTGAACATCGAGTCCGTTCTGTGCTGCCGAGCCGCGCCAGGCGGCACTGCACGGCGCCGCTTCGCAAGTCGCTTCCGCTGAGGAGGACGACGATGAACACCACGGATACGAATCTGCCGCGCATCATCCAGGGGGGCATGGGCGTCGCGATCTCCGGCTGGCCACTGGCCCGGGCGGTGTCCCGGACGGGGCAGCTCGGCGTCGTCTCGGGCACCGCCCTGGAGATCGTCTGCACGCGCCGGCTTCAACTCGGGGATCCCGGAGGGCACGTGCGCCGGGCGCTGGCTCACTTTCCGGTAGAGGGTGTCGCCGAGCGGATCCTGGCCGCGTACTACTGCTCCGGTGGTAAACCTGACGCGGCGCCGTTCCGGCCGGTGCCCCGGTTCACGCTGAGCCCGGCCCGGGCGTTGCGGGAGCTGACCGTCGCGGCGAACTTCGTCGAGGTGTACCTGGCCAAGGAGGGGCATGACGGTGAGGTGGGCATCAACTATCTACGCAAGATCGAACTGCCGATCCCGTACGCCTGCTACGGAGCCATGCTCGCCGGCGTCGACCACGTCCTGATGGGCGCGGGCAGCCCGGCCGAGATGCCGGCACTGCTCGACCGGCTGGCCGGCCACGAGCCGGTCACCCTGCCGATCCGGGTGCAAGGCGCCACCTCGGCCGAAGGTGACTTCGCGGTCACCTTCGATCCGGGTGAACTCTTCGGCCCGCCGCTGCCACCGTTGCGCCGCCCGCGCTTGGAAGCGATAGTCGCCTCGGTCGAGCTTGCGGAAGCCCTTGCCGCCGACCCGGTCACCCGCCCCGACGGGTTGATCGTCGAAGGTCAACCGGCCGGTGGGCACAACGCGCCGCCGCGGGGCCCGCGCCGTCTGGACGCCACCGGGCAGCCGATCTACGACCAGCGGGACATCGTCGCACCACACCAGCTGACCCGGCTCGGCCTGCCCTACTGGATGGCCGGCGGCTACGCGACGCCGCAAGGGCTGGCCGATGCCGTTGCCGCCGGCGCGCACGGCATCCAGGCCGGCACCATCTTCGCGCTGTGCCGCGAATCCGGGATGGCTCCGGACTGCAAACAGGAACTTCTCGCACAAGCGGCGGCCGGACAGGTGACGGTCCGCACCGACGGACGGGCCTCACCCACCGGGTTCCCTTTCAAGGTTGCCGACCTGCCCGGCACACTCTCCGACGAACAGGTCTACGCCGACCGGCCCCGCCTGTGCGATCTCGGGGTGCTCCGCATGGCCTATTGCCGACCTGACGGCAGCATCGGCTACCGCTGCCCCTCCGAGCCGATCACGATGTACGTCGAGCGCCGCGGCGGCCGGGAGGCGAACACCGTCGGACGTCGCTGCCTGTGCAACGCGCTGCTGGCCACCGCCGGTCTGCCCCAGCGGCGACCCGACGGATACACCGAACCACCCATCGTCACGACCGGGAGCGACTTCACCGGAGTACGCGACCTGCTGTCCCGCACACCGGACGGCCAGAACTACACCGCCGGCGACGCCGTCACCTACCTCCTCGCGGCTTGAGTGCCGGCGGTGGCAGCCGCCGTGCTCATCGATCAGCTCCCGATCCCGTCCGCGCATCCGGCCTCGGCCGGCCGAGCACAGCGGCCGGGCGAGGCGGCGGGCGAGGCGGCGGGCGAGGCGGCGGGCGAGGGGACTACCGGCCCATTCGAAGATCGCGGGTTGGGGCCGCGACCGGTCACGCCTTCATCGGCGGGCCCGTCGCCTCCGGTCCGGATGCCGCGGGGGCAGCCTCGGCAAGGGTGGCGGGGTCGATGCCGAGCGTCGACAGCAGACTGCGGTTGCGCAGGATGTCGATGTCGTCGGGTAGCTGGCGGTCGAACCAGTCAGCCCGGCTCTGTAGTCCTCGAGTCCGGAGTACCTGTAGAACGTCGGCTTTGCGGGCGGTCTTCTCGGCCATGAGCAGCTCCTTCGCCGACCGGAGCCTGTCGCGCCGGTCTGCGTCCCGGATCCTGTCCTCATCGTGCGGGCTGTCGGGGGGGCGATTGCCAGGGCCGTCCGGACAGTGGCGTCCGGGCCAGTCGCACCCGCACCGGCTGACCAGCCGCTGGTCGCGGGTGGTCAGCCGGGCAAGCTCGTTCGGTGCGGCTGGTGCGGCTGGTGCGGCCGGTGCGGCTGGTGCGGCCGGTTCGACGAGTTCGGCCCGGCCGGCTTGTTCAGGGCGTGAAGATCTCGTCGATCGCGACGGCGGCGCCGCCCCGGACGGTGAGGGTGACCTTCGGCTCCTGCCCCTTCTCCTTGGCGGCGAACTGAGCGAGGGTACGGGCGCAGCTCGGATCCTCGGCGCCCGGGTCGCAGACCTCGTCGTCGTCGTTCATCGCGGTGGTGAAGGTGGCTCCGGCCGCGATCGGTAGCTCGGTGACCCCGCCGAGGTTCACCGTGTCGTAGTCGTTCGTGCAGTCGGCCTTGCCGACGCAGGAGACCATCTTCATCGGCTGGATCCGCGCCACCCGTTTCGACACGTCGATCGACATGAGGAACGCCTGCGACTTGCCGTCCGCGATGCCACCGGCCCGCTGCGGGGAGGAGGTGACGTGCGTGGGCGCCGGGGCGGTGGCCGGGCTGGACCCCGCGGCGGCCGGGTGGGTCGCGGCAGCCGGCGTCGCCGTTCCCGCGTCGCAGGCGCCCAGCGCGAGCAGGGCACCCGCCGCGAGCGCGGCACCGAACAGGGCCCTCATCCTCCTCCTTTCTGATCGCATCGACACCTCAGGCGCCGGCCGCGACCGGCTCGATCGCGTTGGGCAGGCCGATGCCCGGCTCGGTCGACGTCGTGAAGGCGACCGGCAGGGACTTCGGCCAGGCCAGGGTGAGGTGGGTGGTCTCGTCCGGAGGGGTCAGCTCCACCTGCGACGGCAGCGTGGGGCTCTCCGCGTTGGGCACGTCCCAGATGCGGATCACCGTGTGCGCGGCGGCGCCCGCCTTCAGCGTGATCCGCCCGCCGTCCCCGGCGCGGGGCAGACTGTAGCGTCGGCCGGAGCCGCCGATCAGGTCCGCGCCCGGGAAGCCGTACATCGTGCACGACTTTCCACCGGTGTTCTCGAAGACCACCCGTACGTCGGTGAAGTGTTCGTCGTTGTGCTCGTAGGGCTCGCCTGCGGTCAGCCGGGCGCTCAGGTCGCCGGTGTGGCACCGCGCGATCGTGGCCCCGGTGGTGCCGCTGACCGGTTTTGCCCCGGTCCCGGCCGGCTTCGGTGTGCCGGCTGGGCCGGCCGTGCCGGCGCCCTCCGGGTCCGGCGTGGACGTGTCGTTCGGGCTGGTCGTGATGGTGGCCGCCGGGGCGGCCGCGGTTGGCGACCCGCTCGGCGTGCCGCAGCCTCCGACGGTGGCCACCGCGCCCACCGCCAGTGCCGCGACCAGCAAAAACTTGCGCATGCGCAGATCCTTCTCAGTCAGGATGTCGAGGCGGGAGAGGGTGTTCACTGGTAGTAGCAGACCGACAGCTTCTTGCCTGCGGCTTTCGGGATGCCCACCTCGCCGCAGTCGATGGAGCTGCCCTCGGTGCTGAACTTCCACTTGCCGGCGCTGTAGTGGTAGACCAGGACGCCGTCTCCGCCGTCGATGCCGGGATCGGCCTGCGCCCAGCCGTCGGCGCACTGGATGCTGGACGCCACCACCTTGATCTCCCCGGCGGAGTATCCGGGGACCGGGATGGCGGTGAGCGTGCCGGCGCTTACCGGGCAGCCGCCCGCGGTGGCCGGCGCCGGCGCGACGGTGGTGGCCTTCGTGGTCTTCTTCTCGGTGGGCTTCGCGGTCGGCGTCGCCTCGGCCGAGGTCCGGGCAGGCGCGGCGGTGGTGGCGGCGACGGCCGGTGCGGACGCGGTGGCGGCCGCGGGCGCGGCGGGTGACACGGGCGAGCCGGCAGTGGACCCACCGGACGTCGAGGTGCAGCCGGCCACGGCCAGGACTGCGGCGATCGGTACGACGATCAGACGAGACAAGGGTTCCTCAGTTCGAGCGAAGGAGTCGTTGCGGACAACATCATTCCGGGAGCGCTCCCACGGTTGATGTCTGGAACCCGACTTATTTGCATACATCGGGTTATGTCGTCGGTCACCTTGAGCCGGTGGACCGGCTGCGGAACGGTCAGCCCTGCCGGCCGGTGGTGCCGGCGATCAGCGGGTGCACATCGAACCCGGAGCACCCACCGGTCCAGGCAAGGGTCACCGGCTGCGTGCCGGTGGGCGGGCCGATCTGCACCTTCGCAACCTCACCGCAGCCGCCTCCGGTCGTGAGGTCGAAGCTCGAGGAGTCGATCATGGCGGCGGCCGTCTGGCCGGTCTTCAGCGTGATCCGCGGCGGCGTACTGCGCCCGTCGGTCTGCCCGCCCGCGAAACCGGCCGGGCTCCGCGTGAACGTCACCTTGGTGCCGTCGGTCTTCCGTGCGGCCACCGCCGGGTAGCCGCTGATCCAGCAGGCCGCCCCGGTGTTGCGGAACTGCACCGTGTTCACGATGCGCCCGCTGGCGCCGTCACCGTCGTCCAGCGTGATCTTCAGCTGGGCGGTCGTGCAGTCCGGCGCCTGACCGTCGCCCGGGTCACTGGTCGGCGTCCGGGTGCGGGCCGGGGCGGTCGTGGTCTTGTGGGCGGCCGGCACCGCGGTGTCCGTTGCGGACGAGGTCTCGGGCCGGGCCGCAGCCGCCGGCGACGCCGGGCCGGCCGGTTGCCCGGTCGCCGGCGCGGAGCCGGCCGTGGTGTCCACCTTGCAGGCGGTCAACGCCAGCAGCGCGGCAGTGCAGACAGCGGGTACGGCGAGAGTGGAACGCCAGTTCATGACAAAGTCCCCAAGGTTCAAAGGTTCATTGACATCCGGCCGCGCCGCCGGACATCCAGAACCTTACGAAGCGCCATGGGAGCGCTCCATCCCGACATCGTGCCATGCGGTCGTCACGCGATGTCAGGTAGCTCACCGTCCCCGCGGGATCGTGCCCGGTTGATCACCCGGACAGGTCTGCCGTCGGCGGTACAGCTGCCGCCATGATGCGTGGCGTACTGGGGAGGGTCCTGCTGCGGCGCTGAACCGCTGTGCGCCGGTGACGGACAGGTTGCGAAGTCCCGCCGGTTCTGGCCGGGTGCCATTCCGATCTTCGACCGCGGTCACGACCGGTGCCCAACGCCGACACGGAACGTCAAGAGGCTTCCGGCACTGCCCCCACCCGCGCGCACCTGTTCACCGTTGAGTAGACCAATATCGATGCCGAAGGGGTGTGTCATGACTGAGCAAGGGCTTCTCGACGCCGCAGTGGCACCGCACGACGCCGAGGTGGCGACCAGTCAACCGGTATCCCTGTTCGGCATTCGCAGCACGGTGAAACTGACTGCCCTGCGAACCTACCCGCAGGACATCCTTCCCGTTGTCGCAAGCGCCCTGCAACGCCTGCGGGTCCCGCCGGCCGGCCCGCCGTTCTGCGTGCTGCGCCCTCGCGGCGACGGACAATTCGACGTCCTGGCCGCCTACCCCACCAAGAGACGGCCCAGGATCGGCCAGCCTTTCACGACCAACAGGCTCTCCGGCGGTCTCGTGGTGCGGACGTTGCACCACGGGCCGTGGACCACGCTGCTGAACACCTATGACCAGCTCAGCGAATGGCTGACCGTGCACCACATCAAACAGGTCTCGCTCATGTGGGAGGAATACCTCGTCGGACCGGACACGACAGCTGACCCCACGATGTGGCAAACGCGAATCGTCGTGCCCCTGCCCGGCGGCAGGTCCGGCAGACGCTGAGGCTCCGTCGTCGGCGCCACCTCGTTTGCCCGGGCGGCGTCCGCGCGTCAACCTGGAAGGGCACAAGGGTGCGGGGACGGAGCGTTGCCGTGGAGAGCGCGAGGGAGGCCGGGGCGGTCGGGCGGCTGGTCGGTGACGGGCTGGCCGGTGTCGTCGCGGTGGTGCGGGACACCCACCGGGCGATCAGCGACCGGGCCTTCGACGCCGTGGGGCCGGTGAGCCGGCCGGTCCGGGCCGTTCATGATGCTGTCACCGGTGGGGTGTACGCGATCGTCCGGGCCGCGCACGCCACGATTCCCCGGCTGATCGGCACGACCGTCGAGCACGGATGGCGCCCGGAGAAGTCTCCCTTGTCCGGCAGCCCGGCGGGGCGGGTGACCCTCGGGGTGGTCAACGGCATCTGGGGGGACACACTCGACGCCCGGCATCCGGACCTGGCGACGCCGATGGCGCTGCGAGCGCGTGACGCGGACGTGCAGCCCACTGCCGAGGACCTGCGCGCGGCGTTCCCGGCGGCGACCCCACGGATCGTCGTCTTCGTGCACGGATTGTGCGAGACCGAGGACCACTGGTCGCTGGCCGCCGACCGGCATCACGGGGTGGCCGGCACGACGCTCGGCTCCCGGTTGCGGCGCGAGTTCGGTTACACCCCGGTCTACCTGCGATACAACACCGGCCTGCACGTGTCCGACAACGGGCGGCGGCTGGCCGCTCTGCTGGAGGAGGTGAGCACGGCCTGGCCGGTCCCGGTGCGGGAGATCAGCCTGATCGGGCACTCGATGGGCGGCCTGGTGATCCGCAGCGCCGGCCAGCAGGCCGCGGGGGCCGGTCATCGCTGGGCGCATGCGGTGCGGAACGTGGTGTTCCTGGGCACCCCGCACCTCGGGGCGCCGCTGGCCCGCGGCGTGCACCGGGTGGCGTGGCTGCTGGCCCGTTTCCCGGAGAGCCGCCCGATCGGTGAGCTGCTGCGCCGGCGCAGCGCAGGAGTCCAGGATCTCGCCTACGGCAACCTGGTCGAGGCGGACTGGCGTGCCGCCGACCCCGCCGCGCTGCCCAGCGACACCTGCACCGACGTGCCGTTCCTGCCGGGCGCCCACCACTATTTCATCGGCGCCACCCTCGGCGGCCGGCCGCACGACCCGCTCGCCGCCGTGGTCGGCGACCTGCTCGTTCCGTTCAGCAGCGCCGCGGGCCGGGGCGACCGGCGCCGGCTGCCGTTCCCGGCCGGCAACGGGCGCCATCTCGGCGGCCTGCACCACCTGGACCTGCTCAACCACCCGGCGGTGCACGATCAGGTCTGTGCCTGGCTCGCCGCCCCGGCAGCGCAGCCCGAGGGTGACGAAGCGTCGCGTTGACGACAGGACGACGGGTCCAACAGCACTGCCCGTGGTGCCGGTGCCGCGATGGGATGGAGTCGGTGGCGTCCTGTTCATCGGAATCGGGCGTCCGCGGCCGGCGAAGGGAGTCGTCGTGTCCCCTCACGTCAATTCGGCCCAACGGCACCTGCGGCGAGGCGAGTACGCGCAGGCCGAGGTGGAGGCCCAAGCTGTCCTGGACGGCGGTGACGAAGCTGCCGGCCGCATCCTGCAGGGACGTGCCGATCTGGAGCGCGGCCGGCTGGTCGCCGCGCTGGAACAGTTCGAGAAGGCGGCCGCAGCCGCGCCCGACTCGGCGCAGCCGTACGCCTGGCAGGTTGCGGCCCTGGATCGGCAGGACCGCGACGACGAGGCGTGGACCCACGCCGAACGTGCGTTGAAACGGTTCCCCGCCAGCGTCGATCTCCTCATCGCCGCCGGTCGTGCTTCAGCCGGTCGCTTGGACTTCCGGACCGCCCTGCTCCGGTTCCGGAAGGCGGCGCGCCTTGCTCCGAGCGATCCGCGCACCCGTGAATGGGAGGTGACCGGACTGCGCCTGGCGTACCGGTACGACGATGCCACCGCGGCGATCGATGGCGCTATCGCTGACCAGCCGGGCGAGCCGTGCCTTTATCGGGAACGCGGGTACAACCTGTGCCGCACCAGCCGCCATGACGCGGCGCTCCGGGCGTACGAGACCGCCTTGTCCATCGACCCTCTCGACCGCGCCACGATCGAATGCATGGCCGCGGAGCTGTGCCATCTGGGCCGCCGACAGGACGCCGAACGCCGGCTGCGAGACGCCCAGACCCGGCTCCCCGAAGAGGCGTGGCCGTCTCTTGCTCTCGCCGATCAGCTGTCCGGCGAGAGCAGGTACCTGGAGTCGCTCGTGTGGTGCGAGGAAGCTTTGCGGCGGGAGCCGCAACTGGCCGAGGCCATCACCTTGGCCGCGGACACGGAGCGTGCTCTCGGCCGGCCGGACGACGCGCACGACCGGCTGACCGCCGCGCTCGCCGGTGGGTCCGTACAGTGCCGTCCCCGGTTGCAGGTCGCCGACGCCGCTGCGCTCCTGAGACTGCAACGCCTGAACGAGGCGCTGACCCTGCTCGAGAGGCTCCTCGAACAGCGACCACACTCCGTGGACGCGATCACCCGCAAGGTCGAATGCCTGAACGCGATGGGACGCTCCGGGGCCGCCACCGACGCACTGCGCAAGGCCACCATCCGCTTCGGCGAGACTCGACTTCTTCTCGCCTGGCAGTTGTACGACCACGGTGATCCGGACGGCGCGCTGAGTGAGTACCAGAAGTACATCAAGCTGGACAGCTGGTCGCTCGCCGCGTCGTGCGGCAAGGTACGAGTGCTGGGTGAACAGCACCGTATGGACGATGCCGTCGAAGCCGCTGAGACCGCGATCCGCCGATGGCCGCGTGACATCGACCCGCTCCTGGAACTTGCCTACCTCCGCACCGACGAGAAACGCCTCGGAGCGGCCCTCCAGATCATCGACCAGGCCCTCCAGCTGCAGCCCACCGACGAATCCGCGCTCCGCTGGCGAGTCCTGGTTCTGCAGGAACTCGGCCGGTGGGGCGCGGCCGAAACCGCCGCCGCCGAGTGGAAAGCGCGATCGCCCGAGTCCGCCCTCGCCCTGGAGCAGTATCTCGACGTGCTCGATCATCGGGGATGGCCGAGGGAAGCGGACCGGCTGCTGAACCGGGAACTCGACCGGCGCCCCCACGACCTCAATCTGTTGCTGCTCCGGGAACAGCGGCTGCGCTCGCGATGCCGGTACGACGATGCCCTGGCGGTGCTGGACGAACTCGCTAGCCGGTATGACGCTTCCGACGTGTGCGTTCGCCGTACGGAATCGCTGATCGGCACCCGCCGCTTCGAGCAGTGCGAGGCCGAGATCAGCGGCGCCATCGACCGCTTCGGCCGGAGGCCCGAGTTGCTCACCGCCTCCACCGAACTGCAGCTGGCAATCGGTGGCACGGAAGCGGCCCTCGAGCTCTGCGACCAGATCTTGGAGGCGGACCCCGACAACCTGACGGCGGCCCGGAACCGGATCGAGGCGCTGCTCGACCGGGACCGACTCGAAGACGCCGAGCGGTGCGCCCGGCAGGAACGCCTCCGGCGACCCGAGAACGCGGACTCTCACCTGCAGCTTGCCCGCGTGCATCACGCCCTCGGCGACTACGACCTGGCAATCACGGAATGCCGGACTGCTGCCGAGCTCGAACCCGGCGGCTATCGGGCCGCCATCGGCGAATTGCTTCTCCTGCGCGCGAAATGTCAGTTCGCGACGGCGGAGGAGCGGGCGCGCCGGGCACGGAGCCGGTGGCCGGAACTCGCCCTCGTCCAGATCGAGCTCGGTCTGGTTCTGGCCGCCCAGAACCGTTTCTCCGAAGCCGTCGCCGAGTTCGACGCGGTCCTGCGGACCCACCCCACCGACTCGTTCGCGGCGATTGTCAAGTCCGGGGCTCTGTGCGCGATGCGCCGGTTCGCCGAGGCCGAGGCACTGATCAGCCGGTTCTGCAGCGATCAGCCATACGACCGATACCTGCGCGCCGAGCTGGGCCGGATACAGAGTGATCGACAACAGCCGGACGCTGCCAGGATCACTTTCCGCGGACTGCTACGGGACGCCGCCAATCCCGCGGAACGGCAGGAAGCATGCTGCGCGCTGGGCTGGATCGAGGTCGATCAGTGCCGTTCCGGCTCGGCCGAAGAACATTTCCGGGCGGTCCTCGAGGAGTCTCCCCGCTGCACTGACGCGCTGCTCGGGGTCGCTTCAGTGTTGGTCGGCCGCGGAGAATCCGCAGGTTACGACGAGGCCGAACAGCTGTGCCGGCGGCTTCTGGAGCTACGTCCTTACTCTCCCGAAGCCCACACCTGTCTGGGTCAGCTGCACGCACAGCGCCAGGAGCCCGCCGAGGCTTACTACCACCTGCGCCGCGCTGTCGACATCAATCCCTTCAGGGGCAATTACGTCAAACTCGCCGATTTCCTGCTCGGGCGTGAACGTCTCGACGAGGCCGGCGCGATGCTGAGTGCGGCCCTCCGGACAGACCCCGACGACGTGCGGGCGCACGTCCTGCTCGGCCGGGTGTTCCTGGGGCGTGCCGACAGCGCCGCTCAGGGCGACGGGAAGGATGCGGCACAGGCCGCTTACCACTTCGGGCAGGCGTACGGCCTGCGTCCGGAGAGTGAGGAAGCCGCTTTGGGTATGGCGGTGGCCTGCGCCTGTGGTGCGGCGGGCGGTCTGGTGGAGGCCGAGCGGATTCTGCGCCGCCGGCTCGCGGGGCAGCGCACCGACGTGTCGTCAGCGGCGGTACGGGTGGTCCTGGCCCGCGTTCTCGTTCAGCAGGGTCAGCAGAGCGACCGCAGCGAGTTCTACGCGGACGCGCTGGACGTGATCCAGCCCGTCCTGCGTGCAGGCTCGACTGATGCCGAATGTCACTACCTGGCGGCACTGGCGGACCTGGCGCTCGTCGGCGCCGCGACGGCGGCTCGCCCGCAACCGATTCGCTGGCGGCGAGCCCGGGCGCGACTTCGCACCTGCACGAGGCTCGGTCAGGACCATGTCGAGGCCCGGCACCTGCTGCGCGCGATGCAGGAGTCGGAGCGGGCCGCCAGGCCCGCCCGCCGGGTGGCCGCCGGCAGCGGCCTTCTGGTCGCCGTCTCGATCGCGATCGTCGTGCTGATGTGGGCCGGCCTGGCCGGCGCCGGGCCGAAGATCGAGGCCACCATGGTCGTCGCCCTGACCCCGGTCATGGTCGGTTTGGCCGCACTGAGTCTCGTGCTGCCCACGATCAGCCGGATGAATCTGCCCGGTGGGGTCCGAGCCGAACTGTCGGCCGGGCTCGACGACACCGCCGGTCGGCTGCCCGCAAAGATCTTCGCGCCGATCCGGCACAGTTGGAAGTCGCCCTTCCCCACCCTGAGCGCGCCCCGTCCCGCATTGGTTCCCGCGTCCGCGGACACCGACCTTGGCCCGAAGAGCGATCTGCTTCTTCAGCGCCGACAACCGGCCGGTGGCAAGGTAGGGGGGAGCGGCTGAACGCAAGCCGGCCGCGGTCCCGTGGCCGGGCACCGAGTGCTCATGCGCGCGGAGCCGAGCATGATCCACGCTTCCGGCGCCGTCGTCGGCGCGAACCGGTCACCAGGTGTCGCCGGACTCGTGGCCGGGCATGACCCGCAGCAACCCGCGATAGGTCTGCTCGATCGGCTGCCCGTGGTTGAGCACCGCGTCGACCTCCCGGGCGATGGGCATCTCGATGCCCCGCTCGGCGGCCAGTTTCAGCACCGCCGCCGTTGTCCGGACGCCCTCGGCCACCTGGTTCGTCGAGGCGAGGATCTCCGCGAGCGGCCGGCCACGTCCCAGTTCGTAGCCGACGCGACGGTTGCGGCTGTGCGGGCTGACGCAGGTGACGATGAGGTCGCCCATTCCGGCCAGCCCGGCGAAGGTCTCCGGACGGCCGCCGGCCGCCGTGCCGAGCCGGGTCAGCTCGTGCAGGGACCGGGTGATCACCATGGCCCGGGTGTTGTCGCCGGCGCCGAGCCCGTCACCGAAGCCGACGGCGATCGCGAACACGTTCTTCAGCGCGCCGGCCACCTCCACCCCGATCACGTCGTCGCTGGTGTAGACCCGGTACCGGGAGGTGTTGAGCACCGGTTGCAGGGCCTGCGCGGTGTGGTGGTGCGGCATGGCGAGCGTTGCCGCGGCGGCGTATCCCTGAGCGATCTCCCGGGCGATGTTGGGCCCGGAGAGCACCCCGGCCGGGTGCCCGGGCAGGACCTCGCCGATCACCTCGGTCATCCGTTTGCGGCTGTTCGGCTCCAGGCCTTTGACCAGGCTGACCACCGGGATCAGCGGGCGGACCCGGTCGGCGGACAGTTCGAGCACGCCGCGCAGGAACGGTGACGGCACCGCGGCGATCAGCACGTCGGCGTCGTCGACCGCCTCGGCCAGGTCGGCGGTGGCGCGCAGGGCCGGGCAGAGGGCGAATTCCGGCAGGTAGCGCGGGTTGCGATGGTTCTCGTTGATCTGCCGGACGATCGCCGGGTCACGCAGCCAGAGCACGGTGCGGGTGTTGCGGGCGGCGATCGAGGCCACTGTCGTGCCCCAGGTGCCTCCGCCGAGCACGGCGATCGTGGGGGTGCGGGCGGTCATGGCTGCGCCCCTTCCGCTCGGGGAGGCTCACGGACAGTCTTCGGCCGGGCCGCGCCGCCCGGCCACCGGCGATCGCCTCGTAAATCCGGGTCCTTGGTCCCTGTGGATCAATCGAGCGAAGTCATTACGGTGCGCCACGAGGGAACTACCGATTCGAGGGAATCCATGAAGATCGTAGTCCTGGTCAAGTACGTGCCGGAGCCCACCGCCGCGTGGCGCTTCGCCGATGATCACACGCTGGACCGGCAGGGCGTCGAGGGCCGGCTGTCCGAACTCGACGAGTACGCCGTGGAGCAGGCCCTGCGCCTCGCCGATGCCGGTGTCGCCACCCACGTCGGCTACTTGACGATGGGCCCGGCCCGGGCGGCCGAGGGTCTGCGCAAGGCTCTGGCGATGGGCGGTGACGACGCCGTTCACGTGGTGGACGACGCGCTGCACGGCTCGGACGCGCTCAGCACCTCGCTGGTGCTTGCCACCGCGCTCCGCCAGGTCGGCTTCGACCTGGTGATCTGCGGCATGGCCTCGACCGACGCGGAGATGTCGGTGGTGCCGGCGATGGTCGCCGACCGGCTCGGCGTCCCCGCCCTGACCGGTGCCGAGACGCTCACCGTGGACGGGACGGAGGTCACCGCGCGCCGGGACACCGACGACGCCACCGAGGAGCTGACGGCGGCCCTGCCGGCGCTGGTGTCGGTCACCGATCGCTCCGGCGACGCCCGGCTGCCGTCGTTCAAGAACATCGTCGCCGCCAAGAAGAAGCCGGTGCGCACGCTGGCGCTGGCCGACCTCGGCATCGCGGCCGAGCGGGTCGGCGCGAACGCGTCGGCGACCGTGGTCCGCGCGGTGCGGCCTCGTCCGCCCCGCGAGGCCGGGACGGTCATCACCGACGAGGGGGACGCGGCCGCACGGCTCGCCGACTTCCTCGCCGCCAACAAGCTGTTGTAGACCACGAGCCCCGGGAGGCTGCGGTGAGTACGGTCCTGGTCCTCGTCGAACACGACGACACGGGAGTCCGCAAGGCCGGACTGGAACTGCTGACGCTGGCTCGCCGCCTGGGCGAACCGGCCGCCGTGGTGGTCGGCGACGCCGATGCCGCCGTCGTCGCGACGCTCGGCCGGTACGGCGCGGCCACTGTTCACACACTGCCGGGCACCGGCTCGCCGGCGGCGCTGACCGCACTGGTCAGGAGCATCTCGCCGGCCGCCGTGCTGATCGGCTCGAGCCCTGCCGGCAAGGAGGTCGCCGCGCGTCTGGCCGTGCGCCTGGATGCCGGGTTGATCACCGACGCGGTGGACGTGACCGGGTCGCCGGAGGGCCCGGTGGCGACCCAGTCGGTCTTCGCCGGCGAGTGGTTCGCGGAGAGCCGGGTCCGTCGCGGCACATCGGTGATCACGGTCCGGCCGAACGCGGTGATCCCGGCCGAGGCGCCGGTCGAGCCGCGCGTCGTGCCCGCCCCCACGCCGGTGCCCGACGACGGGCCGGGGGCCCGGCTGGTGTCCCGGCAGCCGAAATCGGCCGGCGGGCGGCCCGCGCTGAGCGACGCCCCGGTGGTCGTGGCCGGGGGGCGTGGGGTGGGCTCGGCGGACGGGTTCGCCCTGATGGAGCGCCTGGCCGACGCTCTGGGTGGCGCGGTCGGCGCGTCCCGGGCCGCCACCGATCTGGGGTACTGCCCGCACGAGTGGCAGGTCGGGCAGACCGGCAAGACCGTCGCCCCGCAGCTCTACCTCGCCGGCGGTATCTCCGGCGCGATCCAGCACCGGGCCGGGATGCAGGGCTCGCGGACCATCGTGGTGATCAACAAGGATCCGAAGGCGCCGATCTTCGAGCTGGCCGACTTCGGCGTGGTCGGCGATCTGCACACGATCGTCCCGGCGCTGATCGACGAGATCGACCGGCGGCGCGGGCCGCGGTCATGACCGCCGTACGGATCGTCGTCGGCCTGCTGATGACGGCGGTGGCGGCGATCGTGGCCGGGCGCCGGCTGTGGCTGCTCTACCGGATCGGGCGCGCCGCCCAGCCGGTCGAGCCGGACCGCCTGCGCGGTGTCCCGGCTCGTCTGCGGGCCGAGCTGGCCGAGGTGCTCGGCCAGCGCAAACTGCTCAAGTGGACGGTGCCCGGGGTGGCCCACCTGCTGACCTTCTGGGGTTTCCTGATCCTCGGACTGACCCTGATCGAGGGCTACGGCGCCTTGTTCCAGCGCGACTTCCATCTGCCGTGGATCGGCACGCAGCCGTGGCTCGGGTTCCTCGAGGACCTGTTCGCGGTGGCCGTGCTGCTGTCCGTCGTGGTCTTCGCCGGCATCCGGCTGCGGCACGCGCCGGCTCGCGAGGGGCGTCGTTCCCGGTTCTTCGGCTCGCACCTGACCGGTGCCTGGCTGATCCTGATCATGATCGTCGGCGTGGTCGGAACCCTGCTCCTCTATCGCGGGGCTCAGATCAACACCGGCTATTTCCCGTACGCCCATGGCGCCTTCGCCTCCGAGGCGGTCGCCCGGGTGCTGTCGCCGCTGGGTGTCACGGCCAACGAGGTGATCGAGACGGCCGGGCTGTTGCTCGCGCTCGGCGTCGTGCTGATCTTCCTGGTCATCGTGGTGCACTCGAAGCACCTGCACATCTTCGCCGCCGCGGCCAACGTGGCGTTCGGCCGCCGCCCGCGGGCGCTGGGCGCGCTGCTGCCGGTGCGGTCCGGTGGCGAACCGGTCGACTTCGACGACCCCGACGAGGACGACGTGATCGGCCGCGGCTCGATCGCCGACTTCACCTGGAAGGGCATGCTCGACTTCGCCAGCTGCACCGAGTGCGGCCGCTGCCAGTCCCAGTGCCCGGCCTGGAACACCGGCAAGCCGCTGTCACCCAAGCTGCTGATCATGGGGTTGCGCGACCACGCCCTGGAACGCGCTCCCTACCTGATCGGCGAGACCCCGCAGAACGGGGACGCGCCGCCGCTGGTCGCCGAGGGCGGTGTGATCGAGCCCGACGTGCTGTGGTCGTGCACCACCTGCGGGGCCTGCGTCGAGCAGTGCCCGGTCGACATCGAACACGTCGACCACATCGTCGACATGCGCCGCTACCAGGTCGCCATGGAGGCCACCTTCCCGCGCGAGGCCACCGTCATGCTGCGCAATCTGGAGCACGCCGGCGACCCGTGGGGGCGCGGGGCCGGCGCGCGCACCGACTGGCTCGCCGGGCTCGACTTCCCGGTGCGGGTCCTGGCCGCGGGCGAGCGGCTGCCCGACGACGCCGAGTACCTGTTCTGGATCGGCTGCGCCGGCGCCTTCGACGAGCGCGCGGTCCGCACCAGCCGGGCGGTGGCCGAGCTGCTGCACACCGCCGGCGTGGGCTTCGCGGTCCTCGGGTCGGCGGAGACCTGCACCGGCGACCCGGCCCGCCGGCTCGGCGACGAAATGCTCTTCCAGATGCTGGCCCGGCGCAACGCCGCGACGCTGACCTCGGCCGGCGTGCGCCGGATCGTGACCACCTGCGCGCACTGCCTCAACAGCCTGGCCAACGAGTACCCGCAGCTGGGCGTCACGGTCGAGGTGGTGCACCACACGCAGCTGCTGGCGACCCTGCTCGCCGAGGGCCGGCTGACCCCGGTCACCCCGGTCGACGCGACCGTGACCTACCACGACCCGTGCTATCTGGGCCGGCACAACCGGATCTTCGAGGCGCCGCGCGACATCCTCGGGCAGGTTCCCGGCGTACGGCTGACCGAGCCCGACCGGAACCGCGAGCGCTCGTTCTGCTGCGGGGCCGGTGGCGCCCGGATGTGGCTGGAGGAGTCGCTCGGCACCCGCATCAACGAGGCCCGCACCGACGAGCTGCTCGCCACCGAGCCGGACGTCGTGGCCGCGGCCTGCCCGTACTGCATCGACATGCTGGCCGACGGCGTGGCCCTGCGCCAGCAGCAGCAACGTGCCGCCGAGGAGGTCGTGGTGACCGACGTCGCCGACGTACTGCTGCGCGCCGTCCACGCGCCGGCCGCGGCCGGCTCACCGGAGGGGAGGAACCGATGACCGACACGACCACCGGGCTCGACCCGGACACCCTGGCGATGATGCTGTCGTCGCTGGACGAGTTCGTGGCCACCGCGCTGCCGGAGAGCCGGCTGCTCGAACTGGACCACGAGGACACCTGCCCGGAGGAGACGGTCCGGGCGATGTGCGGCGACGAGCTCGGCGTGCACCTGGTCTTCGTGCCCGAGGAGTACGGCGGCCTGGGCGGCGGCGCGTTCGACGCGTACCGGGTCTGCGAGCGGCTGGCCCGTGCCGACATCGGCGTGGCCACCTCGGTCTTCGCCACCTTCCTGGGCAGCGACCCGATCCTGGTCGGCGCAACTCCCGAGCAGCGCAAGGAGTGGCTGGGCCGGATCGCCGAGCAGGGCACCATGTTCGCCTACGGGGCGACCGAGCCGGAAGCCGGCAGCGACCTGAGCGCGCTGACGACCACGGCGACGCCGGTCGAGAACGGCGGACGGATCACCGCGTACCGCCTGAACGGGCGCAAGCAGTGGATCAGCAACGGCTCGATCGCCGACGTGACCACGATTCTGGCGCTCGCCCCGGGCGGCCCGTCCTGGTTCGTGGTGGAGCGCGGCACCCCCGGGTTCAGCGCCGCGCCACCGGAGGACAAGCACGGCATCCGCCTGTCCAACACGGCCGCGCTCTTCCTCGACGACGTCGAGGTCCCGGTCGAGCACCTGGTCGGCCGGGTCGAGGGCCGCGGCCTGCAACAGGCGCAGCAGGTGTTCGGCTACACCCGGGTGATGGTCGCCGCGTTCGGCCTCGGCGGCGGCTGGTCCGCCCTGGACCGGGCGATCGCCTACTCCCGGGAGCGAGTGCAGGCCGGCGGCCCGCTCGCGGCCAAGCAGGGCTACACCCACAAACTGATCGTCCCGCACGTGGTGCGGCTGGAGGCCGCCCGCGCGTTCGTGGAGCACACGGCCGCCCTGATCGACGCCGGTGAGAGCCCGGTGTCCACCCTGAACACCGCCGGGGCGATCGCGAAGTACCTGGCCACCGAGTCCGGCAACGCCGCCGCCGAGGCCGCGATCCAGGCGCTCGGCGGGTACGGCTTCACCCGTCCGTACCAGGTGGAGAAGATCAAGCGGGACGTCCGGATCACCACCATCTACGAGGGCACCTCGGAGATCCTCGAGATGACCATCGCCCGGGACCGCTGGCAGCAGCACCTCAAGACGCACGGCGAGCACTACCGGGCGGCGGCCCGCGAGCTCGCCGGGCTGCCCGCCGACTGTGGCGCGCCGGCTGCCGCGCTGGCCCTGGACTGCCTGGCCGCGGTGCTGGAGGCGTGCCGCGCCGGTCGGCTGACCCGGCACCAGCACGTTCTGCTGCGGCTGGGGGAGCTCATCGCGTACGCCGAAAGCGCTGCGGCCCTGGCCGGCCGCGCCGCCGATGCCGTCGCAGCGAGCCTGCCCCCGAAGGCGGACCGGCGCTTCACGCCGGACGCGATGGCCGCGATCAGCCGGGTCTTCGCCCGGGAGGCGGCCCTGAAGGTGGCCGAGGAGGGCCTGCGCTGGGTGACCGGCGCGCTGCCCGCCGGATCCGCCACCACCGCTCTGCCCCTCGATCAGGTCCGGGCCGTGCAGGCCGGCCTGATCGCCGACCTCGACCGGGTCGCCGACGCGATCTACGGCCGGGCACCCACCCAGGAGATGCCCTCATGAGTGACATCCTGCCCCCGATCGCGGTCGTCGGCGTCGGCGCGATCATGCCGGACGCCCCGGACGCCGCCACCTTCTGGTCGAATCTCACCACCGGCCGGTACTCGATCAGCGACGTCCCGCCGGAACGCTGGAGCCCCGGCCTGTACTACGACCCGGATCCGAAAGCACCCGACCGCACCTACTCCCGCATCGGCGGCTGGGTCCGCGACTACGAGTGGAACCCGCTGGCCTGGCGGCTGCCGGTGCCGCCCGCGGTCAGCGCGCAGATGGACGTGGGTCAGCGCTGGGCGGTCGCCGCGGCCCGAGCGGCGCTGCTGGACGCCGGTTGGCCGGACTGGCACCTCGACCCGGACCGGGTCGCCGTGGTGATCGGCAACGCGCTCGGCGGCGACAAGCACTACCGCAGTGTGCTGCGCGTGCAGTTCGCCGAGGTGGCGGCCGCACTGCGGGCCGCTCCGGCGTTCGCCGCCCTGCCCGCCGCGGCCCGCGAGACGCTGATGGCCGAGTTCCGCGAGCCGTTCCTGGCCGGTCTGCCGGACATCACCGAGGACACCATGCCCGGCGAGCTGACCAACATCATGGCCGGCCGGGTCGCCAACCTGTTCGACTTCCGCGGGCCCAACTTCACCACCGACGCGGCCTGCGCGTCGGCGCTCGCCGCGATCTCCGTGGCGGCCCACGGCCTGCGCTCCGGCGAGGTGGACGCGGTGGTGGCCGGCGGGGTGGACCGCAACATGAACGCCGCCGCCTTCGTGAAGTTCTGCAAGATCGGCGCGCTGTCGGCCACCGGCACCCGGCCGTTCGACGCCGGCGCCGACGGCTTCGTGATGGGCGAGGGCGCGGCCGTGTTCGTCCTCAGGCGCCTGGCCGACGCCGAACGCGACGGCGACCGGATCTACGCGGTGCTGCTCGGCGTCGGCGGCGCCAGCGACGGCCGGGGCAAGGGGATCACCGCGCCCAATCCGGTCGGCCAGCGGCTCGCGGTCGAACGGGCCTGGCAGATCGCCGGCGTCGATCCGGCCATGGCCGGTTACGTCGAGGCGCACGGCACCTCCACCCGGGTCGGCGACGCCACCGAGCTGGCCAGCCTGACCGACGTGTTCGGCAAGGCCGGCGCGCCCGCCGGTGCCGTCGCGCTCGGCTCGGTCAAGTCCAACATCGGCCACCTCAAGGCCGCGGCCGGCGCTGCCGGGCTGTTCAAGACCGTGCTCAGCCTGCACGAGAAGGTGCTCGCTCCCAGCCTGCACTTCGAGCAGCCGAACCCTAACGTGGACTGGGCAAGCACCCCGTTCCGGGTCAACACCGCGCTGCGCTCGTGGCCGGAGCCGTCCGGCGGGGTCCGCTACGCCGGGGTCAGCGCCTTCGGGTTCGGTGGCACCAACTTCCACGCGGTGCTGGAGGAGTACGTCCCCGGCCACCACCGTGATCCCGCGGCGGCCCGCTCGTTCGCCGGCGCCGAGCCGGTGCGGACGACGACGGCGGTCACCGGAGCGCGGGCGCCGGTGCGGGGCGCGGCCGTGGTCGGCGGGCACGACGACGCCGAGGTGCTGGCCGGGCTGGAGCGGCTGCGCGCGGCGGCCGACGCGGGGACGGCCCCGCCGCCGGCGTCCCCGGACCCGGCGCTGGCCGGCACCGCGGTCCGGGTCGCGATCGACTTCGCCGACGCCGCCGACCTGGCCGCCAAGGCGGGCCGGGCGATCCAGGCGCTGCGCACCGGCAGTGCGGCGATGTGGAAGATGCTGCGCGCCCAGGGCGTCTTCCTGGGCCGCGGCGCACCCGGCAAGGTCGCCTTCCTCTACACCGGGCAGGGCTCGCAGTACGTCAACATGCTGCACGACCTGCGCGCCCGTGAGCCGATCGTGGCCGCGGTCCTGGCCGAGGCCGACCGGGTGATGACGCCACTGCTCGGCCGGCCGCTGTCGGCGTACGTCTTCGCCGAGAACCCGGACGAGGCCACCACCCGCCGGCTGGAGCGGCAACTGATGCAGACCGAGATCACCCAGCCCGCGGTGCTCGCCACCGACCTGGCCCTGACCCGCCTGCTCGACTCCTACGGCGTGCGGCCCGACCTGGTGATGGGTCACAGCCTGGGGGAGTACGGCGCACTGGTCGCGGCCGGCGCCCTGTCGCTCGGCGCGGCACTGGAGGCGGTCAGCGCCCGCGGCCGGGAGATGGCCGGCCTGGACATGGCCGACAACGGTGCGATGGCCGCGGTCACCGCCCCCCTCGACGAGATCGAACGGATCGTCGCCGAGACCGACGGCTACGTGGTCGTCGCCAACCTCAACAGCACCAGCCAGGCAGTGATCGGCGGCGCCACCGACGCGGTCGAGCGCGCCATCGACGCGTTCCGGGCAGCGGGGGTGACGGCCGACCGGATCCCGGTCAGCCACGCCTTCCACACCGCCATCGTCGCCCCGGTCAGCGAGCCGCTGACCGCGGTGCTGCGGCGCCTCGACGTGCGAGCCCCGGTGACCCCGATCGTGTCCAACGTGACCGGCGACTTCTACCCGGCCGGCGCCACCGCCGCGACGATCGTCGAGCTGCTCGGCCGGCAGGTCGCCTCGCCGGTCCAGTTCGTCCGCGGCCTGCGCACCCTGTACGCGGCCGGCGCCCGGATCTTCGTCGAGGTCGGGCCGAAGAAGGCGTTGCAGGGCTTCGCCGCCGACGTGCTCGGCGACGACGTGCTCAGCCTGTACACCAACCACCCGAAGACCGGCGACCTCGCATCGTTCAACCAGGCCCTGTGCGGCCTGTACGCCGCCGGCCTGGGCTTCGGCGAGCCCGCTGCCGAGGTTCCCGCCCCGGCCGCGCCCGCCCCGGCCCCGGCCGCCCGCGAAGGGACCCCCATGACTGACGACCGTTACACCGAACTCGGCAAGCTCTTCGCCGACGTGCTCGAACGCGGCATGCGTGTCTACTCCGGCGCCGGCGCGCCCGCCGGCGGGCCGCCCGCCCCGGCCATCACCGAGCCGGTCGTGGTCACCGGCGCCGCGCTCGGCCTGCCCGGCGTGCCCCGGGTCTTCGACGACGAGAACATCGCCCGCATCCTGGCCGGCCAGCAGTTCATCGACACCATCCCGCACGGGCTGCGCCGGGCCATGGTCGACCGGCACATCACCCGGCTGGTGAAACCGGCGTCCGGCGACCCCACGTTCGTCACCATCGACAGCGAGGCCGACGTGGTCAAGCTCGCCGGCCGGGGCGCCGACGTCGACATGGTCACCGAGTACGGGGTGGACCCGGCCCGGGACGCGGCCCTGGACCGGGCCACCCGGCTGGCCGTCGGGGCCGGATTCGACGCCCTGCGCGACGCCGGGATCCCGCTGGTCATGCACTACAAGACCAGCACGCTCGGCACCCGCCTGCCGGACCGCTGGGGGCTGCCCGGCGAGCTGCGCGACGACACCGGCGTCATCTTCGCCTCGGCCTTCCCCGGGTACGACAACTTCGCCCAGGACGTGCAGCGCTACGTCACCGACCGGGGCCGCCGCGACCAACTGGCGGCGCTGGAGGCGGTGCGCGCCCGGATGCGCGGTGACGAACCGGCGGCCGCCGAGGCCGACCGGCGCATCCGCGAGCTGCGCCACACGCTGGAGCAGGACCCGTACGCCTTCGACCGGCGCTTCCTGTTCCGCGTCCTGTCGATGGGGCACGCCCAGTTCGCCGAGATCATCGGTGCACGGGGGCCGAACACCCAGATCAACGCGGCCTGCGCCAGCACCACCCAGGCGGTCGCGCTGGCCGAGGACTGGATCCGGGCCGGCCGGTGCCGCCGCGTCGTGGTGATCTCCGCCGACGACGCCGCGTCGGACACGATGCTGCCCTGGCTCGGCTCGGGCTTCCTGGCCTCCGGCGCGGCCGCCACCGACGACGTGGTCGAGGACGCCGCGACGCCGTTCGACCGGCGCCGGCACGGCATGATCGTCGGGATGGGCGCGGCCGCCCTGGTGGTCGAGTCCGCCGACGCGGCCCGCGAGCGCGGCCTGCAGCCGATCTGCGAGGTGCTCGGCGCGGTCACCGCGAACAGCGCCTTCCACGGCACCCGGCTCGACGTCGAGCACATCGGCCAGGTGATGGAACGGGTGATCCGGCAGGCCGAGGCGCGCGGCGCCGACCGACACACGATCGCGCCGGCCACCGTGTTCGTCTCGCACGAGACGTACACGCCGGCCCGCGGCGGCAGCGCGGCCGCCGAGATCAACGCGCTGCGCCAGGTGTTCGGTGCCGACGCCGACGCGGTCGTCATCACCAACACGAAGGGCTTCACCGGGCACGCGATGGGCGCCGGCATCGAGGACGTCGTCGCTGTCAAGGCGCTGGAGACCGGGATCGTCCCGCCGGTGCCGAACTACAAGGAACCCGACCCCGAACTGGGCCGGCTCAACCTGTCCACCGGCGGGTCGTACCCGGTGCGGTACGCGCTGCGGCTGGCGGCCGGGTTCGGCTCGCAGATCGCGATGTCGTTGCTGCGCTGGACCCCGGTGGCCGACGGGCAGCATCGCCGGCCCGCGGAACTGGGGTACGCGTACCGGATCGCCGACCCGGCGGCCTGGCAGCGCTGGCTGGCCCGGATCGGCGGCGGCGAGACCCGGCTCGAGGTCGTCCAGCGGCGGCTACGCGTCGCCGACACCGCCGCCCCGCCGGTGACCGAGCCGGAGCCCGAGGCGCCGGTCGTCGTGCCGGAACCGGTGACCGCCGGGCCGCAGACCGACGAGCTCACCGCGGCGGTCGTCGGCATCGTCGCCGATCTCACCGGGTATCCGCCGGATCTGCTCGACCTCGACCTGGACCTGGAGGCCGATCTCGGGGTGGACACGGTGAAGCAGGCCGAGGTGTTCGCGGCCGTCCGGGAGCGGTTCGGCGTGGCCCGGGAGGACACGCTGCGGTTGCGTGACTTCCCGACGCTGACCCACGTGATCGGCTGGGTCCGGGAGCGGACCGGGGCAACGACCGCCGCCGCGGCGCCGGCCGGGACCGAACCGATCGGCGGTACGACCCCCGCCGTCCCGGACGAGATCACCGAGGCCGTGGTCGGCATCGTCGCCGATCTGACCGGCTACCCGCCGGATCTGCTCGACGTCGACCTGGACCTGGAGGCGGACCTCGGGGTGGACACGGTGAAGCAGGCCGAGGTGTTCGCGGCCGTCCGCGAGCGGTTCGGCGTGGCCCAGGAGGACACGCTGCGGTTGCGTGACTTCCCGACGCTGACCCACGTGATCGGCTGGGTCCGCAGCAGGACCGCAGCATCCGTCACCCCGCAGCAACCCGTGCCGGAACCGGTGACCCCGCCCGCGGCGGCCGACGGGATCACCCGGCGTGTGCCGGTGCCCGTGCTCCGCTCCGACCTGGCCGCGTGCCTGCCGACCGGCGCTCACCTCGGCGAGGGTGCCCGGCTGCTGCTGATGCCGGACGACGGCGGCGCCGCCGAGGCGCTCGCCACCCGGCTGCGTGAGGGCGGCGCCGAGGTGCTCGTGCTGCGCCCCGACGACCCCGAGGACGGCCAGGACGAGTTCCTCGCCGCCGGCCCGGTGCACGGCGTGTACTGGCTCGCCGCGCTCGACGACGAGGGCCCGCTGGCGGAGCTCGGCCCGGACGACTGGCACGCGGCCCTGCACCGCCGGGTCCGTGCCCTGCACACCACCGTGCGCCGCTGCTACGAGCACCGCCCGTTCCTGGTCACCGCGACCCGGCTGGGCGGCTACCACGGCTACGACGAGGCCGGCGCCACCTGCCCGCTCGGCGGGGCGGTCACCGGTTTCGCCAAGGCGTACCGTCGCGAGTGCCCGGACGCGCTGGTCAAAGCGGTCGACTTCGGTGCCGGGCCGGACCCGGCCGAGCTGGCCGCCCGGCTGATCGCGGAGACCCTGAGCGATCCCGGCTGCGTCGAGGCCGGCTATGCGGCCGATCGTCGCTGGGGTGTCGGACTGGCCGAGCGTGCGTTCCCGCCCCCGGTCACCGAGCTGAACCCCGATCAGGTGTACGTGGTCACCGGCGCCGCCGGCAGCATCGTCTCGGCGATCACCGCCGACCTGGCCGGCGCCGCCCGTGGCACGTTCCACCTGCTCGACCTGGTCCCGGAGCCGGACCCGGCGGATCCTGACCTGCGCCGGTTCACCGACGACCGGGAGGCGTTCAAGACCGAGCTGGCGACCCGCATGCGCGAGCACGGTGAGCGGCCCACCCCGGCCCGCATCGAACGGGAACTGGCCCGGTTGGAGCGCTCGCAGGCCGCGCTGGCCGCGATCGAGGCGATCCGGCACGCCGGTGGCACGGCGTACTACCACCAGGCCGACCTGACCGACCCGGACGCCGTACGCCAGGCGCTGGCCCCGGTGTGCGAGCGGCACGCCCGGGTCGACGTGCTGCTGCACGCGGCCGGCGTCGAGATCAGTCACACCCTGCCGGACAAGGATCCGGCCGAGTTCGGCCTGGTGCTCGGCGTGAAGGCCGACGGTCTGTTCCACGTGCTGCGGGCGCTCGGCGACACCCCGCTGGGCACCGTGGTGGCGTTCAGCTCGATCGCCGGCCGGTTCGGCAACACCGGGCAGACCGACTACAGCGCCGCCAACGACCTGCAGTGCAAGATCCTGAGCAGTTTCCGGCGGTCCCGTCCCGGCACCCGCGCCGTCGCGATCGACTGGACCGCCTGGGGCGGGATCGGCATGGCCACCCGCGGCTCGATCCCGAAGATGATGGCCCTGGCCGGGGTGGCGATGCTACCGCCGGGGACGGGCGTGCCGTGGATCCGGCGGGAGCTGACCACCGGCGCCGGTGACCCCGAGGTGGTCGTGGCCGGGACGCTGGGCGCCCTGGCCGCGGAGCTGCACGAGAGCGGTGGGCTCGACCCGTCGGCCCTGACCGGCGGCGGTCCCTGCGCCGCCCGCGCGGTCGCCGCGAGCGTGCACGACGGCCTGGTCGTCGAGACCGAGCTGGACCCGGCCCGGGTGCCGTTCCTCGACCATCACCGCATCGACGGCGTCCCGGTGCTGCCCGGTGTCATGGGCATCGAGGCGTTCGCCGAGGCGGCCCGGCTGCTGGCCGGCGGCTGGCACGTGGCCGGCGCCGAGAACGTGGACTTCCTCGCGCCGGTCAAGTTCCACCGCGACGAGCCGCGCACGCTCACCGTCACCGCGCTGATCCGGCCGGACGGCGCCGACCTGGTCGCCGACTGCCGGCTGACCACCAGCCGGACGCTGCCCGGCAGCGCCGAGCCGCAGCGGACGCTGCACTTCACCGGCACGATCCGGCTCTGCGCCCAGCCGCCGGCCCTGGAACCGGCGAAGGAACCGGTGCCGGAGCCTTCCGACGGTGACACGCTGAACGCGGCCGACATCTATCGGCTGTACTTCCACGGCCCGGCCTACCGGGTCGTCGAGGCGGCCTGGCCGGTCGGGCCGGGCGCCGCCGCCCGGTACGCCACCGGCCTGCCCGACGCGACCGCAGCACCGACCCTCATCGCCCCGCGCCTGATCGAGCTCTGCTTCCAGACCGCGGGCCTGATCGAGGCCGGTCACGACGGACGGCTGGCGCTGCCCCGGCACGTCGACGCGCTGCGGCTGGGCGCCGGCCCGGCCGAGCGGGCCGGCCTGACGGTGCTGGTCGAGCCGGACGGCAACGGCGGTTTCGACGCGTCGGTCCGCGACGGCGACACGGTGATCGTGTCGGTGCGGGGCTACCGGTCGGTGCCGCTGCCGGACCAGCCGTCCGACGCGGTGATCGCCCCGGTCCGATCGATCCTGGCCGGTTGAGGGGGCGACGGTGATGCCCAGGACGATCCGCCGGCTTGCCATCGCGAACCGGGGCGAGGCAGCCGTACGCGCGCTGACCGCCGTGCAGGAGCTGAACCAGGCCGGCGACCGGCCGCACATCACCACGATCGCACTCGCCACCGACCCGGACGCCCGGGCGTGGTTCGTCCGCGAGGCCGACGAGTCGGCCGGGCTCGGCCCGGCCACCGTCCTCGACCCGGTCACCGGCCGGCGGCAGTCGGCCTACCTGGACGAGGAGGCGGTGCTGGCCGCTCTGCGCGCCACCCGCGCCGACGCGGTCTGGGTGGGCTGGGGATTCCTGGCCGAGCGGGCCTCGTTCGCCCGGCGCTGCGAGGAGGCCGGCATCATCTTCGTCGGCCCGTCGAGCGCGACGATCCGGCTGCTCGGGGACAAGGTCGCGGCGAAACGACTGGCGCAGAGCGCCGGCGTGCCGGTGGTGCCCTGGAGCGGCGAGCCGGTCGAGGACCTGGAACAGGCCCGGGTGCACGCCGTCCGGCTCGGCTACTCGGTCGTGCTCAAGGCGTCGGCCGGTGGCGGCGGCCGCGGCATCCGGGTGATCCATGCCGACGCCGAGCTGGCCACCGCGTTCAGCGCCGCCCGGGGCGAGGCCGCGCTCGCCTTCGGTGACCCGACGGTGTTCCTGGAGCGGCTGGTACCGGCCGCCCGGCACGTCGAGGTGCAGGTGATCGCCGACCAGCACGGCACCACCTGGGCAGTCGGCGTCCGCGACTGCACCCTGCAGCGCCACCACCAGAAAGTGATCGAGGAATCAGCGTCCACCGTGCTCGACGCGGCGCTCGAACGTGCGGTCCGGGACGCCGCCGTCCGGGTCGCGTCGGCCGCCGGCTACCACGGGGCGGGCACCGTCGAGTTCCTGGTCGACCCGGCCACCCGCCAGTTCCTGTTCCTGGAGGTCAACACCCGGCTGCAGGTGGAACATCCGGTCACCGAGCAGACCACCGGTCTGGACCTGGTGAAACTGCAGCTGCACGTGGCCGCCGGGGGCCGGCTGACCGGCGCGCCGCCACCGGTGCGCGGGCACGCGGTCGAAGCGCGGCTGTGTGCCGAGGACCCGGAGAACGACTTCGCCCCGGCCCCCGGTCGGCTGACCCGGCTGGTTCTGCCCACCGGCACCGGCATCCGGGTCGACACCGGCGTGCGCGAGGGCGACCGGATCCCGCCCGACTTCGACTCGATGATCGCGAAGATCGTCGCCTGGGGCGGTGACCGGGCCGAGGCCCTGGCCCGGCTGCGGCGGGCGCTGACCCAGACCACGGCGGTGATCGAGGGCGGCACCACCAACCGCTCGTTCCTGCTCGGCCTGCTCGGCCGGCCCGAGGTGCACGCCGGCCGCTTCGACAACCACTGGCTGGACCGGTTCACCGGCGGCGGCGGTCACCTGCCGCCGGCCGACCCGGTGGCGTTGCTGGCCGCGGCGATCACCGCATACGACCGGGACGAGGCCGACGAGCGGGTCGCGTTCCACGCCCGCGCCGCCCGCGGTGGCGCCGAGGCCCCGGCCGGGGTCGGGCACCGCTGCCGGCTCAGCTACCGCGAGCAGCGCTACGACCTGCTCGTCTACCGCACCGGGCCGGACACCTACCGGGTGACCGGTGCGCCCGGGCGGGCCGACGTGACGGTCACCCGCCAGGACAGCTTCGAGAACCGGGTGACGGTCGGCGGACACACGTACCGGTGTCTGGTCACCGTGGAGGGCAGCACGATCCGGGTGGACGTCGGCGGTGTCGCGCACACCGTGTCACGCGACGACGGCGGGGTGGTGCGCTGCGCCGGCCCGGCGTTCGTGGTGGCGCTGCGGGTGGCCGCCGGGGACCGGGTCACGGCCGGGCAGCCGGTGGCCGTACTGGAAAGCATGAAGATGGAGTCGACGCTGGCCGCACCGTTCGGCGGCACCGTGGTGGCGGTCGAGGTGACCGAGAACACCCAGGTGGAAGCGGGTGCGCCGATCGTGCGGATCCGGGCCGCGGAGGGTGGCCCGGCCGGCGGCGGCACCCCGGTCGGGTTCACCGGCCTGACCGCGTCCCCGCCGCCGGGCACGCCACCCTGCGAGCAGGTGTACCGGGCATTGCGTGGCTACCTGCTCGGCTACGACCTGGACCCGGAGGGCCTGCGCGAGACGATGACCCGGCAGCGCCGGCTCGGCGAGGTGTCCCCGCCGGCCGACCCGGGGCTGCTGCGCTGCGAGGACGGGCTGCTCGACCTGTTCGCCGACATCGGGGCGCTGTACCGGTCGCGGGACGGCGGCGCCGACGAGGACGAGCCGGCTGCCGCCAGCGGCGAGGAACACCTGTTGTCGTACCTGCAATGGCTCGACGCCGACCGGGCCGGGCTGCCCTACGAGTATCGCGAGCGCCTGACCGCGGCATTACGCCGCTACGGCGTGACCGGGCTGGACCGCAGCCCCGAGCTGGAGGAGGCGGTGCTGTGGCTGTCCCGCTCGCTGCGCCGCATCGACGACGTCGTCCCGGTTGTGGTGAACATCCTGGACCGGCGGCTGCGGCACCGCGGGGAGCTGCTGAGCCTCGCCGACGACGAGACCCGCGCCCGGCTCGACCGGCTGGTCACTGCCACCGGCGGGCACCGCGGTCCGGTCGCCGGGCTGGCCCGCGACGTCCGGTTCCACTACGTCGACGAACCGCTGCTGGCGGCCACCGTCGCCGAGGAACACGCCCGGGTGCAGCGGGATCTCGACGCCCTGCGCGCCGACCCGGACGGCACCGATCGCGCCGCCCGCGTCGATCGTCTCGTCGCCTGTGCCCAGCCGCTGCACGGCATCCTGCTGCGGGCCTGGCGTGACACCACCGACTCGCGGCTGCGCCGGGTGCTGCTGGAGATCTGCGCCCGCCGCTACTACCGGATCGGGCAGCTCACCGGACTGCGCTTCGCCGAGGCCGGCGGTCACCAGCTGTGCCTGGTGAGCTGCGCGGCCGACGGCGAACAGTCCTCGGTGATCACCGCGTTCCTGCCGGTGGACGAGTTGCCGGGCCTGTCCCGGGCGCTGGCCGGCCACCTGACCGCCGCGACCGTGGTCGACGTGGTCGCCTGGCACGACGAGCCGGTCGGCGACAGCGGCGAGATGGCCGTCCGACTCGACAAACTGGTGGCCCAGGCCGGCTTCGACCGGTTGCCGCGGCGGCTGAACATCGCGGTCACGAGCGGGCCGCGCACCCATCGGGTCACCTACCGGCCGGGTGAGACCGGCCTGATCGAGGACTCGCGCTTCCGCGACCTGCACCCGATGCTCGCGGCCCGGCTCGAACTGTGGCGGCTGGGAAACTTCCGGCTGCGGCGGCTGCCGACCGACGCCGAGGACGTCTACCTGTTCGACGCGGTGGCTCACGACAACCCGGACGACCACCGGCTGTTCGCCCTGGCCGAGGTACGCGATCTGAGCCCGGCCCGGGACGCGGCGGGCGCCCTGCGGTACCCGCGGCTGGAGCTGATGGGCCTGCTCGGGCTTTCCGCCATCCGTGCCGCCCTGGCCCGGATGCCCGGCCGTGACCGGGCGGCGGCCAACCGGCTGGTGCTCTACGTCCAGCCGCCGTGGGAGCCCGAGACGGTGGCCTGGCGCGGGCTGGCCCGGTCGCTGGCCCCGCTGGCCGAGGGAGCCGGGCTGGACAAGGCGGTGCTGCGCGTGCACCTGCCCGGCGGTGGGGACACCGTGCTGCACGTGGAGGGGTTCGGTGCCGGGGTGACGGTGCGGCGGCGGCCACCGGGCCGGGATCCGGTCCGGACGCTGACGCCGTACCGGCAGAAGTTGTTGCGGGCCCGGCGGCTGGCGGCACCGTACCCGTACGAGATCGTTCGCATGCTGACCCCGCCGGTCGGCGCGGTCTCCCGTTTCCCGCACGGCCGCTTCACCGAGTACGACCTGGGCGAGGACGGCGAGTTCCGGGCGGTGTCGCGGCCCTACGGCACCAACACCGCCAACGTGGTGACCGGGGTGCTGACCAACGACACCGCCACGGTGCCGGAGGGGATGTCCCGGGTGATCCTGCTCGGCGACCCCACCCGGGGTCTCGGGAACCTGGCCGAGCCGGAGTGCCGGCGCATCATCGCCGCCCTGGACCTGGCCGAGCGCCTCGGCCTGCCGGTGGAGTGGTTCGCCCTCTCGTCGGGCGCGCGGATCGCGATGGACAGCGGCACCGAGAACATGGACTGGATCGCCGCCGTGCTGCGCCGGCTGATCGAGTTCACCCAGGCCGGTGGTGAGGTGAACATCGTGGTCACCGGGGTGAACGTGGGCGCCCAGCCGTACTGGAACGCCGAGGCCACGATGCTCATGCACACCCGCGGCATCCTGGTGATGACCCCGGCCTCGGCCATGGTGCTCACCGGCAAGCAGGCGCTGGACTTCTCCGGCGGGGTGTCGGCCTCGGACAACTTCGGCATCGGCGGCTTCGACCGCATCATGGGGCCGAACGGGCAGGGACAGTACTGGGCGGCCGGTCTCGCCGACGCCTGCGAGATCCTGCTGCGGCACTACGAGCACACGTACGTCGTGCCGGGCGAACGCTGGCCGCGCCGGCGCCCCACCACCGACCCGCCGGACCGTGACGTGTGCGCGTCCCCGCACACCGGCCTGCCCGGCTCGGACCTGCACACCGTCGGTGACATCTTCTCCGCCGAGCACAACCCGGACCGCAAGAAGCCGTTCGACATCCGCTCGGTGCTGCGGGCGGTCGCCGACATCGACGCCGAGCCGCTGGAACGCTGGGCCCGATGGCGTGGCGCGGAGAACGCCGTGGTCTGGGACGCGCACCTGGGCGGCATCCCGGTGTGCCTGCTCGGCATCGAGTCGCACCCGGTGCCACGGCGCGGGTTCGTCCCGGCCGGCGGCCCGTCGGCGTGGACGGCGGGCACCCTGTTCCCGCAGTCCTCCCGCAAGATCGCCCGGGCGGTCAACGCGGCCGGCGGCAACCGTCCGCTGGTGGTACTGGCCAACCTCTCCGGCTTCGACGGATCGCCCGAGTCGATGCGCCGCCGGCAACTGGAGTACGGCGCGGAGATCGGCCGGGCGGTGACGAACTTCCGCGGTCCGGTCGTCTTCGTGGTCGTCTCCCGCTACCACGGTGGCGCGTTCGTGGTCTTCTCCAAACGGCTCAACGAGCAGATGGAGATCGCCGCGGTGGCCGGCTCGTTCGCCTCGGTGATCGGCGGCGCCCCGGCCGCGGCGACCGTCTTCGCCCGTGAGGTACGCCGCCGCACCGAGGCCGACCCGCGGGTCCGCGCGGCGGCCGAGCGGCTGCGGGCCGCCGCCGGCGCCGACGCCGGCCGGTCCCGCACCGCTCTGGCCGAGATCACCGAGGCGGTCCGGGCGGCGCAACTGGGTGAGGTGGCCGACGAGTTCGACCGGGTGCACACCGTGCAACGAGCACAGCGGGTCGGCTCGGTGGACCGGATCGTCCCGGCGCGGGAGCTTCGGCCGTACCTCATCGATGCCCTGGAACGAGGGATGGCCCGGTCAGCGCAGGGGACGCCCGGCCCAGGAATGCCGGGGTGACGCCGTGGCCAGCCGGTCCGTGCCGGTCAGCAGGACCGGTGGCGGGCCGGCCGTCGTCCCGGCGACGGTGAGCAGGAACCGGCCGGATCGCCGCCACCAGCCAGGGAAACGACGGCCGAGGCTCTCGCGCACCGACAGCGGACCCCAGCCGTCCGGTCCCGGGTCGCCCACCTCGACCTCGACGTCGCGGGTGTCCCGGCGCAGACCGACCCGCAGCACCTTGAGCGCCGCCTCCTTGGCCGACCAGACGAGGTTGGCGGCGGCGTCCCGCGCGTCCCCGGCCGGGCGCGAGGTGACCCACCGCTGCTCGGCGGCGGTCAGGAAGTCCTGCACGAAGCCCGGTGTCCGCGGCTCCACCAGTTCCAGGTCGCAGCCGATGCCGGGACCGATCGCGCAGACCGCCCAGCCGGCCCGGTCGGTCAGCGACAGGTCGGCGCCGAGCGGGACCCCGTCGACCCGGACCAGCGGCGCGCCGCCGGGAGCGTTGCCGACCTCGATGGCGGCCAGTGTCGCAGGCACCGGCGGGCGGCCGAGGACCGTCGCGACGGCGTGCTTGGCGACCAGCCGGCGCAGCAGGAACTCGTCGTGCCGCTTGCGGAACCGCAGGCCGGCAGCCCGTTGCCGCTCGGCCGGGGTGAGCCAGTCGCCGCCGCCCGGCAGCGCGTCCTCACCCAGGGCCAGCCACGCCGGTGCCTCCGCGACCCGCATACCGGCCATTCTGCACCCGCGCACGTCTTTTCCGGGGGAGCGCGAGACCGAGGAGTTCCTCCACACCCGCCCGGACATCGTCGAAGCGCAGGTGGTCGGTGTGCCGGGCGTGAGGGCTCCGGCGTGGGTGCCGACCTTCTCAGAGGTGGGCCGACCCGGCCGATGAAGTGTTGTGCTGCCGACGAGCGGGGGCGAGAGGAGAGCCGGTGAGCCGGTCTGTGGTCGCGCGCCGCGCCCGTTCGGTGGCGTTCTCGCTCGGGCTGCTGGTACTGATGTTCAGCGTGGTGGCCAGTGTGGTGACCGCGCGGCAGCGACAGGTGGCGGCTCAGGACAACACTCTGCGCGTGACGCTGGGGCGTCAGGTCGAGGCTCTGGACAACTACTTCGAGCGGGCGCGGGCGATCAACGCGGTGCTCGCGGCCAACCCGGCGTTCGCGGATTTCTACCGGGCGCCGGGCGCCAACCGGCAGAAGATCGCTGCGGGCGGCCCGTTGCTGAACCAGGTCAACGACGCTCTCGCGTACCTGGAAGAGCTTTTTCCGGATCGGATCGGCGAGGCCTGCTTCATCGACGGTGACGGCTCGGAGATCGCCCGGGTCGTCGACGGGGTGCCGGCGAAGGCGGCTGACCTGTCTCGGGACGAGGCGGAGAACGCGTTCTTCGCGCCGACGCTCGCGCTTACCCCCGGGCAGGTCTACCAGGCCCGCGAGTACGAGTCGCAGGACACCCACGACGCGGTCATCTCGAACTCCACCACGGTGAAGGCCGCCGGGCACACCGGCATCGTGCACTACGAGATCGCCCTGGACAGCTTCCGCATGCGCACCGGATCCGGTGGGGTCACCGCCTCAATCGTCGACGCGGGCACCGGCCGGATCCTGGTCGACAGCCGCACCACGGCGATCAGCGACGACGACCCGCTGGCGCGGGTCGCGTCGAGCGGGCGGGATCAGGGCATGACGACCATCGACGGGCGCCGGGTCGCGTTCCAGCGGGTTCAGGCCACGGCCGGCAACGCCAACGACTGGTACCTCGCGGTGTCCGCGCCCGCGTTCGGGCTCGGCTGGACGCACGGACTGAGCCTCGGCTCGCTCGCGCTGCTCGCCGGAGCGTTGCTCACGCTGCTGGTCTCGGGGCTGAGCAGCTGGACCTACCGGCGTGCGGTACGCCGGGCGGCCTCCTACGACCGGCTCACCGGGCTGCCGAACCGGACCCTGCTCGCTGAGCGGGCCGACGCCGCCGTGCGTGATGGGCAGCGGGCCGCCCTGCTGGTGCTCGACGTGCAGAACTTCAAGGATGTCAACGATGTTCTGGGCCAGCACCACGGCGACCTGCTCCTCGCCCACCTCGCCGACCGGTTGTCCGCGGCGGTGCCGGCCGGTGCCACGGTCGCCCGTATCGGGGCGGACGACTTCGCGGTCCTGCTGCCCGGCCACGATCTCGACCAGGCTCGTGAGCAGGCCGGGCTGCTGCTCGCCGCCCTGCGTCCGGGCTACCTGCTCGACGGCATCAGCCTCGACGTGGACGTCAACGCGGGCGTGGCGGCCGGCCCCGAGCACGGCACCGACGCAGAGACGCTCCTGCGTCATGCGGACGCGGCGATGCACCTGGCCGAACAGCACGGCGGCGACGTGGGGGAGTACGACCCGGCCGGGGACACCGGCGCGCCGCGCCGGCTGGAACTGCTCGGCGACCTGCGCCGGGCGATCGAGTCCGACGACCAGATAAGCCTGCACTACCAGCCCAAGATCGACCTGCGGGACGGGCGGGTCAGCGGGGTGGAGGCGTTGATCCGCTGGCAGCACCCGCAGCGGGGACGGATGGCACCGGACTCGTTCATCCCGATGGCCGAGACGACCAGTCTCATCCGTCCGCTGACCACCCACGTGCTGGGCATCGCCGTACAGCAGGCCAAGGCGTGGCAGCAGGCCGGGCGGCCGATCCCGGTCGCGGTCAACCTGTCCACCCGCTGCCTGCAGGACCCCGGGTTCGCCGGGCAGGTGCTGGGCCTGCTCGACCAGGCCGGCCTGCCCGCCGAACTCCTCGAACTGGAGATCACCGAGAGCATGGTGATGAGCGACCCGGAACGGGCGCTGACCGTCCTGCAAGCCCTGCGGGCCGGCGGCATCCGGCTGTCCATCGACGACTTCGGGACCGGCCACTCCTCGATGGCGTACCTGCGGCGACTGCCGGTCGACGAGCTCAAGATCGACCGATCGTTCGTGCAGGAGATGACCGGCAGCCACGGCGACTCCATGCTGGTGCGTACGGCGATCAGCCTCGGCCACAACCTCGGCTTGTCCGTGGTCGCCGAGGGCATCGAGGACCAGCAGACCGCCGACGCGCTGCGCGAGCTGGGCTGCGACGTCGCGCAGGGGTATCACTTCGCGCGCCCGATGCCGGCCGCCGACCTCGACCGGTGGACAGCCGAGTACCACGGGCAAACGGTCCCGGTCTGAAGTTCCGGCCCAGGTGTCGTCGAGCACCCGCTGCGCGAACATCGGCGCCGCTCAGCAGCTCCGCGTTGCGGCCTGTCGCGTCGGGAAGGGCCAGGCGCCGTGCGAAGACAGAAAGGCGCCGCGGACACTCCGGCCGGACACGGGACCTCCCCGGTTCGCCGCCGGTGCCGGATGCGAACTCCACACCGGTGTCCGTACAGTGGGGTCGTGGTGAGCTGGTCGTTCCGGCGGGTGGACACCGCCGATTTTCCGCTGCTGGCGCACTGGCTGGCGCAGCCGCACGTCGCGCGCTGGTGGCATCACGAGTGGTCCGCCGAGGCGGTGGAGCGGGACTTCGGGCCGTCGGTGCGCGGCGAGGAGCCGAATCAGGACTGGCTGGCGTCGCTGGACGGACGCCCGGCCGGGCTGTTGCAGCGCTGCCGCTGGACCGACTATCCGGAATATGTGGCCGAGATGACCCCGGTCTACCCGCTGCCGCCGGGTGCGGTCAGCATCGACTACCTGATCGGCGAGGCGGGCGACGTCGGCCGCGGCTGGGGCCCGTCGATGATCGCGGCGTTCGTTGCCCGCACCTGGACGGATCTGCCCGGGTCGACGTGCGTGATCATCCCGGTGGTGGCGGCGAACCGGGCGTCGTGGCGGGCTTTGGAGAAGGCCGGCTTCACCCGGGTGGGCGAGGGCGAACTGGAGCCGGACAACCCGGTCGACGACCGGCGGCACCTGGTGCTGCGCCTCGACCGCCCGGTCTAGACCAGAACGCCCTGGGGCAGGCGGGCGGTGACCGGCTGCCGCAGATCGTCGCCGGAGGTGTCCGTCGCCGCCCGGGAGACGGCCACCAGGACCGTCCGCCCGGAAGCCTGCTCGCCCGGGGCGCAGGCCCGTCCGGTGACCGCAGGATGAGCACATGGGTGGAGTCGCGATCGTGACCAGTGCCCATGCCGTTCGCGGGGCCGGGACGCCCACACACCGCGCGGCCTACGACGTCAGCAACGCGATCCGACGTTGTTCAGCATCGAGAAACGCCTCGATCTGCGCGATCGCGGACTCGTCGTCGTTCATGAACCGGACGCGCACGCCACTGGTATCCGGCACACCGCCGACCAACCGGCACACGAGGCGGACGCTACCGGCCGGCAACGCCAACTCGACCGTGATGGGTTCACCCCCTCCCTTCTCCGACACATCGGGCAGAAACGTCAGGAGGCCGTCGCCGCAAGAGACCGGATCGGCAACGATATGGGCACCGCTGCGGGAGAGATCGGTCGTATGGCCGGTGAGCGCCGGACCGGACGGCGACAGCACGCGTGCCGCCACCCGGGCCGGCAACCGACAGCCGAAACGCCGTTCGACGCCGGTCACCGACTCGTCGATGCGGATGTACACGCCCGGCGGTTCGGACTCCGGTGGGGCAATGACGGTACCCGCGGCGTATCCGCCACGATCCTGTTGCGTCCACTGGACCTCCACCCGTGTTCCGACCGGTAACGGCCGGCCACCGGCTCTGACGAACAGCAGATCACCGGGACAGCGCGACACCTGGCAGGTGAACTCCCGGCCGTCGTGGAGCAGGACGTGCACTTCGGGCGCATTCCACGGAAGCGGCTGTTCGTAGGTGCAATCGATCTCGGCAATCAGCAGGGCGCCGGAACGGATCGTCCGCGTGGTCCTCCGGCCTGCACGATGCGGGTTGACGGCCGCGTCATACCTCGGCCGCGCGAGGCCGGGCCCGGGGGACGACTGCCGAGACAACCGCCGCTGCCGCACCGACCGGGGCGTCAGTTCCTGCTGATGGAAGGCCGGCCTCGACCCGGACGAATCGCGAGTCGGCGTGAGACCCGCCGCGAGCACCTGATCGACTTCTGCTCGAAGGGACCGGATGCTGAACGGCTTGTCGACCCAGCGCACGAAGATGCCCTCCGGCACGGCCTCCCGCCTGGCCGCGGCAGTCACCACGATCGCCGGGACGGCGAAGCCCTTCGATACCAGCCGATGACGCTCGACGAGTTGCGCTCCCGTCATCCCCGGCATGTGGAAGTCGGTCACGATCAGGTCCAGGTCTCGCCCGGCCGCCGCGGTCAGCGCCGCAGCGGCATCCCCCGCCGCTATCACATCATGCCCGGCGCTCTGCAACGCGAAGCACAACAGATCCAAGGCGTCGGGGTCGTCGTCCGCGACCAGTATCAGAGCCATCGTGCGGCCACCTCTCGCCCTTCGCGTATGCGCCAGCGACACCCGCTGACCTTTCGACTCAGCCATCATCGGCAAACGCCCGGCAGCGGCGACGCTTTCCCCAATGGTCGGACCGGCCTCATGACGAAGGTCCCGAATCAGACAAAATTCCGGCCCACCCTGCAAGCAACCGCTGACGTCCGGCGGATCACCCCCGTCCGCCCCGTCGAGTGGACCGCTCCGCGATGCGCCGACCGCAGGCCAGGAGCAACGGCAGGACTGTCCGCAGCTCGCCGTGGCAACCGTGCCCGGAAGGCCTGGCCAGGTATTTCAGCACCACGTCGGCGCCGGTTACACCGCTTCCCGGGCAGTCACCAGCCGGCAACGCCCACGCGCGAACGTCGTCTACGGCCGGAATCAGGTGAGCGGGTCAGCCCGCTAACGGCCGCCCGTCAGCGCGAGGTCGCGGGCGTCTGCTCGCGGGCGTCTGGCGGTGTCGCGTCGACGAGCTGTTGCAGGGATCGCAACCGGCGCGCCGGCGAGAAGATGATGAACAGGCAGGTGCAGAACAGGCCGATGGTGCTGACCGCGAGGGCGCCGCGCAGGCCGATGGTGTCGCCGAGCCAGCCGCCGAGCACCGCGCCGACGGGGATGATGCCGTAGGCCAGGAACAGGTAGGTGGCGTTGGTGCGCCCGCGCAGGTGGTCGGGGGTGACGGTCTGCCGGATGACCATCGTGTGCACGTTGCAGCCGGTGATGCCGATGCCCTGGATGAAGAAGGCGGCCGCCAGTACGACCGGCGCCCAGGTGCCGCTGGGGGTGAACGGGACCGCGATCGGCGCGATGTCCCCGATGATCACGGCGGCGACCAGGGTACGGCCGAGCCCGACCCGGTTGGCGACCCGCTCGGTGGCAACCGCGCCGAGCAGGGCGCCGACCGCGCCGATGGAGATCGCGATGCCCAGCGTGCCGGGTGTCATGCCCAGGTCGCGGACCGCGAACAGTGCCAGCAGGGTGAGCACCGCCTGCCAGAACAGGTTGTAGCTGGCGGCCTCGCCGGCGAAGGCGCGCAGGTAGGGGTTCTTGAGTGTGGACCGGAAGCCGTCGGCGATCAGGGTGCGGGCCGGGGTCGGGTCGCGCGGCTTGACCGGTTCACGCCGGCGCACGGCCGCGTTGCTCAGCGCGGACGCCAGGTAGGAGACGGCGTCGGCGACCAGCGCGTACTGGGCGCCGATCGCCTGGATGAGGAGGCCGCCGAGTCCGGGCCCGGCGATCTGCGCGGCCGACTCGCTGGCGGTCAGGCGGGAGTTGGCGTAGGTCAGCTGCTCGGTCGGGACCACCACGGGCAGATAGGAACGGTAGGCGATGGTGAAGAACACCCGGAAGAAGCCGGCCACCAGCGCGGCCGTCAGCAGCAGCGGGAAGGTCAACAGCCCGAGCGCGGCCAGGACCGGCACGGCGCCGATCCCGGCCATCTGCCCGAGGTTGGAGGCGACCAGGATGGGCCGGCGCCGCCACCGGTCGACGAAGACGCCGGCGGGCAGCCCGAGGATCAGGAACGGCAGGTAGGTGACGGCGCCGAGGACGCCCAGCTGGCCGGGGGTGGCGTGCAGGTAGGTGATCGCGGTCAGCGGCATGGCCAGCTGCAGGATCTGTGTGCCGAACAGGGAGGCCGTCTCACCTGACCAGATGTAGCGGAAATCGGTGCGCCACCGGGCGGCGGCCGTCGTGCTCGGCATTACGCGGGCTCGAGATCGTAGAAGCCGAATCCGTCGAGGTAGATCACGGTCATGAAGTCTTGCAGAAGGGTGGCGCGGTCGGGGTGGGACAGGCCGACCCAGAGCGGTTCGGAACTGTCGTCGACCGTACGGCGAAGGATGTCTCCGGGGTTGACTTTGAACGCGCTGTCTCGATAGCTGCGCAGCTCGTGGACCAGCGGCAGCAGTGGGTAGGAGCGCAGTGTCCCCTCTACCGGGGAGGCCATGAAGACCATGGCGGCGTGATGGCCGAGCCGGTACGGCTGCCCGGCGTCGGCCAGGAACCGCTCGGGTTCCAGGTAGGCCTGCACGGTCCGGTCGACCTGGGATTCTCCGGTGGCCAGCGCGGCGAACTGCGCTACGTCCTCGCCGCACATGCGGGCGCCGGCCTCGACGATGCGCGGCCCGTCCGCGGTCAGCATCAGCTCCAGGTGCACGGGCCCGTTGCCGATGGCGAGGGCATCGAGCACGCCGAAGGCATACGTGCGCAGCTCCTCGAAGACCGAGGCGCCGGCCGGAACCGAGGTCATGCCGTTGATCCGGTCCGGGATGCCGTTGACCGTGATCTTGCTGTACTCCCACATGTCGGTGAGCCGGTGGGTGCCCCCGCAGCTGACCGTATTGACGATGTACTCCGTGCCGGACAGGTACTCCTGCGCGACCACGCCCTCGTTGCGCAGCCCGTACACGTTGACGCTCCGTCTGATTCTCTCGTAGGCGGCGACGGCCGCCTCGGGGGTGTCGCAGAAGCTGACCCCGTCGTTGCGGGCGCTGCGGGTCGGTTTGACGACGACGCGCCCGCCGAGCCGGCGGTGCCAGTCGGCGAGCTCGTCGGCGCTGGTCACCGACAGCTGCCGGGCGGTCGGCAGCCCGGCCGCCCGTACGGTTGCGATCTGCGCGTCCTTGGTACGCCGTGCGTAGCTGAGCGCCGTGCCGTTGGTGCGCAGCCCGAGCGCCTCGCTGAGCTGGTCGGCCAGTTCGACGCCGGACTCGCCGCCGGCGATCACGATGACCGGCTCGTGGGCGGCGACCGCCTTGAGAGTGGCGTCGAAGTCACCGTGATGGATGACGCGGTCGGTGACCAGCTGTTCGGCCTGCGCCGAGGGCGCCTTGGCCTCGGGGTTGCTCTGCACCCGGATGCAGGTGAGCCCGCGCGCGTTGAAGGCGGCGGCGAGCCGGGCCGCCGATCCGTTGAAGTCGACAATGGTCACCACGCCGGCTGTCGTCACTACAGTCTCCCGTCCAGGCGTTCTCAGCGGGCATTCCGTGGCCCCAGTACCCAACTTCCGCTATTTCACGCATTCACTTTCGGGCCGCCTGAAGTGATCAGTGGGGCGCTATGGGGGAATCGATTTTCGCTATAGCTACGGCCGCGCTTTTGGTTGACAATGCGAGGGTGGGCGTTCGTAGGCTGGCACAGTGATAGACGTCAAATCCTATTCTTTTTCGAGTGTGCGCTCAAAAAACATCGGTGCAGCAAGGAGGGCGTTTATGCGCGTACTCGGGAGGGTGGTGTGAGCGCGCCGGGCGTGCTGCTCGACGGCGCCGGCCCCGGCGGTGACGGCGCCCGGATGTGGCAATCGCTGGCCCAGGCGCGGCTCATCGCACCGGTCTATCGCGGCGGCGATCCGGGCAACGGCGTCGACCCGCTCGCGCTGGGCGCTCTGCTGGCCGGAGTGGACGAGCACGCACCGATAGGCGTCACTCTCTCGGTCTGCGTGCAGCTGGCCTCCGGTCTTCCGCTGCTTGCCACCGGTGGGCCCCCGGCGCACGAGTTGCTGGACGAGGTGGTCGGTCGCGGCGCGGTCGTCGCGCTGGCCGCCACCGACGACAACGCCGGCAGCGATCTGACCGGTCTGGGCACCGAACTGGCCGTCGACGGCGAGCAGCTGCGGGTGACCGGTGCGAAGCGCTGGATCACCAACGCCACCCATGCGGACGCGTTCCTGGTGCTGGCCCGTACGAGCGCAGGCCGGCACTTCACCAGTTTCACCTGGGTCCTGGTGCCGGCGGGAGCACCCGGTGTGCAGGTCAGCGCGGCCGACACCGACCTTTTCGACGGTTCCGGGACCGGCCACGTGCGATTCGATCAGGTGCGGCTCTCCCGCGCGTACCTGGTCGGACGGGTCGGCCGCGGGCTGGGCATGTTCGCCCGGCACATCGCCGTGGAGCGGCTGGCCGGCGCGCTGTGGGGGGTGGCGCTGTGCCGCCGGGTCATGGCCGACACCAAGCGCCGCCTGCAGGCACGCGCCTACCGGGATCAGACGCTGTGGCATCGCGGCAGCGTGCGCCAGCGCTTCGGCGAATGCCTGGTGTCGGTCAAACAGCTGGACGCGCTGACCGGACAGCTCGGGGAGGCGGTGGCCGCGCGCCACGACGCCACCGCGGCGGCCCTGCTCAAAGCCGGCGCCGCGGCCACGGTCGAGCGGGTTCTCCGCGAATGCGCACATCTGCAGGGCGCCGACGGCTTCGCCCTCGGCGGGGCGCAGCGGCTGCTCGGGCCGGGCGCGATCTGGGGCGTCGGCGGCGGTGTCACCGAACTGGTCCTGGAGACGGTCGCCGACTCGGCCGACACTCTGCTGGCCGGACTGACGCTCGGCCCACCGCTCAGCCTGGCGCGGGAGTAACCGCCGATGTGGGACATGCTGGGGCTGGGAAAGTCGGACGAGGCCGTCTACCGTTACGAGCTGAGCAATCCGGGGTCGGCACCGGCTCAGGTGGCCAAGGGAACCGGGCTGGCGGAGGCGGAGGTGGAGAACAGCCGCGAACGGCTGATCGCCTGCCAGCTGCTGCGCCGGGTGCACGGCGAGATTCGGCCGTCGCCGGCCGGCCCCTCGGCGGTGGCCGAGCGGTTGCGCGCGGACCTGGAGATCAAGCACGCACGCCACAGGCGGCAGGTGAGCCTGTTCCAGGCCGAGATGACCCAGTGGCTCAACGCCCAGCTGCTGGGCCCGGTCACCGCACGCTGCCAGGTCGAGCGGCTGCGCAATCCGGAAGCGGCGATCATGCTCACCGAGGAACTGCTGGCCGGCGCTCGGGCGGAGGTGATGCGCTGCGCGCCGGTGCCGTTCGCCGAAGGGCGCCGCACGCCGGTCACCGGCGAGTCGCGGGCCGCTCAGCGCGGGGTGAGCGTCAAGCTGCTGTATCCGTCGGCCCAGCTGACCGACCCCGATCTGCGCCGTGCGGTCGGCGATGAGATCGACGCCGGCATGGAGGTCCGCGTCGCCGACGGGATCGGCCTGAACATGACCGTCGTGGACCGCTGCTGTGCGGTGGTCACCGACCAGCGGCGTCCCGGCGGCCACCAGCATTTCCTGATCCGCGAGAGCGGTCTGGCCGGCACCCTCTACGACCTGTTCGAGCTCGGCTGGGCGTACGCGCGTGACGCCGCTGCCCTGCTCAAGAGCGACGACCCGGACGGTGAGATCACCGCCGAGGAGCGCCTGCTGCTGCAACTGCTGAGCATCGGCTGGAAGGACGAGGCCGTCGCCAAACGCCTCGGGGTATCGGTGCGCACCGTGCGCCGCAAGATCTCCGAGATCGTGCTGCGCCTCGGCGCGTCGAGCCGCTTCCAAGCCGGTGTGATGGCCGCCCGCCGTGCCTGGACCTGAGCGTAAGCCACCCTCATTCTGCTAAGGAGCGCCATGTCACCGGTCCCTCGCATCTGGATGCGCAGTGAGCAACGGGCCACCGAGCACCGGGCCCCGATCGTCCCGGCCGACGCGGCGAACCTGGTCGCCCGCGGGTGCGAACTGGTCGTGGAGGACTCGCCGCACCGGCTGTTCCCGGCCGGTGAGTACGCGGCGGCCGGAGCCACGATCGTGCCGGCCGGGACCTGGCCGAGCGCGTCGGTGGACACGTTCGTCCTGGGGATCAAGGAACTGCCGCCGGAACCGGCGGCGCTGCGGCACACGCACATTTTCTTCAGTCACTCGTTCAAGGGGCAGCCGGGGGCTGCTGAGCTGCTGGGCCGCTTCGCCGCGGGCGGCGGCACGATTCTCGACCTGGAGTATCTGACCGATGTCGCGGGCCGCCGGCTGGCCGCGTTCGGCTACTGGGCGGGCTATGTGGGCGCGAGCCTGGCGGTGCTGCACCGTCGCGGCCGGCTGCCGGTGCCGCTCACGCCGACGGCCAGGGCGGCGCTCGACGCGGCGCTGGAACGCCGGCCCGGCGACGCGCCGTTGCGCGGGCTGGTCATCGGTGCGCTCGGCCGGTGCGGCAGCGGCGCCGGCGACGCCCTGCGGGCGGCCGGGGTGGAGGTCACCGGATGGGATCTGGCCGAGACCCGCGACCTGGACCGGGTCGCGATCCGGGCGCACGACCTGCTGGTCAACGCCGTGCTGGTGAACGCGCCGGCCGAGCCGTTCGTCACCGACGCCGACGTCGTCGACGCCTCGCGGCGGCTGTCCGTCATCGCCGATGTCACCTGCGACGTCGGCTCGCCGCATCATCTGATCCCGGTCTACGCCGAGACGACCTCCTGGGCGGCGCCCGTGGTGGACGCCGGCACCCCGCACGCCCCGTTGGACGTCATCGGCATCGACAACCTGCCCTCTCTGCTGCCGCGTGAGGCGAGCGCGGCGTTCTCGGCGGACCTGACTCCGCTGCTGGCGCGCTTGGACACGTCGGACGAGGTCTGGCATCGGTGCCGCTCCCGTTTCGTGTCCGCTCGCGACACCGTCACCGCGGAGGTCTCCCATGTCTGAACTGACGCGCAGTGGCACGGTGCACTGGATCGGCACCGGCCTGTCGACCGGCAGCGGCCTGGGCCTGGTCGCCGACACGGCCCGTGAGACGGTCATCTGGGGGCGCACCGAGGCCAAGGCGGCAGCCTGCGCCGACCGGCTGGGACTGTCCGGCCGGGTCGGGACCGCGGAGTTGTCCGGGCGTGCGCTGCAGGGGGCTGTCGGCCCGGGTGACGTGGTCGTGTCGATGCTGCCGGCCACCGAGCATCCCGGCCTGGCCGAGCTCGCTTCGCGCGCCGGCGCGCACTTCGCCTGCACCAGTTATCTGTCGCCGGAACTGGAGCGGATCGCCGCCCGATCGCGTGATCGTGGCCTGGTGGTGCTGGCCGAGGACGGGCTGGATCCGGGCATCGATCACCTGATGGCGCACGTGCTGGTCGACGAGGCCGTGGCCGCCGTGGGTGACGGGCCGGCCATGGTGCGGTTCACCTCCTACTGCGGTGGCATCCCGGTCACGGCCAACGCGTTTCGCTACCGGTTCAGCTGGGCGCCGCGCGGCGTGCTGCACGCGCTGCGGGAGCCGGCGCGTTACATCAGCGCGGGCGAGGTTCGCCGGGCGCCGCGACCGTGGGAGCACACCCGGACGTTGCGTCAAGGGCGGGAGAGCTTCGAGGTCTACCCCAACCGCGACAGCCTGCCGTTCGTCGCCCAGTACGGCCTGCCGCAGAGTTGGCGCGCCGACGAGTTCATCCGGGGCACACTGCGCCTGGACGGGTGGCGCGACGCCTGGCAGCCGGTCTTCGAGCAGTTGCGTGCCGGAGGCGACGAGGCGATCGACGCGATGGCCGACAAACTCGCGGCCGAGTTCCCGGCCGGTCCGCAAGATCTCGACCGGGTCGTGCTCATCGTCGGCCTGACGGTGACCGCGGACGGCGGCGGCGAATTCTCGGGGCGATTCGCTCTCGATGTCGCCGGTGACGAGCGGGAGAGCGCGATGGCCCGATGCGTGTCGTTGCCGTTGGCGATCGGCATTCGCAGAATCCTCGACGGGCAGATGCCGGCCGGGCTCACCCGCGCTGCTGAGAACAGGCGGGACGCGCAGTCGCAACTCGACACACTGGCGTCGGCCGGATTGCCCGTTATCCGTGAATAGGAGGGCGATTGTTAACACTTTATCGGAACTGTGTCATTCGATTCATGACATTTAGAGCTTCCGATGAACCAGGTTATGGGCGCGGTCAGGCGGGTACGGATTTACGCGAAGCGTAGTGCCGTGATCACATACCGGAGCGTGGTTCGCCGCGCGCGGTATCAGCGAAGACTGGGATTCACCATGAGTCTGTGGAACAACGCCGCCTGCGTCGCCATCAGCGCCGACCTGTTCGCGGCCGCCGCGAAGGCCACCCCCGATCAGCGCAGCGTGCTGGCGGCCAAAGCCGTCTGCGGGGAGTGCCGGGCCCGCACCAGCTGCCTGGCCTGGGCGATGGCCGCCGACGAGTCAGGGGTCTGGGGCGGGCTGGACCAGAACGAGCGGCGCCGGCTACGCCGCAAGTCCGCCCCGCCGGCCGGGCCACGCCGCTGACCGATCGTGGACACACCGCAGCTGGAAGCCTTCCTGGAAATCGTCGAAGTCGGTAGTTTCACCCGGGCCGCGGCCCACCTGGGCGTCGCGCAGCCCAGCATCACCAACCGGATCAAAGCGCTCGAACGGGTTCTGGGCGTGCCCCTGCTCGAACGCCTGCCGCAGGGCGTGCGACCCACCGAAGCGGGCTGGGCGCTGGTGCCGTACGCCCGCGAGATCGTCGGCCTGACGTCGCGGGCGCGTGAAGCGGTGCGGGCCCACGGGGAGCCGCACGGGCTGCTCAACGTGGGCTCGGTCGAGAGTCTGACCAGCCACCGGCTGCTGCCGCTGATCGAGCACATCTACATGCGGTACCCGATGATCGAGGTTTCCGTGCAGTCGGTCGACAGCAGCGACGCGATCAGCCGGGTCCGCGACGGGCGGCTGGACTGCGCGTTCTTCATCGACTGCCCGCGCACCGAGGACGACCTGGTCACCGAGACCCTGTGCGTGGAGCCGCTGGCACTGGTGGTCGGTGCCGGGCACCCGCTGGCCGAGCGCGACACGGTCACGGTCAACGACCTGCAGCAGACCACCCTGGTGCGCAGCGAGAACCACCAGACGTACCACTCGTTGTTCGTCGACGCGCTGGGGCACCCGCCGCACCGGCAGGGCCGGCGGGGACTCAACCTGGGCTCGATCGACGCGGCCAAACGCAGCGTGGCCAACGGCATCGGGATGGCGCTGCTGCCGGCCGTGGCCCTGGAGCCGGAGCTGAGCGCGGGCACGCTGCACCGGCTGGCCTGGGATCCGCCGTTCGACACGTACACGCAGGTCACCTGGCGGCGCAACCGTACCCACCACCCGGCGATCGTGGCCGTGGTGAGCGCCGCCGGCAAGGTCATCCAGGAACAGCTCACCGTGGACTGACACCGGCGCGCGTGCCAGTCCACGGCCGTGAGCTCATCGCCGGGTCAGGTCGTGGTACGCCTTCTGGTAGAAGACCAGCGGATTGGCCTGCTCGCCGGCCCCCTGCCAGAACGGCGCGCCGACGACCAGTACGTGATCGCCGCACTCGGTCAGGTCGTGCACGCGGCACACGGTGGCCGCGCCGACCTCGTCGAGCACCGGCACGCCGTGACGCCAGTGATACGGCGTCTGCTGGAACCGATCGGCATTGCTCGCGGTGGCGAATCGTCGGCACAGGTGCTGCTGGTCGCCGGTGAGGAAATTGAGCGCGAAACGGCCCGAGTCCCGGACCGCCGCGAGCGTACGGCTGGCCGTGCCGAGCGCCACGACCAGCAGCGCGGGCTCCAGCGAAACCGACATCACCGCGTTGGCGGTGCAGCCGGCCGGCTGTTCGCCGTCGGTGGTCGTCACGACGCTGACGCCGGTCGGCCAGTGGCTCATGAAGGCGCGAAACGCCGTTCCCGAGCAGGGGCCGGTCGCGTCGGCCATGGGCAGGGCGGTCATCAGGGTCATCGGTTTTCTCCTTCGCCGGCGGGGCCTACGAGGCCACGGTCTGCAGGGTGGCCGCGTCGGGCTGCGGCGGAAGCTGGGCCAGCGACGACTCGATGGCCTCGGACGGGATGATCTCCTCGGGCATCTGGCCGTCCATGAACGCGCGGTAGGCGCCCATGTCGAACAGCCCGTGACCGCTGAGGGCGAACAGGATCGTCGGGTGCTCGCCGCGCTCGTCGGCGCGCCGGGCCTCGACGATCGCGCCGTGCACCGCGTGCGCGCTCTCCGGTGCCGGGACGATGCCCTCGTGGGCGGTGAACAGCTGGGCCGAGGCGAAGATGTCGCGCTGCTGGTAGGCGGCGGCCTCGATCAGGCCCCGGTCGTAGAGCGCACTGATGATCTTCGCGGTGCCGTGGTAGCGCAGGCCGCCGGCGTGCATGGCCGGCGGGGTGAACTTGTAGCCCAGCGTGTACATCTTCTGCATGGGCGTCTGCTCGGAGCTGTCGGTGAAGTCGTAGGCGTAGCGCCCGCGGGTCAACTTCGGGCAGGCGGCCGGCTCGACCGACACCGCGCGGATCCGGCCGCCCGCGGTCAGGTTCTCGCGCAGGAACGGGAACGCCATGCCGCCGAAGTTGCTGCCCGCGCCGAGCCCGGCGATCACCACGTCCGGCCAGGCCCCCTGTGCCTTCATCTCCTCGCCGCTCTCCAGGCCGATGACCGTCTGGTGCAGCAGCGAGTACGTCTCACCGCTGCCCGCGCAGAACCGGACGCCGGGCTCGCCGGCGGCCTCCAGGGCCTCGCCGAGCGCGATCGAGAGCGTGCCGCCCTTGTCGCCTTCGGCCAGGAAACGGCGGCCGATCGCGGTGCCGGTGCTCGGGCTGGCGGTCACGGTGGCGCCCAGCAACTCCATCAGGGTCCGCCGGTACGGTTTGCCCTCCAGACTGCTGCGCACCATGAACACCTGGCACTGCAGACCGAACGCCTGGCACGCGGCGGCTACCGCGGTGCCCCACTGGCCGGCGCCGGTGGCCACGATCAGTTTCTTCGCGCCGGCGGCCTTGTAGTAGTACGCCTGCGCCAGGGCCGTGTTGAGCTTGTGACTGCCGGTGAGGTTGCCACCCTCGTACTTGAAGTAGATCTGCGCGCCGGTGCCGAGCGCCTTCTCCAGGCTGGTCGCCCGGCGCAGCATGGTGGGCCGCCACTGGTGGTAACGGCTGCGCACCTCGTCCGGGATGGCGATCAGGGGCTGGCGTGACAGCTCCTGGCGGATCAGCCCGAGCGGCAGTTGCGGGTCGATGCCCTGCTTGCCGGGCACCCCCGGCGCGGCGACGTCCGGCGGCAGCTCGAAGTCGAGGTCGGCGAGGATGTTGTACCAGTGGGTCGGGATGGTCACGGCGTCTCCTGTTCAGTTTCCGGCGTCGAGGTGATGTGGTGCGGCGGCGACGGCCAGCGCCGCGGGCACCGCTGCGTGGTGGGTGGTCCAGCGCACCGCGCCCCAGCGGCCACGGGACGACCACGGAGAAACCGGGATGCGCCACGGCGCGCCGGCCAGACCGAGGCCGGTCACCTTGACGCAGGCCTCCTGGACCGTCCACACCCGGGCGAACGCGGTGCTGCGGTCGAGGCTCGGCAGGGCGGCGATCTGTTCGGCCCACGGCCCGCAGCAGCGGCGCAGCAGGGGGGCGCTGACCTGCTCGGGCGGTTCCTCGACGTCGACGCCGACCCGCCCGGCCGGCCACACGGCGACCGCGGTGTGCCGCCGGGTGTGCGAGATCGACACCCCGGCGTCGTGCCCGGCGAGCGAGATCGCCCCGGTGGCCGCGACCCGCACCCGGATCGTCTCCGGCGCCCGGCCGAGCACGTCGGCCGCCAGTTCGCGCAGCAGGGCCCGGCCGCGCAGGAATTCCTCGCCGCGGTCGCGGCCCATGGCGGCGGCCTCGGCCCGTTCGGCCGGTGCGACCAGGTCCGGGGCGAGCGGCCAGGCGCCCTGCCGGACCGCGATCGCGACCGGCGCCAACCCGTCGACTACGTCGACGAAGGAGCAGAGAGCCGATTCAGTACGCAAGGTGGACCCCGTTGTCGAGCAGAGCCATCGCCCCGTTGGCCGCGATCAGGCGGTCGTTGGCGTAGTTGAGGCTGGCCGAGCGCAGGTCGCGCAGTACCCGCTCCAGTCCCAGCGGCGCGTCGCGCATGTAGCCGTGCCGCAGCCCGACGATCTCGGTCAACGTGTTCACCACCGCGAAGCTGCGCTCGGCGGTGTACACCTTGAGTGCGTTGAGCCGCAGCTGGACCGGGATCTCCTCGACGGACGCGGTGTCGCGGGCATCGCTGATGCACTGGGCCAGCAGCGCGGCCATCGTGTCCAGGTCCATCCGCGCCCGGGCGACCCGGGCCCGCAGCAGTTCCGAGTCGAGCGAGAACTGCTTGCGGCCGGCCGGGCTGCGGACCAGGTGCAGCACGTCGCGCAGCGCGCCGCGGGCCGCGCCCAGCCAGCACGCCGCCCACGCGACGTGCCCGACGGGCGCGAACGTGCGCACCGCGACCTGCTGGAAACCGCCCGGCTCGCCGACGATGGCGGTCGGATCGAGGGTCGCGTCCAGGACCATGGCGATGCTGTGCGTGCCGCGCATGCCCAACGGGTTCCAGGAGCCGCTGGTGGTGAGGTTCAGGGCGGCCCGCGGCGCGTACACCAGCGAGACCTTGCCGGCCGGCGCGTCGGGCAGATCACGCATGGTGATCAGGAAACCGTCGGCGTGCAGACCGCCGGTGACGATCGGCGCGTCCCGGTGCAGGTGCAGCCGCTCGTCGCTGCGTTCCAGCGCGTCCTGGGCACTGAGCAGGTGCCCACCCTTGCCTTTCTCGCTGGTGACCGACGCGATGTAGACCTCGCCCCGCGCGATCTGCGGCAGCAGGCCGGCACGCAGCTGCGGGCCGGCGAACTCGACGATCGCCGCCACCTGCTGGCAGTGCATCGCCCAGATCATCGCCGTGGACAGGCAGGCGCCGCCGAGCAGGTCCGCGATCTGCGCGAGATCGTGCAGATCGCCGCCGAGGCCGCCGTACTCGTCCGGCACCAGCAGGCCCAGCAGGCCGCTGCCGCGCAGCGCGGTCAGCGCCTCGGTGGGGAACCGGGCCTCGGTGTCGACGGCCCGGGCGTGTTCGCGCAGCACCGGCAGCACCGCTTCGGCGCGCTCGCGCGGGCTCGTCGTGGCCGCCGGTGCGGCCGTGGTGTCGACGCTCATGGTTACTGCACCGGGAGCTGGTCGCCGACGCCGAGCGCGGCTTCGAGGTCGCCGGCGGTGCTGAACGTCTTGGCGTTCATCATCTCGTCCGGCAGGGCGACGCCGAGCTCGTCCTCCAGGTCGAAGACCAGCTCCACCGCCTTCATCGAGTCCAGGCCGAGGTCCTTGAGGTCGGCGCCGGGGTCCAGCGGCGCGCCGGCGGGCAGGTAGGTGAGGTGGCGGCGCAGGACGTCTTCGACGATCGGGTTCATGACGAGACCTTTCGGGAGAGGGGGTCAGACGAGGGAACCGACGGCGGGATCAGCGGCGGTCACAGCGGGGTCGTAGGGGCCGGGCTCGCGAGCCAGGACGAGGTGGGAGACGTCCAGGACGGTGTCGCCGTCACAGACGACCTCGACCGGGGCGGGATGACCGAGGAAACCGAGCAGGCTGGCGGTCAGGCCGTAGGCGCCGACGTTCGGGACGGCCAGCAGCTCACCCGGGTGGACCTCGGGGAAGTCGGCGTCGCGCACGAAGGTGTCCAGCGGTGTGCAGAGCGGGCCGACCACGGTCGTGCGCGTCGTCGGGCGCCCGTCGTCCGGGCCGGTCACGGCCAGCGCGGGACGCAGCGGCGGCAGCCGTCGCAGCCCGGCCATGCCGCCGAGGTGGTTGATGCCGGTGTCCAGGACGACGAAGGTCTTGCCCTTGGACGTCTTCACGTCGACCACGCCGCACAGCAGCGAACCGCTGGAGCCGGCCAGGTAACGGCCGGACTCGAAGGCCACCGCCGGGCGCGCGTCGCGCCAGCCGGGCAGCCGCGTGTCGAGCACCTGCTCGATACGCGGGCGCAGCGACGGCCACAGCGGGCGCGAACCCGTCTGCGCGTACGGTGCGCCGAACCCGCCGCCGAGGTCCACCTCGATCAGCTCGCCCAGCACCGGCCCGAGCCGCTGTGCGGTGGCCGCGGCGGTGTCGAACTGGGCGATCAGCGCATCCTCGTCGGCGATGTTGGTGCCCATGTACAGGTGCAGGCCCTCGATGCGGACCCGGCCGCCGCCGCGGAACTGCGCCGGGTCGGCCTCGATCCAGGAGGCGTCGGCCCCGAACGCCGACGGCGCACCGGTCATCGTGAGCCCGAGACCGGCGACCGGCTGGTCGGCGTTGACGCGCAGCAGGCACCGCACGTCGGTGCCGGACTGCTCGGCCAGCCAGGCCACACGCCGCAGGTCCACCGGCGAATCGAGCGAGAACCGGCGCACACCCTGGCGCAGCGCGTACGAGACGGTGGCGGCACTCTTGCCGGGCGCGGTGAGCAGAATGTGGTGCGCGTCCACGCCGGCGGCCAGGGCGGCGTCGATCTCACCGGCCGAGCTGACCTCGGCGTGGCAGCCGAGCCGGTGCAGCTGGCCGACCACGAGCGGGTGCGGGTTGGCCTTGAGCGAGTAGTACAGCTTCGCCGGGCCGGGCAGCATCGCGCTCAGGTCGGTGTGCGCGGCCCGGATCGCGGCCAGATCGTAGACGTAGGCCGGGGTGCCGTACTGCTCGGCGATCGCGGTGAGGTTCATGCCGTCGCTCCCGCCGCGACGGGGACGACGGATACGGCAGTGTCCCAGTCGGCGGCCAGGGCTTTCTTGTCGACCTTGCCGTTGACGCCGAGCGGGATCCGCTCGGTGACGCGCACGGTCGGTGGCATCTTCTGAGCGCCGAGCCGCGCCTTGAGCGCCTCGGTCAGCTCGGGCAGCTCCAACCGGGTGCAGACGGCCAGCCGCGCGTCCTGGCCGTCGCGTCCGGGCAGCGCCGCGGCCATCTCCACGCCGGGGATGTCCAGCGCCGCCGCCTCGATCTCGGTGGTGCTCACCCGTACGCCGCGCTGTTTGAACACGTCGTCGTCGCGGCCCAGGAAGTACAGGTAGCCGTCGGCGTCGACCCTGGCCCGGTCGCCGGTGAACAGCATCGGCGTGCCGAACGCGTCGCGGCGGTAACGGCGGGCGTTGAGCTCCGGCGACTTCCAGTACCCGGCCATCACGTGCGGGCCGCGTACCACCAGTTCGCCCGGCTCACCGGCGGGCACGGCTCGCCCGTCCTCGTCGAGGATGAGCACCTCGGTGTCCGGCAACGGCCGCCCGACCGACCCGGGCCGGGTCAGGTCCAGATCGGGCTCGGCTATCGAGACCCGCTTGCACTCGGTGAGCCCGAACATGGCGAACACCTGCAGGCCGGGAATGGCCTCCCGCAGCCGGGCGCACTGGCCGGCGGACAGGTCGGCGCCGGTGTTGGTCACCATTCGCAGCAGCGAGGGCTGACGTCCGCCGCGGGCGGCCAGCCGGCACAGCGTGACGGCCAGGCTCGGCACCAGCGGCAGTACGGTGACGTCCTGGTCGACGAGCCGGTTCAGGAGCGCCGGCCCGGCGTCGGCGTCGTTGCCCAGTACCAGGCGCGCCCCGGCGATCGTGGACAGGAACACCTGGTAGAGGCCGTAGTCGAAGGAGAGGGGCAGACAGCACAGGACGGTGTCGTCGGCGCGGTAACCCAGCCGCGACTGGATCGCCGCGGCCGCGAACAGCACCTGCCGGTGAGTGGAGACGACCGCTTTGGGCAGCCCGGTGCTGCCGGAGGTGTAGATGAAGCAGACGGGATCGCTGGAGATGCCGGAACCCGGGGCGCCGGCTTCGAACGCCCACGAGTTCTCGATGGCGTATTCGGCGACCTCGTCGAGCCGGTAGGCACGCGCCCCGTCGATCGACGAGGCCACCGGCCACGCGGTGCCGTTGGCGATCACCACCGGCGCCTCGCTGTCACCGAGGATGTGCCGCAGATGGAACTCCGAGACCTGGTCGCTGACGACGACGAACACGGCGCCGATGCGCGAGGCGCCGTAGGCGAGGGCGACCACGGCGGCCTCGTTGGCGCCGACGATCAGGACGCGGTCACCGCGGCCGACACCGGCCGCGGCCAGCCAGCGCGCGGCGCCGCAGGACCAGCCGGCGAGGTGCCGGTAGGTCCAGGAACGCTCCGAGCGGGTCAGCGCGGTCGCCTCCGGTGTGGCGGCCGCACGGAGGTCGAGCAGGTCGTGCAGCAGCACGGGGGCGGTCATCGGTCGTCTCCTGACGGGTCGGCGGGGCGGCGGTGGTCGGGCAGAGCGCCCTCGATCAGCGCGGTCAGCGAGGCGATCGAGGTGAAGGCGTCGGGCAGGATCCGTTCCGGCGGCACCTCGACGGCCAGGTCGTCCTCGAGGGTCTCCAGCACCGCGACGATGGCCAGCGAGTCGAAGCCGGGCAGGTCGAACAGTGTCGGCGCGGCCAGGACCTGCTGCGGGCTCACGTGCACGGTGGCGGCGACGGCGTCGAGCACCTGCGCGCGCAGCGGCCGCGGCGCGACGGCGGTCATCGGCGGGCTCCCGTCACCGCGGCGGCGACCGTGTCGGTCAGCTGTCTGCGGGCGATCTTGCCGGAGGCCGTCCGTGGCAGGTCGGTCACGACGTGCACCGCGCCGGGAACCATGTAGGCCGGCAGGTGCGCGCGGCAGTGCGCGAGAACCGTGGCGCCGAGCTGCCGCTCGTCGGACTTGGCGGCGCCGATCACGACGGCGTGGATGCTGTGGGTGATCTTCTCGTCGGGCACGGCGACCACCGCCACCTCGGCCACCTCGGGGCAGCCGTCGACGGCTGCTTCGACGTCGCCGAGCTCCACCCGGTATCCGCGGGTCTTCACCATGAAGTCGCGCCGGCCGAGGATCTGCAGCAGCCCGTGCTCGTCGCGGCGAGCCAGATCGCCGGTGCGGTAGAAGCGCCGTTCGTGCGAGCCGGCGCTCAACCGGACGAATGCCTTCTCGTTGAGCTCCGGCCGGTTCAGGTAGCCGGGGGTGACGCAGTCGCCGGCCACGACGATCTCCCCGGTCGCGGCGCCCTCGAGACTGGCCGAGCCGTCGTCGGCGAGCAGGGCCAGCACGACATCGGCGATCGGCCGGCCCAGCGGGACCCGGCGCTCGGGCGGCCCGGGCAGGGTCCAGGCGGTGACGACGTTGGTCTCGATCGGGCCGTACAGGTTGCTGACCGTCGCGTTCGGTGCGGCCGCCATCAGCTCGGCCAGCGGGCTGGGCTGGAACTCCTCACCCGCGTAGAGGATCTGGGTGAGCCCGGGCAGCGACCCGGCGGTCACCGTGGAGCGCTGGACCAGGGCGGTCAGCGCCGACGGCACGGCGTACAGGTGGCTGATCCGGCGCTCGGCGAGGAAACCGCGCAGGCTTTCCGGGAACAGGGCCACCCGCTCGGGCACCGGATGCACGGTCGCGCCGCCGGCCAGGCCGACGTAGATGTCGTACACGGAGACGTCGAAGTGCAGTGGCGCGTGGACCGCGACCTGGTCACCGGGCCGCAGCGGCAGGTCCGCCGCCGCCCAGGCGACGAAGGCGGCCGCGTTGCGGTGCGTGATGACCACACCTTTGGGCAGCCCGGTCGACCCGGAGGTGAACAGGATGTAGGCGGTGTCGTCGAGGCCGACAGCGGGCGCCCGCCACGCCGGGTCGGGGTCGGTCAGACCGGCCGAGACGTCCAGCAGCGGCAGGCCGAGCCCGGCGGGCGCGTCCGCGGTGTCGGCGACCATCAGCGTGCAGCCGGCCTGTTCGACGATGAAAGCGCGCCGCTGCAACGGCGCGGACGGGTCGATCGGCACGTAGGCGCGGCCCGCGCGCAGCACGCCCAGCATCGCGAGGATCGCGCCGGCCGTCTTGCGGCTGTGCAGGGCGACCGGCGCCCGGCCGGGGCCGGTGGCGTCGATCGCCTGCGCGATCGCCTCGATCCGGTCCTGGACCTGCCGGTACGTGAGGGTTGCGCCGGTCTCGTCGACCAGCGCGATGTCGTCGGGGGTGCGGCGCGCGGCCTCGATCACCGCGTCGTGCACGAGCAGGGTCCGGTCGTGGGTCGACATCATCGCTCGCTTTCCCGCTCGAGCAGGGTGGTGGCGGCGGCGAGTTCGGCGTCGGCGGCCGCTCGCAGCGTCTCCAGGGCGGCCGGCGGCGCGGTCCGGCCGCGGCTGACCCGGCGCAGCGCCACGTACGCGCTCTCGCCGGCCCGCTGCCAGGCGGCCTCGACACCGGCGAACAGCTGGGCCGTCGCGGCCGCGACCGTGCCGGGCCGCAGCCCGGCGAGCCAGAGCCGGTGCAGGCCCCGGCTGCGCCGCAGCAGCCACGTCTGCAGCGCCAGGTGGGTGAGGTCGGCCTCGGTCAGCGCCCGGTACTGGTCGATGAAACGCTCGTAGCGGCCGTCACGGGCGGCCTCGGCGATGGCCTGGGCGTTGTCGAGGACCACCTCGCCGGGCCGCCGCGGGTGAGCAGCGCCCGCCGGCTCCAGGAAGCCCCAGCGGCCGCCGGGCAGCGCCGGGGCCAGGTCGCTGAGCGCGATGGCGGTCTGCGTCGGCACCGCCGGGCCCCACTGGGTGACGTTGTCGTACGGGTCGACCACCGTCACCACCGGGTCGTCGCCGGCGTCGACGGCCTCGACCACGAAGCCGTGCTCCATGTGCTCGTGCCCGTGATACGGCAGCCACGGCAGGTGGAAGGCGTCGGCGACGACGGCCAGCGGCGTGCCGGCGCTCAACCTCGCGTGCCAGGCCCGCGCGTCGGCGCCCGCCTCGGCGGCGGGCTGCCAGCGCGGACGCCAGCCGGTCCGCTGGGCCAGCAGCTCGTCCTGGCCGGCCGGCGGCAGGGCCGGGCCGAGGCGACCGTCCGCGCCGCGGCTCAGGTCGAAGCGCCAGTCGGCGGCGAAGGGTGCGCGGACGTCGGCCACTCCCCGCTCGGCGAGCAGCAGCGCGAGCGTGTCGGACACGCAGTCGAGGTAGGCGCTGTCAACGACCGGCAAGCGGTCGCCGCAGCGTACGAGAACAGATCTCGAGATGACGTCCTGCACGAAGCTCGCTCCTTCACAATGGCCCGTTGGCATCGACTTGTCTGGCTACACAACCGATCCTGTTCGCCACCGGCGGTGTGCTCAAGCCGGTGGTAGCTAGTTGCCAGCCCGGCCCGCTGCAGGAAGAAGACAGCGCGGTTTGCCGGTCGGCTCCTCGGCGATTTGTTCGCTGTCAGTCCGCTGAGACGAGCCGCGAGCACTGGGAGACATGATGGATGCGACTGCGATCGACGAATGCCTGGCCGATTGCCGGCGCACACTGGGTGACGCCCCGCCGATCGGTGACCCGGCCTATCCGCGGTTCGTCGCGGCGGTCCGGCGCATCCTCGACGAGCGCTGGGTGCAGGTCGTCGCGGCGAATCAGGCCGACCTCGGCCGCTGCCGCGAGCGGGGGCTGCCCGACGGGATGCTGCACCGGATGACGCTCACCGACGCGCACCGGGACGCGGCGTTCGCGCTCACCGGCCGACTGCCGGCTGAGATCGAGCGGGCCGTGACGCCGTCGCGGGACGTGATCGGCCCGCACGGCACCCGGTCGCGCCGCATCGCTCGGCCGCTGGGCGTGCTGCTGATGATCTACGAGTCACGGCCGTCGGTCACCATCGACGGCGCGCTGCTGCCGGTCTGCGCGGGCAACGTGGTGCTGCTGCGCGGCGGTTCCGAGATCGCCGGCACCAACGCCGCCCTGGCCGAGGTCTTCGAGCAGGCGCTGCGCGAGGCCGGCCTGCCCACCGGTATGGTCCGCGTCCTGCACGACGTCGATCGGGCCGGGCTACGCATGCTGCTGGCCCGCGAGGACGCCATCGACGTGCTGATCCCGCGGGGCAGCCCCAGCCTGACCGACGCCTGCCGGTCGCTGTCGAAGATCCCGATGATCGTCGGCGGTGGCGGCGTCAACCACCTCTACGTGCACGCGAGCGCCGACCTGGACCTGGCCGTGCGCATCGTCCTGGACGGCAAGCTGCACGAACCCGAGGGCTGCACCGCCCTGGAGACGGTCCTGCTGGACGCCGCCGTCGCCGGAAAATTCTGGCAAACCCTCATGGGGTACGGCGATGAGCTCGCCGGCTGCGGTCTCACGGTGCGGGTCGACGCCGACGTGGTCGCCGCCATCCCGGCCGAGATCGCCCGGGTCGTCGCGGTCGAGCCGCGCTCCGACAGCGACTTCGGCCGCGAGTTTCTCGACCGGACCCTGTGCGTGTCCACCGTGGGCGACGCCGACGACGCCGTCAAACACGTCCGGCGCCACGGCAGCGCCCACACCGAGGCCATCGTCACCGGCAGCGACGAGGTGGCCGACTCCTACTGCGCTCAGATCGACGCGGCCATGGTGATCGTCAACGGCTCGGTGCGGCTGCACGACGCGCCGACGCTCGGCCTCGGCTGCGAGATCGCGATCAGCACGAGCCGGCTGCACGTCCGCGGCCCGGTGACCCTGGCCGACCTGATGAGTTACAGCTGGCGCGTCGACGGCGCCGGCACCCTTCGTTTCCGCAAGGCCTGATCCGCCCACCGCCCCGAGCACGACCGTCATGGAGGAGCCCCCCGTGTCAGAAACGTCCCGCGTCCCCGGCCGGCAAGCCGTAACCGACGCCGTCAAGCGGCTGGTCGTGCGCGAATCGCGCCTGTCGATCGGATACGACCGGATCGCCGACGACGAGCCGCTCAACGGCTCGCTGCTGCGCATCACCTCGATGGGCCTGCTCGGCATGCTCATCAAGCTCGAAGACGAGCTCGACGTCACGCTGCCGGACGACATCTTCGTCGGCAAGGTGATGTACAAAGTGTCCGACCTGGTCGACGTGATCAGCGAGGCCACCACTCAGGGCGAGGTGGCCCGATGAGCGTCGAGACGACCTCGCGTACGCGAGAAGCCGGCGGGACCTGCCTGACCGTCAACCTGATGACCTACCTCAGCGCCACTGAGGCCGACCCGGACGGCCGGGTGGCGCGCTCGGTTCGCCTCGCCGTGCGCACCGACGAACCCGGCGGGCTGCTCGCCTTCTCCCACCACCGCTACTCGCTCGGGCACCTCAGCGACGGGCGCCGCCTGGCCTACCGCGCCGCCCAGGACACCGCGACGCTGGTTCGTGAGCTGCGCGAACAGTCGCGCCGCGACAGCGGTGTCCTGATCGTCACCTACGCGGGCGCCATGCCCTGGTCGCTGGCCGACCGCAACGACAGCGCCCCGCACCTGGTCCGGGTCACCGCCGCCGCCGACGATCACTGGCAGGTCGACGACGCCTTCAGCGCGCTGCTGCCGGCCGGCCGGCAGGAGCCGTTCCGAGGCCGGATCACCACCACCGAGTTGATCCGGTCGATGAGCGCGCCGCGCGAACTCGAACCCGAGCAGCTGCTGCGTCTGACCCACGCATTCGGCGACACCACCGTCGTCCCGGGCGAGCACCGCTTCCTCTGGGTCGCACCCGAGGACGCCGACCGGCAGCCGCAGATGCCCGAGCCGCCGAGTTGGAGCACCGGCCTGCCCGAGGTCCTCACCTACCTGAGCGGCTTCTTCTGCGCGCTGCCGGAGCACCCGCAGCGCGAACGGCACATCGACGACCTGTGGGCCGCCGCCCAGCACCATGCCGTCCGCTACACCCACCTGCTCGACGAGCACGATCTGGGCGCCGAGGACCGGGACCGCGCCGAGCAGGCCCTGATCGCCTGGACCAACCTGCCCATGTCCCTGCACTTCGCCGCCGACTCGGCCAGACGCGGCCGCCCGCGCGCCGCCCTGGTGCGCACCGCCTTCGCCGCCATCGCCGACGCCGAGGACCGATGCGCGCCCCTGCTGGCCCGCCTCGGCTATCTGCCCGACACCCAGTTCGCCCCCGTCTGACCGACCCGCCGCCCGAGGAGAGAAATGACCGCCGAAGCCGTACGGACCCAGACACCCGCTCTGTGGTTCAGCACCCTGACCTCGCGCATCGACCCCGCCTACCGGGAGCGTGCACTGGTGTCCGGACACGACGTCTACCTGCGCGACGTGTCCGGCCGCGAATACCTCGACGCCCGCTCGATGCTCTGGAACGCCGCCCTCGGCTACGGCTACCGGCCAGTCGCCGACGCGATCACCCGGCAGCTGCAGCAGCTAGGCGTCGGGCAGATGATCCGCTTCGAGCAGCCGCCGCAGATCGCCCTCGACTATGCCGAGCGGCTGGTCGCCGCCCTGCCGGAGCACATCACCCAGGTCCGGTTCTGCACCACCGGCGCCCAGGCCGTCGAGGCCGCGGTCATGCTCTCGCGCTTCGTACGCCGCCCCGACGAGCCGCACCGCCGCGACGTGATCGCCCTGTGGGACAGCTATCACGGCATCGGCGGCCTGGCCAGCGGCCTGACCGGGGAGAAGCCGCTGCACGCGATCGAGGGCCGGACGCTCAGCGACGTGCACCACGTCGCGGCCGGCGACATCGAGGCGCTCCTGGACACCATCGAGCGGGTCGGGGCCCAGCGCATCACCGCGGTGCTGTTGGAGCCGATTCTGGGCACCGGCTTCGTCGAGCTGCCGGAAAGCTACCTGCGGCAGGTGCAGAACGCGTGCCGGAAGTTCGGGATCCACCTGATCGTGGACGAGGTCACGACCGGATTCGGGCGCACCGGCTCGCTGACCGTCTCCGGCCGCCTCGGCCTGGAACCCGACATGATCCTGCTGAGCAAGGGCATCACCGCCGGCTACATGCCGCTGTCCGCGATCGCCGTCAACCGGGAGATCGCCACCCGCGCGCTCGACAGCGACGTCGTCTTCCCGCACGGTTCGACCTGCGACGGTCACCCGCTGGCGCTGGCGGCGGCCGACGCCGTGCTCACCGCCTTCGCCGACGGGAAGATCTTCGGCAACGTGATCGACCGCGGGGCCCAGCTGACCACGGCCGTGCAGAAGCTGGCGACCGAGCTGCCGATCATCACCGGTGTGCACGGGCGCGGCCTGATGATCGCGGTCGAGCTGGCCGGAACCGGCGGCGCGACGATGACCGCGATCAAGGACGCGTGCCGTGACAACGGGCTGCTGGTGGCCCTCTGCGGGGATCTGGTCCTGCTGACGCCGCCGTTGGTGATCACCGCGGCCGACGTCGACACGCTCACCGACCGGCTGGCCGCGGGCCTGCGCGCCGTCGCCTGAGCATCGACAAGGCGCCCGTGGCTGTGCCACGGGCGCCTTCGTGTGCGCTCACCGGCGTTCGAGCTCCTTGACGATCAGCGCCTTCTCGGCTCGGTCCAGGGCGTCCGCGCACTGAGCGCCGCTGCCGGCGACCGCGACCGCCAGAGCGACCCGGCCCACCAGCAGACCGTTGGGCGGCGGTGACTTGACGTCACCGTGTGCGGCGAGCGCCTCCGCCCGGTCGATCGCCGCGGGCAACCGGGCGCTGTCGAAGCTCACCTCGTCGACGACGGTCGCGTCGTGCGGGGGATAGAAATAGCGAATCGCGGCGACCCGCCGCTCGGCGGCCGGCTCGGTCGGCGGCGTCTGGCCGCAGGCCACCGCCGCAGCGACCAGACCGACGTCGGGTCCGCCACTGCGCAGACCGAGATAGGGGATCAGGTCGCCGCCGATGCGTGCGTTGACCTCGATGACCTGCGGGCCCCTGCTGCCCAGCCGCAGCTCGGTGTGGGTGATGCCGTGCCGGAAGCCGAGCGCCGCGTGCGTGTCGGACAGCACGCCCAGCACGACGGGGTCGACCAGCAGCGGGTCGTGGCCGTCGACCACGTGACCGGTCTCCTCGAAGTGCGGCTCGAAACCGACCTGTTTGCGGGCTATGCAGAGCACCTGGACCTGACCGTTCACGATCGCCGCATCGATGCTGATCTCGGGGCCGTCGATGTACTCCTCGATCAGGGTGCTCGCCTCCTGCTGCGGCATCTCCGGGATCAGGCTCTCGCTGTCCCGGGCGAACTGGAACGAGGCTCTGGTCTCGGCCTCCGTGGCGACCTTGACCACGCCCAGGCTGCCGGCGAGCGCCCTCGGCTTGACCACAGCCGGATAGCCGAACTCCGCAGCCACCCGGACTGCCTCGTCCACGGTGGTGACCGCCGCCGAGCGCGGCTGCGGCACGCCCGCCGCGTTCAGCGCCTCCCGGGTCAGATGCTTGTCGCGGCACCGGTTGATCGCCTCGACGTCCCCGCCGGGCAGGCCGAAGGACCGCGCGAGCCGGGCCGCCAACAGGATCCACGACTCGTCCCAGCAGAGAACGCCGTCGAACGGGTCGGCCTCGGCCACCTTGGCCATCATCGCCTCGACGGTGGATTGGTCGCTCAAGTCGTCGATGACCGTCCAGCCATCCAGATATTGCTGTTCCCAGCTCGGCTCGGTCTCGTGGAGCAGGTGCACGCGATACCGCGTGGCCACCGATTTCAACAGGTACTCGCGGAAATTTCGCTTTCCCGGCCAGACGACCAGCAGATGCGGTTGCGGTTCAGCGGCGCTCGTCGATGTCATGCCGACTCACTTGCCCGCTGACGTGCCCTTGAACCTGAGGCCCGATGAATTCACGTGCCGTCAGAAACATCGCTGTACGACCAACAGCTCACACGAGTGGTGATGCTTGTGGAGATCATCGACGGCCCAGTGATCAGGGATCGGCCGGAACGGCATTGCGACGGCCTTCGCCTGGTCATGCCGTTTTGTCGGAGTTCGAGGTTCTCTGTACGAGCCGATGGTCGTGACCAGGTGCCGTGCACGGGAGTGTGAACTTGGAGTGTGGTGTTGGGGTGTACTCCAACACCACGGTGGTGTACGCCGTCGTGTCGGGCGCCGGTATTGCCAACACTTCTTGGCCAACATATCTTGGCCTAATGGTGTCCCAGCATCCGAAGCAGATCACTGAGCCTGAAGCCCTGCGTGCCCTTGCCCATCCGGTCCGGCTCAAGTTACTCGAGCTTCTGACTGTGGATGGCCCGACGACGGGCAGGAGGCTGGCCGACCTGACTGGCGAGTCGACAGCGTCCGTCAGCTATCACGTCGGTCAGCTGGTCAAGTGGGGCCTTGTTGAGCCGGCCCGCGATCTGGCGCGTGGCCGCGAGCGGCCGTGGCGGGCCACCAGCCGGGGGATCACCTGGACCGCGACCGGTGACGGATCGCCGGAGTTCGCTGCGGCCTCCCGGGCGCTTCGGGAGCAGTTTATCGCCCGGCGACTCGCCGCGCTCGACGACTTCCAGCATCACGAGGGCGAGTTCGACATCACGTGGCGTGAGGCGGCCTGGGTGGGTGAGGACATGGGCTATCTCGATCCTGCCGAGCTCACCGAGGCGACCGAGCGGATCAAGGCTGTCATCGCGGAGTACACCCACGCTGCCCGGCCACGCAAGGAAGGCGCCCGCCGGGTCGCGTTCTTCGCCTATGCCGTACCGACGCACGACGGTCCGAGCTGATGCTGCGTACGCCGGGCCTGACGGCCCTGTTCATCGCGAAGTTGCTGTCCACGTTCGGATCGTGGCTCACCCTGCTGGCATTGCCGTGGTTCGTGCTGGTCACCACGAGTTCACCAGTGAAGATGAGTTTTATCCTGACCGCGGAGTTCCTGGGCGTGGTGATCGTTGGACTGCTCAGCGGCAAGCTGGTCGCCAGGCTAGGCACACGGCGCACCATGCTGATCGGCGACGCAGCCCGGGTGCCGCTGATGGCCTGGATACCGCTGCAGCACCTGGCCGGTGGGGTGAACCTGCCGATCCTGCTCGCGGTGTCGTTCGGGCTGGGTGCGTTCACCACGCCGTACGTCTCTTCCCAGCGGCTGATCCTGCCGCAGCTGCTGGGTCCCGTGCATGGTTCCGATGAGAAGCTCGTCGGACGCGCCAACAGCCTCATCGACGCGGCAACCCGAATCGCCGCGCTTGCCGGGCCTGCTGTCGGAGGCATCCTCATCGCGTTGCTCGGCCCGGCACAGGTCCTCTGGATCGATGCCGGGACGTACCTCGCCTCGCTCTTGATCGTGTTCGCCTTCGTGCGACCGCCCGCGAACCGTTCCGTGACCGGCTCCGACGAGCATCCTGCGAAAGGCGGCGGCTACCGTGACGTGCTCAGCGACCCCACGCTGCGGCTGTTCGGCATCGCGCTGGTCTTGGTGACCCTCGCGGTCCCCGCGATTTTTCTCTGCCTTCCGGTGTTGGTCCTGCACGACCTCGGCGGCGACCCGCGCACGCTGGGTCTGCTCACCGCAGCCAACGGTGCCGGCCTGGCCTTCGGCAGCTTGGTCGCGGTTACCGCGCTGAGCCGGATGGGCACCACCGCCCTGACTGCAGCCGCGGTACTTCTCTGCGTGCCGCTGTGGCTGCTCCTCGCCCAGCAGCCGGCCGTCGTAGCCACCGGATTGTTTCTCACCGGGCTGGCCACACCGATGCTCGCAGCAACCCTCATTACACGTTTCACCCTGCGCACCCCACCCGACCGCAGACCGCATGTCCTGGCTGCGGTGACCACCACCGAGAACCTCGCCGGGTTCATCGGCTTCACAGCCGCTGGGCCGGCCCTGCAACTCGCCGGCCCACGCCTGGTCTTCGCCGCCATCGCCGTTCTAGCCGCAGCGGGTGCCGCCATGTTCGTCCTCGGACTGAGGGTGGTTCCGGACGTTTCCTACGCTTCCACGTAAAGACTGAAGAGTTGGAATGCGCGCCACCTGACGGTGCCCCTGGAAAAAACGCGGATGGTCAACGGGGAGTGCAGAGGAGTTCGGTCAGCTGTGCAGAGGACCTCGGAATCCGACACGAGGGATACCGGCCAATCCGTGCCCTGTGGTCGGCCACCCTCGGGTATGCCGACCACAGGGCACGGACATCATCGCCGTCACCCGCGCGGCCGCCGATCGACTGGCCACCGCCGGCGTCATCGAGTGGGTCGACCACGACCTAGTCCTGACCGACCCGGCCGACGCCTGGCACGCCCTGCGCAGAGGCGACCACAGCTCCCCGGCCCTGGCGAGCCGGGCTGACAACGACCGGAGGCTGGCCGCCGCGTTCCAGGCCGCCGAAGTCCTGCTGACCCCTACCGCCCCGGTCAGCGCCCACGGCCACGACGGCCCCGGGGAGACGATCAGCGTGAGCCTGACCCGGGCGTTCAACCTGTCTGGCCACCCCGCGGCCAGCGTCCCCGCGGGGATGGGACCTGACGGTGTCCCGATCGGGATGCAGATCGTCGCCCCGTTCCACGCCGAGGCGACCGTGCTGTGCGTTGCCGGAGCCGTTTGTTTCGCCCGGTCTCCCTGCCGATCGCTGAAGATCTTGGCCCCGCCGGTCGGGTCCCCAGTCCATCGCGCGCACCAAGGTCATCCGTCCCGAGACCCGCTGAGCCTTTTGTCAGGGGGTCGTGCTGAAATGGTTCCAGCCACCTCTCGGGTGAACGAAAGCCGCCGTACGGGTTTTCGAGTCCCGGGAGAGGGGGTGGTTACGGTGACGTTCCCGGGTGACGGAGACGGAGACCAGGGCGGCAACGGCCAGCTGATCATGTGGATCACGCTGTGCCTCGCGCCGCCGAAGCCCAACGCCGGATGGCGGCCGATTCAAGCCTGCCATCCGAGCGGGCGACTCACATTGCTCGGCCAGCCAGTGGCGTATCAGGTGTTCGGCAGGCTCCAAGCCTGATCCGGCCCGGTTCCGCAGCTCCACTGTACGGACTGAGCACCCAGTGCATTGCTGCCCCCGCCACTGATGGCTAGACATAGGCCGCTGCCACGGTTGATGAAACGATAGTGTCCCGGCCAAGCAGGGTTGTTCTCCCTACGCCACTGCTGGTAGTGGTTCGTCGACTTGTACGGCCAGCTGATGATCCGCTCGCCGTTGTTCGAGTTGTTGCCGTTGACCGTCAACGCCTTCCAATCGGTCGTTCCCGCGTTCCGGAACGACCAGTAGCCTTCCGCGTTCTGCGACGGCAACCACTGCTGGTCGTAGGTCGGCTCGCTGGTGCCCGGCCTAACCGAGCGGGTCCACTGGATGACGTTCGCGCCGTTGGCGTCACGGGGGCTCTGCAACCCCAGGACCATCAAGTTCTTCCAGTTCTCCATTGCGACCCAGTTGTCGCTGGGGTCGGCGAAGGACGGAACCGCTTGAGTGACGGCAATTGTCACCCCAATTGCGATTGTGGCCGCGATCTTCGCCCGCATGTGCATCTGGCCCCGCGTCATGTCTCACTCCCCGCAAGTGGTTCGAGTAGGCATGTAGCGCAATGTAGAGCACCGCTCAATAAAAAATATAGGCGACTGTCGCATAGATGTACTTCACTTGACAGGGGCGGCAGAACATGGCTGGCCCTTGAGGAGCATCGGAACCAGAAGTAACGCTAGCGATGATCTTGGCGAGGACTTCAGACATCAGGTCTGTTCGGACTCATGCGCACAGGGTTGCGATGTGTCTCGGGTTTGCGTGCACGACGCACGAGTCGTCGGGGCGTCGGGGTGAGTTCGGCTTACGGAGTGGGTGTCCGGGCGGGCAGCTTGGCGAGGTGGCGGTAGATGGTGGGCCGGGTGACGCCGAATTCGGCGGCGATCTGTTCGACGGTGTACACCAGGCGCCCGTCGGGGCCGGTCTCCTCGTACATCTGCTGCGCGATCCTGGCCTGGCGTGCGGTGAGTTTGGGTTTCTGTCCGCCGGTGCGGCCTCGGGCGCGGGCGGCGGCAAGCCCGTCGTGGGTGCGTTCGGACATGAGCGCGTGTTCGAATTCGGCGACGGAGCCGAGGATCTGGAAGAACATGCGGCCCATCGCGGTGGAGGTGTCGATGTTCTGGTCGAGCACGACCAGGTCGACGCCGCGCTGCTGCAGTTGAGCGGACAGCTCGATGAGGTTGGCGAGGGACCGGCCGAGCCGGTCGAGTTTGGTGACCACGAGCTGGTCGCCGGTCCGGTGGGCGACCAGCAGCGCCTTGTCGAGTTCGGGCCGGCGGGCGAGTTTGCCGGAGGCCTTGTCGATGAAGATCTGTTCGCAGTCGGCCGCAGTGAGGGCGTCGTGTTGGGCGTCGGGGTTCTGGTCGCGGGTGGAGACCCGTCCGTAGCCGATGCGCATGCCATGGAATGTATCGCTAACGTCCGGAAGCGTTACGAAGGCGCGGACACGAGTGGTGTTACATTCCTTGGCTGCTGGAACGCCAACATTGCTCTGGTGTAACGCGAGCGATCGTTGTTGGACGCTCATGCGGAGGGCCGCCCCCCGCTGAACATCGTCGGCGCACGTTACTCGAAGGACCTCGGAACGAACGGTGCGAAGTGACTAGTCAGTAACTCCGCCCCTCGGGTCAGCTACCCAAGCGCAGGGCCTTTGCCCGTTACCTTTTTGATCGTCCCCACCGGGGACTGCTCGGTCGCTCGGCCCGGTATGACTTACTGCCCCTGTCGTACGCATGATCCGGGGGGTGTTGTCGCCGGGCTGGGTGGCGTCGGGAGACCGCTGATAGGGACCCGGCCACCCGATCCTGGGTAGGTCTCTCCGTAACGTGGCTGCCGGCAGTCCGACGCTGTGACCAGCGACCGAGCCCATGATGGACATCGTGGGAGGCGAAGGCGTGCACAACGAGTACGGCGTGTTCCTCGGCCTGGACGTCGGTAAGACCGACCATCACGCGGTCGCACTGGACCCGGCCGGCAAGCGCCTGCATGACGCGGCGTTGCCGAACACCGAGGCCGGGCTGCGGAAACTGTTCGACAAACTCGGCCGGCACGGCCGGATCCTGGCGGTGGTCGACCAGCCCGCCTCGATCGGCGCCCTGCCCGTCGCGGTCGCCCGGGCATGCGGGCACCAGATCGCCTACCTGCCCGGCTTGGTCATGCGCCGCCTCGCTGACCTGCACCCAGGCACCGCGAAGACCGCCGCCCGCGACGCCTACGTGATCGCCGACGCCGCCCGGACCCTGCCGCACACACTGCGCCGGGTCGACGCCGGTGACGACACCCTCGCCGAGTTGGAGATGCTGGTCGGCTACGACGATGACCTCGCCGGTGAGGTCACCCGCATCAGCAACCGGATCCGTGGGCTGCTCACCCAGATTCACCCGCCCCTGGAACGGGTCCTGGGCCCGAAAGTGCAGCACGCCGCCGTGCTGGAACTGCTGTCGCGGTGCGGCGGCCCGGCCGGGCTGCGCAAGACCGGCCGGTCGAAACTCACCGAGATCGTCAAGAGCCGAGCTCCGCGCATGGGTGCCCGCCTGGTCGAGCAGGTCTTCACCGCCTTGGACGCCCAGACCGTGGTTGTTCCTGGCACCACCGCGGCCGAGACGATCCTGCCGAAGCTGGCTGACAGCCTGCGTGACCTGCTGAAACAACGTGAGCAGATCGCCGCCCAGGTCGAGGAGATGCTTGATGCGCACCCTCTCTCCTCGGTCCTGATCTCGATGCCCGGCGTCGGGGTCAGGACCGCAGCCCGGATCCTGCTGGAGGTCGGTTACGTCGCCGCGTTTCCCACCTCCGGGCACCTGGCCGCCTACGCCGGCCTGGCGCCGGTGACCCGCCGCTCGGGCACCAGCATCCGCGGCGAGCACCCGCCGAAAGGCGGCAACAAGCAGCTTAAACGCGCGTTCTTCCTGTCCGCGTTCGCGGCCCTGTCCGACCCGCTCAGCCGGGCCTACTACAACCGCAAGAGATCCGAAGGCAAGAAACACAACGCCGCCCTCATCTGCCTCGCCCGCCGACGCGTCGACGTCCTGCACGCCATGCTCCGCACCCGCACCCCTTACCAGCACAAACCGGCAGAAAAGCTCGCCCTCGCCGCTTGACAGAACCCATAGGGACACCCCCCCCGTACGCCGTGCAGAGGACTGCGGCAACCCAAAGTTTCGCGGGGTGTTCGCGGTTCGTGACCGTCCGACGGCTGCGTTTCGAATCAAACGTCCATCCGCCGGGAGCTCACGACTGGTACTCGACGAGACACATGGTCGGCTCGGCGTCTGCTGGTCATCCACGGCGTCTCGCGGACGTACTACGCTACCTGTGCCGGCGGGCCGCCGGCGGCAAATGAACTCGGCTTTCACGACTCCGCCTACGGCAGCCGCCGGTCGCCATGCTGTCCTGCCCTGCCACGATCACGTTGTCCAGCCGGACCCTGAACCACCTCGCCGACCGCATCCGCGACCACCGCCGCCAGGCGGATCGCGATGGCGGCGACTGCAAACCCCGGTCGCCGGGCCCTGCTCGCCCCGGCCCACCTGCGCGAAGGCGACACCTGCACCCGCCTCGCTGCCGGTTCGAGACCGGGATCGCCTGGCGCTGCGTGCAGGAAGCGATCGCCCTGCTCAGCGCGGCCGCAGATGACCTCGACCGTGCGGCGCGGCCGCAGATGACCTCGACCGCGCGGCGCGTCCGGAGATGACCTCGACCGTGCGGCGCGTCCGGCAACTGGCGTACGCGATCCTGGGCGGCCTGGCGCAGGGCCATTGCGTTGTCGGACGGGAGGGTTCTGAACTGGGGATTCGCATCGTGATCGGCCTCTGTGGAGCCGAAGAAGGCGGATGAGATCACGTCGGTGATCATGAAGTTCTCTAGGCCACACGAAGCTCCGAGGACCTCACCCGCCGATGGCATCATCTCTCATCACCGCA